>CAYNCP010000045.1:18727-37110 GCA_964395905.1 uncultured Ohtaekwangia sp.
TGCCAACCCCTATACCACACACATCTCCGCCTGCGCCCGCATTGGCGACCGGTTGAATGTCATTTCTTAAGTCTACTTCATCGAAGCTCGCCACGCACGTCCCGTTGCTGATCGTCCAGCGCAAGGTCACCACCCCTGCTCCTGCCACCAAACCCGTCACCGTGGTGGTCGCACTGTTTACATTGGTGATGGTCACCGCTGGACCGCCCGTCTGCGTCCATGTGCCTGTACCCACCAGCGGTACATTCGCGGCCATCACGAACGTTGTATTGTTACACTGGAAGATGTCTCCGCCCGCAGCAGCAGCCGTGGGGTTCTCCCAGAAGTTTACCGTCACCTCATCAAAGTCGTTGCACGTGTTGTTCACTTCGGTCCACCGGTACACGTACGTGCCGTAGGCATTTACACTCACCGTGGTGGTGGCCAGGTTCGCGTCTACAAACGTGCTCACTCCAGGACCACTCTGCTGGGTCCACGTGCCCGTGCCCACACTGGCCACACCCGTGAACGTAAACGGATTGCCAACCCCTATACCACACACATCTCCGCCTGCGCCCGCATTGGCGACCGGTTGCGCGTCCGTAGTAATATTTATATTATCAGTCGCACTAATACCATTCGCATCGTACACAGTGACGACCACATTTTCCAGACCTGGCGTATTACCAGTATAAGTAGGGTTTGGGACTGTTAAGAAATTAAGATTAGCAGTCGGATCCCACACGTAGGCCATCGTACCAAGTCCGCTCCCTAGGGTAGTAGTAAGCACAACGCTAGTGTCTTCACAAATCGAAATGGCCGCTCCGTTGTCAATAGAAATTGTCGGACTTGCTGATCGGATTCCCGTAAATGCCGATAACTGCCCGCCTGTTAAGGTGGCTCCAACAGCCGAAAGCGTATTCCCACCAAGCACTCCAAATTTAACCCATGGATTAGTTGTTTGAGCAAAAGTTCCATTGAGTTGGGCGGCACTTGCAGAACCCTCAGTTCCAACAATATCAGCCGGTAAGTAGGTCCCAGTAATTGTAGCCGTAATCGCTCCGGTCGATGTCACATTCCAATACCTACTAATGAAGTCCGTTGTGCTCTTATTGTCCGGATGCTTGGCATCTTCAACAGAAACTGAAACGTTAGAAGGACCTCCTGCAGTAACATTTACCGTAACGGGTGAATATTCTAGCGTTCCAACATTATCACCAATTGGAAAATCGAACAAACCATTTAGTCCCGTTTTCAAAACTTGTCCACCGCCACTTGCAATGATCATTCGCGAGGACGAAAAAGGAAAAACCGGAATTAATGCAGCAGCACCTAAGGTCAATGTGTATCCACTCAGGTTTAGATTCCTATTTGACAACTGAAGGGAAACATTAACTGAAGTGTTTCCACTTAAGACGGCTTCACCTGCACTTTGATTAATGACCAGGGTCTCATAATTTGCAGTTCTTACGGCCTGTCCCGACCCGCTGTAGATTACAGAATTACCTGCTCCTCCCGTATCGAAGGTGGTTACAGCTATAAGATTGTTTAAAGTAAGTGAGGCACCAACACCCTGTGTAAATGTGCCCGAACCTAACAAGTTTGACCTTACTGTTAAAGCCCCTAGATTGGTAACTGTGACTCCGGAAACATTCACCAGGGCAATTGACAACGTACCATTCAAATTTTGATTGCTGGTATCAAAAAGATATGTCCCACTCCCTGAGGTAAAAGTTCCAGCATTTGAAATTCCACCCCTGACTGTGATCGATGCATTTGCCGCATTGTCCCATACGCCAGAGGAATTAATTGTTATTGAACCAGTAAAAATTTTCGTGCCGCCACCATTGGCAATTGTCAGGGTACCTGAAGCCCCTCCACCGATTACTGTTGATCCCGTAACCGTAAGGTTGGGTGTTGAAATGCTTAGTGCTGTACTATTGGCAATCGTTAAATTGCCGCCAACCGTTGAGTTGGTGACTATGCTCGTGGCTGATGTAGCTGCCGTGCTGACATTAAAGAATGTTGTGCTTGTGCTTCCACCGAGTGTTTGTGAACCTGAACCATTGAAGGTAACCGTTCCGCCACTATTTACAAAACTCGCATTGTTGGTGTAATTACCTGCCAGGTTAGTATTTGATCCCGCTGTATAAGTGCCCGTGGTAAGTGTAAAATTACCGGAGGCATTTAGTGTTGCAGGCGCATTAAAATCGCCTAATGTTTGGGTAAAATTGTTAATATTGACTGCCGTGGTACCTCCACCGACTGTGACAGCGCCTCCTGCTTTGTTAACAACAAAGTTGTTAAATGTCTGTGTGACGGCACTTCCATTGATAGACTGAGCAGCCCCTCCATTAAAAGTAATCGTACCAGCTCCAGCAGTAAACGTCCCCCCATCATTTGTCCAGTTACCTGCCACATTGGTATTCGCACCAGCCGTGTAAGTGCCAGCCGACAGTAAGGCATTTCCAGTATATGTCGCTGTGGCTGGAGCCGCATAGGTACCTGCACTAAGCGTAAAGTCAGCTGCAGTTATTGAGGTCAAACCTGCAGCGGACAACGTTCCCCCGCCTTTATTGACAATAATATTGTTAAAAGTTTGATTGAGCGTGGTACCATTGATGGCTTGCGCCCCTCCTCCATCAAACGTAACTGTGTTTGCACCTGGTGAAAAAGTGCCACCGTTGTTTGTCCAATTGCCTCCGACATTCGTGTTGGCCCCTGCAGTGAACGTACCTGCCGTGAAAGTTACATTTCCTGATGCAGAAAATGTTGCAGGGGCAGTAAAGTCGCCAGCTGTCTGAGTGTAATTCGCAGCAGTAATCGTGTTAATGCCGCCAGTTACCGTTAATGCGCCACCCCCCTTGTTTACAATAATGTTATCGAAAGCTTGTGATGCGGCAGTTCCGTTGATTTGTTGTGCCCCTCCTCCATTGAAAGTTACGGTGTTGCCATTGGTGTCGAGCGTGCCAGCTGTAATGATTAGATCGCCTGTGAGAGACGTGGCCGCACCCAGCGAAATGGTGTTGCCAGGATTATTAATCGTAATGTCTGAGGGTACGTTTTGAGTTAGGCCATTTCCTACATCCTGATCGGCAGAGCCATTATATATATAGCTTGCGCCTGCGGTATAAGTTCTTGTGCCTGTTACCTGAACGTTACCAGTAGCCCCAGCAGTTGTAATCCCATCAACGGAGGTAACCCCGAGCGTAGCATCACCGGGCAGAAAAAATATTCCGCTACCACTGAAGATGCTGGTCGGAGAACCCATCTGCAACGTCACACCGGAGCCAACCGTAATGTCAATTTCGTTCGACATGGTGCCCTCATTAGTAAAGGTTTGAATACCTCCACTGGTAAACAGGATGATACCTTTACCATTAACATCTGTCTCAGTAATTGTTGATCCTGCTTCAATATTTAAATTTCCATTAACATCCAAAGTGCCAGTTACCCCTGCATTATTATCCTCTTGCATTAATAGGGTACTTCCGCCAACTACATCTACGTTTCCTAATGCAGTTAACAATGCATCTGAATTCCCAGTACACAATGTTAGAAAGCCTGCGTTATCAACTGTGACCGTACCAGTAACATTCAAAAAACAGTCTCCTGTAGCATTATTCATTTTGAAGGTACTGGCATCAACGAGGAAGTCTCCATTTACATTGATGGTGTAACTACCAGCGTCAGGCGACATTCTTAGTGCTCTAGTTCCTGGCGCAACGGGAGTCGCACCTGTGCTAAGGATAGAAAAATTGCCTTGGATGGTGGCATTTGCTTCGAGATAACAATTGCTTGTTTGACCTGTTGAATTCCATGTTACATTTCCGAAGGTTTGACCAAATCCTCCTATAGTTCCAGAGCCAACAATGCCAACAACGTTTAGGTTTGACGCGGCATCCCAGGTACGGGTAGTTGTAGCAAATGGTATTGAACCACCATCGACATCATGATTGTAAATTCCTGTGGCATTAACAATCCAGTTGGTGACTGTGACTGTTCCGGTACTTTGGTTTGTATAGGTACCATCAACCGTTATAGTCGTAGCATCTACTGTAAAAGCTCCTGTGGTGACCAAGGTACCACCAGAATTGATTGTGACAGATGCTAGTGTGACAGCAGTATTAACATCTAGCGTTACAGTATGCCCGCTATTGATCGTTACTGTCTGGCCCGCAGTAGGTACTGCACCTCCAGCCCATGGGGCATTTACTGTTGTAGAACTCCAGTTACCACTACCCCCAGTAGTTACTTGCCCAAAAACATTTGAAATGAAGCAAACGAAAATCAACAGGAGCCAAATTCTACAGCTCCATGCTCCAACTCTTGATATGCTTTTCAATTGGTTCAACACATTTGAAATTGAGTTGAACATGTCATGCCAAACCCTTGTTTACCACCACTTTCCGCCAATTTTTTTGAAGAAATAGAATCGTGGCAGAGCCGCCTTATAAGAGCATGTGGATTTGATTCAGACGAATTACAAGCTGGGTAGTGGTGGAACATAGGTATGGGCCAACTAAAAAAATGAATATCGACTAAACCTTAAAAGTAACCTTTTCGGCACTAAAAACACCCTATTTCGAAAATTTACCTTCTTTATTCACTTTGATAAAGGTCATCTTCTTCTCCCCATCCTGGCCAATGGCAAAAGTTCCGATAATACCAATAGATCCATCAGGCAATTCCAGGACCGCTCCGACCTCATCATCCATTTCTCCACCGAATATGACGGGGTTAGACCAAACCACAGAACCACTGTTATCTACCTTGGTAAGATAGAAGTTTTGAATGCCAGAAGACTTATCGTTGGCAAGTAGCAAGAAACCTGATGTGGCAGATGGAAATGCAGATACCTTATCAGTTGAGAATTCACTAAGGTTGACAGCCAAGGTTTTCTTAAACTGAAAAGCAGAACCTTGGAGAGTTTGAAATGGAATTGGCCGTAGTGGATTCGGAAATTGACCAAGTCTTGTAATAAAGATATCAGTGGAATTTGAAGTTTTCGAAACACCAACTAAAAGGAATCCATTTCCTGACTGAGGTGGCATAAAAACAATATCCGTTAATATTTCATTGGATGGGCTAAAATCAGCGTATATCCTGTTTATAGCAGGCAAACCGGTTGAGCCAAGTATCTGGTAATAAAAGTCATTTTGAAGGAAATTAGGAGAATTTGCATTTGAATATCCGAAAGCTACATATTGACTTGGGTCATTGGGAAGTTTATCTGGATCATCGAAGGTTTGAATGAGTCTGATATTTTCATCAAAAGTTCCGGGTCCTAAAGCCCTCCGCCAATTGTTTAGACCGGTGGTATCATATAAGGTGAGGTCATCAAAATACCTGAGGCTTAATGCATCTCTTGTATCAGGCTGCGTTGGTCCAGTACCAATTGGTTTTATATCAAGATTACTAGTTGATCCTGCCACGAGAAATCCATTTGCTGCCTGAGAAACTGAAAAGGCAATCTCATCGGTCCTGTTATTTGATTTATCTATGAAATTTGTTTTTGTGCTATCAATAAGGGATCCATCTAAACCTAATGTCATGATTAAAATATCATGCTCATTGGGAGCATTCAGTAAATCCGCAACAACAACTAAGCGGCCATCGCTAGTAAGTTCTAAATCCTTTGCTGTCGCTGGTTTTCCTGCATCGAACGTACTTTCCCAAACCACATTCCCATTCTGTTCTATATTTACAAAATAGAGCTGCTTAATGCCACCTACTTCATTGGTACCAAACAGCGTTATGGTACCGTCCACGTTAAGCACAGCGTCCACACCCTCTTGATTACCGTTGTCCCCATAATATTTGACAAAGAAGCTATTTTCAGGAGGATCAATGGAAGTTGCCGTGTCACAACTCCAAATGGAGAGTGCCCCTAAAACACCCAATAGCCATGCCCTCGTTTTCATTCTAATTTTCTTCTTTTGAGAGTTCTCGCAACACCTTTTTCGTCCTTGCCCTTTTAATCTTCCTCGGATTGTACAAAGGCTTTACATAACCAAATGACAATGAAATATTATCAAATCTAAACAGGTCTCCCGTCCATCGGTACTTGACAACCTCCGGTGCGAAATTTCCATCCTTGTCATAGTATAATTCGGATTCTTTGGTGACATTGGATAGCCCTGCCACATACCGCACATCTACGATAATAAAATCGTGACCCACCTTGTAGTAGATACCTCCACCAAGCACCATCGAACGGTTTAGAAAATTTCGCTTATACCCGATGTTTACATCCGGCCCTTCAGTTGGTACCTCGCTTCCTTGTTGTCGCTCTCCGGCAGAAATAATTGGACTACGATTGTCGGTCCTCAACTCCGCACTTGCACTCAGCATTAAATTCAAAGAATAGCCGGCATATCCAAATGGCCTTATATTACCAAAATTATCCCTGTATTTAATAAACAGCGGAACATCAATCCAGGTATACCGCTCAATGGCCTCCTGCGTATCATCTATCGATATGCCGTTAATGGTTGTTTTAAAAGATTTGAATGAAAGGGTGGCTTCAGCACCAATGCTTAGGTTATCGTTGTAGTTCCAGTCCATGCCCGCCCCAAAATGCAGGTTGGGGCGCAGGCTATTGGACCTGCTGGTGGCGTAACCTTCTGTGCCGTTTGCATGGATTAAACGAGGCGCTGATACATTGGTTCCAAATCTATAATTAGGTGTAAAAATAGGTGTAGCTGTGAATTTTTTACTCAGGTAAACTATATCGACTGGATCGTTATCCGTATTGGCAATATATTCGGGATCTGCCTGCAATAATTTTAAGTAACTGTTTTCTGCGGCAATAGGATCATCAAGAATAAGATAGGCCTGCGTTAATAGATGATAAGCCTGTACTTGTTGCTCGATGGTGAATCCATCCTCCAGACATTCTTGTAGTATGGAAGCAATACCAAAAAAACGTCCCTGGTTAAACTCTTCATTGGCCTGGGCAAGTGTCTGCGTACACTCCGGTGTCTGACCGTAAGCAAGCATTGCGCAAAGACTGAAAATAAAGCCAACAAGTATCGATTTCAAACCTTACAGCGTCTAATTGATAACCCTAACCATTACAAATTCTAAAAAAATAACTTCCATCAATTTTTAAAAATCACTGATCAACAAACTTTGACATGTGGTTTCATACCCAATGCCGTTGGCTACATATATTTCCCATTCCTCAGGTGACATATTCCTCGTCAATTTCGGACAAATTTGCTCGGCCAACATCTTTGTATCGGTCGGCCATATCCTGATCTCACCATTGTTGCATGATGCCAGCAGGTAATCAGAACCCTTTGCGAAACCAATGTCCCAAATGTTACCATTGTTATTATCCATAAGAATAGGCAAGTCCTCTTCCTGATCCACCACCCACATTTGCAACTTTCTGTCCAAACCGGCACTTGCCAGCAGCAACCCATCCGGGCTGAATCGGATGGCGGATATACCTGACTTGTGACCTGACAATTCCTTGGTGACCGTTTTTGCAGCAGGGTCAAATAGTTTTACTGTTCCGCGAACCGGAACCAATTGTTCATTCAACACCTCCACCCCATAAGCCACCAGGTTTCTGGTTGGATGGAACGCTACTGACAAAATCCGATTGGGTGCCTCATTGGTAACAATTTCATAAGTATTGGTCTTTAGATTTACCATTACCAGCTCACCCGAAGTAGCTACTCCTGCCAACCAATTACCATCGCCACTGATATCAATTGATTTCAGGCTGAACGGAAACGTCAATAGCTGTTTGCCGACCCCTGTTACATGGTTCGTAAACCTCAAGGTTCTGTCTGATGCAGATGAAATGAACCCTGAATTATCGGGCAAAAAGCGGATGTCGTTAATGGATCCCTTGTGACCATCCACCTTTACTGGCACGGCATTATCTCCTGGCTTATAAATCTGCACGAAACTGGAGTCACTTCCATTGACCAGGTACTTTTCATCATTGCTGAGTCTGAGCACTCGATTTGGATATGGGTTGGCCGCTAGTTGTGTGCCCATTTGATGATTGATATAATCCCCGCTGTAAATCCTGCCGTCATTGCCTGATGTAAAGAATAAATTGTCTTTTCTGGAAACGGCCAGGGCATACATCCTGTTTTTAAACTTGCCGGGCACGAACAAGGCATTGTAGTTTGAGCCGGATAACTTGGCGTTGGCATTGTAAAGACCACTAAACACATAGGAATCGTATTTCTTGCCCTCGTATTTGGTATGGAACAAATAACCTTGCATGGCAAGCAGTCCTGCCAATTGCTCATCATCTATGCCTTCTACCTTGGCTTCCATGGATTGGGCAACTGATAAGAAGAGTAATCTATTGGCTCTTTCTAATGCAGCTTCTGCGCGTTCATACTCTTTCTTGAATCCTTCTGTTGCGTTATTGGCAATTTTTGTCTGCTCATTTGCAATCTTTGTTTGTTCTTCAGCTATTTGAAGGTTTCTCAAAGCCTCCTGCCTTGCAGCCACAGCTTGATTTACTGCAACTTGAAGATCAAGAGCAAGTTGCCTTGCCTGCTCAAGTGCTTCTGCAGTTTTTCTTGTTTGCTCCTCCGCGACCTCACGTGCAGCTTGCGCTTCATCAGCAGCAGCGACAGCTTTAACTCTTTGCTCTTCGGCATTTCTTGCCTCCCGTTCAGCTGCAATCTGTTGCGTCAGTCCAAAGAAGAAGAAAGCAATGGCAATCAACAAGAAGATGGCCAAGATGATGTTGGTGATCCGTGCCCTGCGCAGCATGCGCTTCTGCAACAGCTCCTGGCTCTTTAACTCAGCTTCATAGGTGATCCGGCTCGTATCGAGAAATACAATGGCGCGTTCAAATGCAATGTCGTACCGTTGTGCCCAGGCACGGGTGGGTTTTTGCTTCTTTTGCCAATTGAGTGCCAACTGCAAATCAGGGGGTCGCCAGAGTCCGGTTTTTCCAATCTGATACATGGCCGCAGCCTCAGAGATTCGGATGTAGGTTTGGGCCGAATCGGATTCCTCGTCTACCCAATTGGAGAGGCGGTTCCAGATACGCATGATACTTTCGTGAGAAAGTTCTATCAGTGAATCCTGTTGCAATGGCACGGATGAATCCGGCATTAAAAAAGATCGACCCGGCTTCCTGAACACGTCAACCACTTTGATTACATCTTCAACCGATGCTTCAGCTATCTGTGCCACCTCACTTACGCGGCAAGGACGTCTCATTCCCTGACTATCCTCCCCTTTGTCGGTTACATTCTTAAAAAGGATTTCCGCAATTTCCTTTTCCCTACCATTGAGTTCATCGTAGGCTTCATTTGCGTGCAATGACAGTGCCTGAGAAATCTTCCCAATAGTATTGTAGTGCCGGATATCCATCGGTTCACCGGGCTCCCGATTCTCCACCCAGTAATCCCACGTGCGCATCAGCGCATGCTGCAAAATGGGCAACTGATCCTGATGATTATCAATATCTGTAAGCAGCCGCTTTACCAACCTTGGCGCAATTCTGCCACCCCCCACTGCCACAGGACCTTCAATGGCCATGCGCTTTTGCTCCCGAGTCATTTGAGGCACCAGATAGTTGCTGGTATTGATCATTTGCGTAAGACCGGAGAAGTTGGAGCATTCACCAATAAAATCTGACCGCATATTGATGGCTACATAAACGGGTAACTTCTTTTGATTTACCGCATTCAAAATAAGGTTTACAAAGGCGGTGGCATCATTGACACTTTGTTCATCGTCAACATCTTCATATCGAAAAAGCTCCTCAAACTGATCGATTAGAAAGAATACATTCTCTTTCTTATTTGCCTGTATGTACCTGGCAATTTCTACCAGTCCATCCGGTCCGCTTCGTAAAACAGAGTTGATGATAGCCTTGTGAATGTCAATGTCTCCTGCATCAATCAAACCATTCCTGACCTGATACTCTACAATGGCGTTGGTAAGATTTGCAATGGGTGAAGTCCCCGGCCTGGCAGTGATGATATGCCAATGCGGCCCTGTTTGAGTCATGAACCCGCCATACAGTACAGGCACGAGACCGCAATGCATTAAACTGGACTTACCGCTACCGGAGTAGCCCATAACAGCCACCGAACGATGTTGAGAAAGCTTGACAAGGATATCGTCTACCTGCCCTTCTCTACCAAAATAAAGGTGACTTTCATCAATGGTAAATGGCCTGAGTCCGGGGAATGGATTGAACCCGAAACCTCCTTCTGATTCGAGAGGTCCGGAAGCATCTTCTTCGAATTCGCCAACTTGGACAGGGTAATTCAGCATCGATTCAAATAATGGGATTTGAAATTTAGTAAAGAAGCGTACGAATTGCGAATATCCACGTGACTAACCGAAGTTTAAAAAATGCGCTACAGGGCCTAAAAATAGTGATCTAGCCCAAAAATCCTTGAAATTTAGCTAATTTCATATATATTCCAAAACACGGTCTGCCAGCTTCACATTGTCTGCAAGCAGCTCGTAAAACTGGTCTTTGTTTACCTTAAGCAAAATAGTCTCCTCTTTGGCAATTAACACATGGGTATTCATAAAACCAGGCGATGCCAGCATTTCACCAATGAACTGACCATTTACATATTCTCCCACCGATTTTCCCTTCTCATAAAACTCAACTTTGCCTGAATAGATAATATGAAAGTTGTGGTTTATCATTCCATCGATTACCAGTGATTCCTCTGGCTCCAGTTTAGTCTCCTCAGATATGTCGGCCAAATAAGATAGGATCACGCCCGGAATGCCTTCAAACACTTCTATGGATTTATAAAACATTACTTTGTTAAATCGCATTTGTTGTGTTTGGTGTTCGAACTGGAAAATGACTTCGTCCAACTCTTCTTTTGCATCCTCGCCTAAACGGATGGCATTAGACTGATATTCGCCAGGATCAATTTCATTCAATGCCCATGCAGCCACTTCACGTATAAGCATGTCGGTATTGAACATTTGAGCAATCAGGTCAATCTTGAAATCAGCAATCTTAAGCAACCCAATCTGGTACAGCACAGTTGCCTTCGTCCATCGATTGGATTGCGTGAACTCTCGGTTGATGATAAACTTTAGTACCAACTTATCATTAAGTGTGGCGCGTGGATAAAAGGCTTCCAGTTTATTTATCTTCTCAGACACGGACAAATCATCCAACACCGGAATTACCCGCTGCTTAAGTGACTCGGAAAGGAAAACATCCAATAGCTCAACTGCATAGGTGGTTCCCTCAGTGGTACCACTCTCAATATTTTCTTTCACCAACTGAATGGAATGAGTATCATATAACATGGCCAACAACATATAAATGTGCGCTACATCATTCTGTATCTCTCGCTCCAAAGCTTGCTTAATTACTTTCGCGTTTCCAGTGGTTCCTATTTCCTGCATCGCGTTGAGATTCCAACTGATATCGGCAATATCCGACTCAATAGCATATTTTATCCGCGTGATTTGTGACACTCCGGCCTTGTACCCGCACGTACCTAATGATAAGAGTACCTGTGATACAATCATCTTATCTGGATAGTCAATTTTTGCCCATAGCAAGTCTTTGGCCATTTGACCACCTATTCTGCCCATCACCTGAACAATTTTAATCAGCACCTGTGATGTATAACCATATCTGTAGAATGCATTGTCCAGCAGGTTCAAGGCCTTCCCTCCGATCAGTACCAGCGAACTGGCCGCCTGATTGGCAAAGTTGGGCTCAGCCAGGTTATCAATGAGCGCCAAAATCACCTCGTCATTGTATTTTTGAGTAGCTGTTTTTATGGCAGTACTCCTGACTTTGTCGGAACTGTCGTGCAATAACTCCAATAAATAAGAAATGTTTTCGTCTCCGCTTGAGTGTAGCAATAGCTCTGCTGCATATTGCCTGTCTTCTGAAGAAGCTGATCTGGCCAGTTGCTGTATTCTCTGCTTGGTGATGTCCCCTTGGTTACCTAGAATCTGCTCCAGATCAGCCTTGGAAAGTATGTTCTTGCCAGTGCCAGACGTACGATTTGGATCTATCTTAATCACATATCGATCAGATACTGACAAGCCCTTAAGTTCATTCATCCGCTTTTGCGCATATTCTCTTGCGTCATCGTCAGGATTTTTCATGAGGCTGTTTATCCATTGTGAGAGCTTTCCTGGATTGATTTTTTCCAGAAGTCTGAACGAGAATACAGCTTTGGATGTACGATCGTCAGATAGCCAAGCCTCCAGCCTGCTGGTGATCTCAGAAAATCCTACCTCAAGTTTGTCCTGTGTGAACTCGGGACTTTCCAATTTGGCACGTATTTTATTCTTGTAGCCATTGTAAAGTTTATGGCCCACCATAAAATAAGCACCAACCAACAACAGCAACAGCCCAGGTATCCAAAGCAGATTAAAGAAGGGAACCATGGCAAAGAGGAAAATGCAAACACCAGCGATGAACCTGCCAGACTCGTTAACGACTCCTTCAACTTTGGCTTGAATACCAAAACGATAACGACTGTCTAGCGGGATAAAAAGAAGTTTGAATACAGGGTTTTCCAGCGAATCACGCAGGGTAGCGTTAAACAATCTGGTCAACGCCATAAACAAGAAGAAAAAGATAAACGTAGAGGGCGTAAGTGCGAGGTCGTATCCAAATATCACCCCCGTGAATAGTGAACCAACTGCAAAAATTCCGACAATCACCGGAAGTACATACAACGAAACCCGGATGCCGTAGTTGCCAATAATTTTGTCATTGACAAACGTCTGCATCACCAGACTGAGCAAATATATGGCACCGTTGAAATAAGCCAGGAAATCGGTTAGCTCCCGCTGGTTCGGATATTGTTTATTAATTAAATCCTGGAAAGCATATTGATTAAAAATGAAAGTAATCATGGAGATCATCAGGAAAATACTCAGCAGCAGCACATAAGGATCTTTAAATATCCTGCCAAAGCTGGTCTGTTTCCTTACGGTGGATTCAAACTCATTCGGATTATTCTTAGTCAGGGGGAATTTGAACGAAATGGTCAGGAAAAGAATTGCCGAAACCATTATGCTGATAGCGCAAACAATCAGGTAATTAGACGTTTCTGTAAAGTATATAGCCGTAAGTGGAATGAGAAAGAAGGCCAAAATGGAGGCCACAAGCTGCCCCGTATCAATCCATCCAATGATGCGCTTGCTCTGCCTAAAATCGAAAAGGCGACCAAAGATTCCCCAATAGCATAACAAGAGCACAGCCGTCATTGGCCCCGTAAGTATGTACATGGCAAACAACACCTCATCATGCAATGCGGGATCGCCAAAATTGTAAAGGAGATAAACTGCGACCGTAAAAAACACGATCGTAACAATGCTGAAGGTGGTAAGTGTGCTGAATTTGATTCTGTTTTGAAGAACAGAAAATATGAAAGTGGAAACAATACCGAAAATACCGGAGACCAGAAAAGCGCGGTCCAGCTGATCTCCGATTTGATTTAGAAAAAGAGATTCAGCGGTAACCGTATAGGTGGCAATAAAAATCCCCATGAAGAAACCGGTGCTCAACATGAGCAGCACCTGCACCCTCTCATCTTGCTTTACATTTAACGCGGTAAATATGGATTTCATCGTTTACCTACTGGGTATTGCTAAAAAAATGCACACACAAGTCTAAAAAATAGTTTGCTGTCATTGACAGCCGGCCAATATATTTCAGAAAATTAAGACATATCCGACAAAAAAAGAAAAAGCCGCTAATAAATAGCGGCTTTCCATACTGGAGCTACTCCTTGCTATTTTACCTTGGTGGTATCGCTTTTTACCGTTCCTGCATTTTGATAAGACTCATTTAGTCCACTGATAATCTCTTTTGTAATGTCCAGACTGTCTCCCACAAAAAGCAAATCGCTAGACGGATCGAACTTAAAAACAATCTGAATCCCATTCTGTGTACCATAATCTTTCAGATAGGTGGTGATCTTTTGGTACAATTCCTGATTGAGTTTGGCTTCTTCAATGGAAAGCTCCTGAGCAAGGCTTTCCTGATAAACCCTTAAGTTTTGCTGTTTTTTCGTCAGGTCTTCCTCCAATGCTCTTGCCTGGCCAATGGTAAGATTGGCCACAGTATTCTGGTAAGAATTGATCTCGCGTTGAAGCCCTTGTGCTCTGTTCCTAAAGTCAGTGTCCATTTGCTTGCCCTTTGCTTCCAACTTCTCGCGACTGACCTTAAAGTAATCGTAATATTTCAGCACGGAGTCGGAATTGATGTATGCCAACTTCAAATCACCGGTGTGTCCGGAAGTACCTCCTGGATTTAAGACACCAGATGGCCTTCCAGCAAAGTGGAGATAGTATAGTACAGCAACTGCTATTGCCATAACGATATTGATTATCAAGGAAATGTTCTTCATATGTTTATAATTGTTTTTCAATGATCATATGCCTACTCCCGGCAAGCAGGGAATCTCGCATGATTTATAATTATGCCTCCGTATGTCGTTCCCATCATGCTTGATTTCATGTCAAATTAAGTTTGGGCCGCAAATATAGATCAGTGCCTACTACATTGAAACTATCAAAGTGTCCGAATTTGATGATATGACCTAAATCTCCCCTTTTACCAGTGAGCTTTGGACAAAAGGGAGAAGTAATCTTTACTTGATTTTGTCCATTTAAAGTCAGTCTTTGCCACATTCTTGAAAATACCTATGAAACTGATCAGATTGCCATCCGTCATTGTCCTTATTATAATTTGGGGCTGTTCGAATTCAGATGAATCACGGAACACCGCCCCGGATGAAGAGATTGCCGCTATGGTGCGGTCAATCTCTGCTGATAGCATTAAAAATCACATTGCTAAAATGGTAAGTTTTGGCACACGGCATTCCTTAAGCGATACGGTAGGTTCATCTTCCGGAATTGGAGCGGCCCGAAGGTGGGTAGCTTCAAAATTTCTTCAGATCAGGCAACAATCTGGTGCAAATATGAAAATAGAATTGGATCCATTCGTCATTGAAAGCGGGACCTCAGGACGTGTCCCTTACACCGTCACGATGAAGAATGTGGTGGCCACAATCAGGGGAACTGATCCCAATGACGACCGGGTGATCCTGATCAGCGGCCATTTGGATTCCAGAAATTCCGATGCCCTGGATAGCATAAACGCGGCACCTGGCGCCAATGATGATGCCTCTGGTGTAGCGGTGGTGCTTGAACTCGCCAGGATACTCTCACACCACCAATTTCCATGCACCCTGATGTTTATGGCTGTTCAAGGAGAGGAACAAGGTCTTTTAGGCGCCAGACATATGGCGGTAAAAATGAGACAAGCCCATGTCAACCTGATTGCCATGCTCAACAACGATATCGTTGGCAACTCGATTGCCAGTGAAACCGGTAACGTAAACAACAGGACGGTACGGATATTCAGCGAAATGATACCTTCCGTTGAAAGCGATGAGGATGTGAAAAACAGATCCGCCATGAAGTCTGAAAATGACAGTCCATCAAGGCAATTGGCCCGATATGTTCGAGAAATGGGTGAGCACTATTTAGACAATTTTTCTGCCACCATCAACATGCGGCCCGATCGGTTTCTGCGAGGTGGAGATCACACGCCATTCCTCCAAAACGGTTATACTGCAGTCAGATTTACCGAGTTTCATGAGAACTATACACAGCAGCATCAAAATATCCGTGAAGAAGATGGCATTGAATATGGCGACAAATTAAAGTTTGTCGATTTTGAGTATGCTGCTAATGTGGCCAAGCTGAATTTGGCCACCATGGCTTCTTTGGCACTTGCTCCAGCGGCACCGCGCCAGGTGACCATGCAGGTCAACCTCAGTAATATCACCAGCCTTTCCTGGGAAGCACCGGCAACAGGTCCAAAACCTAAAGGCTATCAAATTCTAATAAGAGAAACTTACCAGCCATTTTGGGAGCTGAAGCTATTTGTTGAAGACACCCGCGCAGAACTCCCCTATAGCAAGGACAATTACTTTTTTGCCGTGCAGGCTGTTGGAGAAAAAGGGCATGTAAGCCTGGCCGTTATGCCGGTTGCAAAACGGAACTGATGCCGCAGGTTACGATTTGGAGATGTTGAATTTCAATACATTCACCTCTTCCATTTACTCCTTAAACCACTCAGCATACATGGGATAATTCTTTGCCGTTCGCGCGATTACAGCGGTCATCTCTGCTCCAATATTTTTTACCTTTTTGGCGGGCATGCCAGCGTAAATAGTCCCGGGTTCTACCCTGGTGCCTGATAGTACCACTGCACCGGCTGCGATCACAGATCCTGTTCCGATTACCGCATCATCCATCACAATGGCACCCATTCCGATCAGTACGTTGTCTTCCACCACACATCCATGCACCACCGCTGTGTGTCCAATAGAAACATTATTTCCAATGATGGTTTTGGTCTTCTCATAGGTGCAATGGATCACAGCGCCATCCTGAATATTGGTATTGTTCCCAATGGTGATTGAGTTTACATCGCCCCGCACAACCGCATTAAACCAAACCGTACAGTTATCGCCCATGGTAACATCCCCAACCACCACGGTATTCTCAGCTAAAAAGCAGTTTTCTCCCATTTTTGGCGTAAAGCCTCTTAGTGACTTAATTATGGCCATTTTACTTAAAATTTGATGTAAAGCTACTCGTTGTGCGCCAAATGAGCTTCAAAAAAGGAATTCTCAATTAAGAACATGACAAGATGTCACTTTTTAAGACTAAAACCATTAAATTTGCGTCCTCAAATGTGATTAATGGAGAATTTGATACAGGATATTGAGGTTTTGGCGAATTCCGACAGCACACAATGCGAAGTCAAGGTGACCCCCGATATTAGCACAGGAAAAGCACGCAAATTATATATCGAAAGTTACGGCTGTCAGATGAATTTCTCTGACAGCGAGATCGTGGCTTCCATTCTTGCCAAAGAAGGATTTGATACCACTTCTGAAATTGATCAGGCAGATCTTATATTCTTGAATACCTGCTCTATCAGGGAAAAAGCAGAACAAACGATCAGGCATAGGCTCAAACACATCCATGGGTTCAAAAAGCGGAATCCTGAGTTGTTGGTGGGTGTGCTCGGATGCATGGCTGAAAGGCTGAAGACCAATTTACTTGAAGAGGAGAAGATCGTTGATCTGGTAGCAGGACCCGATGCATATAGGGACTTGCCTCAATTGATTGGGCAGGTTGATGAAGGTGCCAAAGCAGTAAATACGTTCCTTTCCAGAGAGGAAACCTACGCTGACATCAGCCCTGTACGGCTGAATTCAAATGGGGTAACAGCATTTGTTTCCATTATGCGCGGCTGTGATAATATGTGTTCTTTTTGCGTAGTGCCTTTCACCAGGGGAAGAGAAAGAAGCCGAGATCCGCATTCCATCGTAAATGAAGCCCGCACACTGTTCGATCAGGGCTATCGGGAGATTACCCTGTTAGGCCAAAATGTAGATAGCTATAAATGGAGCGAGGACGAGAACAATAAAGCCCGTCTGGAGAAAAAGGGCATCAGCCAGGTGATCAACTTCGCCAATCTGCTCGAGATGGTGGCCAACGTACATCCGGATTTGAGGATTCGTTTTTCAACTTCCCATCCAAAGGATATTACGGATGATGTACTTTATACCATGGCCCGTCACGAGAATATCTGCAATAATATTCACCTGCCTATTCAAAGTGGCAACAGCCGGATACTCGAATTGATGAATCGTGGGTACACCCGTGAATGGTATCTGCAGCGCGTAAAGAGAATCAAGGAAATACTGGGCGAGGATTGTGGCATTTCCTCCGATATGATTACCGGGTTTTGTACAGAAACGGAAGCAGAACACAAAGATACCCTCACCCTTATGGACGAGGTAAAATATGATTTTGCCTACATGTTTTTTTACTCTGAGCGTCCCGGCACACTGGCAGCTAAAAAGCTCACAGATGATATCCCAGATGATGTGAAAAGGCGCAGGCTCCAGGAGATCATTGATAAGCAACGGGAGCACTCGCTGGAGAGAAACCAAATGGATGTAGGAAAAGTATTCAAAGTTTTAATTGAAGGTCAATCCAGGAAATCAGATAAGCATTTACAAGGTCGCAACTCCTCCAATAAAGTGGTGGTATTTGAATCTTCCACTCACCGGAAAGGGGAATATGTAAATGTGCAGATCACCGATTGCACCGGAGGAACATTGCTGGGTAAGATAGTAGGATAAAATTATGACAATTAAGGAATCAGAAATACAAAGCATTAAGCAACGGTTTGGGATCATCGGCCATTCTCCGCTCTTGAACAACGCGGTAAGGGTAGCCATGCAGGTTGCCCCAACTGATATGTCAGTTTTGATTACTGGAGAAAGTGGCAGCGGGAAAGAATCGTTTTCAAAAATAATTCACCACCTCAGCCCAAAAAAGCATGGCCAATTTATAGCCATCAACTG
>CAYNCP010000046.1:0-35397 GCA_964395905.1 uncultured Ohtaekwangia sp.
GCATAGTAATCATTGGCGGAATTGAGCGCATTGGAACCTGGGCTGGCCGCATGGTACCAATCATGATTGTGATTTATTTTGGATCAGTGATAGCTATCCTTTTCACCAATATTACTGAGGTACCACACGTCTTTGCCATGATCTTCACCGATGCCTTTGCTGCTGACAATTATAGAGGTGACCCTGCCCTTGGTGGCATTCTTGGAGGACTGATAGTAAGTGGTGTACGAAGGGCATCTTTTTCTAGCGAAGCCGGAATAGGAACAGCTCCGATGGCCATGGGCGCATCTAAAAGTAGTGAGCCCATTAGGGAGGGCCTTGTATCGATGCTTAGCCCCGCAATAGACACGATAGTTGTATGTACTTTAACTGCGTTTGCCATTCTGGTAACAGGCGTATGGCAAACTACAGAAGCCAATGGCGTAACTTTAACCGCCAACGCCTTTGAAGGAGCCTTGGGTGGCACAGGTAGGTTTCTGTTATTGATCTGTGCCTTTTTCTTTGCAATTACTTCCTTGTTTTCTTATAGCTATTATGGCAACAAAGCGATGTCGTTCATTGCCGGGGTAAAGGCAGGTGGTTACTACAATTATTTTTATTTAGCCACTGTAATATTTGGGGCCGTGGCTACCATGCAGGATGTGATGAATATTATTGATATCGCCTATGCCCTCATGGCTATACCCACCGTGGTATCAGGATTAATACTTGCTCCCAGGGTAATGAAAGAAGCCAAAGCCTATTTTGCACGACTCAGCAAAGAATAACTACGAAGCAATTTTTGGCTCTAGTGTATACGGATAATCAAAGAGCCCATGTTCTTTGATGGCCTCTTCCACTTTATGTGGCACGGCCTTTTCCCAGCCCGGCTCACCCTTCCTGATTTTGGCTAATACATGGTCTGAGATAATATGCAGATTATCTGTATTGGCATTTTCTATATCCACTAATTTGTTATTGTCACGCAAATACCTGAACAGGCTCTTCAGGTTATTGGGAAGTGTCGCTTCAAAGTCCTTCAGGGTATACAATTCATCAGAATCCTTCTTCAGGGCCGGGTAAATATATAATTTGATGTTGTTGCCGAATAAGGCCGCGAAACTCTCCAGTATACCTCCCCTCAAATTTTCATAAGTCTTCTCCTCGAATATTTTTTGCAAAGCATAAATCCCTAAAATCATCCCAATCTTTTTGCCCCGAGTGATTTTTGAAAGGTATTCTGCAACGCGGTAATATTCAAAATAATTAGAGATGAGTACGGTTTGTCCAAGTGAACAGATAATATCTGCCCTGTAGAGAAAGTCCTTTTCATCCACACTGCCATCGAGACTTAAGTCATTTAAGGTAAGTTCGGTGAGCACTACCATCTTGCTTTTGTCCACATCGGGCTCTCTTTTGAAATACCTCCGTGACGCCAACAGCATATCTACATTCACATGAGTTACCGGTCTGAACCTTCCACGCAGCACCAATACATTTTTCTTGTAAAGGGCTTCAGAGGGTTGCATTACTTCTCCGCTCGGTCCAAACATGGCGGCCCGGGTCAATCCATTCTTCACCAGTTTCATGGCCATTAGCCTGTTGTCAACTTTTTCAAAGTCGGGTCCTGAGATGCGGAACATATCGACTTCGATTCTGCGCGCCAGTCCATCCATCAATGACATCATGATCTCCTCAGGATCTTCCAACATCATGCAGGCATATATCATGTTCACGCCAACTATTCCCAATGCAAACTGCTGCTGCAGCGGATCATTGTCATACATCTTCACATGAATAACGCAATCGTTGGGCTCGCTTCCCGGACGTTTCTGAAATCGGATTCCAATCCAGCCCTGTCCCTGGTTGGTGCGTTCATAATTCAACGCCTCTACCGTATCGGCAAATGCAAAGAAACGCGTCTTCTCAATCAGATGCGGCAATCGCTCTGGCAGCAATGGGTATTCGTGGTCAAGCATCCCGATTAGCCGGTCTTCGCAAACATAGCGATCACATACTCCATAGATCGCGTCACTGAACTTCATGTCATAAGCTGACATTGTTTTGGCTACCGTTCCTGATGCTCCGCCTACCTTAAAAAAGTTAGCCGCTACTTCCTGCCCTGCACCAATTTCTGCAAACGAACCATAGACTTCTCTTTTCAAGTTGATTTGAAGGGCTTTTTCCTGGGTCGATAGTTTTTTCTTGGCCTGCATATGGCTTTGATATCTTATTAGATAAACAAATTTGACACTATTTTTGATCAGTTGCCGTCAGATTGGCAATAAATTATTGAGTTGGAGCATAATTCCTTAATTGAATAATGCACCTGCTTTAATGGTAACCAAATAGTATGCCGGTAATGCCGCAAATGATGGTATGCAATCGACTATTGTGTGGCAGCTTCGTGCCTTTCTCTCAGTGCTCTCCTTAAAATTTTGCCCACGTTCGATTTAGGAAGTTCATCTATGAATTCTACGAAACGTGGAATTTTGTAATTCGTTAAACTTTGATGGCAAAAGTCAATTAACTCCTCCTTGGTCAGAGTAGGGTCTTTTTTTACAATGTAGACCTTGATCGCCTCTCCGGAACGCTCATTGGGGATGCCAATGGCCGCCACCTCCAGCACTTTAGGATTACTTGCAATCACATTTTCGATCTCATTAGGGAATACATTGAATCCCGAAACCTTAATCATGTCCTTCTTTCTATCAACAATCTTAAAGAACCCTTTTTCATCCATCAGACCGATGTCTCCTGTCTTGAACCAACCACCCGGATAGAAGACATCCGCGTTGTCTTTTTCCCAGTAACCCCGCATCACCTGTGGACCACGCGCACAAATTTCTCCGGTCTCACCCTGAGGCAACTGATTACCCGCATTGTCAAAGATAGCTACCTCCGTGCTGGGTACCGGTATACCGATAAACCCCCTTCTATGATTTCCATCCAGTGGATTAACACACAGCACTGGCGATGTTTCACTCAACCCATAACCCTCCACCAATGGTTTGCCCGTTACAGCTTCCCATCGCTCTGCCACTGCGTCTTGCACGGCCATTCCCCCGCCTACAGCTCCGGCTAACCTGGAAAAATCCAAATTCTTAAAATCCGGATTATTCAGCAGCCCATTAAACAGTGTGTTGACCCCAGTAATGATCGAAAATTTGTGTTTGCCCATTTCCTTCACGAAACCAGGCATGTCTCTTGGATTGGTGATCAACACATTCTTTACACCAGTGTTAAACATGAGCAGCCCATTGACCGTGAGCGCAAATATGTGATACATGGGGATGGCAGTAATCACTATATCCTCACCATCAGGTCTCATGTAAAGCCTGAACCAATGCTTGATCATCTGGTTGTGTGCAATCAAATTACGGTGTGATAGTTGAGCTCCTTTCGAAATGCCCGTTGTACCTCCTGTATATTGCAAAACGGCCACATCCTCGATATCCATTTGAGGTTTGACATAGGCCTGTTGGCTTCCCCTTTTTAAAGCTGAATTAAATGATATGGCATTAGGAATATGGAATGAAGGCACCAACTTCTTCACGTACTTAACTACAAAGTCAACAATGCTGCCCTTTACTACTCCCAACATATCTCCCATGTGGGTAACGATGATATGCCTGGCGGCAATTTCATCTTTAATATCTTCCAATTGTTTCGCAAAGTTGGCCACGATTACCACAGCCGATACCCCAGCATCATTGAACTGATGTTTCATCTCAGGAGGAGTGTACAGCGGATTGGTATTTACTGCGATCAGCCCGGCCTTGATTGCCCCAAAAAATGCGATCGGGAATTGAAGCAGGTTTGGCATTTGGATGGCGATTCGATCTCCCTTCTGAAGTCCTAGGTCATTTTGCAGGAATGAAGCGAAATGGGTGACGTGTTGGTCAAGCTCAGCAAAAGTCAGTTTAACTCCAAAGTTTTCAAATGCAATCCTATCACCATATTGCTCGCAACAAGTGTCAAACATTTCGATAAGTGACGAATACTCGTACGCTCCAATTTCTTGTGGAGTTCCCGGGGGGTAACTCTTAAACCATGGAAAATCAGTCATGCTTATTTGATTTGCCAACTAATTAGGTGAAAAAAATGAGGAACTCAAACTGAAACAGGTCGATCAGTAATTGGAGACCTGAACCGACAGGATTTTTTCATGCATTTTGTCATTGATATCAATTCCTTGCACGATCACACGGTATGTTCCGTTTTGTGGATATTGAACCTTAGGTGCATAGCTGTAAGAAATGGCTTCCTTACCGTTCTGATCATTAAACCCCAAATACCACTTGAAGCTGACAATACTGGTACAATGATTTCTATACCGAATCCATCCAGCCTGAGTGATACTATTCGTATAGCTAAATTCGAACACAGGTACCTGATCAGGAAAAGGATGGGGTGGTGACTTATCCAATTCATCAAATAAATCGCAACCCAGAGACAGTATCAGGATAAATGTCCAGCTATACCGCATGATTAAATATAATAAAAAAGCCCCGGTCAATCAACCGAGGCTTAGCTGTAGAGGGAGGGTTCGAACCTCCACGGAGAAGTTAGCTACAGGACAAGAAAAAACCTTTTAGTGGTCAACCCATTATCCTGCGTTTATCCTTTGCTCTCCACCCCCGAGACAGGAGGGCTTGTCTGCCAGTTTCAACACCCTACATTGTTTAAGAACGAAATTGGGTAACACTCCCCTGTGTTTCCGCTACCCTCATTGTTAATTATTTCAACAAAGTAAATTGAATATGGTAAATTTTTCAAACATATCAATCAATATTTACACTATTTATAATATATTGCGACTATTCCATATAAAACATAAAACAACATTGGCTTTATGTCTAAAAATTATGTAATTGATAATACGGATCGGAAAATATTGGACATCCTCATGATGGATGCCAAAAAACCCTATACAGAGGTAGCCAAATTAGTACATGTTTCACAGGGAACGGTCCACGTGAGGATGCATAAACTGGAAGAAGCAGGTATAGTAGAGAAAAACACGCTGCAGATCAATTACGACAAACTGGGTTATGGAGTCATGGCCTTTATAGGCATCTACCTGGAAAAGAGTGGGTTATATGACTCTGTGCTGGAAAAGCTGAAGGCCATACCGGAAATTACCAGCGTCCACTACACCACGGGCAACTACTCCATGTTCATCAAAATCCACTGTCGTGATACCAATCACCTCAAAGCGGTTTTGCATGACAAAATGCAGCAAGTAGAAGGCATCGATCGAACCGAAACCATCATATCACTCGAAGAAAGCCTGAACCGAAATCTCAAGTTATCGGAATAATAAAAAGGGCATTTTGAACCTTAAAACATGATTTTTGTTAGTATTTTTGAGGATTATTTAAAATTAGTCTAAATAGACGACATGAGTAAAGACAATCAGGTACTGGAGCACTTTACCTCCAGAGAATATGAACATGGATGGACATCGGACCTGGAAAGCGATAGCGCGCCCAAAGGCTTGAATGAGGATACCGTCAGGTTTATTTCTGCCAAGAAAAACGAGCCTGCCTGGCTGTTGGAATGGAGACTAAAAGCATATCGGCACTGGACCACCATGAAAGAGCCACAATGGCCCAATGTGAAGTACCCGGAAATCAACTATCAGGACATCATTTATTATTCAGCCCCCAAGCAAAAAGTACAACCCAATAGTCTGGATGAGGTAGATCCTGAATTGATCAAAACTTTTGAGAAACTGGGAATATCGCTTACCGAACAAAAGCGCCTCACCGGAGTAGCCGTTGATGCTGTCATTGACAGCGTATCGGTAGCCACCACTTTCAAGGAGAAGTTGGGTGAGTTGGGTGTCATTTTTTGCTCATTCAGTGAGGCCGTAAGAGAGCATCCCGGGTTGGTGAAGAAATATTTGGGATCAGTCGTTCCTCCAAATGATAACTATTTCGCTGCATTAAACTCGGCCGTCTTTTCAGATGGTTCCTTCTGTTATATACCCAAAGGTGTGAGATGCCCCATGGAGTTATCTACATACTTTAGAATCAATGCTGCTAATACTGGGCAATTTGAAAGAACCTTAATTGTAGCTGAAGAAGCCTCGTACGTTAGCTACCTGGAAGGTTGTACGGCACCCATGCGCGATGAAAATCAATTGCATGCTGCCGTGGTCGAACTCTACGCCATGAGAGATGCGGAGATCAAATACTCCACAGTTCAAAACTGGTACCCTGGCGATAAAAATGGTAAAGGTGGAATTTACAATTTTGTTACCAAACGCGGATTGTGTGCCGGTGACCACTCTAAGATTTCCTGGACGCAAGTCGAGACAGGATCCGCCATTACGTGGAAGTATCCGTCTTGTATTCTTAAAGGTGATTACTCCAACGGAGAGTTTTACTCTGTTGCCGTCACCAACAATTACCAGCAAGCTGATACCGGAACCAAGATGATTCACATCGGTAAAAATACACGATCCAGAATCGTGTCAAAAGGAATCTCTGCGGGCAAATCACAAAACAGCTACCGGGGTCAAGTGCATATCCTGAAGCGGGCCGAAAACGCACGTAACTTTTCACAGTGCGATTCGCTGCTAATGGGTGATCAATGTGGCGCACACACCTTTCCGTATATCGATGTGGAAAATAAGAGTGCCCACGTAGAACATGAGGCTACGACATCAAAAATTGGTGAAGATCAAATTTTCTATTGTCTGCAAAGAGGAATTGATGAGGAGGCTGCAGTAGCACTCATTGTAAATGGTTATGCCAAAGAAGTATTGAAACAATTGCCAATGGAGTTTGCTGTTGAAGCACAAAAGCTGTTGGCATTGACCCTTGAGGGAAGTGTTGGTTAAATAAATTTCAGATTTTAGATCAGTGATTTTAGAATTAAATGCAAAATCTCCAATCATAAGATCTCCAATCATCATTCTAAATTTTAAAATAAGTAATGTTAAAAATAAAGAACATACATGCTCGCGTAGAAGAAAAATCCATCCTTAATGGTATAAATCTGGAAGTAATGCCAGGGGAGGTACACGCCATCATGGGACCCAATGGATCAGGTAAAAGCACATTAGCTTCCGTGCTGGCAGGTCGTGAGGATTTTGAAGTGACTGAAGGTTCAGTGGAATTTTTGGGCAAAAACCTTTTGGAAATGAACCCTGAAGACCGGGCACGCGAAGGAATATTCATGGCATTTCAATATCCCGTTGAAATTCCTGGTGTAAGTACAGTAAACTTCATGAAGACTGCGCTCAATAAAATCAGGGAGTATCGAGGCCAGGATACGTTGGATGCCGTCTCCTTTCTTACCAAAATGAAAGAGAAAATTAAATTAGTTGAGATTGATCAATCCTTGCTTAATCGCTCTCTCAATGAAGGTTTTTCTGGTGGAGAAAAAAAGAGAAACGAAATCTTTCAGATGGCCATGCTGGAACCCAAGCTGGCTATCCTGGATGAAACCGATTCTGGTCTTGATATTGACGCCTTGCGGATTGTGGCAAACGGAGTAAATAAACTTCGCACTAAAGACAACGCTACTATTGTGGTAACCCACTACCAAAGATTATTGGAGTACATCGTGCCTGACTACGTACACGTATTGTACAAAGGCAAAATCGTAAAGTCAGGCAACAAAGACCTGGCACTTGAACTGGAAGAGAAGGGTTACGACTGGATTAAAAACGAATTGGAGACTGCCTGATTATGAGTGTAGCCGTAGAAAAAAATAGTTTTACAAAAGATCTTATTCGTACAATTGATCCAGCTCAATTTAAAACAGCTGCAGATCAACGAAAGATTGCGCTTGAAAAATTGATCAGTATCGGTCTTCCTGAATCAAAGAGTGAGGAATATAAGTTTACTCCCATTACCAAATTGCTCGCCAGGCAATTTGAGCCAAGGGAAATTGCAAGCATCTGCCCTGCTACCGCAGAGAACCTGGCCGGATTAATTGATGAAGCAGACCGCGGGCACTGTGTGGTATTTGTAAATGGATCGTACGACAGTACCTTATCTCAACTTGATAATAGTATAAAGGTCACCATCCAACCACTTTCTGAAGCGCTCGATTCTTATTCGCGTCTAATTATTGATCAACTTTCAAAAGCCAATGCCTCCGCAGATCCATTTGCACTGCTCAACAACGCTCAATGGCAGGCCGGATTATTTGTGAACGTCCCTAAAAACACGAAGGTAGAAAAGCCGCTGGTCGTGTACCACCTTTTCGATGCCAATGATGCTAAGATAGCATTACACACCAGGCTTTTTGTCAATGTGGAGCCCAGTGCTAATTTTAGAATGATTGAAAAGACAAATTCCGTGGGAGCTCATTCCATCTTTCACACGTTCAATGAAGACATCATTGTAGGTGACAATGCATCATTCGAATATACCAAAATTCAGAATGACCCGGGACAACTTATTCAGGTTAACAACACAACCATTCAGCAGCATAATGCAAGCAGGGCAGACACTTATACATTTACTTTGAATGGAAAACTCATTCGTAACAACCTTAATATCCTTATTGATGGAGAAGGATGTGAATCTCATTTTTATGGACTCTATCTAATAGATGGAGATACGCTTGTAGACAATCACACTGCTGTTGATCATAAAAAGCCCAATTCATTTAGCAATGAATTATACAAAGGGTTGATGGATGGAAAATCAAAGGGTGTATTTAATGGTAAAATCTACGTGAGGCCGCACGCTCAAAAGACCAATGCTTTCCAATCCAACCGAAATATATTGTTGTCAGAAACAGCGACCATCAATACCAAGCCTCAATTGGAAATTTGGGCAGATGATGTGAAGTGTTCTCATGGTTGCACTACTGGCCAATTGGATACGGAGGCATTATTTTATTTACAGTCGAGAGGGATTCCAAAACCTACTGCCAAGGCCATGCTTTTGTCTGCCTTTGCCGGTGAGGTGTTGGAAGCCATCAAAGATGAAGAATTAAAAACCTATTTGGACAATTTGGTTTCAGCAAAGCTTCATAAAAGTTTTTAAGATGAATGTTACGTCACCTGCTAAATTGGATATAGATAAGATAAGGAAAGAATTTCCAGTTCTTCATCAGCAGGTAAATGGCAAACCCCTCGCCTACCTCGACAATGCAGCCACCTCACAAAAACCCAAGCGGGTTATTGATAAACTCACTGCCTACTACGAGGGTTACAACGCGAATATACACAGAGGAATTCACACCCTGGCAGAGAAGGCAACCAAAGCCTATGAAGACACTCGCGAAGCTGCTCAAAAATTCCTGGGCGCTCAACATGTAGAGGAAATCATTTTCACCAGAGGGGTAACAGAAAGCATAAACCTGGTAGCATCAAGTTACGGAAAGGCATTTATCCATGAAGACGATGAGATTATCATTTCCGAACTTGAGCATCACAGCAATATTGTGCCCTGGCAGATGTTGTGTGAAAACAAGAGAGCCAATCTTAAAATAATTCCCGTCAACAACTCAGGAGAAATTGATCAGGAACAATACAAAGCATTGCTGACCCATAAAACCAAATTGGTAGCTATCAATCATGCGAGCAATAGCTTAGGGACGATCAACCCCATTAAGGAAATGATCAGGCTTGCCCATGACGTTGGTGCCGTGGTTTTAATTGATGGAGCGCAAGCAGCAGCTCACTTAATTATCGATGTCCAGGCTCTGGATGCAGACTTCTACTGTGTGTCCTCTCACAAAATGTATGGCCCGACAGGAGTGGGATTACTTTATGGTAAAAAAGAACTACTGGAAAAGATGCCCCCATATATGGGTGGTGGCGAAATGATAAAGGATGTCACTTTTGCCAAGACCACCTACAACGATTTACCTTATAAGTTTGAGGCTGGCACGCCCAATATTGCAGATGTGGTTGCCTTTCACGAGGCGATCACCTTTGTAAATGAATTAGGGAAGGAGAACATCGCTCAATACGAAAACGAGTTGCTCAATTACGCAACAGAAAAACTAAGTCAAATTAAAGGCGTTCAGATTATTGGTACTGCAAAACAAAAAGTGAGCGTGGTTTCATTTGTGATTGATGGCATTCATCATTTTGATGTAGGTCAAATGCTCGATGCCCGCGGTATTGCTGTGAGAACAGGTCACCATTGTACGCAACCTCTCATGGATCGATTTGGCATTGAAGGAACTGCGAGAGCCTCTTTTCTGGTTTACAATACTAAAGAAGAAATTGACAGTTTAGTTGAAGGAATTACGCGAATTATCAATTTTCTAAAGCCTTGAATTCCATTGCCGAAATACAAGATGAGATTATCAGCGAGTTTGACCTATTAGACGGGGACTCAGAGATGACAGTACTATATATAATGGAGTTGGGTCAGAAACTGCCCCTCATGAAAGACGAGGAAAAAACAGAAGACAATATTGTGAAAGGATGCCAATCCAAAGTTTGGCTATCCGCCAGACTTGAAGATGACCGGGTTTACTTTTCAGCAGATAGCAATACGGCCATCACCAAAGGGCTAGTAAGCTTGCTTTTAAGAATATTTTCAGGGCAGACGCCTGAGCATATTTTAAACGCTGATCTTAACTTTATGGGCAAAATTGGGATGGAACGATTCATAGGAACACAGCGTTCCAATGGTTTTGCGGCCATGATCAGGCAAATCAGGTTGTATGCTTTGGCTTTTAAAACCCAGTTAGAATTGAAATGAGCGAACAGGACAAAAATCAAACGATAGAAAAAGAAGCAGGCACCCCTGATTTACGGGAAAAAGTGGTAGCTGCCATTAAGACGGTTTACGATCCCGAAATTCCAGTGGACGTTTTTGAATTGGGATTGATTTACGAAATCAATGTGTATCCGGTTAATAACGTATATGTGTTAATGACACTGACTTCTCCCTCCTGCCCTTCCGCAGAAGTGATACCCGGAGAAGTAGAGCAAAGGATAAAAGAAATTGAAGGCGTCAATGACGTTAAAGTGGAGCTGACATTTGATCCTCCCTATACACAAGAGATGATGAGTGAAGTAGCTAAGCTGGAACTTGGATTTATGTAAACTGGATGCTGGATACTCGCATCGAGTCTCCAGCATCAAGGATAAATGGATTAAATAATTTTGACTAAATAATAAATAAATATGTACCCCGAACAATTAGTAGCCCCCATGCGTACCGATCTGACAGCAGTCGGTTTTAAAGAGCTTAAAACACCGGAAGAGGTAGATCAAGAATTGAAGGATCAGAAAGGCACGACTCTTTTGGTCATCAACTCTGTGTGCGGATGTGCAGCAGGTGCTGCAAGACCAGGCGTGAAGTGGGCTGTACAAAACAGCGCAAAGAAACCGGATCATTTGACAACTGTATTTGCCGGAGCGGACGTTGAGGCTGTAGCGAAGGCACGTCAGTACACGTTGCCCTACCCTCCTTCTTCACCTTCTATTGCTCTATTTAAAGATGGTGAGCTGGTGCACTTTGTTGAACGTCATCACATCGAAGGTCGCAACGCGCAAATGATTGGAGAGCATTTGGTGCAGGTGTTTGACGAGTTTTGCTAAGATGATTTAAGATTTCAGATTCAAAATTTAAGATTAGCAATTGTTAATTTTGAATCTTGAATTTGAAATCTATTCCAGTTCCATCATCAAGCGACTTTCCTCCAGGTCGAGTTCGTATTCGATTTTACGAAGGACTTCTTCTGCCAACTTCCTTTCCTTTCTTAATTTTTTAATTTCATCCCGCTCTTTACGCAAGAGTTCTTTTTGAATTCTTAAAAATTCCTGAATTTCTTCATCTGTCATCTTCTGGTTGGAAGTATCCTTTTGAATGCGTTGAATCCGAATTTCGTATTTGGATTTGATTTGGTTCAATACTTCATCTGGTAATAGACCATAGTTCATTTCAATGTGCTCAATCACAGAAAAAGCAATTTGCAGCCTCGCTTCCCTGTCATGTATGGCGTGACTTCCATCATCCTTTATTTTGAACCATCGAATCAAGACAGGTAAGGTAAGTCCTTGCAAAACCAGCGTTGCGAAAATCACGCAGAAGGTCAGAAAGATGATTAAGTCGCGGTGTGGAAACGGAATGCCATCGCCAATAGTCAATGGCAAAGCCAAAGCAGCTGCCAGTGAGACAACGCCTCTCATACCGGCCCAGCCTACTATGGTTACGCCTCCAAATGAAGGACGAGCTTCCTTTTTCCGGATGCCTTTGCTGAGCCACCTGGGCAGGTAGGCGCCAGGGTAAATCCATATTAAACGTACAACAATCGTAGCTATGCTAATGATGGCCCCATACCATAGCAGGTTGCCCAATGAGTGATTGCTAATATTCTCTAAAATAACGGGCAATTGCAGACCGATTAAAATGAAAATGATTCCATTCACCAAAAAAATAACCGTTTCCCACACCGCTCTTGCCTGCAAGCGGGTGCCGTGATCAAATATCTCGGAAGAATAGTAACTGAGAAAGAGTCCGCAAGCAACCACGCTGAGTACACCCGATGTATGAATTTCCTCAGCCAGCAAATAGGCTGTAAAGGGTGCCAGCAAAGTAAATGTAGTATCCGTAATGGCATTATTGGGCGTGATCTTATGAATCCACCTAAAGACTACCCCTACCAGTAATCCCATCAAAGTACCCATGATGGCTACATATAAAAAATTGATAGCGACCAGCCAAAAAATAAAAGTGCCGGTCGCTACCGCAGCAATGGCGTAACGGTATGCAATAAGTCCGGTGGCATCGTTGACCAAACTCTCCCCTTCCAAAATGGTGATGATCCGCTTAGGCAATTTCAATCCCTTAGTAGCTGCCGTAGCTGCCACCGCATCCGGAGGCGAGATGATGGCGCCCAACACAAATGATTCGGCCCATCCGAAACCTGGAATAAAATAATGCGCCACTACTCCAACCAATGTGGTAGTGAATAAGACACACCCGAAGGCCAGCATCGATATAGGACGTATTGATTCTGTAAAATCGGTAAGTGAGGTATTCCACGCTGCGGAATACAGCACGGGAGGTAAGAATAAAAGAAAGACAACATCCGAATCGAGTGATACGATGGGGAGACCTGGAATTAATCCGATGGCGATGCCGGCCAGCACTAACATCACCGGATACGGCACCCGTATGCGGTCGGTAACCTGCGCCAATGCGGTGACGATGGCCAATAAAATAATAACTGTTGAGATGTTACCCATACCGCATTATCAGATTCAACTGGCAATTAACACAACTTTTAGAAGGTTTTTGCGACAAAAAGTTCCATTTTTAAGATTGGCAAAATGATTACCTAATAAGCAAACGCGATTATTGCATGAAAGACTTCCTTAATAATACCTTCAAATCGATGATACCATCTTGCCTGATGGCAGGATTTGTCATCCTTTTAGGCAACGGTGCGTTTGCTCAGATGACCTTCTCATCAACGCCTATGGCCAATGCCAACAATGTGCCTGTTAATGTAAACATAGAACTCGATTTTGACACGGACATTGATTTGATATCGGTACACATCAACAGTACCAACGCTAATGAAGTATATGATGACAACATTAAAATCATAGGTAGCCAGTCAGGACAATTTCAAGGTACATTTTCCAATGGCGCTGACATTTCAATTGTAGTATTTGACCCAAGTATCCCCTTTAAAGCTGGTGAGAAAATTACAGTAGTGGTCAATGCCTCTGTATTGGGTACTGGAGGAGAAGTAGCTATTGCCAGATCATTCAGTTTCATCGCAGCTAGCGGGCCATTTGAAGGCGCATTTCTGGAAAGACCAACTGCCGGAATTCAGGGAATGGCTGATGGTCAATTCGATTGGGGTGACTATGATGGAGACGGTGATTTAGACCTTATCGTAGTCGGTTTTGATCCGAGCTATACAGCAAGCGCCATTATTTACAACAACTCGGGTGGAACATTTACAGACATTGGGGCAGTATTAACTGGCGTCTTTTTTGGCACAGCAGAGTGGGGCGATTATGACAATGATGGTGACCTGGACGTGGTTGTGGCTGGTGTGGATGACACGGGTACAACCAGGACCACAACAATTTATGAAAACAATGCGGGTGTGTTTACGGATAGCGGAATACCCCTACAAGGAGTTGATTATGCTGCGTTGGATTGGGGTGACTACGACAACGATGGGGATCTGGATTTGGTCGTAATTGGAAGGTATGCCAATCCTGCTTTTGGCGCTGACTTAATTTCATCCACCATTTATCAAAACAATGGTGGGGTTTTTACAGACATTGGAGCTGGTCTTCTGCCATTATATAATGGCTCGGTAGATTGGGGTGATTATGATGCTGATGGAGATTTGGATTTAGTCATGACCGGATTCGATGCTGATTTTATAAATAGATATACTATCATTTATGATAACAATGGAGGAATTTTCTCAGATCACGGAGCAGGATTGCCTAATGTAGCCTGGGGCGACACCGATTGGGGTGATTATGACAATGATGGGGATCTGGATTTGTTGTTAATGGGTGATGGTCCGGTATTAACCATTACCAGTATTTTCAATAATGCCGGAGGAGTTTTCACTGACATTAATGCTGGACTTCCGACAACTTCTGAGGGATCTACTAGATGGGGTGACTTTGATGGCGATGGGGACTTAGACTTAATAATCACCGGAAACGACTATTCAACAGGTACTGAGATTACCAATATTTTTAGAAATGATGGTGGAAACGTTTTTACCGATATCAATGCGGGATTACAAACGGTTTATTTTACGGGGTTAGCCGATTGGGGAGATTTTGACGGAGATGGTGACCTTGATCTTTTGGTTGCCGGAGAAAGCACAATTGACCCTTCCTCCACCTCCGCAATACTTTATGAAAACGCTCCCCCACCCTTTATCACAACGTGGCAAACTACCGATGGGCAAATAATCATTCCAACAAACAGCATAAGCTTTACTTATAATTACAACGTCAAGTGGAAAAACCTAACTAATGCAGGTGTTGGTGACGGGTATGTCTCAGGTCAAACCGGGGATTTAACAATAACCGGATTGACAAATGGAGATACTTATCAAGTCGATATTTCAGGTACTTTTCCTGCTATCTATTTTAATGTAGGAGCCGTTAATGCTATAAAAATTAGAACAGTTGAACAATGGGGCGGTATGTCATGGGCATCATTCAACAGTGCTTTCAGGGGGTGCACTAACCTGGTGTTTACAGCCCCTGATACACCCGATTTATCTGCGGTTACAGACCTGGGAGGCATATTTATGCTGTGTACTAATTTCAATAGTAATATCAACATGTGGGATGTGAGCAACGTGACTGATTTTAGTCTCATGTTTTACCAAGCTTCAGCTTTTAATCAACCACTGGACAATTGGGACGTCAGTAATGCAGTTGATATGTCATACATGTTTGAGAATGCCATCTCTTTTAATCAAGCCATAGGCTCATGGGATGTTGGTAATGTGACCAACGCCAGAAATATGTTTTCAGGGGCATCTTTATTCAACCAAGATATTGGAGGCTGGAATGTGAGTTCAGTTACCAATTTTAATAGCATGTTTTTAACTGCAATTGCCTTCAACCAGGATATTAGTGGATGGAATGTAAGCAATGGAAATTCATTTCGATTCATGTTTGAGGACGCATCTTCTTTCAATCAAAATTTAGGCAATTGGGATATAAGTAATGCAACAAATTTGGGGAGTATGCTGAGTGGAGCAGGTTTGTCTGTTAGCAATTATGATCAAACTTTAATTGGTTGGGAAGCACTTGCCACTACTCCAACTTTTCAAAACCTGGGAGCAAGTGGATTATTCTATTGTGCCGGGGCAGTTGCTCATTCAAATTTGATAAGTACCTATGGCTGGACAATCGATGATGCTGGACAATTATGTGTCGGGGGTGAAATTGCGGTGTTCGAAGGTGCCACCACCACTGGCGTAGAAATATTCGATGGACAGGTTACCGCACTGGATTTTGGCACGGGCACACAAGGAAGTAATCTCACGCGACAGTTTACTATAGAAAATCAAGGCTCCAGCGCACTTAATATCACTTCCATTACCATTAGCGGTACGGCATACAGTTTACTCACCGTGCCACCGGCATCTATTGGCGGTGGCCTCAATCAAACATTGGACATACAATTAAGTGGTGCCACTGCAGGGACGTTCAATGAGACAGTAACCATCGCCAGTGATGATGCGGACGAAGGAACATTTACATTTCCGATTACAGGTGTGATCACAGTAGCAACTTGCTCATCCCCTCCCACTGCTAATGCCGGATCGAATCAATCCATTTGTGAAGGAACGGCAGTATCACTATCGGGGACAATAACCAATGCCATAAGCCCTGCCTGGTCAACAGCAGGTGATGGGATATTCGATAACACCAACATCCTTACACCTGTTTACAGTCCAGGCGCTGGCGATATCAGTACCGGAAGCATAACCCTCACATTGACTACCGAAGATCCAGATGGAGCCGGACCTTGTGCGGCAGCCACGTCTCAAGTAGTCATTACCATCGATGGAGCCGCCTCGGTTAACGCAGGTACGGACATAACCCTCTGTCCAACAAACACGGTTGGACTTACTGGCACCATGAGTGCAAATGCCAGTAATCCCATGTGGAGCACTTCCGGCACTGGTACATTTTCAACCCCTAACAATTTGAATAGTACTTATTCCCCAAGTGCATCGGATATCACAGCAGGTACAGTAACCCTCACCTTAACGGTTGATGGCAGCGGTGTGTGCCCACAAGTTGCTGATCAATTGATAGTCACCATTGTCCCTCCAATTGTAGCCGGAACACCTTCCATTCAGCCAGCGGTTAGTCAAGCCTTTAATGTGGATGTGCTGGCCACCTCAACGATCAACACTGGTGATATCATTGCGATCACTATTTTACAGAACCCAGTGAAAGGATCAGTAACCGTGCTGGGAAACAATACCATTGATTATATTGCTTCAACCGGAACTATTGGTGCAGATTCTTTCGAGTATCAAATCTGCAATCAGTGTGGCTCCTGCAGCGTTGGCATTGTATCTGTAACTATTGCTAATGCTCCTCCTGTGATCACACCACCCTCCTCTCCACTTGCCAGTGTTGCAGGACAAAGTGTGACTATACCCTTCAGTACTTATTTTTCAGATCTAAATGACAACATTGATTTTAATGCTATTTCAATCCTTACAGGTCCCACCAGTACCGCACCCGCCACCTTCGATAGCAACTATGATTTAACCATTGATTATTCAGCCACACCCTTTGCGGGAACTGATCAATTGACCATTCAGGTTTGCGATTTATCAGGTGCTTGTGCGCAGATAGATTTATCAATTGAAGTCGATGGAGAGATTACTGTTCATAATGGCATGTCACCCAATGGTGATGGATTTAATGATTACTTCAAGATAAATAATATCCAATTTATTGAGCCACAGAACAAAGTATCCATCTACAATCGCTGGGGGGATAAGGTGTTCGAAATGGAGAACTACGACAGCACCAATCCGGCCAAGCACTTCAACGGAAAGAGCGATGATGGAAAGGACTTGCCAAGCGGGGTTTACTTTTATAAGATATCATTTGCCAGTGGCACACCAGCGCTTTCTGGATATTTAACGCTTAAGCGATAGCCAATAGCTAAAAATTGAAGTTTTCAGTTGTTTTGTTTTGCGTGGAAGTAACTTCCGTCCTATAACCGTTTAGTTTTCATATCCAATTGTATGAAAAAAAGCTTGCGCTGGTTTACTGTCAGATGGCAGTGCATGAAAGTCATACTGCACCGAATGGTTGTGGGATTGGACTGTATCAAAGTCAGATCGTACCGCACACTTGTCAAATTGGAGTTTACGAGAATAAGATCGCACTGATTTTTTATTGGGATAGACTGGCTAATCTGGAACCGACCTAGAGGATTTTTGGGTGAGGCCAATCCTTTGTATTTTGGGAGCTCCTAAGATAATAAAATGGCCGGACCCCTCCCCCCCTTTAGTTGTACCTTCTCACCCACCGCTCCGGAAATACTGGAGGGGCTGAATGCCACCATCGCCATATCCACCTACCAGGCTGGGAAGGTTATTTTCATCAGCGCCCAGGACAAGGAACACCTGGTACAGCTCCCTCGTAATTTTGAAAAACCCATGGGCATAGCGGTTGGGCCTGATAAGTTGGCTATCGCTACCGCCCGTTCGGTGTTGGTGCTACGCAATGCCAAGGGTATGGCACCCAACTATCCCAAGTTCCCAAAGACTTATGATGCCCTGTACCTTCCCCGAACTCAATACTTCACTGGGGAAAATGATATTCATGACCTGCATTTTGTCAAAGATCAATTGTGGGCGGTCAACACCCGGTTCTCAGTACTGGCTACCATTGATGATGCGTACAGTTTCCAGCCGCAATGGAAGCCTTACTTCATTAGCAAATCAGAACCGACTGATCAATGTCATCTTAATGGAGTTGCTTTAGAAAACAATAAACCCAAGTACGTTACGGCCTTGGGTAATTCTGACCAGGAAGGTGGTTGGCGTGCTACCAAAGCCACCGGAGGTATTGTGATGGATGTGGATCAAAACAAAATCATCTGTGAGGGTCTCTCCATGCCCCATTCACCCCGACTGATTGATGGTGAGTTGTACGTGCTGCTTTCCGGCACCGGAGAACTTGTAAAAGTGAATCCTGCTACGGGGAAGTATGATGTGATTAAATCTTTGGATGGTTTCACCCGGGGTATGGATCGGATTGGCGACTACCTGTTCATTGGCTTATCCAAATTGAGAGAAACCTCCCAGGCATTTCAGAACCTGCCGGTATCCAAAAAATCCATTTACAGTGGCATAGTTATTTTGTATATCCCCAAGATGAGTTTGGCGGGTTACATCAAATATGAGAACAATGTGGACGAAATCTATGATGTAAGAATACTGCCCAACCAAAAAAGACCTGCTATACTTAATCCGGATAAAGATCAGGAGGTGATGGCCATCACCACCAAAGAGGCAGACTACTGGGGCGTGCGGGGCAAAGACAGGTAAAATGGATTCACCCTGGAAACCATTTCTTAAAGAAAACATCCTCAATCCCTATCCCATGTACAGGGAACTCAGGGAAAAAGATCCCATCCATCGCACCCGAACGGGTGAGTGGGTGATCACGCGCTATGAAGATGCCAAACAAATTCTCAAAGACACCGCATTTATAGTGGGCAACCGTGCTGCCTGGTTGGAAAAGGCTTCTACTCAACATATGGACAAATGGGAAGCCTTCTCCGTCATCGTGGAGGCCATGAAGTCTTTTGTGGTCTTTAAAAATCCGCCTGACCACACCTTGCTTCGCAAATTCATTATGCAGGCATGGAACAATCGGGAAGTAGATCAGATTATTAACGAAAATATTAACACCTTACTGGCCAACATTGACTCCTCCAACCTTGAGTTGGTCACGGATGTTGCCACGCCCTTACCCGCCATGACCATGGCTCGCATTTTGGGATTGCCCGTAAGTGATTACCAATACCTCGAAGGGCTCTCCCACCAAATGATACAATCATTGGATATCTATCTCACCTTCAGGCAAATTGAGGGCATGGAAAAAGCGGCCAGGGAGTTTGTCGCTTATTTTGAAAAGCATGCAGCGCAAAAACTCAAAAAACCCGATGATGGATTATTGAGCAGACTGTTGCAACTTAATAAAGAGACAAAGCAAATTCCGCATGCAGAGCTCATCGCTAATTGTTATTTTCTATTTATCGCTGGGGAGGAGACCACTGCCGGCTCCATAGAATTAGCCCTGTTCCACTTGATCAAACACAATGCCTTGACCAGGAAGTTAATAACAGGAAACAGCTTGACAATAGCCATCGAAGAATTACTTCGCTACGATGCGCCCACGCAAATTGTAGTGAGAATGGCTGCTGAAGACATCACTATGGATGGTCGCAACATTAAATCGGGCGACCCCATTACGATTTGTTTGGGAGCCGCCAATAGAGACCCCGTCAAATTTCAGGAACCTGACCGACTCAAACTGGATCGCGCACCCAATCATCACCTGGCCTTTGCAACCGGGATTCATCGGTGCCTGGGAGATTGGCTGGCACGAAGAGAACTTGAACTTTTACTGTATCAATTGGTAGATCGTTATGATCATTTTGAAATCCAGGGTGAGCCAATCTGGAAAGAGAATCTTAATATGCGCAATTTTCAATCCCTCCGTTTATCTTGCCAATAATATGTCGCGCGTTGCTGATTTTATACGTGTAAAAGTGGCGGAGACCCTGGGGGTGAAAGCCGATGAGATCAATCCTGATGATGAATTCATGAATCTCGGGCTCGACTCCATGCATGCCATATTCCTGATCGATGAAATCGAAAAGGAATTTAAGACAGAAATCAACCCCCATCTATTTTGGGAATTCCCTACTATCCATTCCTTTTCAAAAAAACTCGAAGAACAGCTGGCCTAGATTTTGGCCCCATCAAAGTAGTAGACCCTAACCGGTTGGTCTTTGGAATTGTACCCTATAAAATACATTTGGTAGGCACGCCATACTGCGGCCCGATGGATCTTATCCCCATGCAGTTTTTCATTTTCCACCACCACAAAAACACCAATCGGTTTGTCCGGATCCTCCCTGGCAGCCGCCTCCAATGCCTTGATTGATTCGAGTGTCAGGTGAACATCAAGGCCCAGTACCCTGTGGTTGGGATCAACCAAACATCGATACTGATACAAATAATTATCGTTGAGCAACTTCACCTTGCTTTTTACAGCCGTGCTTATGGCAATCACCTCATCCTCTGCATTGTAAGCCAGGTAAACCAATTGCTCTGCGCGTCTTGCCATCACCTCTTCCCGCTTAATTACTTTATGCTTGCGCCAGAAATCTTTGGCCTGCTCTTTTATGGATTGGTCTTGAATGCCCCAAACGTTGGCCCAACGTATTTCAGTAGTGCTGGTCATAGGGTTGCTCCTTTAAAATAGTAAACCCGAATGTGATGGCCCTTACTGGAATTGCCTATGTAAACCAGTTTGGATGCAGACAAGATGGCTTCCCGTTTTACTTTCTTTAACCCTTCATTTTCGATGAGGGTGATTACCCCAATGGCCCGGTTCTCATCATCTTGCTGATGTATTGACTCTAAAAAAACCCTGGTCTCAACAATTAACTTGGCGGCTAACCCTGGTCTGCGATACTCAGGCAATATCAATATTCGCATGGCATACAAATAATTGCGCAGCTGCTTGATATACGCTTTGTATGCCGTGGAGATACCCACCACCTGATCAAACTCATTCTTGATTACAAAAACAATTTGTTTTGCCCTTTCATCTGCATGCTGCTCTTCAATTCCTGGATTGTGCTGTTTCCAGATGGTGATGATCTCTTTTTTCAGTTCACCCAGGTCTTTTTGCCACAGATTTTCAAATGTTACCTTATGGTGATCGATCGTATTCACGGTTTAAACAAATAAACTTAATTGTAGCGGAAGTTCAAGTTTTAATTGAAGTCAAAATTCAATTTATTAAAAGATTCTTCCTAGAGTAGCTGGAGAATTAAGGCCAATAAAGTTACCCATTCAGGTTTATCCAAATTAATATTATCATAACTTTATAGACTTAGTGACCACCAAAATATGAACCCAGAAATGGACTTATCCGGTGTTCTTTCCAAAAAGCAAGCAAAGCTTACAAGGATTGCTGCGCACATTCAAAATGATCAGCAATCGGGAAAATTCTTCAGAATCACATATTATAAAAGAAGTGCTCTAATAGTCAGATTAAAGAAGCTTGCCAAACGCGTTAAGGGACTGCATTGGCAAATCAAACTGGCAGCTTTGGGTGGTCTGGCAGCTGCGACCCCGGCACAAGAAGCCTCGGCACAGGCAACGCTTGGTCCTTTCCAATTTCAGACCCGCGCCAATAACCCATTGCGCTACCCCCTAAAAGGCGACCGGCTTAAACCTACCATTGTTGATTTAGACAATGACGGTGACTATGACATCGTAACGGGAGAAAGTTATGGATACATTAAATTGTATTTGAATGAGGGCGGACCCAATGCTCCTAAATTCAGTGACTATAGGTTGCTACTGGATGACTTAAATCCCATTTCCATTTCAGGCAATGCGGCTCCTGCTTTTGCCGACTTGAATGGAGATGGATTATTGGACCTGATTGTTGGCGTTGGTGGCAGCAGCGACCGGATTGCTTATTTTGTAAATAATGGAGGCACGCCCGGTAGTGCGTCTGATCCTATAACTTTTACCGAACAAAACGGAATTTGGGATCCTGTCCTTAAAACCGGCAATCCATTATATGGAATTTTGCCTGGCGCACATCCTGTCCCCTTTTTTGTCAACTTTGATGGTGACGGAGATATGGATCTGCTGACAGGCCACAATTACAGCAATGTGGGCGATGGAGAGCAAGTTCATTACTATCGTAATGATGGCAACAGCATGTTTGTTTTGGATCAAACCAGCTTCATTGTATCACCCACTATTGTAAATTCCGACAACTACCATGCAACGCCTAACCTGATCGATCTGGATGGAGATGGTGAACTAGACTTTGTGATGGGTAATTACATCGGTGAACTCCGTTTTTTCAAAGGAGGTGGTGGAACTTTCTCGGAAGTAAACTCACCATGGAACAATTCGACCAAAACAGGTAGTCCGGTGTATGGCATCAGCCTGAACGGGTTTACATCTCCCGCATTTGCTGATTTTGACAATGACGGAGACCTGGATATGGTGGTGGGTTCAGATTATAAGTACAATTTGCTGGCCTACTTTGAAAACACAAGTGAAAGTCCTTTTCAAACTGGTGATAGTGCTTTTGAACGAATTGACCAGCTGAACAATCCCTTTAATGGCATTGGTGTAGGACAAGAAGCCGCCCCGGTATGGTCGGATATAGATGGAGATGGAGATTTAGATGTAGCGATTGGCGCCAGGTATCAGGATCCAGACTTTACTGTACTCCTCAATAGTGGAGGTGCTTTCAAAATTGACGTGTCCAGCTCGCTCTACTTAATTGCAACCAGTCTGACCAACGTTAAGCCTGTATTTGTCGATATCGATAATGACGGTGACCAAGATCTCTTTATTGCCAGTCATGACGGTATCGATTTCTATAAAAATGATGAGGGGGACTTTGTAGGAGAATTGAGTCCGATTGATTTTGATGGACTGGTACTCGCTGGCGACCTGACTTATACCACTGAGCTTTCCCTTGCTTTTATGGATTTCGATGGGGATGGAGACTTTGATGCCTTCCTCGGAGGCGATGGTGTATCCCCCGCCCCTTCTATCATACAGTTTCTTGAAAACCAGGGCACTTCTGAGGCTCCCAATTTTGTGGGGGTGCCTGAACCTGCACCATTTGACATAGCAACCTTTGAACACCGGCCCAACATCATCAGTGTTGATATAGACAGTGATGGAGACCTGGATATCATTTTGGCTGAAACTATTTATAACAATTACACGAAATATGACAACACCGTCATTCGATTGTTTAAAAACAACAATGATGGTTCATTCACAGAAGATGAATTGTTCATTTTAGGCTCGGAAAATATATCAGGAGCAAGTTCAATAGCATTCTCGGATTTTGATGGAGATGGCGATTTGGACGCATTTGTTGGGTTGGGCGCGGACTATAAAGGAAAAGATGGGGGGATTGTGGAGTATTATCTAAATCAGAATCCTCCCCCTGTCACCACCGTAAGTCCCGGACCGTTGGTATACATTTATGGCTCCGGACCAGCCATTGTAGATGCTACGTTAACTATTTCGGATTCCGATAGTGATCAAATAACCAGAGCAACTATTGGTATTCAAGGATATGAAGTTGGCGATGTACTCAGTTTCACGCCTCAAGGTGGGGTAGCCGGAAATTTTGATACCAGTATTGGAATTCTTACCCTGACTGGACTGGCCGATGTGGCTACGTATGAAGCCATCCTTAGGTCGGTGACCTACGAATTTATTGGTTTACCTCCAGAGGTGGCGGAAAAGAAAGGTGGTGCTTCAGGAAGGACTGTGGTGGTGAACAAGACTTTTGAATTTAATGTGTTGGATGCGGATTTTACTACGGCAGTCACGCAATCGCTCGCAGTTGAACTTACGAAACTGAATGAGAAACCTGTCATGGGTGCCACGGCCAGCACTACGGTGTATACGGGGGCTGCCATTGTAATTGATGCAGGGCTTACGGTAGGCGACCCTGATGATGCAGACCTCGAATCAGCCACCATCCAAATCAGTTCATCCACTTTCGTGAATGGCGAAGATGTTCTCCTCTTTACGGATCAAAATGGAATCACCGGATCTTATAACAATACTTCAGGAATATTAACCCTGACCGGCATTGCCAGTGTAGCCGATTATGAAGTCGCCATGCGGAGTGTGCAATATCAAAACTCATCGGGAACACCGACTGCAACAGATCGCACCATTGAATTTTTTGTGTATGACGGAGAGGACTTAAGTGGTGTGGTTAGTAAATCGATTACCATAAGTGTAGCTTCCCCCAATCAACCTCCTGTTTTTTCTCCCAGCCCGTTGGGTGCATCGGTGAATGGAACCCTTAGCCTCGATCTGACCACCATCGCATCTGACCCTGATGGTAATCTGGATACCAGTACGTTTGGCATCGTACAGCAGCCCGCCAGTGGTGTTACCGCGAGCATCACCGGCACCCTGCTTACCATTAACTATGCCGGATCCAATTTTGTGGGACCTGATAATGTGATTGTGGAGGTGTATGATTTGTCGGGAGCGCGTGCTGAAGCTACTTTGTCGATTACGGTTACCAACCAGCCTCCTGTGCTTACGCCTATTCCAATAGTGATCAACTTTAATGGATTGCTAACCCTGGACTTGATTCAGTTCGCGTCAGATCCAAATGGCAATCTTGATCCATCCACTTTTGCCATCGTCCAGCAACCTACCAGCGGGATTGCAGCCTCTATTTCAGGCAGCGATTTGATTATTGATTACACAGGATCCAACTTTGCTGGTTCTGATGATGTTGTCATTGAGGTCTACGATTTAGCCGGTGACAGAGCAGAGGCTACAATAAACATCACCGTATTCAATCAGGCTCCGGTGATCACCAACACACAGCTTAATACAACCGTACAAGGCGTTGTTGGCATCGATTTGCTAAGCCTTGTATCCGATGACGATAATAATCTGGATCCTACAACCTTTAACATATTCCAACAACCCATCAGTGGAGCAGCAGCCACTATATCCGGTACCACATTGACAATCGATTACTCCAACACCACATTTGCGGGGCTCGACAATTTAATCGTTGAGGTTTTTGATTTGGCCGGTGAACGAGCTGAGGCTACCATTACCATACAAGTGGATGGAGACATCATTGTGAGGAACGGCATGTCCCCCAATGGAGACGGAAAAAATGATTATTTCCGACTGGAAAATATTACCGCCTTGGGCGCGGTAAATAAAGTAAGCATCTTTAATCGCTGGGGTGACAAAGTTTTTGAAGTGGAAAACTATGATAACCAAACCAGGCGGTTTGAAGGCAAAAGTGATGGGGGGAGTGAACTTCCCAGCGGTGTCTATTTTTACAAAATAACATTTGATGGTTCCAAAACTGAAATTAGTGGTTACCTGACATTGAAGCGGTAATGCTCCCCAACAACTTTAAAAACTTCATTCTTAATCAGTTGCACCATAAAACTTTCCTTGACTCACGCTTTCCGGTTCTCGCTTCATGAAAAATAGAATAAATAAAGATTATGGCTCCCGTCTATTGTAATTAGGATTTTAGCTAATTTTATCAATGGTATTTTCCAAAATTCAAGGGTTTGAACTTGTCCGGCTAAACTTTAATTACTGATTCTGCATGCAGTTTCAACATCGACTAAAGACATTATTGGCCAAAAAGTCGTCCCAATTAATCTCCCTTAAATCCTTTTTGGATAAAGCTGTCTCATCCGGGCAATTTTTTCGGTTCACTGCGCACAAGAGGACAAACCTCCTTGTCAAAACCAGACGATTAAGAAAGCGTGTGAATGGCTTAAGGTGGGAACTTAAAATTGCCGCTATGGGTGGAACTGTGGCCGCCTTGACACCCCTGGATAAAATTCACGCCCAGGATCTGGGCCCTTTCATAAAAAAGGATAGGCTTGAAAACCCGCTCAGAAGTCCCCTTCCGGGCTTCCGGGCAAAGCCTGCCATTGTTGATCTCGACAACGATGGGGATTATGACATTGTAGTCAGGGAAGACTACAGCTATCTGCGCTTATTTAATAACAACGGTGATGGCACTTTCGATCTGGGCCAATCGCTCTATGCCACATATGATGGCCCTTACGGTCCCTATCAATCAAGAATTACGGTAGGGTCCCCGTCTTTCATGGATGTGGATGCGGATGGTGACATGGACCTTGTTTTGGGTATTCCCTATTATGGTATCTCCAAGTTTTTTTTGAATAATAATGATGGTACAGCGGGCACTTTGCCTACTTTCACGCATCAAACCGGTCCCTGGGATCCAATTACGAAAACGGGAAATCCCTTTGATAACCTTGGAATGTCCCACTATGGGCAGTCCTTCTTTTTTATTGATCATGATGGGGATAGTGACCTGGACGTGCTGATTACTGAAAGAGGGGTGCTCTCTACAGATCCGCAATTATTTTATTATGAAAATACCGGATCATCGCAATTTGCACCAGGCACGATACCCGGATTGCCTGTTTTACCATTTATAGATTATGGCTTACGGCTTCGGGCCATTTTATCAGACATTGATCAGGATGGCGAGTTAGACATCCTGCTGGGAAGAGATAATGGAGATGTACTGTTTTTAAAAGGAGGAGGTGGAACATTTACGAATCAAACTGGTCCGTGGGATCCGGTTGGTAAAACTGGAAACCCATTTGATGAAATTGATCTTGGTTCATCATCCTATCCTTCACTGATTGATTTTGATCTGGATGGCGATCAGGATATTATTTTTGGTTATAATGCATCATACCTGCAAAATGTAGAGCCTCTCGCCCTTTTTGAAAATAAAGGCAATGGCGTATTTGATAGAAAGATATTCCTGGACAACCCTTTTGGAGGTGCCGCCACCGGTTCAGAAGCTGTACCCTACTTTGTAGACGTTGATGGTGACGGCCAATTGGATGCTTTACTTGGCGGCAAGTACGGAAACTCGCTTACCTATTATAAGAATAATAATAACGTTTTTGACCTGGTACTTGGCCCTGAAAGTCCGTTCAATGATATCCTAACTGGTTTTACCTTTTGGGAGGGTGCCAAACCCGTCTACATCGATATTGATGATGATGGCGACCTTGACCTGGTTACTGGAAGTTATGGAGGAAATATCACTTTCTTTAAAAACGAAAGCGGTATCCTTACCAGACAAATCATGGATGCTTCCAACCCGTTCTTTGCATTGGGAAGTCCAACCAACTACGACTATTATTCCGGCAATTATTTCTCAGTGCATATTTCGGGCAACAATAATACCGCCATCGATATGGTGGATATCGACAACGATGGTGACCTGGACCTGTTCTCTGGTAACGATGATGGTACGGTAGATTTTTTTAAGAACATCGGAACCAGGAGCGCACCCCAATTTGAGATCCCTGAAGATCCAACGGAAAACCCACTTGACAAAAGTCACATTCCAGAATTCTTAACCAACTTTTTTGACTTTAGTGATACGCAGCCGAGATTTATCGATCTTGATCATGATGGAGACTGGGATTTACTTCTTGGTGGCCGTTACTATGAATATTCTAAGTACTACTTTAATTACTACGGGAACGGAGTTTTTTATTTTGAAAACATAGGCACTCCTGAGGTGGCTTCGTTTGAGATGCGTAGGCCAGCGCTCTTGCCCGCCACAAACTACAATCCTAATCCTGGACTTATAGATGCGGATGGAGATGGTGATTTGGACGTTTTTATTGGTGATTCAAATGGTGTGTTTGAGTTTTATGAAAATCAAAATCCAGCAGCCGCAATTGTGGTTAACCCCTCGGAGATCACTTATATTTTTGGATCTGGACCTGTTGTAGTTGATGCCACAATTGTCCTTTCTGATGCAGATAATGATTTTGTAACACAAGTCCTAGCCGCCATTCAGGGCTACCAAACTGGTGATGTGCTTACTTTTACCCCACAGGGGAATGTAAACGGGGTATTTGATACCAATACTGGTGTGCTGACATTGTCAGGAGTGGATGATCTAAGCGTTTACCAGGATGTACTGAGGTCGGTGATGTATAACTATACAGGACCACAACCAGGCAAGGCAGAAAAAACAAGCAAAGCAGGAAGGACAGTAGTTGTGCCTAAGAGCATTCAATTCTCAGTTTTTGATTCTGATTTTACCACGCCCATCATCCAGGCAAAAGCCATTGCGCTTACGGTTCCAAACCTGGGGCCCAGTGTTGTGTCTTCTTCCGGCACGTCAGACTACTCCGGTACTTCTGTCGTCATTGATGGTTCCGTCATTGTTTCGGACCCCGATGATGCAGACCTGGCCGGAGCAACAGTGCAAATCAGCTCTTCAACTTTCATTTCCGGAGAAGACAATCTTTTGTTCACCAACCAAAATGGCATCACCGGATCTTACAACGCTGCAACTGGCATTCTTACCTTGAGCGGTGTTGCCAGTGTATCCGATTATCAAGCGGCACTTCAGAGTGTGAGGTATCAAAATCTATCTAGTCCTCCTACCTTCAGTCCCCGCACGATTGAATTCCTGGTCGATGATGGTGAGAGTCTGAGCACGGTGAGCACCAAATCGTTGAATATTATTAATCAGTCTCCGGTTATTACACCAAGTCCGCTGTCAGTTGATTTTAATGGACTTCTGACCCTTGACCTCAATACAATTGCTTCCGATCCTGACAATAACTTAGATCCCACCAGCTTCAATATTATTCAACCACCTACCAGTGGGGCTACTGCCTCCATAACAGGAAGCACGCTTACCGTTAACTACGCATCCACGAATTTTTTCGGTTCTGACAATTTGATTGTTGAAGTATTTGACTCGCAAGGGTCACAGACTCAGGCTACCCTGACTATTACGATTAACAACCAGCCTCCCGCAATTGCCTCGACTCAAATTAGTGCTGTAGTGCAGGGTGTGGCATCAATCGATTTACTCACACTGGTATCCGACCCGGACAACAATTTGGATCCAACTAGTTTTAATGTTTTTCAACAACCGATCAGTGGAGCGCCAACGTCCATTTCGGGCACCATGTTAATCATTGATTACAGTGGTACTATTTTTTCCGGATTGGATAATCTTATTATTGAGGTCTTTGACTTGGCGGGTGCAAGAGCGGAAGCTGTCATAAGCATTCAAGTGGAAGGAGACATCATGGTAAGGAATGGCATGTCGCCAAACGGAGATGGAAAAAACGATTACTTCCAAATAGATAATATTACCACACTGGGCGCCCAAAATACAGTTAAAATCTACAGCCGTTGGGGCGATAAAGTGTTCGAAGTAACGGATTACGACAATCAAAATCGTAGATTTGAAGGAAAGAGCGATAGTGGAAAGGAACTCCCAAGTGGTGTGTACTTTTATCGTGTGACATTCACCAATGGCAGGCCAGAACTCTCAGGATACTTAACATTAAAGCGATAAGCATGAAAAGACTTATACTTATAGCCATCCTAAATATAATTTTTTTTGGTATTACCCTAGGACAGCAAGATCCTTTGTATTCGCAATACATCAACAACCCGATGGTGATCAATCCTGCCTACGCTGGGCTAAACAATAACCTGAATGCATCACTATCCTATCGCAACCAATGGGGCGGATTTGAGGGCAATCCTACTACTGTCAATGTCAATGGGCATATTTCCTTAGTTGACAACAGAGTGGGTGCAGGATTATTAATCGTCCAGGATAAAATTGGTAACGTAACCAATACAGAATTTCAAGCAGCCGGATCCTACAAGCTTCAACTGGAAGAAATGACTTTTAGTTTTGGTATGCAAGCCGGGGTGATCAATTTTAAAAGTAATTCCAGTCAACTCAACCTGGCTGACCCGGGTGACCCTGCCTTCACTGGCAATGAAAACCTAAGCAAGCCCAACATCGGTGCTGGTGTTGCCCTTAAGAGCGAGCGTTTCTTTGTTGGATTATCTGTTCCACGGCTCTTGAGTACTACCTTTAAGAGCAGCATGGGTGACCAGTTTGATTTATACAATCAACACTACTATCTGTTCGGGGCTTATGTATTTAACATGGGCACCAGAATCCGACTTAAGCCTGGCATTTTATTAAAGTCAGTGAAGGGCTCTCCCTTGTCAACTGACTTGAACTTCAACATCAATATCGATCAACTTTACACTGCAGGTGTTTTTACACGCAATTTTAACACTTACGGAATCCAGTTACAGGCTTTGCTTAAGGAACAGTTCCGGCTGGGTTACACCTTTGAAATTCCTACTGCGAGTTCCGTTGGATCCCAATTCAATACCCATGAACTCATGTTGGGGATAAGGATGTCAGTTTTGGGCTTCCACGAGCGTTCCATCAGTAATTTTTAATTATTTGTCCTCTTAGGGACTAATTTTCTTTATTTGGGCGTCTCCTTTGAGAACCATTTATTAGAATTGGTGTTCTTTGTTACGGATGAAAGTAGCAGTTTCAAGAAAAGAACATTTTAACGCGGCCCACAGACTGTTCAACCCCCAATGGTCTGACGCGCAAAATCAGGAGGTATTTGGAAAGTGTAATAACCCCAACTACCATGGTCACAATTACGAATTAATCGTTACCCTGCTCGGGGAACCCGATCCAGCCACCGGTTATGTCTACGACATGAAAAAATTAAGCGATTTGATCCGTGAGCATGTCACCAGCCAATTTGATCATAAAAACCTTAACTTAGACACCTCTTTCTTTAAGACCACCAACCCCACAGCGGAAAATATTGCCATTGTAATATGGAGAATCCTTCGGCAGCAAATCGACAACAAATACGAACTAAAAATCAAACTCTATGAGACAGAAAGAAATTTCGTTGAATATCCAGCCCATTAATCTCGACAAAGAAGAGTTTGATGATGACCATATTCTTTCTTCCTGGGAAACCCCGGTAAGGGCCGATGCTTTTGAATTGGATGACGATCAAAAAGTCGAAAAAATTGAAAAGCATTTCAGAGAGATCATGACCGTGCTCGGTCTTGATTTAAATGATGATAGTCTGAGTGGAACCCCCAGAAGGGTAGCCAAAATGTATGTCAAAGAAGTTTTCAGCGGTCTCAATCCCAAAAACAGGCCACACGCGCGTCTCTTTGAAAATAAATATAACTATGACCAGATGCTCGTGGAGAAAGAGATCACCTTTTACAGCCATTGTGAGCACCATTTCGTGCCCATTTACGGTAAAGCTCATGTGGCCTACTTTTCTGCCGGCAAGGTAATAGGACTGTCCAAAATCAACCGTATCGTCCAGTACTATGCCAAGCGGCCCCAGGTACAGGAGCGTCTTACCGTTCAGATTGGGAAAGAAATGGAAAGGGCCTTAAACACGCCAAGTGTAGCGGTAGTAGTGGATGCCAACCATATGTGTGTTGCCTCCCGAGGAGTTGGCGATACCAACAGCAAAACCGGTACCGCCTATTTTTCAGGCAAATTTCTGGATGAAAACATCAAACGGGAGTTTCTGAATTACATCAACAGCAAGTAAAACTGGATCCCGGTCCCTGGTCACTGGATCCTGGTTTCTAGTATCTGGTATCCAGATTCCAATATCAAGCCTCCAGCCTCCAGCATCCGGCATCCAGATTCCAGTATCTAGCATTCCCAATTCCACTGCCTTTTTAGTAGTTTAGCACTTCAACTTTATACTACTATTATGGTGTTTGATTTAGACATGATTAAGGCCGTATACAAGGCTTTACCGGGTAAAATTGCAAAGGCAAGAAAGGTAGCCAACAGACCCCTTACTTTGACGGAAAAGATTCTATTTTCTCATCTGCATCTAGACATGCCGATGGAAAATTTTACCAGGGGTAAATCCTATGTCGATTTTTCGCCCGACCGTGTGGCCATGCAGGATGCGACCGCCCAAATGGCTTTGCTTCAATTCATGTCAGCGGGTATTCCAAAAGTAAAAGTGCCTTCTACCGTGCATTGCGACCACCTGATTCTGGCAAAAAATGGTGCGGTTCAAGACCTAAAAGATTCTATTACCGCCAGTGGTGAAGTATTCAATTTCCTGGAATCCGTTTCAAACAAATATGGCATCGGTTTTTGGAAACCAGGTGCCGGTATTATCCACCAGGTAGTGCTTGAAAACTATGGTTTTCCCGGAGGCATGATGATTGGTACGGATTCGCACACCGTGAATGCCGGTGGATTGGGAATGATTGCTATTGGCGTGGGTGGAGCAGATGCCGTTGATGTAATGGCGGGTATGCCCTGGGAGCTGAAGTTCCCCAAACTGATTGGTGTAAAGCTAACCGGAAAATTAAGTGGCTGGACAGCCTCTAAGGATGTGATACTGAAAGTGGCCGGAATATTGACCGTAAAAGGCGGCACAGGGGCCGTGGTAGAATACTTCGGTCCAGGTGCCGAAAGCTTATCATGCACAGGAAAAGGAACCATTTGCAACATGGGTGCTGAAATTGGCGCCACTACCTCCACGTTTGGTTACGATGAAAAAATGGCGCAGTACCTGCGCGGGACCAAAAGAAGTGAAGTGGCAGATCTTGCCGATAAAGTAAAAGAACATCTTACTGGTGATCCTGAGGTTTATAAAAACCCTGAAAAGTATTTCGATCAGGTGATTGAAATTGATCTGTCTACGCTTGAGCCACATGTTAACGGACCCTTTACTCCCGATCGTGCCATTCCTATCTCCAAGTTTGCAGAAGAAGTAAAAGCCAATAATTGGCCCCAGCGACTGGAGGTAGGGTTGATCGGATCATGTACGAATTCCTCTTATGAGGATATTACCCGCTCCGCCTCGTTGGCGAAACAGGCCGTAGATAAAAAATTAAAAGCCAAAGCTGAATTTACCATTACCCCAGGATCGGAACAGGTTCGATACACGGTGGATCGCGATGGGTACCTGAATATTTTTAAGGAAATGGGAGGTGTGGTGCTGGCCAACGCTTGCGGACCTTGCATCGGACAATGGGCCCGTCACTCCAATGATCCCAATCGCAAAAATTCGATCATCACTTCATTCAACAGGAATTTTGCAAAAAGGAATGATGGCAATCCCAACACGCATGCCTTTGTAGCTTCACCTGAAATTACCACCGCCTTTGCCATTGCCGGAGATCTTACGTTCAACCCATTGACCGACTCATTGACAAATGAAGATGGAGAAAAGGTAAAACTGGACGAGCCACGCGGAGTGGAATTTCCGCCACGGGGATTTGACGTGAAAGATCCGGGCTACCTCGCTCCCGCCAAAGACGGCAGCAAGGTGAAAGTAAAGATTGCTGACAACTCTAAACGACTTCAGGCATTGAGTCCCTTCAAACCGTGGGACGGTAAAAACCTGACTGGCATGAAATTGCTGATCAAAGCCAAGGGCAAGTGTACCACAGACCACATCTCAATGGCTGGCCCATGGTTGCGATTCAGAGGCCATTTGGACAATATATCAAACAACACCCTGACTGGAGCTGTGAACTTCTTTAACGAAAAGACAGACAGCGTAAAGAATCAGCTGACCGGTCAATATGGGCCAGTGCCAGATACCCAGCGAGCCTATAAGAAAGCGGGTATTCCAACCATTGTTGTAGGTGATCACAACTATGGTGAAGGATCTTCGCGCGAACATGCGGCTATGCAGCCACGTCATTTAGGTGTTCGGGTGATCCTGGTTAAATCGTTTGCCCGCATTCATGAGACCAACTTGAAGAAGCAAGGCATGCTGGGATTGACGTTTGCCAATGAAGCCGACTACAATAAGGTCAAAGAAGATGATACCATAGATATTGTTGACTTGACCAGCTTTGCACCCGGAAAGCCACTCACCCTTGTATTGAATCACAGTGACGGCAGCAAAGATACTATCAAAGCCAACCATACTTATAATGCAGGTCAAATTGGATGGTTTAAAGCGGGGTCTGCGCTCAACTTGATCGCTAAGTCACCCGAAGAAAAGAAAAAAGTGAAGAAGGCAGTGAAGAATATTGTAAGCAAAGCTAAAAAAACAAAGAAAAAAGCCACCAAGAAAGCTGCGCCTAAGAAGGTGAAGAAAAAAGTGACCAAAGCCGCTAAGAAGATCGCGCGTACGGTGAAAAAGGTGGCCAAGAAGGCAAAGAAAAAAGTTACTAGTGCTGTGAAGAAATCAAAAGGAAAAGTTGCTAAGGCCGCTAAGAAGGTGAAGAAGAAAGTAACAAGGAAGGCAACCATGAATAAAAGAAGATAATTATGAAGAAACAAGCGAAGCAAATGATAACACCCACCCGTTCCTTGACCAAGGAAACCGAAGCCATGCTCAATAAACAAATCGTCATGGAAGGAAAGTCTTCGGCTTATTACCTGTCCATGGCTTCGTGGTGCGAGACAAAAGGATACGAAACCTCCAGTCAGTTTTTGTACAATCATGCGGAGGAAGAACGCATGCACATGCTTAAGCTGTTTAAATACATCAACGCGGCAGGAGGACATGCGCTGCAGCCTGAAGTCACCGGCATCAAGCATACTTTCAAAAGCCTGCGTGAAGTGTTTGACCAGACGCTGAAACACGAGATTGCCGTTACTGAATCCATCAATGAACTGGTTGATCATTGTTTCAAAATCAAAGATTTTGCAACGTTCAATTTTCTACAGTGGTTTGTAAGCGAGCAACGCGAAGAAGAGACCCTGGCACGAAGGGCAGTGGAATTGTTTGAATTGATAGGAGAAGATGGTGTAGGCTTGTTTATGATTGACCAGGAGATCGGTAAACTGGAGGCTTATGCCGCTAAAGTGTCACAAGCGCAGTAAATTCATGTCTTGAGGATTGGAGGTAAAAAAATAGGGATCATGTCAGCTCGTTCAGTACCATCCTGAATTCATTCAGCATCATGGCGGTAGCTCCCCACACGATTTCATTTTCAATCTGAAAGTGGGGCGCCCGCATGGGATAAGTATTTCCAGCCATAATTTCTTTTTCCTGAAGTGCGGAATCTGGCAATATGCTTTGAATATCGCCATGCAGTATTTTGGCTACCTCGATCGGATCAGGGACCAATGATGGACGCGTGCGGGTAAACCCAACGATGGGCGTAACCATAAAATTACTGGGGATCACAAAGAAATTGCTTAACTGTCCAATAACCTGGACCTGATTGATGTTGATACCTATCTCTTCATTACCCTCGCGCAAGGCTACCTCGATGGCATTCTCTCCCTTTTCCGCTTTGCCTCCTGGAAAACTAACC
>CAYNCP010000047.1:0-35394 GCA_964395905.1 uncultured Ohtaekwangia sp.
GTAAGGAGTTCCTTGCCAGGAACGGATTCAGAGCGGGCCTGGCCATACCTGTCAAAGTAAGAAACAGGGTGATCGCCATTCTTGCTTTTTTCACCAGTGACCAACCTGCCGGAGAGTTGAAACTGAACGAAGAGGATATTTTCTGGCAGATGCTGGGCAATGAAATCAGCAACAAACTGGAGGAGGACACCCAGAAATATTATTGGAACTTTTCACTGGATCTCCTTTGTATCGGAAATGCGCAAAGCGGCCATTTTTATAGGATAAACCAAAATTTTCTGGAGTTGCTGGGCTTGGATAAGCAATTGGTCATGCCCCTTTCGATAAAAGAGTTCGTGCACCCGGATGATGTAGGCGAGATCGAAAAAATCAAAGCGTCAGTACAAAGTGGAATACCCTTATCGAATGTGGAATTCAGAGTGGTTGCGCAAAGCGGAAAGGTGAGCTCATTGTCATGGAATGTGGTTCCGCTACCCGAAAGGCATATATTTCTGGCATCCGGGCGTGACATTACCCACCAAAGGAAGTTGGAAAAAGCGATTGAAACAGAAAAGGAACGATTCAGCCAGATGGTGAAAGAAGCTCCGGTAGCCATGTGTATTCTCCAGGGAAGAACACATCAATACATACACGCCAATACGGAGTATTACAAATTGACCGGCCGGGGGCCCGACATTATCGGAAAAGGAATCCGCGAAGTTTTTCCCGAGTTCCAATCCCAGGGGATAATCGCCTGTCTCGATGAGGTGCTTGAAAATGGGGAGACCTGGAGCTGCAGGGAAAAGCGTTTATGGATTCAAGTAAATAAAAGTGATAATCGTGAAATTTACCTCAATTTCATGTACCAGCCCTACCGTGGGGAGGATGGAACTATCTCGGGAATCTTCTTCTTTGGCGTAGACGTTAGCCAGGAGGTTTTTTCGCACAAGAAAATTGAGAATAGCGAAAAGAAGTTTCGAGCCATTTTTGAACAAGCTGCGGTAGGCGTTGCCATTGTCGAGTCCAGGACCGGCCGGATTCAGCGGGTCAACCGGAAGTATTGTGAAATATTCGGATACAGTGCTGAGGAACTGCAAAACATGACGTTCATGGAATTCACAGTGCCGGAGGATCTGCAAGGCGACCAGGACAATATGTCGCGTCTCCTCAGCAACGAGATTCGCGAATTTGCCATGGAGAAGCGGCACTATCATAAGACAGGACATATCGTATGGACACAACTTACCGTGTCACCCATGTGGAGTCCCGGGGAGGAACCCAATTATCACATCGCCATACTCCAGGACATTACCGAGCGCAAGCAAGCAGAACAAAGAATAAAAGACAGTGAAAAGCGATATGTCGATCTGATTGAGCAATTGCCAGTGGCCGTTTATACCTGTGATGTTAACGGCCGGATTATGCTTCACAATCCGGCAGCAGAAGCACTCTGGGGAAGAGTACCCGACCCGGGTGACAACGTATGGTGTGGTTCATTTGAAATTTTTTCATCGGATGGTTCCAAACTGATCCACAGCCGGTGTCCGATGGCCATCAGTATTAGGGATGGGCGCCCGGTTCGCGGAGTTGAAATTATCGTGAAAAGACCGGATGGTGAATTACGACATGTGTTGCCTTACCCATCTCCGGTGATCAATGAGCAGGGAATCGTAACTGGTGGGGTTAATGTGCTCATTGATATTACGGAACGCAAGCAAACGGAGGAGCAGATTAAGCGAAGCGAGCGCATGTTGGCCCAAAGCCAGCAATTAGCCAAGGTAGGTGGATGGGAATGGGACATTAAGCACAATCAAAACATGTGGACTGATGAAATGTATCGGATTTTTGGATTAAACCGTGATACTTTCAAAATCAGCATGGAGAGTTCGCTCGAATTAGTGCATCCGGATGACAGGCATCTCATGCAGCAAAAGGTGGAACAATGCCTGAAAGACTTTCAACCCTATGACTTTCATTATCGATTCATACGATCTGATGGCGCCATTAGAACCATGCACGCCCGCGGTGAGCTGATCGTGGATAACAACAATCAACCCATCAAGATGCACGGAGTGGCCGCAGATGTGACTGATCAAATTCAGGCTGAGCAGGAGCTTACCAAATTATCCCTTATCGCAAAGAAAACCATAAACGCTGTAATCATTACCGATCAGGAAGATAAAGTGGAATGGGTGAATGAAGCTTTTGTGAAGATTGCCGGTTACTCCCTGGAAGAAGTAAAGGGAAGGAAGTACAATGAATTGATTTATGGCCCTGACACCAGCGCTATGACGCTGGCTGCTATTAAAGAAAAGATAAACAAAGGTGAATCTTTTGAAGTGGAGGTGCTGCAATACTCTAAGTCGGGTGAACCTTTCTGGGTAAACATGCAATCACAACCTGTTGTAAATGAGCATGGCGAGTTGGTGAACTATTTCAATATTGAAACTGACATTACAGAAAGTAAGAAACAACGAGAAGAAAAGTACAAGTTAAGCAATGCCGTGGACAGCAGTCTTAACGAGATTTATCTTTTTGACAGCAAAACACTATTGTTTGAATACGCCAATCAGGGCGCGCTCCGAAATTTGAAATACTCCCAGGAGGAGATACGACATTTAACCCCACTTGACATTAAGCCGAAATATTCGGAGGAAGCCTTTAGGGAGTTACTGAAGCCGTTGTTATTGTCGGAAGTTGAGATCGTTGAGATTGAAACCTACCACCAACGTTCGGATGGCAGCCTGTACCCGGTGGAAGTACATCTTCAATACGCAAGACATCTTGAAAAACCGGTATTTCTGGCTATTATTCTCGATATTTCTGAAAGAAAGCTATCGGAAGAAAAAATAAGGGCAAGCGAGCATCTTTTGGCCCAGAGCCAACAAATGGCAGCTATCGGTGGCTGGGAATGGAACATCGAGTCGGACAAAATTATCTGGACGGATGAGTTGTTCCGCATACATGGCACATCGCCTGACGACTTCCATTTGAATTTTGAAAATTTTTTAAATGCCGTGCATCCCCAGGACAAAGACAAGGTGAGATCCACCATCGAATATGCGTTCGATGATCACAGTCCTTTTCAATTTCAATACCGTATCATTCGTGCCGATGGCATGATCAGGACGCTGCGTACCAATGGAGAGGTAGTGGTGGGTAAACAGGGCAAAGTGATTATCATGAGAGGCGTATGTGCTGACATTACGGAGAAGCTGAAAACAGAGGAAGAACTGGAAAAACTTTCATTAATTGCCCGAAAGACCACCAATTCAGTGATCATTACCAATCCAGGCGGACAGATTGAGTGGGTGAATGAAGCATTTAACAAGCTAACGGGCTATCGCACCGAGGAAGTTGAAGGTCGCAAATTCAGTGAGGTACTCTACGGAGCACTTACTGACCCTGAAAAGAGAATTTACATCAAATCTCAAATTGAAAAACGCCTGCCCTTTGCCTGCGAAATCCAGGAATATGACAAGTCGGGAAATCCTTTTTGGGTGAGTATTCAGGGGCAACCTGTATTCAACGAAAAAGGAATGCTCGTCAACTATTTCAATATTGAAGCTGACATTACAGAGCGAAAGAAAGCATTTGATGAGCTGATTCAAAAAGAAAATGCCATCCGGAATTTTGCCGGTCATTTGAATGCGGTACTGGAAGAGGAACGGGCACGCATCTCCCGGGAAATACACGATGAATTTGGTCAACAACTGACAGGGCTGAAAATGTCATTGTCTTCTGTACTCAGAAACGCTGAAGAAACAACGATGGCTCCGGTATTGAAGGACATGCTGTCTGGTGTTGAGTTAACCATCAAGTCGCTGCGCAAATTTGCCAATGACCTGCGACCCATGATTTTCGACTCACTTGGACTTCCCGCAGCCGTAGAGTGGCTTACCAAAGAAGTTGAGACCAAATTGCAGATCCAGTGCCACCTCCAAATCGAGGTACAACCTGATCGAATTCCGGATTCTATATCCCTGGCCTTTTTCCGTATCTGCCAGGAGGCATTGACCAACGTCATGAAACATGCCAATCCGGAAGCGGTTTGGGTAAAATTAGTTGAACATCAAGGTGAACTTCGGTTAGAGGTGATTGATAACGGTAAGGGCATGGATGTCAATTCGGGCAATGATCCACTTTCTCTTGGGATAACAAGCATGCGTGAACGGGCTGGAGCTATCAACGCAAAGTTGACCATCCAAAGCGAATTAAAGAAAGGAACCTTTGTGCTGCTGGTGGCCCAACTGGATAAACAAAGCGAAACAACGGAATGAAAATACTTGCTGCAGATGACCACGCTGCCGTTCGACTTGGCCTGAAGCATATTTTGCAAACCGAGTTTGGGGCGCTTGAATTTGGAGAGGCCAGCACATCAGCCGAGGCGCTTAAGTTGGCGTCCGGCCAGAAGTGGGACTTGATTATTCTTGACATCAACTTGCCAGGCCGAAATGGATTGGACGTTTTGAAGCAACTGCAAGATCTATCCATTCCTACACCTGTTTTGATTTTTTCCTTTCATCATGAAGATCAGTTTGCGGTGCGCGCTTTGAAAGCCGGTGCCTGGGGATTTTTATCCAAAGACGCTCCCGATTCCGAGATCATCAAATCAATTCGTCAGATACTCAACGGAAGAAAATACATCACCCTGCATGTCGCTGAAATCATGGCCAGCCAATTAACCACTCCCGTTGAGGGTCAGGCCCATGAACTGCTGTCCGATCGGGAATATGAGACGTTCTTGCTGCTGGCCGCTGGAAAAACCGTTTCAGAAATAGCCAGGCAACTTAGCCTGGGTGTGCCCACCATCAGCACTTACCGTTCGAGAATCATGGAAAAGTTGAAAATGAAGAACAACGCGGACCTTACCCGCTATGCTATGGAGAAAAAGCTTATCTGAGGATTGCCCTATAAAGCAGCGAATTACAGGTTTGAATAAGCCCCTGTAGTACAAACCGCTACACCACTAATCGATTTTTAACTACTTCGTTATGCTTATCGATTTACGTGGTTTGTATTCTTACTACACCCATAACGTATCGTGAATATTTTCACCAAGCTTTCCATCCGCAGCAAGTTGATTTTAATTGCGCTGTTGCCTACCCTGGGATTAATCTACTATCTGCAACAGCACATTTCCGGACAAACTCAAAAGCGATCCGCTGCTATCCAACTCAAAGCAGATGTGGAAGAAATAGCGCGTTATTCCTTTTTACTTACCGAGTTGCAGAAAGAACGTCCGTTGCTGGTCAACTTTGCTTTTTCAGGCGGAAAAAGCTCTTCAGATGCCCTGATTAATCAGCAACAAAAAACCGATGACGCAATCAATTCCCTCAGGGCCCTGCATCGCGACTATGGCAAAGGAAGAAAGCCACTCCTGTTACTTGACAGTCTTCCCCTAATTCGGACCAGAGCAGTCTCCCTCAAATTCACAGACCGAGATAATATTGCATTCCTGGATGGCAAGACACAGATCGCGGATGAGATTGCCGTACTGTTGAGAAGTTCGCTCAACACCGAGCTTAAAAACATATTTGAAGATCACCTGAGTATAGTTTACGCTAAGGACTATCTGGGTGAAGTGCGGGGTACCCTCAGTCAGGCGATTACTCGAGGTGGATTCAGGGATGTCTGGCGCGGCCGCTTCTCTGTTTCCGTGGGTAAACACCTGGAGTACATCCGAAAACTGGAGCGCTTCTCAGAACCGGAATTACGAAAGCTGTTTACCACAACTTATGCTACCCGCGATGATATCCAACTCACCTATGCCATTATCGATCAGGCTTTGGAAGATCCATCACTTGCCAATTTTCATCACACGTTCAATGACTGGTTTAGTCAGGCCAGCATCAACATGGATGCGTTGAGAGAAATGGAGAATTTTTCAAAAGATTATATCCGCAATCAGGCAGATCAGCAGGTAATTACAGCCAACAGCAACATGCTCAAAGTATCCGCAGTTGCCGGTGTGCTGTTGGTGTTGGTATTAGCTTCTCTGATGCTAATCCTGCGAGATGTCATCAATGCGTTGAATTCCATCCGGTTGGCGGCCGACCAAATTACCCAGGGTCACACTCATGTGGAAATTGGGGTTGACTCAAAAGATGAGATTGGAGAACTGGCACAATCATTCCGCAGTATGATAACTACTACCAAGGAATTTGCAGAAACGGCCAGGAGCATTGGCACTGGCGATTACAGTCGCAGTGTGCAAGTGCGCAGCAGTGAGGATATGCTGGGAAATGCGCTGGAGAACATGCGCAGCAATCTGCAAAAGCTATCCCATGAAAATGAAACCAGAACATGGTTGTTATCCGGCAGCGCAGAGTTGAATAACAGCATTCGCGGTGAAAAGGAAACCAAGGATCTGGCCAACGAAGTGGTCACTCACCTGGTAAAATACCTCAGGGGACAAATTGGTGCCTTCTACTTGCTCAAAGACAGCAGACTGGAACTTATTGGTAGTTACGCTTATCAAAAAAGGAAAAACAACACCAACCAATTCAGTATTGGAGAAGGTCTTGTGGGGCAGGCGGCACTGGAAAAGAAAAGCATCTTATTCACCAAAATACCTGAAGACTATGTAGCTATTCATTCTGGCCTGGGTGATACTATCCCGCATCATGTCATTGTATACCCGTTTTTATACGAAGGTGACGTGATGGGTGTCATCGAAATTGGTACTGCGCACGAATTTTCCGATCTGGACTTGCAGTTTCTGGATCTGATCAGTGAGAGTGTCGGAATTGCCTTCTACACGGCCGAATCAAGAGCACAGCTAAAGTTTCTGTTGGATCAAACACAACAGCAAGCTGAAGAATTGGAATCACAACAGGAAGAACTGCGTCAAACCAATGAAACGCTGCAGGAAAAGACGCGGCTGTTAGAAGAATCAGAATCTGAGCTGAAGTCACAACAGGAAGAATTGCAGCAAGCCAACGAAGAGCTGGAGGAAAAAGCCAACTTGCTGGAGGAGCAAAAAGAAAAGCTCGAGGGCACCAAAATTGAAATCGAAAACAAGGTGCGTGAACTGGAAATGGTGAGCAAATACAAATCCGAGTTCCTGGCCAACATGTCGCACGAATTGCGCACACCATTGAACAGTATTCTCATCCTGGCGCAATTGCTTTCAGAAAATAAAAACAATGTGCTTGGCGAAAAGGAAATGACATTCGCCAAAAATATTTATACATCCGGTACCGATTTGCTGAACCTGATCAACGAAATACTTGATCTGTCGAAGGTGGAGGCCGGTAAGATGGAATTGGAAATGGAAGACATCAAGCTGGGTGATATTGCCAATAACCTGAAAAGCATGTTCTCGGAGGTGGCCGAATCCAGATCTATTCAGTTTGAACAAACATGGGGTGATTATGTGACCCCTGAAATGAAAATAAGAACCGACCTGCAGCGACTGGAGCAAATCCTTCGCAATTTATTGTCCAATGCATTTAAGTTTACTGACAAGGGAGGCAAGGTAACCATGCGTATGGCCCTGGCCGATTCTTTAATGGCATTCAGAACCAACCAACTCAGCAGCGGTGATAAGGTACTGGCATTTGCCATTTCAGATACCGGTATAGGAATTCCCCTGGAAAAGCAAGGTATTATTTTCGAAGCCTTTCAGCAGGCAGATGGGTCAACCAAACGCAAATATGGGGGTACCGGGCTGGGGCTTTCCATATGCCGTGAATTAGCCAACTTTTTGGGTGGAGAAATTCACCTCGAAAGCAAACCAGGTAAGGGTAGCACGTTTACCTTTTACATGCCATTACAAGCAACAGACACTTCAGCACATAAAAACACAGCAGCTAGTCATCATCCAGCGGCTGGTAATGGAACTGAAACAGCAGCTGGCTACCCCCTACTGGTCAAAGGCATCACCACGCCATTGTCTGATATTGAAGACGACCGCACCAACCTGAGCGAAGGAGATAGGAAAGTATTGATTGTTGAAGACGATCCCGACTTTGCCAAGCTATTACTCAACTTCGTAAGAGAAAGAAATTACAAGGGAATTATTGCGCGTCAAGGCAATGTAGGCTTGAGTTACGCCCGCCACTTTAAGCCCAATGCGATACTGTTGGATTTGCGTCTGCCTGTAATGGATGGTTTGGAGGTGCTGAAACAGCTGAAGAACGATCCGTCTTTGCGCCACATTCCGGTGCAAATTCTTTCTAATGTCGAGGCCAAAAAAGAAGGCATGGAATTGGGTGCATTTGACTACATGGAGAAGCCAGTCACCGAGGAAGCCTTACAGCGCGTCTTCGATCGGCTGGAGGCATTTGTAAGTAAGAAATTCAAACAATTGTTGATTGTAGAAGACGATCAAACGCAAAACAAATCCATTCGCGAGCTGATCAGCGATGAGGAAGTCAAATGCAAAGCTACCTTCTCTGGCAAAGAAGCCCTCGCTGCCCTGAACAAAGAAAGGTATGACTGCATCATCATCGACCTGGGTCTGCCGGATATGAGCGGGTTTGAGTTATTGGAGAAAATTAAAGAAGTCGAAAATTTTAATTCCACACCCATAATCGTGTATACGGCAAAAGACCTAAATTCCGATGAACGCGCGAAACTCAACAAACTGGCCAACACCGTAGTACTGAAAACAGCCAACTCCCGCGATCGGCTGTTGGATGAAACTACCTTGTTTCTGCACCGGGTGGAATCATCCCTGCCCAAAGAAAAGCAAAACATCATCCGCAAATTGCATAAAACCGATGAAGTGCTCAAGAACAAGTCGGTGCTTGTGGTTGATGATGACATGCGCAATATCTATTCTCTTGCCAACCTGCTGGAAGAAGAGGGAATGAAGTGCACCGTGGCTGAAGACGGAAAGGCCGCATTGGAATCACTAAAGAAAAATCCACAGGTGGATATCATCCTGATGGATGTAATGATGCCCGAAATGGACGGATACGAAGCCACCAAAGCCATAAGAAAGATAAGTAAATATACTAAGTTGCCCATCATCGCCTTGACGGCCAAAGCCATGAAAGGCGATCGGGAAAAGTGTTTGGCTGCCGGCATGTCTGACTACCTGGCTAAACCCGTAAACACTGAACAATTACTTTCGCTAATGAGAGTTTGGCTTTATCAATAGCTAAAAATGGATAAGCTGAAAAGTAAAATGATCCTGTTGGTTGACGATGATGAACGCAATACGTTTGCACTGACCTGTTTTTTGGAAACCCTCGACTTGCAGTTTCAAATTGCGCGGGACGGACTGGAGGCGCTTAGGATTTTGCGAAGCGGCACCCATTTTGACCTCGTACTGATGGACATGATGATGCCGGAGATGGACGGTTATGAAACGCTGACCCATATCCGGAATGATCCTGATTTGGCTTCGCTCCCAGTAATTGCGCTTACCGCCAAGGCGATGAAAGGTGATCGGGAAAAATGCCTCCAAGCAGGGGCCACAGACTATTTATCCAAGCCTCTCGATCTGAAAATACTGGTTCAAAAAATGGAAACATGCCTGATACAGCTAAATCCACGGTAGCATCGATAGAAGCCCATGACCTGAAGGAATTCTTAGATTCCATCCGTTTTATGTATGGCTATGATTTTACCGATTATTCTCAGGCTTCACTTAAAAGAAGAGTGGAACATTATATGTCTACTCACAATGTTGCTCATTTTAAGGAATTTGCGCACGCGCTCCTCAAAGATGAATCCCTGTTTGAAAACTTTGTTCAGGAACTTTCGGTCACGGTGACGGAAATGTTTCGCGATCCACTTTATTATCTCGCCCTGCGGGAAAAAGTAATTCCCCGGCTGGAGACTTATCCACATATCAAAGTTTGGATTGCAGGTTGTGCCACAGGGGAAGAAGTGTATTCGACAGCTATTCTTTTGCATGAAGAGGGACTATTGGACCGCTCCATCATTTATGCAACCGATATCAATCAACGTTCGTTGCAAAAAGCTAAGGCTGGAATCTATCCCCTGGGACAAATGAAATCGTACACAAAGAATTACCTGAGTGCCGGGGGAAGCGGTTCCTTCTCGCAATACTATAAGGCCAAATTTGATTCGGTATTATTCAACAAAAACCTCAGGAATAATGTTGTGTTTTCTCCACACAACCTCGTAGCCGACAGGTCATTCAACGAATTTCAATTGATCATGTGTCGTAATGTGCTAATTTATTTCAATCAATCTTTGCAAGATCATGTATTGGATCTTTTTTGCAAAAGTCTGTGCCAGTTTGGCTTTCTCGGTTTAGGCAATAAAGAATCGTTGCTGTTCTTCGGACAACGCAAGAAGTTTGATGTAATTGATGCAAAAGAAAAAATTTACATGAAAAACTGTTGATGTCAGGGCTTAACTCATTCAAAGCGGTGGTTATTGGGGTGTCGGCTGGGGGGCTCAGCGCGTTATCACATCTGTTGGGCGCACTCCCTCAACAATACCCTTTGCCCATTGCCATCGTACAACATCGCATGCGTGATGCGGGCGATACGCTTGAAAGTATTTTGCAAGAAAAGACAGCGCTGGTTGTAAAGCAGGCCGATGAAAAAGAAAAACTCATGGCTGGCTGTGTTTACATTGGCCCGCCTGGGTATCATTTACTGATTGAACAAGATGGCACTTTTTCGTTATCGACCGATCAGCGTGTTAATTTCAGCATCCCCTCAATCGATGTATTATTTGAAAGTGCTGCAGATGTCTATCGACAAGCACTGATTGCCATTTTGATGACCGGAGCCAATGCAGACGGGGCTGCAGGCCTGTTGAAGATCAGAAAGACGGGAGGCCTCACCATTGCGCAAGATCCGGCCGAGGCAGAGTATTCGACCATGCCACAGGCCGCCATTGAAATAGGAGCTGCCTCCCATACCATGAAGCTACATGAGATTAAGGAATATCTAATTAAATTGAGCATGTGATGATGAATGGACGAGAAAAGTATGCGACCATTCTGTTGGTAGACGATAAGCCAGCCAACCTGCTGTCGTTGGAAAACCTGCTTGAGGAGACTGGCCGCAGATTTGTCAAAGCCAGTAGTGGAAAAGAAGCCCTAAAGTTTACCCTGAGTGAAGACGTTGACCTGATAATTCTGGATGTGCAGATGCCTGAGATGGACGGATTTGAAGTGGCAGAAATATTGCGCTCCAACAAGCGGACCAAAGACATTCCCATTATTTTTGCCTCAGCAGAAAAGAAAGAGCACAAATTCATGATGCGTGGGTTTGATGAAGGCGCGGTGGATTATCTATACAAGCCCCTTGACAGTGAACTCACCAAAGCCAAAGTAGCTGTATTGGTGAAGATGCAGCAACAAAGAAAGGAACTGCTGGAGAAAAATCAATCGCTGGAGAAAGCGGCCATGCTGATCAACAACGCTGCTGATATCATTGGGATTTTTGATCCTGTATCTCTGCATTTTGAAGAAGTAAACCATGCCTTCTCGGTGATTTTAGGGTATTCCAGAAAGGAGGTTATTGAACATTCCATTGCTGGCTACTTGCCCGCTGACGATCTGGCCAAATTACACAACCTGAGGAATAAGCCGCACCAGGACAGGTATTCAATCGAGCTGCGCATGAATGCCAAAGACGGAACCCTTAAATGGTTGCATTGGAACATCGCAATAAAAAACAATAAATGGTTTGTCAATGCCATGGATGTTACGCGAATAAAAGAAGTGGAGCGCGTCAAAAATTACGTAGCCACCGTGGTGAAGCAATCAAAAGATGCCATCTACATTTATGACCAGGAAGGTTCGATCATTTCTTGGAACAAAGGAGCGGAAAAAATCTATGGATTCAGGGAATTCGAAGCACTGAACATGAAGATCTGGAACATCATACCCGACTATATACAACCGGATACGCAGAAACTGTTCAACCAGATACTGGACGGCAAAAAGATTGAGGCTCAGGAGACCAAGCGAATAACCAAAATGGGCAAACTGGTGGACGTATTGTTTTCTGCTTCTTTGATCACCGATATGACCGACCAAAAAAAATCCATTGCCATTACCGAGCAAGACATAACCCAGCAAAAAATATACAATGATCAAATCGACAGGCTGAATCAGGAATTGCAACGCAACCTGAAGCAACTCGAGTATACCAACAAAGAATTAGAGTCGTTCTCTTATTCTGTCTCACATGACCTGAGAGCTCCCTTGCGGGCCATTTTGGGAAATGCCCAGGCGCTGGAAGAAGATTACGGTTCAGAAATGAATGAAGATATGAAAGGGTTGCTTACCCGTGTGCAGAAAAACGGAAGTAAAATGAGTCAGCAAATTGAAGATTTGCTCAATTTCTCACGGCTTGGTAAAAAGGAAATAGAAAGAATTGAGATTAACATGGAGAAGATGGTACATGATATCATAAGGGAAATGAATGAGTCTGCTCCACACAAAGCACTGTTTGCCATTACCCCCCTCCCACCCGTGATGGCTGATCAGTCGCTGATGAGCCATGTGCTGAGTAATTTAATCAGCAATGCGATAAAATATTCCTCCAAGAAAGAAAATCCAAAAATTCACATCGGTGCGGAACAAAAAAACAGTGAGCATATATACTATGTGAAGGACAACGGAGCGGGGTTTGATATGAAATATGCAGGCAAATTATTTAGTGCATTTCAACGATTACACCGCCAGGACGAATTTGAAGGCACAGGAATCGGCCTGGCTATTGTCAGTCGGATCATTACCAGACACGGTGGACGCGTATGGGCAGAAGCCAAAGTCGATGAAGGAGCTGCCTTCTATTTTACCCTTCCCGCATAGTATTCCAAATTGGCGTATTTCCTTATTTCATGTAGTATAAACCACTACACCATTAATCTAATCATTACTACTGTCAACGTAGGGCGATTTGTGTTTGTTTGTATTGAATGAGTCCCAAAAAGGATAATAGAAGGATGATATCATATTGAAGCCTGTGATTACCATACCCCGTAATGCGAAAGTATATGAATTCACCAACTCGGACATGTGGTTTGATGAGGATGGTATCCTTTGGTCAGTATCTAAAAAGGCACCGCCTCAAACCATTGAACAGGCGCGCAAAGACATTGAGCGATTAAAAAGTATGATTGGGGACAACAAGGTCTGCATGCTTGCGGATGTTACCCACAGCACCGAAATAACGCGGGAGATGAGAGAGTTTGCTGCAGAAGAATTGCCCAAAATCACGAAAGCGATTGCCATGGTTTCCGGATCGGCCCTGGGCAGAATGTTTGCCAATCTTTTCTTCAGCATCAAATCACAGCCCTATCCCGTGAAGATGTTCAACAAAGTAGAAGACGCACGTACCTGGCTATTGCAATACTTATGAAAGCGGTTGTAAAAAAAGACGTACGTATCAAAAAAATCCTGAGGCAATTGAATCAACTGGCAGCAGGTGAGTATACGCATTACGTGGATGTGTCGACTAAAATGGATGAAATTGATGCCATCGCAGCCAGCCTCAATGTATTAGCTGATGAATTGCAGCACAAGGAAAAAAGATTGCAGGAACGCGAAAGCCGGATTGAACAACTGATGGAGGTAATGCTGCGCTATACCACGATGGATTTCAGCTCCAAAGCAGCGATCAGTGAATCAGGAGATGAGGTGGATGCCCTGGCAGCCGGTATGAATACCATGGCTGAGGAATTGGAGTACCATATCCAGGGACTGAAAGACAATGAAGAACAAGTGGAGACCTTGTTCCGAAGTGCCCCTGATGCGGTTATCGTTATCGACCCGAAGGGTGAAGTGATTCGCTGGAACCTGACTGCTGAAAAACTTTTTGGCTGGACTTACGAAGAAGCGGTAGGCAGGCCCATACACGAAATTATTATTCCTGAAAGGTTGCGCCACAGGCATCTGGCCGGTATGGCCAATTTTCTGAAAACCGGAGAAGGCCAGGTGCTGAACAAAACCCTTGAACTGCCAGCGCTTCGAAAAGATGGCTCGGAATTAGACGTTGAACTGAATATTTCAGCCGTAAAAACGAAAAACGGTTACGAATTTGTTTCCTTTTTGCGTGATATCACGGATCGCAAGCTGGCAGAACATAAAATTGAACTGGCCCATCGGCAAATGGATCTTGTGTTGGAAAATCTTCCCATAGGTATTTTTGCCATTGACGCAAAAGGTATACCCACCTATGCCAATAAAAAATCAAAAGAAATACTGGGGCAAGGCATTATGCCAGAAAAAGGTTTAGACCAGCTGAATGAAATTTATAAAGTATATCGGGTTGGAAGTGATGATTTGTATCCCAACGAAGAATTGCCAGTAGTTCAGGTATTTACTAAGAAGGAGTTCCTTTATCTGGAGGATCTTGAAGTAGACAATGGAAACAGGCGTGTGCCTTTGGAAGTATGGGGTGTGCCTGTATTAGACAGCGAAGGTGAGTTAATTTATGCGCTCGCTGCATTCAATGACATTGCAGATCGAAAAAAAGCAGAAAAAGAAATTCTAAAATTGAATCAATCACTGGAAAAGCGAGTGGCTGAGAGAACCACGGAATTGAGATTGAGTGAAACTAAATATCGGATGCTATTTGAGGCAAGCCCGATGCCTAAATGGATCGTTGAAAACGAATCACTCCAATTGCTGGATGTCAACAAAGCAGCAGAAAGGATTTATGGGCTTACGCGTAAGCAGCTCCTTACCATGAAAGCGAGTGACATTTATACCACTGATGAGTGGAGGACATTTCTGACTGACGATGGAGATAAGAAGTCAAGAAAGGAAAGACTGGGTTGGAAATTCACCCGCCCTGACGGTGCTGAGATCTATGCCGATTTGAGTGCCTCTCCCATGGAGGGTGGGAATGCCTGGATGGTGCTGGCGGTGGATGTAACCGCTAAACAAAAGGCCGAGGAGGCCCGAAGACTTTCGGACTCAAAATTCCGCAAGATTTTTGAGTCCGGCATAATCGGTCTATTGTTCTGGAACGTCAACGGAGATATTCTGGATGCCAACGATGAGTTTCTGGCCATCGTAGGGTATACCCGTGAGGACCTTCAGCTTGGACGGATCAGCTGGCGCGACATGACACCCCCTGAATATAATGATCTGGACACGCAGGCATTGAAAGAACTGGCAGAATCAGGGGTATCCAAACCATTCGAAAAAGAATATTTCAGGAAGGACGGCACTCGCGTACCTGTACTACTGGCAGCGGCAGTGCTTGGCAATGATAACGAAATGCAAGGAGTCGCTTACATTATGGACATCAGCGAGCGCAGGAGAATGGAACAAGAGCTTCATGAACTGAACCGAAACCTGGAAGTGAGAGTAATGCAGCGAACACAAGAGCTGCAACTTACCAACAAGGAACTGGAGTCCTTCTCCTATACCGTTTCACATGACCTTCGTGCCCCCTTAAGGGCCATTAACGGCTATGCCCGCATGTTAATGGAGGACTACGAAAACAAACTGGAAGACGAAGGAAAGCGACTGATTGAAATTATTCAAGGCAACGCCAAGAAGATGGGACAACTGGTGGATGACCTGCTGGAGTTCTCCCGGATGGGAAAGCGCTCCCTCAACATGGGTACTGTCCATTTGAACGATGTGGTTCAGGATGTAATCAAAGAGCTCAATGATGATAATCTCAATTTGCATTTAGACGATCAAATGCTGGGGACAGTACAAGCAGATCCAGTCTTGATGCATCAGGTGTTTCAAAACCTGATTAGCAATGCCATCAAGTATTCATCCAAAAAGGAAAGGCCGGAATTGTGGATTGGGGCCATGGAAGAAGGCAGCCGAAAAATCTACTTTGTAAGGGACAATGGTGCGGGTTTTGACATGGCCTATTACAACAAACTTTTTGGCGTATTCAACCGCCTTCATCGCCAGGAAGAATTTGAAGGAACAGGCGTGGGGTTGGCCATCGTCCATCGCATCGTCACCAGGCATGGCGGCAAGATATGGGCCGAAGGCAAGGTAGGTGAAGGCGCAACCTTTTATTTTACACTCAATGAGTAACAAACAAAACAACGAAGATATGGGCATCATGGACAAAGTTGAAATCCTTCTCGTAGAGGATAACATGAACGATGCGGAACTGACCATTCGCGCGCTGAAAAAGAAGAACCTGGCCAACAACCTGGTTCATCTCAAGGACGGAGCACAGGCATTGGATTTCATTTTTGCCAGGGGGGAGTATGCAGACAGGGACGTGTCAAACATCCCCAAGGTGATATTGCTGGATTTGAAAATGCCCAAAGTAAATGGCATGGAAGTGCTTGCTCAAATACGGGCAGACGAGCGTACCAAAAAAGTGCCTGTAGTTGTACTCACCTCTTCCAAGGAAGATCCGGATGTGGCTGAGTGCTATAAACTGGGCGCCAATAGCTACATCGTGAAACCCGTGGAGTTTGATAATTTCCATCATGCGGTGACCAGCCTGGGCTACTATTGGCTGCTGGTCAATGTACCCCCCCGGAGGTAATGGCAAAGAGATGTCGGTTTCGTTGATAATTGGAGGTATGGGAGAGCAGTTGAAAATATTACTTTTAGAAGATTCAGAAGAAGATGTGACCCTCATCCAGCGAGAACTCATGCGCGGGGGCATCCAATGCATTTTAAAAGTAGTGGACACTGAAGAAGAATTTAAAAAGGCGCTGGAAGACGAACCTCCGAATATCATATTGTGCGATCATTCCATGCCCATGTTCAATTCTTTTGAAGCGCTCGCCACGATGAAGACCTACAAAGAAAAACACAATCAAACCATTCCGTTTATCCTGGTTACCGGCACCGTTACCGAAGAGTTTGCAACACAGTGCATTCGTGCGGGTGCTGATGATTATATCCTGAAGGACCGGCTGAAAAGGCTTCCCGAAGCGGTGAAAAAAGCCCTGGAGAAAGCGCGCATCGAAAACGAAAGGCAGGCATACCTTCAAAAGGTATTGGACAGCCAGGCGCAGATCAAGGAGGCAGAAAGATTGGCCGGATTTGGAAGTTGGAAAGCTTTCATTGAAACCGGCCAGGTCAAATGGTCTGAAGGTTCCTACCGGCTTTTCGGCTACGAACCATGGGAAATTATGCCAAACCTTGAACTGTTCATTGAGAAAGTGCATGCAGCCGACCGGGAAAGAGTGCGAGAGGAATTGAGTGCGGTGATTAAAGGGGGCGGAATCAAAGAATCGGAGTTCAGAATAATTACACATAATGGCACATTAAAGCATTTGTTCAGCAGAACCACTTTACAACGGTCTGAGGGAACACGCGGAGTGCTGATCGGATTTATTTTTGACATTACAGAAAGAAGGATTGCCGAGCAACTATTGGAAAAAGCCTATCGGCTCGCGCGCATTGGGGGTTGGGAACTGAATTTGCTGGAAAGTAAACTTACCTGGACCGAGGTAACCCGTGAAATTCATGAAGTGCCTCAGGATTTTGAACCTGAATTGACCACCGCAATCAATTTTTATAAACCGGGTGAAAGCCGGGAGATGATCGAAAAAAAAGTGCAACAGGCCATTGAAAAGGGTGAGCCCTGGGATGTGGAACTGCAAATTGTATCGGCCAGAGGCAATGAGCGCTGGGTCCGCGCTATTGGCAAATCTGTCGTGCAGCAGGGAAAATGTGTAAAACTCTATGGCAGCTTTCAGGACATACATGACCGTAAAAAGGCGGAAATTGAACTTGAGACACAGAATGAAAAGCTCCGTCAAATCGCCTGGACACAATCGCACGAGGTGAGAGCCCCCATGGCCAGCCTGTTGGGATTGATCGATTTGCTGGGCCGTACCAAGGGCAGGACAAAGGATGAAGATGAATTGTTGGAGCGCATAGCTGCCTCCACCAGGGAACTTGACGACATCGTGCGGAAAGTGGTGAGAATGACTGAAGAGATGGAGGATGAAGCGGGTAGCATTACTGATAAATAGTGGAAATGCCTAAGGTGTCAAATGATCCGGATTTAACGCCATTGGAAGCAGGTTGGCTGCGGGATATCGCCCTTGATAACTTCGATGCGGCCATCCTCCTGGTAGACCAAAATGGAATTATTCAATTCAGAAATCATTTTCCTGATTCCTTTGCCAAGCTGGTGGATAAGCCCCTGCACATCGGAGATTCAATTTTAAGTGCGATACCCGCTCAGTGGACCTCCATGGCCAATTCGATGTTTCAGAATGTAGTAAAGTCAAAATCCACCATCAATACCGGGGCTACCTGTCGAGGTGAGATGGGCGGCCAACTGCATTTTGAGATCCGATGCAAACCGGTAATCACCCGAAACCCCTACCCTGCTTTATTCCAGGTTGAAGTTACTGAAGTTACCACCCAAAAAATATTTGAAAAAAAACTGTCGGCACTGGCGCAGGAAATTACCAGTTTGATAGAAAATGCCAATGCGGTCATCATCGAAACTGACAGCCGGGAATACATCACACAATGGAACAAAATGGCGTCCCAGCGAATTGGATACCATAAGAATGAAGCCTACGCCAGGCGACTGACCAAGCTAATTGCAGAAGAACCCTACCTATCAGATTTTAGCCGTTTACTGACCAATGTGCTGGATGGCAGGCCCCTTGTTAATCATGAGATGAAGGTCCGCGCCAAAAGCGGGAAGTTGCTGGACTTTCTCATCAATGCCAATCCGAAAATGAACTCGAAAGGCAAGGTAATTGGGATATCCATGATTGGTCATGACATCACCGAATTGGTTACCTATCGGCAATCGTTGGAAAAAAAGGTGGATGAGAGAACCCGGGAATTGAACCGGTCATTTGAAGAAATTAAGGTGCAGAAAAGCCGACTGGAAGATGAACAAAAGAAATCCGATGAGCTGCTGCTCAATATCTTACCCGATCGGGTGGCCGCTAAACTGAAGGAGAGCGGGCAGGTGGAGCCGCAACATTACAAGTTGGCGACAGTTTTGTTCGCTGATTTGGTGGGTTTCACGGTATTGGGAAAAGGATTGTCACCTGAGGTCATGTTGGATGAACTCAGTAATATTTTCACGGGATTTGATTTGATCCTTGAGCAGTTCAATTTGGAAAAAATTAAAACCATGGGCGATGGATACATGGCCGTTGGAGGTGTACCCGAACCCAATGAGAGTAATCCCGTTGATGCGGTGCGGGCCGGTTTAGCGATGATTGATTTCGTAAAGGACATCAACCGTAAGAATAGCCAATCCGGCAAACCACCCTGGAGCCTTCGGGTAGGATTGAACAGTGGTGAACTCGTTGCAGGCGTAATCGGTAAGAAAAAATTTGCTTATGATGTGTGGGGCAGTACGGTTAATGTGGCAAGCCGGATGGATGCTGCAGGCAAAGCGGACTGTGTCAATATTTCAGAAACTACTTATCAATTGGTCAAGAATGATTTTCATTGCGTTTATCGCGGTAAAATTGAAACAAAAAACATGGGAAATATGAACATGTACTTTGTGAATCCATAATGAGGCATGAATGGTTTGATGTTGCTCATGTTCCTTTTGACCATACTCCGGACGCACGGCCGTTTAATTGGTGGTCTGACCAGCTTAAGAAGGACTTTGATTGGGAATCACCATGACAAACTTAGTGCCTTCACCCAGTTGAGATTCAAGTTGTATTTTTGCATTAAGGCGATTTAGTATTTCCCTCACGATATAAAGACCGAGTCCTGCTCCCTCACTTTTTTCATTCCCTTTGAAAAAAGGGTCAAATACTTTGTCTTGTAAGGCTGAATCAATGCCATACCCGTTGTCCTCAACTACCAGCGTAGCGGCATCCTTGTCTACAAAAAACATGATTCCGATCTGCGGCACTTTGCGACTGTGATCACTGAACGCAATGGCATTGGATATTAAATTTCTCAGCACCACACCAAGCCTTCTGTAGTCGCTGTAGAAGGGAGTTTCCTGCTCGATGCTTGTACTGATGTTAATTTCTTTCAGTTCTTTGAGGTGGTCAAAATGGCCAAGCGTGCCAGTTATCAACTCATTCAAATTGATCTCAGTAGCAGCAATCTTCTCCTGCCTGTTGTGGGAATATTCCAGCGTATGCTGCAGGACTACGTCCAATCGACTCACACATTGATGCATCACCTCCATGTATTTGCTCACTTTCGGATCCGAATGGCCTTCACCACGGATCAGGTTGATCAACCCGGTAATTGAAAGCAACGGAGCCCGCAGGTGATGCGACAGGCCGTACAACAAATGATCCAATTCACGGGTGGTTTGGATCAACTTTATATGCTGCATTTTCACCTCGTCCTCGCCTGATGTGCCTAAGGGGGCAATCATCCTTTTTTCAATGGCCGTGGTAATGGCCACAGGCAACTTTTCCAACATATTTTTAGGGATGACGGCATCTGCCCCGTGGTGGAGCAAATTTGCTTTCAAATCCGGAGAGTCGGAACCGGTGACCAGAATGAATGGAATGTCCAGTTTTTTTTGTTTCAATACGGTAAGGGCATCAAGTGAATTAAACTGGTGTAAGGAATGATCTGAAAGGATCACCTGAGGGTTGAAATATTCAATAGCCTTTGCGTATTCTTCTCCTGTATTTACCCGATGGAGGTTGTACAGGATGCCGCTTCGCTTAAGGGTGAGCAGCATAAGGCTTGCATCTTCATCGGAATCTTCAAGCATCAGAATATTAATTGCCTCATTCATAGGTTTTGACCTTATATAATATGCTTGATTTGCCGGATTACTCGTCCCGAAACGGGAATAATCCAAATGGCTTACGCAGAATTATGCTCATTTTCCAACTGCCATACATTTCACAACAATTACCTTCGAAATAACAGTCCACGGATTTCCTTTGAATAATATCCATTAAGATTTTAGCTATCTGCCTAACAAGTTTTATTTGTTTGGACCATCAAGCCAAACTATTGCCTAACCTAATTTACTTAAATTATTCATTACAAGGAGCTAGTTTTGGAAAAAGATTTACAGCAGGGTTAAACGTTTCATTTAATTCCACGCGGAGGCGTATTGAACAAAAATGATTAAAATCGGTATGCTGATGTTGTCATTTTTTTTCCACTCAGCGTCACTCGTCAGAGGACGCTGAGAGAACTGAAAAAGGCCGGTGTTCAGGAAAATGAAAGAAAAAAAGGTCAAAAAGCATTAAGTTTTTAGGTTGTCTTTCAATGCAAGGATTTGCCATAACGTAAAAATGACAGAGCAAAAAACCAGATGACTATTCACCACAATCCCGTGAAAGTGAAAATGGGCGCTGGCTGATGACTACACTAGATACGCTCATTCCAGTGCTTCATATTGCGAACTTGGGGCATCCAAACAAATATTTAACTCACTACCTTGAGGTAAATGCTGTTGAATAAAATTCCTAATCGATCTTAGAGTCCCTGTCCCGTGGCAGGACAGCCTTTCAGGTGACGCTGAGTAGGACAGAATAAATACATTGATAACCCACAGATGTGTATATTTAAGCTTATGCACATCCTGGATCTCTTCAACTTGTCTTTCACGGAGCGGCAACAAAAAACAGCCATCGAATTTCAGGAGAATACTTTCACCTTTGGTGACCTGGATAAGCGCAGCCACCAAATGGCCAACTTGCTTTCATCCAGGGGACTGCAAAAAGGTGATCGGCTTTGCATTTACCTTGAAAACTGCGTGGAGTTTATTGATTTGTACCTGGCCTGCCTGAAGATGGGAGTCATCGTGGTGCCTGTCAACATCCTGTACCGCGATCGCGAGATCATGCACATGGTCAGGGATGCCAATCCCAAAGGTTTTGTCGCAGCTGCTCCCCTGCCGGGCATTGATGTATGGAATGTCACCCAACTTGCCGAAGGAGCTCAATCCATGCCTTCTGCCTTGAATGGCCCTCTTTTGCATGGTGATGATCCGGCTGCTATTATTTACACTTCAGGAACTACGGGCAAGTCCAAAGGTGCTGTACTTACACACAATAACTTCATGGCAAATACCATGAACCTGAATACCTGTTGGAAAATTACTGAATCGGACAAGTTGTTGCTTGGATTACCCCTATTTCATGTACACGGTCTTGCCAATGGCATGCACTGCGCTTTCGTTGCTGGCTTCACCACACGGCTCTTGCCAAAAATTGAACATCAAAAACTGCCAGATGAATTCAAATCCTTCAGGCCTACCCTATTTTATGGCGTACCCACGGTGTATGTGCGGATGCTGGATCAGACGGATGACGTAGCCAAAGACATGAGATCGTCTCTTCGCCTTTTTGTTTCAGGGTCTGCCCCACTCCCCCCACAAGTATTGGAGGAATTCAATACAAAATATGGTCATGTGATTTTAGAGCGATACGGAATGACCGAAACGCTCATGAACATCAGCAACCCGTATGCAGGTGAGCGAAGGGCTGGTACGGTGGGATTTCCGCTGCCGGGTACGTCCGTTAAGATTGTTACACCAGCAGGTGCCGTAGCCGGTCCGGATGAGGAAGGAGAAATTTACATCAAAGGTCCGAATGTTTTTTCACAATACTGGAACCGGCCTGATGCAACCCGTATGGCATTTGAAGACGGCTATTTCAAAACGGGCGACATGGCGGTGGTATCGACTGACGGTTATTATACGTTACGAGGGAGGAAAAGCGAACTGATTATATCCGGAGGATTTAATATTTATCCGAGAGAGATAGAAGAATTTTTAATGGAGCAAGATGAAATTAAGGAGGCTGCCGTCATTGGTGTTCCCGACAAAGTCAAAGGTGAAATACCTGTAGCCTATGTGGTGCCGCATGGAGATTGGAATGAAGACCAGCTCATAGACAAATGCAAGCAGGCATTGGCTTCATTTAAAGTCCCTAAGAAGTTTGTTCCCCTGGACGCGTTGCCCAGAACAGCTTTAGGTAAAGTGCAAAAACACCTGTTGCCTCAGTAGATTTGAAATTGGGCTTATTCACGGCTTAAGTTCGAATTCGATGTCTCGCAACCTGCTTTCCAGATTGACAATTTGTGCGGTTGTTAAATTGCTATTGGGCGGACGGATGTTAAGCCAATTGTCATTCTTATGCCGCTTGGCCAATTCATGTTTAACGCCCGACACGAAAGATGCACCTTCAAAGGCCAGCCGTGCTTCAGTGAGTTTACCCTGCAATGCATCCGCATCAGGTTCATTGCGTTTTGCATAAACCAGTGCCGCCAGGTTGCCCGTCAGGTTGGTGGTGGCGGAAATAACCCCTGCTCCACCAGCCCTTAATACATCTAAAAAGTATTTTTCTGTACCGGAGTAAAGCTTAAAGCCTGGGAAAACATCAAGAAGTGCTTGCATATTGGACCAGTCACCCCCGCTGTCTTTCATACCCACCACCACACCCGGGTACTTAGTGGTGAGCCTTTTTACAAAATCAAGGGTAAATGGAACGCTCGTCATTTTAGGGAAGTGATAGAGATAGACTTTTAAGTCAAGACTTTTGACTTGATCAATGACCAGCGAGAAATAATCCATCAATCCATCATCTGTTAGTCCCTTGTAATAGAACGGAGGCAGCATCAACACACCACCTACTTTTTGAGAAGCAGCGTGCTTTGTTAACTGTATTGAATCAGTCAAAGCACAGCAGCCCGTTCCCACCAATAATTTTTCCGCAGGAAATCCTCTGTCAATAAGATAATCCAAAGCGGCTACTCTTTCTGCTACAGAAAATGAATTGGCTTCCCCGGTAGTGCCCATAAAACAAATGCCGTTATTACCATTGGCCAACAGCCAGTTGCAGTGATTGAAAAGTGCTTCGTGGTCAATGGTAAAATCATCTTTTAGTGGAGTCACCGAGGCAGCAAATACTCCGTTGGGCAGATTGGTTTGAAATGAGCTCATTGTAAAGTCTGACTATTAAAGATCAATAATATGAAATTGCAATTCTAAACTATAGCCGTCATTGCGATCCGCCAGCTGGCGGAGTAGCAATCTCGCAGGTTTTGGGGATCGCCACATCGCCTTGGGGCGGCTCCCGCCTAAGTCGGGCAGGCGCGATGACGTCTTTGATTTAACAAAAACCTTACTTTATAACCTTTCGCAATGCGGAAGCCAAAGTATTCACATAATTGGGATGGCTGCTCTCGCCCATCAATCCCACTCTCCAGATCTTACCGGCAAACTTTCCCAAACCACCACCTACTTCAATGTTGTATTCCTTGAGCAACTGTGATCTTACCTGGTCGTCATCCACTCCTTCAGGCAGCTTCACGGCATTGAGCATCGGCAATCGAAATCCTTCTTTGACCACAAACTCGAAACCCAGAGGCTCAAGCTCCTGCTTCAGCAACTGATGGTTGGCCACATGTCTTTTGAATCGATTTTCCAGCCCTTCTTCCAACACCAGGCGATACGCCTCCCTCAGTCCAAACATAGCCGACACGGGTGCCGTATGGTGATAAGCCCTTTTTTGACCCTGCCAGTAATTCTTCACCAGGCTGAGGTCCAGGAACCAGCTCTGCACCCTGGTTTTGCGTGCATCCAATGCCTTGACAGCCTTGTCACTGAAGGAAACAGGTGACAACCCCGGTGCTGCACTCAGGCACTTTTGCGTACCCGAATAAACAGCATCAATGCCCCATTCATCTACTTTAAGTGGTGTACCACAATACGAGGTGACGGCATCTACTACAAACAATGCCCCCGCATCATGCACAATCTGGCTGATCTCCTCCAGTGGCTGCAATACCCCAGTGGATGTCTCGGCATGAACGATGGCAACGAGCTTTGGTTTAAGTCCTTTTAACGTCTCTTTGACTTGCTGAGGATCAATAGCTTGACCCCACTCACTTTCAACTTTAGTTACTTTAGCCCCACACCTTTCAGCGATGTCTGCCATACGACCTCCAAAGACCCCGTGGATGCAGATCACCGCTTCATCTCCCGGTTCCAACAGGTTGACCAGGCAGGTTTCCATACCCGCACTGCCGGGTGCAGACACTACAAAGGTCAGGTTGTTTTTGGTTTGAAAGGTTTGCTGCGCCATTTCCTTGATCTCATCCATAATGGTGACAAACTCAGGATCGAGATGCCCCACCAATGGCGTGGCCATGGCTTGCAATACGCGCGGATGTACGTCACTCGGGCCCGGGCCCATCAATATTCTTCTGCTGGTTTTTAGTTGATCTTGGTAAGGCATGTAGCTCGCGTAGTTAATAAGTTTCAGGAATCATTCTTTGTGTCCTCAGTGAAAAACTTTGTGCGCTCTGTGGTTATTTTTTTAACCACAATGATCACAGAGAAATGCAACACAAAGAACACGAAGCATATATGTGATCCCATTTTAAATTCAATGACTAATTCCCCGGATGATAAGTTCTCTTAGCTTTCTGCTCTATGTCTTCGCGATAGTAAAGCACATCCTTGAATTCGCCTTTGCGATACATTTCCGCCTGATCGGTAAAGTGGGGTGAATTCGGATCGCCACTGACACCACCGGCCAGTACCGATTTGGCTTTTATTCTTTCCCCAAATTCCACAGCCGCTACAAAACTATTGCCGCGCGTGCCGTACCATTTCTTTGTCCCATTATAGGGTCTGCTTCCATAGGCAGCCAAAGACCCCCAGTAGGATGACGTGTAGGCAATGGGCAGGCTCGGCTTATTGTCGTCAAAGGGCTGAACGATATCACCCGACACACGTTGAAATCGGTTGACCTCACCCCAGGCTACCTTCCAGGTTCCAAAATCTGTCTGAAGCAGGTCCATCGCATTTCTTAGTGCCTCCAATTTCTCTGCGTCAGAAGTTTTCTCTGCCAGAAAGTCCATTGTAGCCAGGTCGGATTGAGGTTTGGGAATCCTGTCTTCCACTAACCTTCTTAATACCTGCGCCCAATAAATTGATAATGTTGTTGGCACTGATTCTTCAGCATAGCGATAATCCCAATCTTTCAATAGTTGCAAAGCGACCGTAAGATCTTTGTCTCTTGTTTTTTCGTAGGCAGCAATCAACGAAGGAATTAATTTTTCAAATGCAGGCAGGTAGGGATCATATCCGGCCGCAATCAATTTATCCAATGTAAAATTGGTTGAGTCCTTTAGTACCCTCACGGCATGGACGCCCCTGAAGTTTTCAAAGTCGGGAGCCATGTAGGCAGGATAGTTTTCCCGCTTTGGACTTTGGTCACCTGATACGGTGAAGGGGGTAGCGTTGCAATTTTGTATCCACCCATTTGTCGGATTAAACAAATGAACGGATTCTTCAAGTGTATGCAATCCTTTCCATTCGGTAGCGGGGTTGCTTCCATCCACAGGTTGAGACCAGTCAAATTGGGTATCGCGGACAGGCAAAAAATTCCCATGATAGTAGGCTATGTTGCCATCTCCGTCAGCGTAAACAGTATTGTTCGATGAATTGGTATACCATTCCATGGCTTTGTTGAAGGCTTCTAGTCCATTTGATTTCGTACGTGTAAAAGATTGGGTAAGTGCCTTCAAGGGTTCATTCATTAGCTTTACACTTATCCATTTGCCATCGCGGTTGGCGATGACGGGGCCGTGAATTGTGTGATACACATTGTATTCCCGATTAACTAATTGGTTTCCCTCCTTGTAAGCTAAGGTTATCTTTTGGGGTGACAATGGTTTTAGCGCTTCTCCATATTTGTAAAATAGCTGATCTCCCTGCTTGACAATAGTCTCAGCGTATTCATCAATGACATCTGCTCTGCTGGAAGTGTGCATCCAGCCGCAGTGTTCATTAAACCCCTGGTAAATAAAAAATTGGCCCCAGGTCACCGCCCCATAGGCATTGAGTCCTTCTTCGCTTACCATATGCACTTCGGGTCGGAAGTAAAAAGAGGTATGGGGGTTGATCCATAAAAGCGCATTACCAGATGCACTTTTTGAGGGAGCTATGGCGAAACCGTTGGAACCTGTTGGCTCTTTTTCATAAGGTTTTACTTCTTCTTCCATGCTATGATAAGCCAGTTCATTTTCAGGATCGTAAAATGCAGCTAGATCTTTGAGCGACACGGATTCAATATCTCCGCCAATGCTTCCTTCGCTAAACATAAGCGGCATCCATGGCTGGAAACGCGTGATTAGCTTCGGCTTTGTCTCAGGGTGCGTGGCCAGGTAGTAGTTGGCACCATCGGCAAAAGCATTCAGCAGCTCTTTCATCCAGTCCGGACTTTCCTGATAGATCGCCTCCGCTTTTACAGTATCAATAAATAAGCGCATCCTGAGGTCGCTCATCAAACTCTTCTCCCCCTCTACCTCGGCCATGCGCCCCATGGCGGTTATGTAGTTTACTTCCACTCGATTGAAATCATCTTCGCATTGAGCATATATCAATCCAAAAACTGCATCGGCATCGGTCCGGCCAAATACATGGGGTATACCCCATGCGTCTCGTATGATGGTGATATTTTCTGCCTGGCTTTTCCACCGTTCCGTTTCATGATTTGGTGAATTTGAACACTGGTAAAAAATCAGAGAGATGACAGCGGATAGAAATAGACGCATAAAATTGAAAGTAGATAGCAATTGCAAGATAGATTATTAATCAAAGGCTGCAAGTGGATTTGTGGCAGATGGTTTTAGTTAAGATTTCACCATTTAAAGTACCGCCAAGGCGCAAAGGCGCAGCGTATAAATCGCTTAGCGTCTTAGCGACTCTGCGGTGTTGATTTTTAACTTTTTATGGTACCCCTACTATTTTTGAATAGATTTGTCAATCAATAATCTTAAGCAATGAAAATAGCGGAAATACATACCAACAAGGGAACGATGAAAATTAAGTTTTTCGAAAAAGATGCTCCTAAAACTGTGGATAACTTTATCTCTCTTGCTGAAAAAGGTTTTTACGATGGACTTACCTTTCATCGGGTGATCCCCAATTTCGTGGTTCAGGGTGGCTGCCCCAATGGCATCGGCAATGGTGGGCCTGGTTACCAAATTGACTGCGAACTGGATGGTGACAATCAGTATCATGACCGCGGTGTTTTATCGATGGCACATGCAGGAAGGAATACCGGAGGCTCTCAGTTCTTCATTTGCCACAGCCGAGAAAATACGAAACACCTGGATCGCAACCATACCGTTTTTGGCAAAGTGTATGAAGGCCTGGATGTCATAGATAAAATCAGGCAAGACGATGTGATGGAAAAAGTGGTGATTGTAGCGGATTCCTCCGATTAATGGTTTTCCTAGGATTATCGAGTTTAACGTCAAATTACTTCAATAACTTTTCAAAACATATGCTATTCTCAATTCCATCATATTGGCCATAGTTTGGAATGATCATATATCCATGCTTTTTGTATAGTTCAATGGCCTCCGGTTGATTTTTGCCCGTCTCCAGTACACATTTTTTAAAGCCCAATTCTGCAGTCCATTTTTCCAATTCATCCAACATGCAGGATGCAATTCCTTGTCCTCGATTTTCGGGTAAAACAAACATGCGCTTTACCTCCATGGAATGCCCATCAAATTGCTTGATGGCACCACAACCAATGGGTACTCCGTCTTCATACGCAACAATCGCAAATCTGATTTGATCTAGCTGATTAAATTGGTGATAATAGGTATGCATCTCCCCATCCCGGGTAGCCAATTCCTGATCAAGGAGATTTACCAGGGCCACAAAATCAGGATTGGTGGCCTCCGATCTGAGAAGTTTAATCATGGCATACGACTATTATATATTAACTACCTGAACCTTTTGGGCAATGACTCCCAGAAACCGATCAAACATTTCGCGTGAAAGTTCCATTGTTGCGGTATTCACATTCGGATGAAAGCAAACCGAATCAGCATCATAAACTTCACTATCCAGATATAACTCTACCACAGCATGTTTGTCATTGATCAGTCCAAAGGGTGAAACTGATCCGGGTTCAAGCCCAAGTTTTTCCTTTAAGGTTATCGGGTTTCCCAGCGATACCTTCTTTACATTGGCTAGTGCAGCAAACTTTTTCAGGTCTGTTTGTTTCCGCGCTGGCATGACCAGCAGAAAGTACCTCTTCTTATCCTGACTTCTCAAAAACAAGTTTTTGCAAGCCATCCCATGAATATCATTGCGATGCTGTTCAGCTTCTTCAACGGTGAAAACGGCAGGATGATCATAGCGATTGTATGTTATCCCGTGGTTTGTTAAAAATGCGATCACATCATTCACTTAATTCACATTCATGTGGTGAATTCTTTTACTCAGTTTGTGGCAGTAAAGTCCCAACAACAGAAAATACCCAACAGCCAGGTAACTGAAGTTCAGTGGGAATATGCCCATCCAGTTGTTACTTACCAACAAAGAATAGCTATGAAGAATAACCGAGCCGCCTAAATGAAAAATTACTAAACCGTAAGCAACCTTATCCCATATATCAGTAAATGAAATCGCGCGTACAAATATGATAAAGCCAATACTGGCGTATCCCCCTATCAATACGATGCCCCAATGGATCCAATGTGGCGCTTCTACAATTGGAAATTCATAGATTAACCTAAGTGTGTGGGCAATGGAACCGCCCACATAGGGTACCAAGGCTACTTTGGCAAAAGTGCGGAAATAGAAAAGTTTCATTAAAAGCTTGCCTGTAACCTCAATTTACGTCCAAAATCGACCTTCCTCACAAAATATTTCGTTTTAGTAAAACTTTTTTACCCCGACAATCATCCTAAACCTGAAACTTAAGCTGAAGTGGAGTGTGGTTCGGAGATGGGTTAAGTAATTTATAGATGATCAACTAATTTTATGTATGCCGAAACACTCCTTGATATAGCCATGATTCATGCTGACAAGTTGATCATAAGTGCCAAAGATGGGGATGACACAGCACTTAATAAATTGGTGAGCCTTTGGTACAAACGGATATACAATTATGCGTTCAAATATTTCAATGATCATGACATGGCCACGGAGATCTCACAGCGAACCTTCATAGCCATGTATCGAAATATTGGGAAGCTGGTAGAAATCGAAAAATTTAAACCATGGTTGTATAAAATTGCGACCAATTTTTGTCATGAAGAGGAACGAAAAAGTAACAGAAATAAAGTAGTGTCATTTACCGTATCCTGTAAGAATGACAGCGAAACAAAACAAGTGGCATCCAAAACATCAGGCGATCAATTTAACCCTGAGCGTTCATATCAACAAAAAGAACTAACCACACTGATCATGGAGGCTTTGGGTGATCTGGGTAATGAACAACGTACCATTGTGATTATGAAAGAATACGAAGGCTTAAAGATATGGGAGATTGCAGAGGTATTGAATCTTTCAGAAAGCACGGTGAAGACCAGGCTTTATGCAGGATTGAATCAATTGAGAGTAATTTTCGCAGAAAGAAATATCACGAAAGAAACAGTGTATTATGAACTATAAACCTGATAAAGAGACTTTGATAGCTTACCTGTATGGAGAGCTGTCACCAACTGAGCGCAGTAAAGTGGAAGGATATCTCAATGATAATCCTGCGGCTCAAAGAGAAATTGTGGAGATTCAAAAAACCATAAAGGTGCTAAGCAAGTTACCTGACGAGGAAGTAAAAGCACCTACCTTTGTTTTTAACCGTGATAAAGTGGTGGTGGTGAATGGCAGGGAATCATCCAATTCTATGCTGAAGGTGGCTTTGGGTATTGCTGCCAGTATGCTCCTACTGGTTTTGGTTGGATATTTTACAAATCTCAATGTTAGCTACAGCAACCAAATGCTGAGCATCGGCTATGGGGAGTTGAACCAACCCGTAAATCAAACGGGCGTCACCAGCGATTACATCAACCAGTTGGTTCAAGAAGCCATTGACAAGAATAATCAAAATGTGCTTGCCAAAATGGATGATATGAATGATCAATTCAACATCAAACTGGAGGGCCAAAGTAAAGAAAGAGCCAGTACAATCAATGCACTTTTGAGCCGAACCCAGGAAATCAATGACAATGTTATTCAAAGATACGTGAGTCAAATGCGGGAAGAGAACCGCAAGGTGATTGAAAGCCTGTTCACCATGTCGAATGTGCAGCAGCAAAGAATGATCAACGATGTATTGGTTGACTTCTCGCAGTATCTGGAGAATCAACGCGAAAATGATCTGAGACTTATTCAGGCAAGCTTAAATGGATTAAAAGACAATACCGAGACCAACCTGCAGGAGACCAACCAGATTTTGGCCAGGATTATAACGACCGTAAACAATCAAAATTATTAATATCATGTTGAGAAGAAACGCAAAAGTGAAGATGATGGCGCTGGCCCTTTTTGTACTTGGCGCATGGGTGCAAGTACAGGCTCAAATTAATGACGCTAAAATGAATCAGGACCTGGAAATAGCTGAAAACATCCTGAGCACGTTAACCAGCCAGGGCAGTGACAAATCAAGATCCTATTTTTTTGGGCAAAATTCCCGGAGCAGCTATGTAGAAGGTTATGGCGTAATCTTCAACATTCCTGCCAGTGATGGCTTGCTCATTATTGATCGCGATGATGCGGGAGAACCGGTAATCATTGAGCGCAGAGGCACGGATGGCAATTCTTTTTCGTACAGCCTTTCACGTGATAAAAGAGCCGCCATCGCAGGAGAAAGCGGCATAAAGCGGGAAATCATTAACCTGGACAGTTTGGAACAGACCAGTACAAAACGCACTATAGAAATCATGCAAACATTTTTGGCCGACTACGCGGACCTGATTGGTCAATTGAAACCAACAGATCACATCATGGTAACCACCAAAAGAACAATTGCCACCAATGACTTCGCCTTTTTCAACAATCGCAGATCGGATGTGGGCATTACCGCTGAAGTACTCAAGAGTGATCTGTCAGACTTCAAAAAAGGTAACCTTACTCGCGACCAGCTATTGGATAAAATTACCATCACTAAAGAAGAGAGTTCAACTGAAAAAGTGGCTGACCTGGAACTATTGGCCAGCATCTTTGAAAGGCTTTACAAATCTGATTTGTCGAATACCTACTATGTTAATAGTCGTGGTGTAAACTATGAAAAGCTCAAGAATTTTGGAGTCATTGTAAGCATGAAGGTTTATTCTTCAATGGTAGATAATGGGCTGTATACAATACAAACACAAGGCCTTGAACGACTGTCAAAGGAAGAGCGCGACAAAAAAGTAGAATCTTTGTACCCGGAATTTGAAAAAAGTCTTAAGGAAAACATCATCAACTATGGCCGTACGGTAAAAAGCCTGCAACCCAACGAAATGCTGATGTTTAAGGTCAATCTGACGGAATGCAAAAATTGCAATATGCCCAAAGCCATTGACCTTAGCGTGGAGGCTTCAGTATTGGCAGAATACGATAAAAGTAAAATAGATCTGAAAACTGCGGTAAGTAAAATCAAGGTGAAGAAGTATGAGCAATAGGTAATAATAGGCGACTAACCAACTGCTCATTTCAGGACCCCGTGGCAACACGGGGTTTCTGTTTAATCACAGGTCCAAGGGAATATTAAACCTGAAGTATCCTGATCGGGTCCGTGCCCATCATTTGTATTTGCAGTTGCTGGCATCAAATATTCACACCAAACAGATGCCCGACTAAGGCGGTCAGTCCCATGGCAATGGTACCCCAAAATGTAATTCTGATAATGGCTTTAGTTATGCTTGAGCCACCCGTCTTGGCTGCTACTGCCCCCAAAATGATGAGGAAAGCAATTGAAAAGCCATACAGGTAGTAGCCCATGGTATTCACCGGAAGGAATAGCACGACAAGGAGGGGCAGCAATCCACCCACAGTAAATGCAGCCCCGGAAGCAAGTGCTGCCTGTATGGGTTTGGCCTGGCTTACTTCATTAATTCCCAATTCATCCCTGACGTGTGCGCCCAGCGCATCTTTTTCCGTGAATTCTTTTGCCACCATCAGAGCCGTTTCTTTCTTAAGACCTCTTTTCTCATAAATCTCAGCCAGGCGTTGCAATTCCAATTCAGGAATATCTTCCAATTCCTGCTTTTCCCTTTCAATATCTGCATTCTCCACGTCCGTTTGAGAGCTCACGGAAACGTACTCCCCAGCCGCCATGGATAATGCTCCGGCCACCAGTCCGGCCAATGTGGCCAGGATGATCGGCTCTCGTGTTGCACTTGCAGCTGCGATTCCGATGGCAAGGCTTGCGGTTGATAATATGCCATCATTGGCACCAAGCACCGCTGCCCGCAGCCAATTGCTTCGATGTATATAATGATTATCTAGATAATTATCCAGTCCGGTACTTTCTTCCATTTTTATTCAACGATTACTAACTATCAAATTGGTACACTGATCGTATTGATGAAGGTAGGTAATTTTGTGCTTTGTAACCTATGGCCCGAGCCTATGTTGGTGTTCTTCACCAAAATTTATCATCATTCACTTTGTAGGACAAGAAGACCAACAAAAAGGCAAGGAAATTTATCCCTGAAGAACTGCTAATTGAATAGAATGCAAAAGGCACAGAAAGCGCGGGTCGATTAACTCCTTATCTTATTAGAATGAACCAAAAGCACATGAAGCATACACCGTGTTGGCGAGCGTACCTTATTTGATCTTCTTTATGAAGTCAGAGAACTCAATAATTTTAGTCTGTCCAAATTTATTTATGGTGAGCAAGTCCTTGTCACCAGTTACTAGGTAGTTCGCTTGAGCATCTTTAGCTAACGCGAATAGAAAATCATCCTTTGGGTCTCTGCAGATTTTAACTTTGCTTTTGACGTCAACAAGCTCTCCATAAACATCAAACAAGTCAAGCAAAAGTTCAAGGTCCCCTTTACTAAAGTACTTCTTAAATTTGGGTCGATTTGCGACAGTAAGGAATTCTTCAATAAGTTCTAAGCTGAAAAGAAGCTTGACTCTCCCGGATCTTATCTTATTGTCTAGCTTCTTGTGGTTTTTGGTTATTAAGAAACTGATCCAAAGATTTGTGTCGATGACTACTCGTTCAACTTTGCTTGCCATACCGCTTGGACCGAACAGACTCAACCTCCTTTGTGATTTCGTCAATGGAGATATCTCCATTTTTACTTCTTAGTTTTTTCAGAAGCGCCTCAAAAGACTTCAGCGGATTCTTATCACGAATGTTGATTAAGTTCAAATCAGCCAATTCCTTGATGATTTTTTTGGCTTTTGGGTTAACAATGTCAATTCGAATGGTTTCCATGCGGTAAATATACAACTGAATAACGAGTATTTTTTTCTAGCAGTTCGCTCAAATTGGTAGTTTGTAGGTATGACACCCAACGCCAGCGCATAATGTCGTGGCGGTTTTCGAAGCCCACACTATCCACCGAACGTGAACGAAATATAGTAAACAACTTTCAGATTTAACACAATCGCCCGCCATGCATTATGCGCCTTGTTGTGTGCCGTTTAGTTTTTCTCCAATCTTTCGTTTACTTCCTCAGGACTAAAGGATTCAAATGTGGTCATCAAGATGGGTATGTAACTCTCGAATGTTGCATACTTGTCACTTGTCTCATATTCTTTAATTTTTTGTTCAAGCTCAGGTAAAAAAATAAATTTCCTGCTTTTAATGTACTCTTCTCTGAGATTTTTTGACAACAAAGTCTCGTCACTTCGTTCAGCTATTCGAATTTCACCTAGCCTAACCAAGTGTTCAGCTACACAGTCCCACCATGTCCCATAGTTCTGATTTTCCATGACCTTCTGAAGTGACGGTGTAAAAAGATTTTCATATTTACCTAGTAGTTCAGTTATGTCCGATTTTTCTAATATTGGATTCACAAAAGCATGACCAAATTCATGTCGGGCGTTTATCAAAATATATTCTTTGTCATTAAATCCAAATTGTCTATATGCTGACCCATCGGATTTTTCAATTGGAAGGCTAGCGCTAATAATTTGGTAAACCAACATCCCGTCCTTAGTTCGTACGTAAGGTCCAACGCCTCTTTGGTCACCAGTTTGCATTTCAGGTGCTGGAATTATTGTGTACTTTATTTTTTTGTCCCTGTAGAATGATTCCATTTGGTTAATGAAGTCATTTTTTGGAAGATTGCTAATTACCTCCTCAATTGCTCCGCTGTAAAATTCCTTATTTGATTCCAAAAAGCCCTCGACATTCGCATCGATGTAGAATTTGGCAACCTTGGCCTTCCATTTGTCAATTAGGGCAATACGACTCTCATAAGGAGTATTCTTCATTGGATATCTATACCTCGTGCTTGGTAGTGGTTCAGAGTAGAGAAGTATTTCCATCAATTCATCACTATAAAAAACTTCATTTTTTAGTAAGCTGTCGGAAAACAATACAGCAGCGTGGTCTTTAAAATTGTCAAAGTATTCGTAGCTTGCTACAATCATGGGTCGTTTTGGATACCCTCCAGGCCAAACGAAATGTTCAAGAATCAATTGAGTATGAACGTTGGAATTTAGTTCTACGTCAATTTGTCGCGGAGCTGTTTTGTCCCCCGTTGAAATACAACTTGCAGTAATTATCCAACATACTATGCTAAGGGTCAGTCTCATATTTTTGAGTAATCTGTCCAAAAACTAAATGTCTAGTCCTAAAATACGGCTACGGGTTAAACATTAATTAAGCTGCATTTTT
>CAYNCP010000048.1:0-32964 GCA_964395905.1 uncultured Ohtaekwangia sp.
ATTCTATGATCAACTCATCTTTGTTTTGACTAAAGCATGAAACCACAGCGTAGCCGATGAGCTTTTTATCCAATGCGGCACTTAGCTGTCTAAGAAAATAGTAGTTATTATGCATGCGTCACAGGGTGACAACCAAACCATCATAGGCCAATTCAACATTCACGGGGAGATTTTCGGTTACCGTTTTATGCAACCCCAACTTGTGACTTATATGTGTAAAATAAGTTTTAGCTGCACCTACTTTTTCGGCAATTTGTATTGCTTGTGGGAGGTTAAAATGCGAAATGTGGTCTTCAATTTGAAGTGCATTTAGAACGAGTACCTCTGTTCCTTTGAGTCTTTCGAAAGTCCTGTCTGGAATAAAATTGGCATCGGTGATGTAGCTGAAATTTCCAACCCTGAAGCCCAGCACAGGCATGCGCAGGTGGGTGACGGGAAGTGGCGTTATGTTTATCCCATTCACAGTGAATGGCACATCATCAATTTCATTGAGTTGAAGGTTGGGGGCACCAGGATATTTTTTTTCCAAAAAGGCATAATAAAAATCGGACTCAAGATGTTTTAAGACCTCAGCGGCACCGTACAACGGCATGTCAGCACGTTGCTTGAAGTTAAAAGCCCGCACATCATCAAGCCCAGCCGTGTGATCCTTGTGGCTGTGCGTAAAAAGAACAAAATCTAGTTTTTGAGTGCGCTCACGCAACATTTGCTGACGAAAATCCGGCCCGGTGTCAATTACAAAGGTCTGATCGCCTGCATCCACCAGTACGGAGGATCTAAGTCGCTTATCCCGATAGTCGAGCGATTGGCATACTTCGCAATCGCAACCGATAACTGGTACACCCTGTGAAGTGCCTGTGCCAAGAAATGTGACCTTCAAATGTTAATTTCAGTTTGGGAGAGCTCTTCGTAAAGTTTTTTGCTTTTTTCAGAGAACCGGGTTGTCTCCAGATCCACTAATTTGAGAATATCCAGTAGGGTGTTAATTTTTCCTTCTGTGGTATAAAACTTATTAACAATCATAATCTTTTGATCACGCAAAAGGCAGTATCCTGATTTAAAGTTGCCCTTCTCGTACCTCAGAATATAGTCTGATTCGGCTATTAAATCTTCCAACTTAGCAAGGAATTGATTGGTGTATTTAATCATGAAATGAAAAATGTAGTGGTATTCGTTCTGCAAGGTAATTTGAAATTGGTACATAGGAAAATTACCAAGGGAAAGATTGTAATTTCGACCCCATGCCGTCCGTGCCTCAAAAAAGATTAATTGTCGTTGCAGGGCCCACCGCTGTGGGGAAGACCCATCTTTCTATCCTGCTAGCCAAAAAGCTGAAAACAGAAATTATTTCAGCGGACTCCCGCCAACTTTTTCGGGAGATGACAATAGGTACGGCTAAACCTACCGAAGCAGAATTAACAGAGGTGAGGCATCATTTCATCAACCATCTGTCTATTCATGACAATTATGATTCTGGCAGTTATGGTAGAGATGCGATGGAAAAAATGGAATCCCTTTTTCAAAAACATGACCAGCTTATATTTTGCGGAGGTTCCGGGCTATATATAAAAGCAGTTTTGGAAGGCTTTGACCAAATGCCCGACATCCCGGAAGAATTGAGGGCCAGGGTAATTCAAGACTATCAGCGCGAGGGCTTGGGATGGCTGCAGGCTGCGGTGGAGGCGGCCGATCCCGACTACTACCAGGAAATGGACAACAAGAATCCGCAGCGGTTGATGAGGGCTCTTGAGATCATGAGGGCTACAGGTCAGCCGGCCAGCTCATTCCGGAAAAATCAAAAGAAGGTATTGTCATTTGACGTGATTAAGATTGGACTTGAGCGCAACAGGGAAGACCTTTACAAAGCTGTTGACGAAAGAGTTGATGCCATGATGGCCAATGGTTTAGTAGACGAAGCAAAACATTTATTCCCACATAAATCGATTAATGCGCTGCAAACAGTAGGTTATCAGGAGCTCTTCGATTATTTCGATGGGAAATATGATTTAAGTGAAGCGGTTGGTTTGATCAAAAGGAATTCGAGAAGGTACGCCAAACGTCAGATTACCTGGTTCAAGAAAGATCCGGAAATAACATGGTTTGAACCGCACATGATTGATGAGATAATGGAATACTTAAATGTCAAATAAGAAGGTCATAATCATCACATATTATTGGCCACCCAGTGGAGGAAGTGGTGTGCAACGGTGGCTGAAGTTTGCCAAGTACTTGTGCCGGCAGGGTTGGGAGCCTATGGTATTCACTCCGGAAAATCCATCTTTCGCCATCAAAGATGAATCTTTAATGGTGGATGTACCTTCATCGGTGGAAGTCATTCGATTCCCCATCTGGGAGCCCTATCATTTGTTTTTTGGTTTGCAAAAACTGTTTGGTAAAAAGCAGAATACCCAAAGCGATTTTGTTACTGTCGGAAAGAAAAGTTTTTTCCAGCGTATTACATCCTGGATCCGGGGCAACTTTTTTATTCCGGATGCCCGTGTGTTTTGGGTGAGGCCATCTGTGAAGATGATAGGCGATCTAATTGCTTCCAACCAAATTAAAAAAATCATTACCACCGGACCACCACATAGCATCCACCTCATCGGCCTGAAACTAAAGAGGAAGTACCCTAACCTTAAGTGGGTTGCTGATTTCAGGGATCCGTGGAGTGAATGGGATTTGCTGGATACGTTATCGCTTACTTCTTTGGCAAGGGCAAGACATGTAAAACTTGAAAATCAAGTGCTCACCACTGCCGATCGGGTTATTACCATTGCGCCATACCATGTTGATCGTTTGAAAGAACTCAGCAGAAGGAGTGTTGACTTGATCACCAATGGATTTGATGCTGACGATTTTGCAGATATTAAAAGAACAACCAACTCAAAATTCACCATTCGTCACATTGGAATTGTAGACGAACTGCGCGATCCCAGGCCTGCCCTCGAAGCGATAAAGGAAATTGGTGCGCAACGGCCGGATATACTTCCACTTATTCAGGTTGAATTTATTGGCAACGTAAACAGAAGTTTTCAAAATTATGTGAGCGCAGATCCTGTATTGCCGAAAGTGGTGTCGTTCCGCCAACAGGTTCCTCATGACGAACTTCTAAAAGTATATGGGCAAACTGACCTGCAACTACTTGTATTGGCACACACGGCCATAGCGCCTGGCAACCTGCCTGGAAAATTATTTGAATACCTGGCTTCCGGAAATCAAATTCTGGGTATTGGACCCCCTGATGGTGATGCCGCGCAAGTCATCACCAAAACGAATGCTGGAATCATTTTGCATCGTGAGGATGCATATGGCATACAAAAATCATTGCTCTCTTATTTTGAAACCTGGCGAGATCGAAAAGACATGCCCAAGAGAGATGTGACCGAATACAGCCGGGAGCGACTGACGGAAAAGCTCATTGCAATCCTTGAGTCGCTTGACTAGCAAATTGTTTAAAGCAATTAGGCAACTTCCAATGTTTCTGCATGCTGGCTAATATCGAGCCCAATGCTCTCTTCTTCTTTTGATACGCGAAGTTGTGTGATCCAGGAGGTAATTTTAAAGATGAAGAATGAACCTCCAAAGGTGAACACGCCCACAATGATCATGGCCAGTACATGGAATAAAAAGGTGGTGGCAGTGCCATTGATGAGTCCAACCTCTTTTGCAAAAACTCCGGTAAGAAGCATTCCAACGATTCCTCCCACACCGTGGCATGGGAATACGTCCAGCGTATCATCAAGTGAAGTTTGTTGTTTGTAGTAAACAGCCAGGTTGCTGGCAATGGCTGCAGCAAAGCCAATGAAAACACTTTGTCCGAGTGAGACGAAACCGGCAGCAGGTGTAATGGCGACCAATCCTACCACGGCTCCTATGCACGCGCCCATGGCAGAAATTTTTCTTCCTACCAGCGCATCGAACATAACCCAGGTGATCATGGCAGAAGCTGAAGCCATATTGGTAGTGGCAAACGCCTGCACCGCCAATCCATCGGCCGCCAATGCTGACCCTGCATTAAAGCCAAACCATCCAAACCACAACATACCTGTACCAAGTATAATAAAAGGCACATTGGCCGGGCGATGATTCCCTGATTCACGCTTGCCCAATACATACGCACCAGCTAATGCAGCAAAGCCAGCAGACATATGCACCACGGTGCCGCCTGCAAAATCCAGTACACCCCATTGTCTGAGAAAACCTTCCGGATGCCAGGTCCAATGCGCAAGAGGTGCATAAATGAGAATAGCAAAGAGACACATAAATATCAGATAAGAGGTAAACTTGATGCGCTCAGCCAGACTGCCGGTGATCAACGCGGGGGTGATAATGGCAAACTTGAGCTGAAAGAGAGCAAAAATCAAAAATGGAATAGTTGGGGAAAATGCTGAATTGGGCGCCAATCCCACTCCACTAAAACAAAAGTAGGTGGCCGGGTTTCCGATCAGCCCATAGAAGCTCTCTCCAAATGCAAGGCTAAAACCAACGAAGTACCAAAGCAGACTGATGACACCCAGTGCAATAAAACTTTGCAACATCGTGGAGATTACATTTTTGAATCCGACCATCCCGCCATAAAAGAAGGAGAGCCCCGGGGTCATGAACAAGACAAATGCTGTGGCTACGATCATCCAGGCGGTATCGGCCTTATCAATAGTGGTAGCCTCCTCTAGTGAAAAGGAATCTTTGGAATAAAAAAGAGAAAACAATTGAAGTATAACCAGTACCAGGAAAATGACGATATATCGTGTTTTTGGCTTACTCATGACCCGAAATGATTAGTATAATGTAGTTATTGTTAATATTAGGGTAAAATTATACCCTATTTTATTCAAAAAGATAAAATATTATTAATTGTTGGTATAAATGTTAACTGGACGAAAATTATAAAAATAAAATATTATGTTTGCAGGTTGGAAGTATTTTTAATTCTGAGTTTAACACCATAGCCCAAACAATCGTTCGTTTTTTGTGAATAGTCAAAATAAAAGTCTTTACACACCTTCTTTGGAGCATGACGCTTGTGGGGTAGGGTTCATTTCAAACGTTAGCGGAAGCAGGGATCACCAAATACTATCCGATTCACTCACCATGCTGGAAAACATGGAACACCGGGGCGGAAGAGGCGCAAGTCCCAAAACGGGTGATGGTGCTGGCATTCTTTTGCAAATCCCACACGAATTCTTTCATGAAATCTGTAAGAACAAAGGGTTTGCGCTGCCGCAGCGGGGTCATTACGGTGTCGCCATGGTATTCCTGCCTGCTGATAACAAAATAAAGAAAGCCTGTTCTAAAATTGTAAAACAAAGCTGTAAGCAATTAGGACTTGAAATCATTTGCGCCAGGGAAGTACCTGTTGATTCAAGTATACCAGGGCCAGCAGCATCAGAAATAGAACCGCATATTGAGCAAATCTTTATAAAAGCATCGAGTGGCAATATGGATACGGCTGCCCTGGAAAGGAAGCTTTTTATTTTTAAGAATTGTACTACCCATCGTATTGCCAAAGAAGTTGCTGGAGCAGGAATGTTTTATATAGTCAGTTCATCAGCCAAAACTATTATTTATAAGGGTCAGTTGAGAACAGATCAACTCAGAAAATATTTTATTGACCTGCGCGATACACGGGTAAAAACTGCTTTGGCCATTGTACACTCCAGGTTTTCAACCAATACCTTTCCCAATTGGAAATTGGCTCAGCCGTTCCGCTACATTGCCCACAATGGTGAAATCAATACCATTCGTGGCAATGTCAATAAAATGAAATCCAAGGAAGCATTGTTTAAATCTGCATTGTTTACAGATGATGAATTGCAAATGCTATTGCCGATTACCCATCCTGATGCTTCTGACTCTGCGAATCTGGATGCTCTGGTGGAGATGTTGGTGCTCTCAGGCCGGTCATTGCAGCATTCTCTAATGATGCTGGTGCCGGAAGCCTGGCAGGACAATAAGTTGATGGACCCCCATCGAAAGGCTTTTTATAAATACCATGCCTCCATGATGGAGCCATGGGATGGTCCGGCAGCGCTCGTATTTACAGATGGGTTGCGCGTGGGCGCTATGCTGGATCGCAATGGACTACGGCCTTTACGATATTGCATTACCAGCACGGGCAGGGTGATGGCCGCTTCTGAAGTGGGCGCTTTAAAAGTTGATGCAAAAACTGTTATGGAGAAAGGCAGAATTACGCCTGGTAAAATGCTGCTGGTGGATACGCATAAATTTGAAGTATTGGGTGATGAGGCCGTAAAGCGATCTGTGTATGAAGGCAAACCTTACTACCAGTGGATCATTCAAAACCGCGTAAAGCTGAGGTTGGAACCTGAAGTTCAGGACTATGAAGATAGTTTTGATTCAGCAACATTGCTTCAACGACAACTGTCATACGGATTCAGTCAAGAGGATTTGAAAACAATTCTATTCCCCATGGCCACGGGCGGATACGAACCGTTGGGTTCCATGGGAGACGATACACCGCTGGCGGTGCTCTCAAAAGAAAGTCGTCATCTCTCACATTATTTCAAGCAGCACTTTGCGCAGGTCAGCAATCCACCGATAGATCCTATACGTGAAAGGTTGGTGATGTCTTTGTTTACAAGGGTGGGGGCCAACTTAAATGTGTTGGCGGAGAGTGCTGCCCATACTGCCCAAATTCACATTTCACATCCGCTGCTTCTTAATTCTGATTTGGCAAAATTGAAAAGCATGGAGGAGCGGGGTTATCCACATGCAGTAATAGATTGTGTGTTCCATGCAGATGGTGCGCCAGGACGCGTGAGAGAAAGTTTGAATAGAATATGCCGGGAAGCTGAACAGGCTGCTCAGGCAGGAAAAAAAATACTGATCTTATCTGATAAGAAAGCCAATACCCAGATGGCTCCGCTCCCATCCTTGTTGGCAACGGGGGCCATACATCATCACCTGGTTGAAAAGCGCCTGCGTACACATACAGGCTTGGTGGTAGAGGCAGGCGATGTGTGGGAAGTGCATCATTTCGCAACCGTGATAGGGTATGGAGCCAGTGCCATTAATCCCTACTTGGCATTCGAGTCAATTCATAATATGGCGACCCAAGATGAGAAAAATTGGAATGTCAATGACGGGTTTCTCAACTATCAAAAAGCGATCGGGAATGGGTTGTTGAAGGTATTGTCCAAGATGGGAATTAGCACTTTGCAGTCTTACCAGTCTGCCCAGGTATTTGAGGCTGTCGGCATTAATACGGAGGTTATAGATATTGCATTCAAGGGCACCATCAGTCGGATAGAGGGACTTAGCCTTGATGATATCGGCAAAGAAGTGTTGGTTCGTCACCAGTTGGCTTACAGTAGCCGTTCGAAAAGACTTCCTGTGGGTGGCATTTACCAATGGAAGCGCGGGGGGGAGAAGCATTTGTTTGGGCCGGAAGTAATTCACTTACTGCAACACGCCACCAAAACCAACAACTATGGTTTATACAAAAGGTATGCGGAAAAAATAAATAATCAGACATCGGATCAACTTACCCTGCGTGGGTTGCTGGCTTTTAAAAGGAGGAACCCCATTCCCGTTGACGAAGTTGAGCCGGTAGAAAATATTCTGAAGAGATTTGCTACAGGGGCTATGTCCTTTGGGTCCATTTCATTTGAAGCGCACACCACGCTGGCCATTGCCATGAACAGAATTGGCGGTAAAAGCAACAGTGGAGAGGGGGGTGAAGATGAAATACGCTATGATAAAAAATCCAATGGCGATTGGGAAAGGTCCGCCATTAAGCAAGTGGCATCCGGACGCTTTGGTGTTACCAGCCACTATCTTGCTAATGCTGATGAAATTCAAATCAAAATGGCACAGGGAGCCAAGCCCGGAGAAGGGGGCCAGCTTCCCGGTCACAAAGTAGATGAATGGATAGGTCGGGTGCGGCATTCAACACCAGGCGTGGGATTGATTTCACCTCCGCCTCATCACGATATATACTCCATTGAAGATCTGGCGCAGTTGATCTATGATTTGAAGAATGCAAACCAGGATGCACGCATTAATGTGAAACTTGTATCACAAGCAGGTGTCGGTACCGTGGCGGCCGGGGTAGCCAAGGCCAAGGCAGATGCTATATTAATATCAGGTGCAGATGGTGGTACGGGCGCTTCTCCCATAAGTTCGGTTCGTCACACAGGTTTACCCTGGGAGCTCGGTGTGGCTGAGGCACATCAAACTTTGGTGAAAAATAACTTAAGAAGCAGGGTAACCTTACAGACGGATGGCCAGATCAGAACAGGAATCGACATCGCTATAGCCACTTTGCTGGGTGCAGAAGAGTGGGGTGTGGCCACAGCCGCGTTGGTAGTAGAGGGCTGCATCATGATGAGAAAATGCCACCTCAATACTTGTCCTGTAGGCATTGCCACGCAAGATTCCGAATTAAGAAAGTTGTTTACCGGAGATCCGGATCACGTAGTGAATTTTTTCCGATTTCTCGCTCAGGACCTGCGTGAAGTGATGGCTTCACTGGGATTTGGATCGATCAATGAAATGGTGGGCAGATCGGATGTACTTGCCGTACGACATGACATCGACAATTGGAAAACAAAAAAGCTTGATTTGTCAGCCATGTTGTATCGTGAGCAGGTGGATGCCCGCGTGGGACATTACAAACAAATGGAGCAGGACTTTGAACTGGATAAAGTGCTGGACAGGCAACTCTTGCAACTGGCTAAACCTGCCTTGGAAGACTTGCAGCATGTAGCCGGAAGGCTCCCGATTCAAAATACTGATCGGTCTACAGGTGCCATGCTGTCCCATGAGATTTCAAAAAAATACAAGGCCAAAGGATTGCCACCGGATACCATTCAGTTTCAATTTAAAGGATCGGCCGGGCAAAGTTTTGGTGCCTTTCTGACATCCGGAGTCACCTTCGAACTGGAAGGAGAGGCCAATGACTATTTAGGAAAAGGACTTTCAGGAGGAAAACTCATCATTTATCCGGATAAAGAGTCCACGTTCCGGGCTGAAGAGAATATTATCATAGGAAATGTTGCCTTTTATGGCTCCACCAGTGGCGAGGCTTACATCAGAGGTATGGCGGGTGAAAGATTTGGGGTAAGGAACTCAGGCGTGAAGGCAGTTGTGGAAGGTGTTGGCGATCATGGCTGTGAGTACATGACGGGCGGACGCATTGTGATCCTGGGGAAGACAGGTGAAAATTTTGCAGCGGGCATGAGTGGTGGAATTGCCTATGTTTTTGACCCTTCACGCTCGCTTCGCGAATTATGCAATATGGAAATGGTGGATCTGGATTCGCTGGATGAAATGGATAAGCAGGAAGTGCGCGATATGATTCTCAAACATTTTGAATATACCGGAAGTACCCCCGCCAATCGGATACTCAATCACTGGGATGAGGCCGTGCAATTGTTTATTAAAGTAATGCCGCGTGATTATAAAAAGGTGTTGAATGCAAAAAAATTGACGACACACACAAGCAGTGTGATTGCAGAATAATATTGAAAAGAATGGAAGATAAATAGAATCTAAGGAGATGGGCAAAGTTGATGGTTTTATAAAAATAAAAGTGGATAAACCTACTCCGCGCGATCCAAAAGAGAGAATTGCCGATTACAAGGAAATTTATCCTCCGCTGGATACGGAGCATGTGAAGCAACAGTCGGCCAGGTGCATGGATTGTGGTGTTCCATTTTGTCATCATGGTTGTCCATTGGGCAACCTGATTCCGGATTTTAATGACGCTGTATACAACAACGATTGGAAAGCAGCCATCGATATTTTAAGCAGCACCAACAACTTTCCCGAGTTTACCGGTCGTATTTGTCCGGCTCCCTGTGAAGCCAGTTGTGTCTTGAGTATTAACAACAAGCCGGTGACCATCGAATACATTGAAAAGGCTGTTGCGGAAACGGCTTTCGACAAGGGGTATATAAAAGCAAATCCCCCTGTCATCAGAACGGGAAGGCGCGTAGCTGTTGTGGGATCTGGTCCTGCCGGATTGGCCGCTGCAGTCCAGTTGAACAAAGCCGGTCATTGGGTAACTGTTTTTGAAAGGAGCGATCGCATTGGGGGGCTCCTTCGTTATGGAATTCCTGATTTCAAATTAGAAAAAAGTATTCTGGATCGGAGATTACGGCTCATGGAAGAGGAGGGAATTGTTTTTAGGACGCAAGCCAATGTGGGTGTAAATGTAAGTGCTCATAACCTTAAAGACGAGTTTAACGCGATCGTTATTTGTGGCGGTGCTTCCGCTCCGAGAGACCTGCCGATACCGGGAAGACATCTTGATGGGGTTCATTTCGCCATGGACTTTCTTACCCAGCAAAATCAACGCAATGCAGGCGATCAACTCACCCCAAAAAATATTTTGGCCAATGCAAAAGATGTGGTTGTGATTGGTGGGGGCGACACGGGCTCAGACTGTGTGGGCACATCCAATCGTCAAGGAGCAAAATCTGTTACACAAATCGAATTGCTGGCGATGCCCCCGGTCACGCGAAATGAGGAGGAAAATCCATGGCCCCTTTGGCCGATGACGCTCACGACTTCTTCGTCTCATGAGGAAGGAGTAGATAGAAAATGGGCCATCATGACCAAGGAGTTTATTGGTACTAATGAAGCCAAACTTACCGGAATTAAATTGGTGGACATCACCTGGAATAATGACAAACACGGTAAATTCGGATTTAAAGAACTGAAAGGGTCTGAGAGAATCATTCCTTGCGAGCTGGCCCTGTTGGCCATTGGATTTACCGGAGCTGAGAAGAATGGAATTGTAGAGGAGCTTGGGTTGAAAATTGATGAAAGAGGTAATATCAAAGCCAAAGATTATCACACCGATCAAGATGGAATTTTTGCTGCTGGAGACATTCGCAGAGGGCAGTCATTGGTGGTATGGGCCATTTCCGAAGGACGAGAGGCTGCTCGAGCGATTGATATTTGGTTAATGGGCAGTTCACAATTGGAGTCCAAGGATTTGTCGCCTGGCATTTCAGCGCAATGGTAGGAAAGTTCATTCAGGATTTTTCCATTCAAGTAATTAAATGCTACCGCAAGTAATGTCTGATGCCGTTTTATAATTACCGGTCTTTGTTTATTGCTAAAAAAATGCTAACTAACAAGATATCCTAAACTCAATTCTGTCCCTTGCCGTCTATACTTAAAGAATACGAGTACGATATTTTTGTCAGTTACAGACAAAATGATAATAAGTACGATAATTGGGTCAGCGAGTTTGTAGAAAAGCTGAGGCAAGAACTCAATGCAACAATTAAGGACAAGCTCAGCATTTATTTTGATGCTAACCCGGTTGATGGCTTAAAAGAAACCCATTTGGTGGGTGAATCCCTTTCTTCTAAAATCAAGTCGGTCATTTTTATTCCAATCGTTTCACAAACTTATTGTGACACCTCTTCTTTTGCATGGCAACACGAGTTTCAGGCATTCAATCGTGAGTCCGAGCATGATAAACTTGGAAGAAGAATTCCATTGAGTAACGGTAATTTTGCCAGCCGCATCCTTCCCGTGAGAATACATGAGATTGATAAAGAGGATGTCAAGTTGTTGGAAGCTGAGTTATCAGGAATCATGCGATCCATTGATTTCATTTACAGGGAGTCGGGAGTGAACCGGCCTTTAAGACCAGTGGATGATGAATTGGGCGGAGGCGCAACAGGTATTTTATATCGAAATCAAATCAACAAACTGGCCAATGCCATTAAGGAAATCGTTCAAGGTGTTAAGCTTGCTGAGCGCGGGGAGACAACACCTAAAGCGGAACCTACCCTAACGGTCCGGCAGGTTATTCCATCAACATTCACCACCTCACTTCCCGCTGCTATAAAAGTCCAAGTGATTGACAGACAGCGGCCAAGCATATACCTGGCGTGGACATCATCAGACTTAAAAGAACAAAGGGAAGAGATGGCCATCATTTTGCAAAAAGCAGGATTCAATGTGCTCCCCTCAACGGACTGTCCTGCTGAGGATGAAACTTTTAAAAGTAAGGTAGAAGAAGAATTGAGTAGGTGCAGTTGTTCACTTCACATGCTGAGTGGGGAGTTCGGAAGAAGATTTGAGTCGGATGATGAGATGTCCTTTCCGCAGCACCAATTTACCGAAGCCAGGAGAAGGCTTGATTCTGATAGTAACTTCAACTCATTTATTTGGCTTGTTCCCGATGCCAGCCAAACCATTAAACCTGCACAACAAAACTTCATCAGGCACATCCGGAATAACATTACCAAAAACATGATGTTCAGCAATAGTACTGGCCCCATGCAATTGGTTGACGATATCAGAGTGATCATGATGAAAGAAGATGCAGCGGTCTATGATTCCAAAGACACCGATATATTTTTCATATTCAATCAACAAGATGAGGCGGAAGCCAAGATTATCACAGACAAGTTAAGTCTTGAGTATCCAGTGGAGTTGATGAATATTATGCCTGACAGTGAGGACCAATACAGGGACATTTCTTCTCAGCAAATACCAAAAAGTAAATTAGCAGTGGTGTACTTCAAATATGCTGCAGACTGGGCATTGCCCTTTATCAAACAAATATGGAAGCAAGTAGGTGGTGCATCCTCGCCAACTCCGCTTTTTTTGGTGGGGGAAGATGATCCCCAAACAAACCTCGCACGCAATTTCAAAGCACCCAAAGTAGTTTCGGTAATTGTGCCGAAGGAAGTAATTCCCTCGGAAGTAAAAAAAGTGTACACCTCAGTTGTCGATTTGAAGTAGCATGTTTGAAGAATATCAAATATGCCCCTACACCGGATTACGTTCGTTTACTGAAGAAGAATCACTTTATTTCAAGGGCAGGGAAGAGCATATTGATCAGGCGACCGAGCAGCTTCAGCGCAATAAATTTTTAATGCTCACCGGAGCGTCTGGTGACGGAAAGTCCTCCCTGGTCTATGCAGGTATTGTGCCCAACGCGAGGGCAGGATTTTTAAAATCAAAATACACTCAGTGGAAGGTAGCTGACTTTCGTCCCGAACGAAGCCCCTTCAAGAATTTATGTGCAGCGCTCGCCCAACAACTTGACATTGCGAACCCGGGGACCGTGGAAGCAGAGTTAGAGCATGGGTTTTCAGCTTTGGTGGACTTATATAAAAATTCCAGCTGTTTCATTGATGTGAATTCCAATGAATGGCAAACAAGTGACGAACATCAAAAAGCAGCGCTGAAAAGAGGTGCAGCTAACCTGGTCATCATTGTGGATCAGTTTGAGGAGTTCTTTACCAACCCTGAAAATTACCATGATGGTGTTCCGTCAGTTGCGTCCAACCTGGTACTAAATGTATTACTGGAAACCTCCAGGATTGCTCTTGAGGAGGACTTGCCAGTATATATCGTGTTTACCATGCGGTCGGACTATATTGGCCAATGTGCTGCCTTTAGATCGTTACCTGAATACATCGGGTTCTCTCAGTTTTTTGTCCCCCGCCTTAATCGTTCTCAATTGCAGCAAGTGATTGAAGAGCCGGCTTCGCTAAGTGGAAACAGAATAAGCAGGCGTTTAACTGAGCGACTTATTCATGACATCGCGGAGGGTGTTGATCAGCTACCCATTCTACAACATGCTTTGAATCAGATTTGGCACGCAGCTGACCGAGGCCAGGAAGAGATGGACCTCATTCACTATGCCATGGTGGGTGGAATTGCTTCAAAGGATTTACCGGATGATCAAGTTGAGCGATTTACGAAATGGTTTGGCGGGTTGCCCTCCAAAATAAAGGCTTGTTATCATGAGCCAAGTCTTGAAAATGTGCTTGATGCGCACGCCAATAAATTATATGAATCAGCTGCGGAGAACTATCGGATAAAGACGGGTAAAACCATTCCGGACGAAATGGCCAAGCAGATTATCAGAACTGCATTTATCTGTTTAACTAAAATTGACCAAAGCCGTGCGGTACGAAACCGGATGACCCTCAAAGAGATTTGTAGCATCTTGAACAACCAACAAGTGGATGTTACCATCCTGGGAACGGCGCTTAATATTTTCCGGGAACCTGGAAATACATTTATCCGACCATTTATTGCCGATGAACAAGAGACCCTGCAACTTGATGAAGATGCTGTATTGGATATCACTCATGAAAGCCTCATTAGAAATTGGGCATATTTAGAGGAATGGGCCAATGAGGAATTTGATAACTACACCATATTCCTTGACTTTGAACAACAGCTAAACCGGTGGGTAGAAAGTGGTAAGTCAAATGGATTCTTGCTATCCATCGGCCCGCTAACTTATTTTGAAACTTGGTACAACAATGTAAAACCTAACCCATGGTGGATCGAGCGGTATTTGCCTGAGGACATTCATCAAAAACAAAAATTAGAAAAAGCAAAAAATATCCTTTCCAATACCAATCAGTTCATAAGGCAAAGTGCCCAAAAGCATCGAATTACAAGGGCGGTAATGCGTTATGGGCCTGGAAGAATTGCCGCTGCCCTTGCATTTATTGCCTTGATCACGCTGAGTTCTTTCGCCATTCGCAATTATTATAAACAACAAAATGCAGTGGTGTTGGACGCTCTTAAAGCACAAAGTGTGTTATTGGCCAATAGTAAAAAGATTGGCCAATTGGAAAAATCAAGAATGCTTGCTGTGCAATTGCAATCAGGAGTCACAACAATTGATGAAGTGGCGGGAAGTATTAATGATCCACTTATTAAGGTAAATGCGATCAACGGCCTGGCCGGATTGCTGCTTCGACAAGGTAGAAATGGACCTTCTAAGGAAATCAGAGAAAGCCTGAGGGCTGCTGACAGCCTAGCCGAAATCTACTTGGAAGACTTTGCAAGCTACGGGGAGATTAAAGAGCCCCTGAAGGAAATTAATACATTAAGGGCCGTCTTGGAGTTCGGGGATTTCCATAATCCTTCTGACGAAATTAAGAGGATGAAGGTAGATCATGCTAAGCGCTCTGCAAAGGTGGTTCAATTTATCCTAAGTAATGAACCCAAGTCATTCAATGAAATCAACAGCTTTAACATAGCCATTGAGAATGCTATCAATTACAATGCCTTCAGTGATGCGGATATGGCCCAATTGATATCGGCATTATCTCCATTTGAAAATAGGAAACGGACAGATTGGGTAACCGGTAAATACGCAAGAGATAACTTAGCGATTCGGGGGTTCAGCGACTATGCATTTAAGTTCAACGGACTTTATCAGGAATTAGCTTACCTCTACGCGGCCCAGGGAAAAACGGAAATGGTCTTGCAATGCGTTGATTCTTTACTAAGGTATAACCAAAACTATTATCAAAATGATTACGGTGGCATGATTGATAACGGAGCAAACATTGCCGCAGTCTTTTTTACGCACGGCCATTTTGAAGCATTTGAAAACTTCATCACCGGTTATTCTCTTCGGAAGAAAATATCTGAAGTAGAATTCTTTCAGAGAATGATTGGAAGAATCATTGTTAGCGAATATGCTACGGGTAACCTCCATGGTTGGTCGGAAACAAATTTAAATATCACTTTTGCAAGTCCCGAACTCATCTCTTTTATCTTTTCGAAGTATCGAGATTGGTTAATCAACAATGTTAAGGATCCTGACGTACGAAATTTCAACCTCGCACTTTCCTGGAAAGATGAAGCCATTATAAGGAGATTTCGACTTGAAATGACCAACCAACCGAGACCACAGGAAAGCATTGATCAGATGTTCGATAAGGCACTGGAACATTATTACAAAGTTGGGCCATCCTATTTGAACGAAATGATTAATACTGCCAATTTGAATGAAACAGATGGAAGCATACGGCCACGTAAGTTTCTGTTCTTATACCCTGACTTTCGTACTCCTTTTACGCCTAATGAGCCCAGGCAATTTCATTTCTTCTATGTGTCAGATGCATTCATCAAGTACCTGGTCGATCATGATCTTATCGACAAATTGTATACAGGTAGAGAGCTGGAATATTTTTCTATTTGGATTGAGGCTCACTTTAACATGACATTATTTCTTAATATGGATAGGGGGGGTAGAAAAAGGGCCGATACTGAAGTGCTTTCTGGACTGGTGGCTGACCTTGAGCATAGCGGATTTCAAAATCCCAACTTAAATATTTTGTATTTGTTTTTAGGCAATGAGGAATTTGAAGCTGGAAACTCTAAAGAGGCGGAGCGATATTATAGCAAACTGGTTCTTGATCAGCTTCCCAATCTGATGAATCACTCCAATTTTTTTATCAGACGGGCAGCATTCAACAACATCGCTGATGCGGTAACAGGCTTAATAGGCTGTAATCGGTTGGATGAAGGGTACGCGATAATTCGAATGTTTAAGAATCCAATTAATCGTTCATCACTATACGCTTATGCTGTTAAAGAACTGCTCTTGCGGAAGTTAAATGTAGATGCAGCGCAATCTTTAATTGATTCCGCTAAAATTGAACTAACAAGAATTGAAAATCTGGCTACGGGTCAACCCAACCGCATACTGATTGCCTATGTTTTAGCCATGCAAAAGCCTGAAACAAATTCACCTGAGGCGTATAAAGTGATCAAAAACATAGAAAATAAGTTCGGGCCGATGACCCGGATTTCAAGATCCTATGCTTACCATGGTAACCTTTATGGAGCCTTTAACAATATGCCATCTAACCTATCTGATGCGGATCAGGCAGAGTTGTTATTCAATATTTATTTAGGCTACCATATTGGGCAAAACGAGCTGTCTGGAGAATGGAGTGAATTCACTGCTAACATTCCGTGGTGGCTAAACAGTTTTATTATTTACGTTAATGAAGACAACTGACACAAATCTGGTGTGTCCCTACACAGGCCTTCGGTCTTTTACGGAAGAGGAGAGTCTGTATTTTAAAGGCCGTGATAGTCAGGTCGATCAGATCGTTGAGTTATTGGCGTCTAATAAGTTTCTAATGCTCACCGGGGCATCCGGGGAGGGAAAGTCATCTTTGGTGTATGGAGGATTAATACCCAACGCAAGAGCGGGCTTTTTCAAGGCCCAGTACACCAATTGGATGGTTGCTGATTTTCGGCCTGAAAGAGAACCGGTGTCTAACATGTCAAAGGCTTTGGCTAAAGTTTTTAATCAGCAGCATTCGACCATCGAAACGGAAATTAAGAGAGGTTTCTCATCGTTGGTTGATTTGTATACCACCTCGGATTACTATACCGATGAGACAGACGGGCATTGGATGTCATTGTCGGATTCAGAGAAGAAAAGCAAAAAAAGAGGAGGGGCCAACTTACTGATACTTGTTGATCAGTTTGAAGAGTTTTTTACCAATCCTGAAAATTTTTCCAACGAGACTCCATCGCAAGATTCACAGGTTGTGGTCAATGTCATTCTGGAAACCGCAAGAATTGCTTTAAGGAGAGGTCTTCCTATTTATGTAGTGTGCACCATGCGTTCTGATTATATAGGACAGTGTGCCGCATTCAGGGGGCTGCCTGAGTATATCGGATTTTCGCAGTTTTTTGTTCCTCGATTAAAGCGAAAGGACCTTAAACAGGTTATTGAAGAGCCTGCTCTGTTAAGCGGGAACAGGATTTCGCAACGCCTGATAGAACGTCTTGTGTATGACCTGGAAGAAGGTGTTGATCAGCTACCCATATTGCAACATGCACTGAGTCAAATTTGGCTAGCTGCCGATCATGGGCGGGAGGAGATGGACTTAATTCACTATGCGATGGTGGGTGGCATGGATTCAGTTGATTTACCTGATGACAATCAAAAAGAATTTCAGTATTGGTTTGTGAAGCTGCCGGAGCATAAGAGGAACTACTTTAAAGCTACGGGGCTGAATAAAGTAATTGAAATTCATGCCAATTCGCTTTATGAGGAAGCTTATGCCTATCATAATTCGATGGAAGGTGCTGAGCCCATCTCAAAGCAAGAAGCCAAGCGAATTGTTGCTTTGACTTTTTCGTGCTTAACAAAAATTGATAACAGCCGTGCCGTTCGCAATCGAATGAGTTTGCAAGAGATTACGGATATTATCAACATACCGAAGCTAAATACTGAAACCGTAGGCAAGGTTATTAATATTTATAGAGAAGAAGGAAACTCGTTCATAAGACCATTCAAAACCCAGGACCCGGACACACATAAACTTTTGCCAGAGACTGTTCTGGACATCACACATGAAAGCCTGATTCGAAATTGGAATAAATTGGACGAATGGGCTACAACGGAGTTTAACTATTATACCACTTACCTTGATTACAGTACGCAATTAAAAAGGTGGAAAGAAAATGGCAAAAGCAGAAACTATCTTCTGCCAATTGGGCCCCTTGCTTATTTTGAAAATTGGTATGTGCAATGCAAACCAAATGAGGGATGGATTAAAAGATACGCTAAAACCAGTACCGATGGTGTTGTTGCTGAAGTTGAAGCAAACGAAGTATTGTCTGATATTCGCGAATTTCTAAAAAGGAGTGCCAGAAAGGTAGCCATAGCAAGGGCATTTATGAAATATGGCACGCAAAGAATTGCGGCATTTTTGGCTATCGTTATCATGTTGAGTTTAAGCGGATTTTATTGGTATGATGCTGAGCTTAAGCAAAATGATCAGGTGATAAAGAATCTCAGAAGTCATGCCGGTGTGTTATTGGCAAGTCCTGAAGTGGGTTACAATCAAAAGGCAGATTACCTCCTTGTCGAAGAACGGTTGGAGCCCGGCTCAATGATGAGTTACCTGGAATCTATTGATTTGAAGAATAAAATTGGAATTGCTTTAGGTATATATCAGCGAACGATAGAGGTTTCAAATCATTTTAAGGCGCCCATCAAGGATGAGTTGGCGCAATTTATCTATGAGATGATTTCTGCTGAGGTAATTGCCAGTGATGAGGAATTTACTCTGCAGAACCGGAATAAATTTATAACACTGTTAGCCTATGATGAATATTATAACCCGAATCAGGAAAGGAAAAAATTCATCAAAGATCTGACAAGAATCAATTATAACCTGGTTAAACATTTTTTCAATACAACAGACTTGTATAAGCCAACGGTGCCTGTGGAGTTGAACCAGGCCATCCAGTTTTGGTTGACCTTTGGTCTGCCAAAAGATGAGGAGGTAAGAGACTTAATTAAGTTGATTTCTTCCGATGGGCCAGAGAGATCTTTTAAAACCTTTAATACTTACTATCCCAAAGGCAGCTTTGAATCCAATGGCAGACAGACTAATGATTTTAATGGCGGATATCATACGTTGGCATCTCTGTATGGGGCTGTTGGTGATTTGGACAGCGTGCGTTGGTGTTTCAAATCAATTATTGAGAATGGTCAAATGCAATACCTGGAGCAAGCCGGATCGTTTAACAACCATCTTAACATAATTGGCTATCTGTATCAATATGGGCATCGGGATAAGGCATTGGAACTTATCAAGTGGATATCAACCAACACCAAGGACAATCCTCCGATTACTTTGTTTAGAAATCTGGTAATCAGGGCGGGATACAATTCATGGCTTTATGGTTATAATGTATACAAGCAATCCAATGCTTACAAAGGGTATTTCAATCCAAATCTATGCATGGCAGAAAGAAGTATTTTTTATGCTTTGATGGAAGACTATGAAAATGAGATAAATAGAGAAGCCAGCGATGATGAGCGCAATTACCTGATGGCAATGAATGCCAAAAGAAAAGCCATTTTTATTCATAGATATAATACCAGCAGGGGAGTGGAGCTAAACAGGCGGGAGTTGGAAAATCTTTTAGAGAAAGGGGTTAACCATTTTCGCATGATTAGCCCTGACTATCAATTGGGTAAAGTTTCCATTACTGTTCCTTATTTTACGGATGGCGTGCGAACAAGGCAATACAGCCGAAGGGAGCTTTTTCTTTATCCTGACTATATGGATGGTTGGTTTGATAGGCCATTTCACTCCAATCTGTTTTATAATTATCTAAAGGATAATAATCTACTGGCAGAGTTATATCAAACCCAACAGGATTTGGAGATGATTCATTTGTGGTTGTCAAAAGCTTTTGAGAAGAGCCCAAGGGCTGAGTTAGATTATCATGACTATGATGCATTACCTGATCAGACCCTCGTTTCAATTTTGGATTTTGTAGCGTCACATCCTCAAGGCAGTCAATTTGACACTAATCTGCCTGTCATTGTTCTTGCCAATAGAGCGCTTGAATATGGCCATGCTGACATCGGTTTAAGCTATTTCAATAAACTTGATCTTGAGCATATTCAACGGTCTTATGACCGATACGAATACCTGGAAAAGACTTTCTTCCTTAATCAAATGAAAGACTTAAGCGTAAACCTGGCATTGGCAGGATACGCTGATGAAGCCATCGTTCTTGCGGAGCATATGAAAGAACAGACACAGCGTGTGTTTAGCTATATTGCCATGGCCGACCACGTGTACAAAAGAAATGCAAGTCCCATGGTCTTTACTTATCTCGATTCAGTTGTTTCAATCAATAAGCGAATTGATTTCAATACAATACCTGATTGGCTGGACAATCGATTCCTTTTAGTAACTGTTTTATCTGGAATCGGAGGTAGAGGAATGAATGCAAAGGCATTGGAGATCATGAGGGATTTTTCATTGAACGACAGAATTTTCGGAACTTTTCTGATGATTTGGGGAGTGACCAAGGAGGGCAATTATTATCGTGCTTTATCGGCCATTCCGCCTTCATTCACTGAAGAGCTGGACCTTTTGTGCAGGTTTGCCATCTTATGGGAGGAGTGCAAAAAAAGAGAAAGTGCCACATCAGCTTCAGAATGGAAGGCAATGGATGAATTTTTTCTCCGTGGCACCGGAACTGATTATATCTTTTACCAGCCTAACTAATGAGAAAGCACATAACTGCTTATTATTTACTATTTGTCCTTTTGATTATGGGGTGTTTTGCGTCCATGGCTCAAAATCATTATGGGGTTCAAATTATGGGCTTGGTGGGTGTTGGATTTAGTACCCTTTTTCTAGTTCAATTGTATTCCTTGTTTGTCAATAAGAATGCTAAGAGTTGGTTGTTTTTCATTGAATTGACCTCTCTCTCTGCAATATCGATCATACTGACCTTGCGGATTTTCCTCATTCATTTTCAGTTCGTTGAAATCTTATTTGTAGTGGCCGGTTCCCTCCTTGTATTTTTTTATAGCAACCGCTTATTCCAGCATTGGAAAAAATTGGACGGGGAAAATAAAATGCTTGCACGTCTTACGTCTCTTTTTTATGGAAGCATAATTTTTTATATGTTGTCTATGATTACGGTTCCATTTTTTCCGTTTTTAGCTGAGCCTTTTGGCGGTTTTGGTTTTTTTTTATTGTTAATGTTTCTGGCTTTTGGCATAAAGAAAAGCAATATTATGCAGGATGGTGATAAGATTTCTGCTATTGACTACGTGCTAAAGTTTAAAGATCGCTCCGTAGTGTTGATCTTTTTATTTCTGTCTTTTACGGCCTACATGGGACTGACAAAAATCGAAATCCTTCCAAAAATGTATTCGGATGAGTATCCACAGGCTTATTTTGAATTGGTAAACCGTGCTGAGTCTGGGAAGGAAGAACCTGAAAACGGAACGTTCAAGCATCAGGAATTTAAAGAAGCCTATAATCGCTTTGTGGAAGGAAGTTTAGAATCAGAATAAGCAGGCAGCTACAGTCTTCCAAGTGTTTCCCTAAACACTTTGTTACCATCTGGTGAAACTTTCGAGTAAAATATTAAAACAACGTATACGGCTGCAATTAGTGATGAGCGCAGTAAAATATCAAAATATACATTACTCACCTGGGGAATCAGGTAGTTAATGCCCACTACACCACAAGCTATTGCAATAACCTTTGCGGTGCCCCACGTCAATGGTTGCATTTGCAACTTCAGATAAATAAAAAAATACTTTATAAGATTGAACCCTACCAGAGCCACAGCAGAACCTATGGCTGCGCCTTCGATTCCATACTTGGGGATTAATATATTGTTTGCCACAACAATAGAAATAGCCAGCAGAATAATCAACACAATGTTAAAGCCGTAGTATTTAGATAATACTATTATTTCGCTACTCGGTCCGAACATCATGTCCAGCAGTTTTCCTAGTCCGATAATCAAAACCACATATTGCCCCGCTTCATAAATTTCACCCCTGGGCATCAAGCCAAAAATATTATGCAGGTTGGCCCAAATACCAATCAGAATAAGGCCTCCGATTATTAACTGGTTGATCGATGTTTTCTGGTAAATAATCTTAATATCATCCATGTCATTTTTCTCAAAAGCCCTCGAGATCAGAGGCATGGCAATCTGCATGAGAGCACGCTTGGGTACTTCGATTACTGTGGCCATGTAAAATGCAGTAGTGTAGACTGCGTTGGCGGCAAGCCCCAGCAATCCGGATACCATGATGCTGTCTACTTTGCCTATAATGATCAACCCCGCCATTCCGGCAAAACTCAACAAGCTGTATTTTAAAAGTCCAGGCAATTGCGCTTTATCCAATTGGTCAAAGTTCATTTTCATCTGTAGTTCGCCTTGTACTGATAAATAGATGATCAGAATGGTAAGGCACAACAAATAGGCGAGTGCCGTACTGACAATGAATTGATTGAAATCGAGATAGCCGGTGAAATAAAGTAGAACAAGAATAGCAAGTAGCAGTCGCGCGACAATTTCCCTTAGTAAGTTGGGAACGATGGTTTTCAATAGTGATCTGGAATACGCTTCCAACACGGCAAGAATTAGCAAGATCAACGTAAGCCACAGCACCAGCGAAGAATAACCAATTATTTCTTTGGCGTTGGATTCAAAGTAGGAAAGTATAGGGTCTTCAAATATTTTAAAAAAAATGAAAAAGACCCCAAAACCTCCTATTGCCAGTAGCAACATGAGCCGAATGAAACTGCCGGAGGATTCCTTTGTGGTTACCAGTCGCGGATAGTATCGCAAGATACTTTGTGCAATTCCAAATTGAGCAAATGGAGTAAACAAGATGGCAGCATCTTGTATGGTACGCAGCAAGCCAATTTGACCAGGTTCTAAAAATTTAGGATAGAGATAAAGTAAATTGACATAGCCAATGGCCACTCCGCAGTATGAGATAATAGTTGTGATAAAACTTTGTCGGAAGACGATGCCCATAAATCAAAGATGATTGTTTTTTCGTATCGCCTCAACGATGTAATAACGCGGAGTAAATAACCGAAGCAAAGGCCTGATGCCCAGCCTGTTAACCGGGCTCGTCCATTTTTCCCTCCTCACTATTTTCCAACCCGCTTTGTCCAGCAGCCAGTCAAATTGCCAATCCTCAAATTCTTGATAATGACGATCCCATTCATCTGTTTTGCTTCTATACGCTTTGGCAAACCAAAGAGATAGAGGTACACTCGCAATCAGCTTGTTTGAATTCAGCTTCTTCAATACAGAAAGAGGGTTTAACAAATGTTCAAAAATTTGAAAAGCTGTAACAACGTCAACTTGATACTGAGCAACCACTTCAGGGTGTTCATCCAAATTTTCTCCTTTGGTATTGATCACATCAAAACCTTTTTCCTTAATAATTTCCGATAGCGGATTAGGTGTTCCCAGATCTAAGATTTTCTTCGGAGGTTGGACCGATTTCAGCAGAAAATGCAGCGTTAGTTGATATCTTTTTTGTAAAGATTTATTGTTCTCGAGATCGTAATTCTCTGTGCTGTCCATACTATTTGATCAGTCGATTGTAAAGTTCAATAAGTGCAATTTGTGTGCACTCCCAGTTGAGATCACCACGCATAGTCGCATCATAACCATTTTTAGCCAATTGAATCTGGTATGGCTTGTTTCGATAAAGCATCTCCACTTTATCTGCAAAATCCTTTTCATCTCCTGCTTTGAATACGACCCCGCAGTCATAGCCCCTTACGTATCTTTTAAGTGGAGCGCAAGTGCTTACCACCAGCGGCTTTTCGGCCATCATACCCTGAAATAACTTGTGGGGTACCGTATTATCCGTGTGTCCATTGGATTGATGCGGGATCACATTGGCATCGGCAAGGTGCATGTAGGAATAGAATTTTGAAAATGGCTGGAATCCCAGAAAATGCACATTATTTAACCGAAGTCTCCCGGCCAGGGCGTTTAAACTCGCCATTACTGAAGGACTTCCAAAGCCTACAATAGCCAGATGAATGGGGAGGTGTGTCAAAAAACTCATCCCCCGGATGGCAATGTCTACGCCTCGATGTGGTCCGATTCCTCCCGAGTAAGCAATGACAAATTTGCCCTCCAATTCTTTATAAACTGTCCCGTCCAATTCCTGAGTGACGAACGATTTATCTTCTGTGTTGGTGACCACGGTAATTTTTTCGTCTGCAATTTGATAAAGATCAATCAATCGTTGTTTCATTTCATCAACGACTGCAATAATCTCGTCTGCTTCATGACACGCTTTTTTTTCATACCGGGTCCAGCGGGTTGGATTCAGGAACAGCCTGTTTTTCAACCGGACAATTGGATTGCGTTTCCATTTGAACCAGGTTTTTAATGCTTCCGGATAGTTCTCGTGTAAATCTATAATTACCTTTAGCTCGGGATTGCATTTCTTTAGATAAAGGGCTGTTCCGGCCAAAGGCAGGTCATGAATGTGAACCAATTTTATAGACTCCCGGTCAATAATTTTCTTTGCTGCCGATTTAAATCTGGGATGAACAAAGTTGATGGACATGACCACGTCCCAATAGGCCAGTACATAGTTATTTTTACCTGCGTCAATCCTGGTGATTTTTAATTTTTGTATTTCCTCTTCGTAGGCCTCATCTTTTTTTCGCAAACATAAGAGATGGACCTCATGCCCCGCTTTTATCAATGCGTCAGATTCTTTCTTCACCCTGATGTCAGAAGGATAAGGGGCATTCAACAACATTAATACTTTCCCAGCCACGCCAAAATTTTGATTTCACGCAAAGAAAAGGAATTTTGCAGCGCTAAGTAATGCAAAACCTTTTTAAATGAAGATTACACTTATTGCGGGTGCCCGTCCTAATTTCATGAAAATCGCACCGATTATCAAGGCTATCGCTATTGCTAAAAAGGCCGGTAAGGCGCTGTCTTACAGGCTGGTGCATACCGGACAGCACTATGATGATAAGCTAAGCAAAGTTTTTTTTGAGGAATTGGAAATACCTCCACCCGATGTAAACCTGGGTGCTGGGTCTGGTTCGCAGGCAGAACAAACAGCTAAAATCATGATTGCGTTTGAAAAAGACCTGACAGCACATCCAACAGACCTCGTCATTGTTGTGGGCGATGTAAACTCAACCATGGCTTGCACGATTGTCGCCAAAAAACTAAACACAAAAGTGGCACACGTTGAAGGAGGAATCCGATCAGGCGACATGACAATGCCGGAAGAGATCAACAGGATTGCAACGGATGCTTTGGCTGATTACTTCTTCACCACGTCTAAAGTGGCAAATGAAAATTTAAAGAAATCCGGTGTTGAGGATGATCGCATATTTTTTGTTGGTAATACCATGATCGATTCGTTGTTGGCCAATCTCACCAAAATCAGAAAACCTGATGTTTGGGACGAAGCCGGACTGGAAGCAAAAAAATACTTTGTACTTACACTGCACCGGCCATCCAACGTAGACGACCTTAGTAAATTTGAAGCCTTAGTCAATGCCATTGATACTTCAGCTGGGGCTAAAGTCGTGTTCCCGATTCATCCGCGCACAATGAAAAATTTTTCTTTAATGTCGTTGAAGCCCGGGCGTGTCATACCAATCAATCCGCTTAGCTATCACGAATTCATTTATTTGATAAAGAATGCCAAAGGCGTGATTACCGATTCGGGTGGCATTCAGGAAGAAACAACCGTACTGGGTATTCCATGTTTTACACTTAGAAATAATACGGAAAGGCCTGAAACGGTAACGATCGGAACCAATGAAATGATTGGTGAAAACATTGAGGTACTGAAAAAGTCACTGATGCAACTCAATGAAGGAAAATGGAAGGAAGGCGGAATTCCCGAATTGTGGGATGGAAGAAGCGCTGAACGTATTGTCAACGTACTGACATCAATGAGCTAAATTATTTGAGTCGCTTGGGATTTTCTTTAACAAATGATTCCCATGTTTTCTTTTTGTTTTTCTCGGCTCCGTTTTGATAATGATGACAAACCGCTACGGCCAGTGCATCGGTAGCATCCATGAGTCTGGGTGCTTCCTTTATCTTGAAAAGCGCAATCAACATTTTGGCCACCTGTTCCTTGCTGGCATTCCCATTTCCGGTTACGGATTGTTTGACTTTTTTGGGAGCATACTCCACAATAGGTATTTGCCGGAATAACGCGGCCGACATGGCAACTCCTTGTGCACGCCCCAATTTGAGCATCGACTGAACATTTTTCCCATAAAAAGGAGCTTCTAAAGCCACTTCATCCGGATTGAATTCGTCCAATATGGACAGCACCCGGTCAAAAATTTTTTTTAGTTTCAATTCGTGATTCTCATACTTGCTCAAATGGATAACGCCAAATTGAAGGAGTTTCAAAGCGGTTGGTTTTACCAAAATAATTCCATACCCCATTACATTGGTTCCGGGATCCAATCCCAGAATGATCTTCTCTTTGATAACTTTGTCCTTCATTTTGATTGCCATCGCAATTTAATCACATTGCTGTAATGATTGCATTCTTCTCACTGGTACTGGTCAGTTATTTGGTGATAATGATAGTTGCACTCCGGGGATGGAACATCGTTCGGGCCAAGCGCTTAGACAGAGATGCACATAAAAGACTGATTACTGTACTCGTATCTTTTCGGAATGAAGAAATGGTGATCCATCATTTAATCCATTCACTGCTACGCCAGGACTACCCAAAGGAAAACATAGAAGTAATATGTGTTGATGATCATTCTGAAGATAATTCATACAATGTGGTAAAGTCGTTGATTTATGATCAGTCAAATTACCGGTTGTTAAAACAAAATGAACACAGTCATGGAAAGAAAGCAGCCATTACCAGGGCAGTGGAGATGGCCAAAGGAGAAATTATTGCGACCACCGATGCGGATTGTGTGGTGCCGGTTAACTGGCTCCAATGCATTAATGATGCTTACCTGGGTGATAATGTCAACATGGCGTTTGGTGGGGTGAAGTTAAAAACCGATAAATCCTTTTTCTCATCCCTCCAGGCGATAGAGTTTACAAGCCTGATCGGATCAATGGCCGCGTCTTTAGGTTATCGTTCGTTCATCATGGGCAATGGAGCCAATCTTTCTTTTCGAAAAGCAGCATTTCAATTTGTAAGAGGCTTTGAAGGAAATTCAGAGATAGCTTCAGGCGATGATGATTTTTTGGCGCGTAAGGTGCTTAAATCCTTTCCGGATTCTCTATGTTTTATCAATACTGAGGAGGCAGTTGTTACGTCCAGGCATGTAAAATCGGTCAGCGGTTTTATTAATCAGCGCATACGCTGGGCTAGTAAGTGGAGATACAATGCTTTCCAATCTTCAGGAGTATTGGCCATCTATGTTTTGCTGGTTCAATGGGCAACCATAAGTGTGGCGATCGCTGCATTTCGCGTTCGTGAAGGCATGGTCCTGCTGATTGCTATTTTAACCGTCAAGGTGATATTGGAATGTTGGTTCCTTTACAAGGTGAGTCATTTCTTAAAATCCAGGTGGAATTGGGCGGCTTTTGTTGTTTTGCAATTTATTTATCCCTTTTACGTTTTAGGGATTGGAATCGCATCACAGGTATTGTCTTATAGATGGAAGGGCAGAAGAATATCACATTAAATGTGATGCGATGGGGGGAATTCCTATTTTTGCCTAATCAAATATGCCCGACAATTCATTACAAAAAAAGATTGAAAAGAAAGAGCTTGAGCTCAATGCCCTTCTTGAGATCACGCAGGCCATTAATGCCAATGTACCAGAAGAGTCTTTGTATAAGATTTTCAATTTTACGCTACGATCTAATTTAAGTATAAGCAAGCTGGCGCTGTTTGTGCTTGACGAAATATGGAATTGCAAAGTGAACTTTGGCACGAAAACTAATTTTCTGAAGGCCAAACTGGATGATCATTTTAAAATGATCAGGAAAGTTCACCTGATGAGTGAATTTGAAGACTGTGATTTTCATGAATTTGACATGGTTATTCCTGTTGCACACAAAGAAAGTACGCTGGCGCTGGTTTTTGTTGGCGGGGCGGGAAACCTGCAATCCGATCACGATCGTGATGAGGGGGTAAAGTTCATTCAGGCGCTGAGCAATATCATCATAGTAGCCATTGAGAATAAAAAACTGGCGCGCAGGCAATTGGAGCAGGAAGCTTTCCGAAAGGAGCTTGAAATTGCCAGCGATGTGCAACAATTTCTATTTCCGGAAAAATTGCCTAATACCGATCGATTAAAGATTGAAGCAAGCTACCTGCCGCACGATTTGGTGGGTGGCGACTATTACGATTATATACCCATTAACAAGGATCAATTTTTGATTTGCGTAGCCGATGTGAGTGGCAAAGGAATTCCGGCAGCCCTGATGATGTCGAATTTCCAGGCTTCGTTAAGAACCTTGCTTCGACAAACGCCTAACCTAAAGGAGATTTTGGAGGCTTTGAATTTTCAGGTTTTGGAAAATACAAAAGGAGAGAAGTTCATCACTTTTTTCGGTGCCATCTACGATCTTTCGCTGAAGACAATGGTATATGTGAATGCAGGACACAATCCGCCTATTCTTTATACCAAGAAAAATGGCGTCCAACTGCTTGAGGAAGGTTCTACCGTAATTGGTGCCATGCATCCGCTTCCATTTATTAATGAAGGTTTCATCACTGACCTGGACGAATTCTTTCTTTTTGCATATACCGATGGCCTTACCGAGACACTCAATGAAAAAGGGGAAGAGTTTGGCCATGAGGCCGTAGTGAAATACCTGATTGCCAACCAAAACAAGGACCTGAAATTAATGCATCAGGACATTATTGTTTCCCTTGACGGTTTTAAAGGAGGCAATGGATATAAGGATGACATCACCATGCTATCTTGTAGAGTCATCTAATATTTAACCCAGTGTTTTTCAGAACGCCTTCTTTGCTGCGATTGCTTTATCCAAATTTAACATGGAGCATTTCTACTGAAGAGAAAAGCATCTACCTGACCTTTGATGATGGACCGGTACCAGGACCAACTGAATTTGTACTGGATCAGCTCAAAGCCCACCATGCCAAAGCCACTTTTTTTTGTATCGGCAATAATGTAACAAGGAACCAGTCGATTTACCAGGCGATACTGAAGGGTGGGCATGCCATAGGCAATCATACATTCAGTCATCTGCGCGGGTGGAGCACTCAAAATGAAACCTACCTGAAAGATGTATCCGAATGTCAACGTGTCTTGAATGGAACAAAGCTTTTCAGGCCCCCCTACGGAAGGATAAAAAGGAGCCAACTCAGGCAGCTTTCATCCTATCAAGTGATCATGTGGGATGTGCTTTCTTTTGATTATGCCAGGTCTGTTAGTCCGGCTCGTTGCTTAAGTGGTGTACTTAATGCCACCCGCAAAGGATCCATCGTGGTTTTTCATGACAGCGTGAAAGCAGAAAAGAACATGTCTTACGTTCTTCCCAGGTATCTGGAACATTTTTCAAGCCAGGGGTTTGCATTCAAATCACTTGATGAAGGTTGAGCGTGGTTAAAAGAAAACACATTCTGGTAGCTCCACTGGATTGGGGACTAGGACACGCGACAAGATGCATTCCCATTATCAAGCTTCTGATTGAAAAAGGATGTAATGTAAGTATAGCAACAAGTGGCGATGCCGGGAGACTGCTGCAAAAAGAATTTCCGAATCTTCAGTGCTATGTACTCCCATCGTATGGAGCTGCATATAGCAGGCATATTCCGTTCATGCTATGCATGTTGCTGCAGCTTCCCAAATTCCTATTCGCAATCTACCTTGAGAAAAAGAAAACACGAAGATTGGTGGAGCAGAACGAAATTGATGTAATCATTTCGGACAACCGGTATGGCTGCCGGGTTTTCAATGTACAATCAGTGTTTGTTTGCCATCAAATCAATTTGATTATGCCCCGGTGGTTGACCTGGTTGGCACCGGTGATCAACAATTTCAATCATCGGATGATTTCAAAATTTGATCAGTGCTGGGTTCCGGATGATCCTAATAGCACATTGTCAGGAAAACTTTCTTTTCCGATAGGGCCAAAAAGTACTTACATCGGATTGCTCTCCCGCTTTAGTAAACCGGAAATGGTCCAATTGACCTACCAGTTGGCGGTGATACTTTCTGGCCCGGAGCCTCAACGCACGATTCTGGAAGATTTGGTCCGGCAGCAACTACAGCAAGTTTCAGTCAAAACCATCGTGGTGCGGGGTGTACTTAAAGATAACCAACAAAGCACGATGGGCAACATCACGGTGGTCAATTATCTTAAAGCCGGCTCACTTGAGAAAATAATGGCAGCATCTGAAATCATACTTTGCCGCCCAGGTTATAGCTCACTAATGGATCTTGCAATACTTGAAAAGAAAGCCATTCTGGTACCCACCCAGGGTCAAACAGAGCAAGAATACTTAGGCAATCGATTGGCAAAGCAAAAGGTTGCAGTTTGCCAAAAGCAAAAAAGCTTCGATTTGCAAAAGGCCCTGACGGAAATAAAAGATTATAGGGGTTTTGCAGGATGGGCCAGCCCCGTTAATTTGCTGGAACAAGCCATCAAAGGAATTTTGAAATGAGTTATTGGACCGATAGTCATGCTCATATTTATTTAGAAGAGTTTGACCAGGACCGCGCAGCGATGCTTCTTCGGTGTGATGATGCCGGGGTAGATAAGATTTTTATGCCCAACATTGATCACACCTCAATAGATGATATGCTGGAGGTGGAGGCGACCGCACCCAACAGATGCATTGCAATGATGGGCTTGCATCCTTGTTCAGTAAAAAAGGATTTTGAAAAGGAATTATACCTGGTGGAAGATTGGCTTTCCAGGAGAAAGTTTGCGGCCATCGGTGAAATGGGAACCGATCTGTATTGGGACAAAACATTTTGGGAACAGCAGAAACAAGCCTTTGATATACAGGCTGCATGGGGTAAACAATATGACTTACCCATTGTGATACACTGCCGCGATTCAATAGATGAAACCATCGAATTGGTGGAGAAAAACCATGACAAAAAATTACGTGGCGTGTTTCATTGTTTTAGCGGGAATCTAGCGCAAGCAAAAAAGATCATCAGCATGGGATTTTATTTAGGCCTTGGAGGTGTAGCAACTTTTAAGAATGGTGGCTTGGACAAAGTGATCCCCGAATTGGATATGGATTTCGTAGTGTTGGAAACAGACAGTCCTTATTTGAGCCCCGTTCCTTACAGGGGCAAACGAAATGAGCCGGCTTATGTCCCTATCATTGGAGAGAAAATAGCCGCACTCAAGGGGATTTCCACAGCGGAACTAAAAAAGATCACTTCCCAAAATGCAAAAAAATTATTTAGTAGTTCATCCAATGAAATACAATAAGGTAAATATTAACACAGCACTTCCAGCCAACGCAAAAGCCAGGATATTGATCGTTTATACCGGTGGAACGTTGGGAATGACCTATGATGCCAATGGGGTGCTGGTACCCTTTGATTTTAACCACATTCTGGAAAATCTTCCAACCCTGAGGAGTTTATTGTTGGATATTACCGTAGTGTCATTTGAAAGACCAATCGATTCATCCAATATAGAACCTTTGCATTGGCAGGCTATAGGGAAAATCATTTACGAGAACTACCAGGATCACGATGGATTTGTGGTTTTGCATGGAACCGATACCATGGCTTACACCTCTTCAGCCCTAAGTTTCATGCTGCACGGATTGTCCAAGCCTGTAGTACTTACCGGGGCGCAATTGCCGATTGCCGATCCGCGGTCGGATGCAAGAGAGAACTTAATAACCGCGTTGGAAATTGCAAGTGCAAAAAACAGCGGCAAACCGATCGTTCCTGAGGTATGCATTTATTTTGATTACGAATTGATAAGAGGCTGCAGGGCAAAAAAAGTAGAAAGTATGCACTTTGATGCCTTTCACTCTGAAAATTATCCACCGCTGGCCAAAGCGGGGGTGAAAATTGATTATGCTTTGGAAGCCATTGCCCGGCCTTCCGGGGTGTCACTTACTTTGCTTTCGAAATTTGATACCAATGTTTCGGTGTTGAAGTTGTTTCCAGGAATTAACGAGCGTATGGTAAGTGCGATTACACAAACCCCGCAATTGAAGGCCCTGGTGCTTGAAACTTATGGTGCAGGAAATGCACCGAATGTCGGCTGGTTTTTAGATCAGTTAAAAAAAGCAATTGATCGCGGAGTAGTGATTGTTAATATCTCTCAATGTCCTGGTGGTATGGTCATACAGGGCAGGTATGAAACGAGCAAAGCGCTGGAGGAGATTGGCGTTATAGGGGGTGCCGACATGACTACTGAGGCGGCTATCACCAAACTCATGCTCTTATTGGGTGAGGGGGGTACATCCCATGCCAAAGAAAGAATGGGGAAGTCGATTGCAGGTGAGCTTACAGAGAGAAATACCTAACTATCGTAAGGTTCTAGCTTAATTTAAGGATATGGTCAAATTTCAGTGCGGAGAGGGGGGGATTCGAACCCCCGTTACGTTTCCGTAAACACGCTTTCCAAGCGTGCGCGATCAGCCACTCTGCCACCTCTCCAAAACCTTGACCTTCTTTTGCGAAGCCACCTCCTCAAAAGCGGGCACAAAGAAATAGATAATATTGAGGCTTGCAAACTGTGTTTTTGAGAATTCTATCAATAATAATTTTTAATTGAAGATAAAACGATGTGACCAACGGATTGATTAGGCATTCTTATGGTACAGGGAAAAGAATGACTTAATATTATTTGTATTTTTTTGGTGAAATTTTGCTGAGAAATGAACAAATCCGTTAATTTTGGCCACTTCAAGTTATATCTTAAACCTTAAACCATGAAAAAACAATT
>CAYNCP010000049.1:0-32139 GCA_964395905.1 uncultured Ohtaekwangia sp.
CAAGCAGGTAATTGGAAATGAAAGCAATCAGTATTCCAAACACAATCATAAACTGATAGAGCGCTACAAACTTGCCCCTGTTTTTGGGAGATGTAATCTCAGAAATATAAGTGGGTGCGGCTACTGAAGAACAACCCACGCCAACACCGCCAATAAACCTAAAAAATGAAAATGTATAGGGATCAGGAGCAAGGGCAGAACCCACTGCGGATACAAGATAGAGTACACCTATCCAGAATAACGTCTTCTTTCGGCCCAGTTTATCAGTGGGAATGCCACCAAACAAGGCGCCAAACACGGTTCCCCACAATGCCATCGACATGATAAAGGTGCCATGAAAGAATGGCGTAGTTTGCCACAGTTGTTTGATGGGTAAGTTCGCTCCTGAAATGACAACGGTATCAAAGCCGAATAAGAACCCAGCCAGCGCTACCGTGATGGACCAGAAAAGTATTTTATTGTTCATCAGGTAATTTATTATTTTTCATCATAAAACAAGAAGAATTAGCATGATCAAAATAATACTGGCTTTGATAATTGGCCTGGGTGCTGGTGCAATCGATATAGTGACCACGGTGAGACAAAAGATGCACAAAGCTTCGATACTATGTGTGTTCGCACAGTGGGTTTTTATTGGATTGTTAATACCTTTGGTTGATTGGAACCGTCAGCCATGGATCAAAGGAGTAATCGTGGCAGAACTGGGATGATACCACTAATATTGTTGGCTTATGGCCGGGCTAAGAAATCACCCATCCCAATTGTGCTTTTTGCAGCTGTGCTGGGAGTGGGGATTGGGTTGGCCAATGACCTGTTAATTTGATTAAATGAACATTTCTCAAAGGATCAATCTAGATGGTGAGTTGGAGTTATCCAGAATTGTGTCGGGTATGTGGCGCCTGACGGCCTGGAAATTGTCGGATCAGGAACTTTTGAGTTTGATTGATCAGAGCATCGGATGTGGCGTCACTACGTTTGACCACGCGGATATTTATGGGAACTACGAGTGCGAAAGGTTATTTGGAAGAGCATTGGCCCTTGATAGGCACCTGAAGGATAAAATTGAGATCATCACCAAATGTGGAATTGTATTGAAGTCTGATAAATACCCCGACAGACAGCTCAAGATTTACGATTATAGTTTTAATCATATTGTCGGATCCGTGGAACGATCTTTAACCAACCTTGGGGTTGATCATATTGATTTACTGTTATTGCATCGGCCTGCACCTTTTTTTGATCCGGAAGAAGTGGCTAAGGCATTCCGTCATTTAAAAAAACAGGGAAAGGTGTCGCACTTTGGCGTCTCTAATTTTTCTCCATTGCAATTTGAAATGCTCAATGCCTTTGTCGAAGAAAGGTTAGTGACCAATCAAGTTGAGATTTCTCCTTATTGCCTGGAACATTTTGAAAATGGCAACATGGATTTCTTCTTAAAGCAAAAAATAAAACCATTGGCATGGTCTCCATTAGCCGGAGGGATGCTCTTGAACCCGGGTGACGAAAAAAGTAAACAGATTCATGATGCACTGGTGACGGTGGGTGAATCGTTGCAGTTGAAGTTAGACCAGGTAATTTATGCATGGCTGTTGAATCATCCTGCTGACATCGTTCCTATAGTAGGTTCCAGCAAAATTGAAAGGATTCGAAAAGCAGTTGACGCGCAGAATGTGCAAATGAATTTGGAGCAGTGGTACACGATATACAATGCTTCTACAGGAAGGGAGTTGCCATAGATTTTCACCAATTACAGGACATTAGCTGTTTCTATTTTGTTTAGTGCCCAAAATGTTGTATATTCTTCACAACAAAATATTTTTAACTAAAACATTTTTATGGCAACAAAGAAAGAACAGAAGAAGACAATTCCTGTGAAAGGAAAGAAAAACAAGAAGTCGCGTGGGACAGCGTTAAAAGTAGCAGGAGGCGTACTTGCCGGAGCAGCAGCGGGTGCATTGGCCGGTGTACTACTGGCACCTCAAAGCGGTAAGAAAACAAGGAAATTAATTGCGGACAAAACCAAAAGAACTGCAACTGACGTAAAGAAAAAAGTGACTGGCAAAGTGAAAGAGTTAACAGCCAAGGCTAAAGCCAAAGTCAAGGCAGCCAAAAAGGAATTAAAAGGAACAAATAGATAAAATCCTGATAGTATTTTGGACTATCAAACGGATTATTCTAAAATCGGATAGGAGTCTTTGGGTCTGCTTTTCAGACTATTCTCCATGATGATCCTCGCGCAAGTATTCCATCTGAGCACGACATCCTCTACACCGGCAGGGTTAATTTCATCAGCTTTTTCATAATAGTCCATGGCTTCGAGATACCACTCATAGGCATCAAAGTCAGAGCCCGGATTAGAAGAAGCAATGGAAGTATTTCCCTGGCGCTCGTGAATGATACCAAGATAATACAGCCTGGAATACTCATCCTTGAGTCCGTTGGCAATGTCGAGCGCCATTTTTACCTTGCTTTGCTTGGTATCAAATTGATCCGTGAGTGACAAAAGCAACACAATTTTTGTTTTCTGGTTGTCAGGATCAACCGCCAAAATATCATGGCAAATGCTCTCGGCCAGGTTGGGTTGATTCAACAGGCGATAATGTTCAGCCTTGGCCTGCGCGGCAGCTACGCCATTTTTTGACAAGGGTTTTAGTTTGAAGGTGGGACTTTCTTCAGCAGATCTTAATTCCTCTAAATTCATGGCATTTGCTTTAGATTAAACGCTGATTATTTCTTACCAAATATACTGAAAAGCTTCATCAAAGGATCATAAAATCGATCTGCTACCCGTTCTTTCAGGGGTATAATGGCATTGTCGGTGATGGTGATTTTTTCAGGGCAAACGTTGGTGCAACATTTGGTAATGTTGCAGAACCCAATGCCGCCTTCATCCTTTAAATCTTTGCGTCTGTCTTCCACATCCAGGGGGTGCATTTCCAAGGCTGCGGTGTAAACCATATGACGCGGGCCTGCAAATTCATCATGGAGTTCGTGCTCGCGCCACACGTGGCATACATCCTGGCAAAGAAAACATTCAATGCATTTTCTAAATTCTTGCACCCGGTCAATGTCGCTTTGGTACATACGCCAAGTGCCATCCGGGGCATCAGGTGGACGCGGTTTGAATTTCTTGATCTTTTTCTTGATGCGGTAGTTCCGGGATACGTCTGTCACCAAATCCCGAATCACCGGAAAGGCCTTCATAGGTTGAATAGTGACCGGTTTGTCTTTGGGCAGGTCGTCCATGCGGGTCATGCACATCAACTTGGGATGTCCATTAATTTCTGCTGAGCAAGACCCGCACTTGCCGGCTTTACAGTTCCATCGCACAGCCAGATCATTGGCTTGCTCTGCTTGTATTTGATGGACTGCATCCAGCACGACCATCCCTTCGGATATATCAGCTTCAAAATCCTGAAACCGGCCTGCGCCATCCTGTGTTCGCCATATTTTGAATGAGACTTTTGCCATTATTTCATCTCTTCTATTATTTTTTGCAGATCGTCCCGAACCGGCTTCTTGGGTTCTTGCCTGACTTCAATATTGCCTTCCATACCTTTCTTCAAGGTAACGTTCATTTGGGCATAGGTCTCACTTTTTTCAGGATAGTCATCCCTGAAATGTCCACCCCGACTTTCTTTGCGCTCTTTGGCTGAAATGGCGATGGCCTTGGCTACTGTGATCATGTGATTTAGTTCGATAGCCGTATGCCATCCGGGATTATATCCCCGATTGCCATTACAACCTGCGTTTGATGCGCGGGCTTCAAACTCTTTTAGTTTTTCAATGGATGTTTCCAGGTCACTTTCAGTGCGCACAATGCCAACCAGATCCTGCATCATGTCCTGGAGTTGGTTTTGTATTTCAAATGGATTTTCCCCGGCAGCTCCACGCTCAAAAGGGGCAAGGGATTCGTTGGCGATATTGTCGACTTCCTTTTCATTAATTTTCATTTCACCAATTTCTTTGGCATACCGGGCTGCGTACTCTCCGGCCCGTTTTCCAAACACCAATAAGTCGGAAAGGGAATTACCGCCTAACCTATTGGCACCATGTAACCCTGCAGCACATTCACCGGTTGCAAAAAGTCCAGGCACACTGGTCATTTGTGTGTCTGCATCCACCTTCACGCCTCCCATTATATAATGCGTGGTGGGGCCAACCTCCATCGGCTCTTTGGTGATGTCTACTCCGGCAAGCTCTTTAAATTGATGGTACATGCTGGGTAACTTTCGCTTGATGTGGTCTGCTGCATTGGGAAGTTTTTCTTTGATCCACGCGATATCCAGAAATACACCACCATGTGGTGATCCCCGGCCGGCTTTTACTTCTCTTCGGATACAACGCGCTACATGATCCCGTGTCAACAATTCGGGTGGACGTTTTGCATTTTTATCTCCTTGTGTATAACGCCAGCCTTCCTCTTCATCGGTTGATGTTTGCGCTTTGTACAAATCGGGAATATCATCAAACATGAATCTTCTTCCTTCCTTGTTTCGAAGTACGCCACCTTCTCCGCGTACGCCTTCTGTAATCAACAACCCCCTCACGCTGGGAGGCCACACCATACCGGTAGGGTGGAACTGCACAAACTCCATGTCTATGAGTTCGGCACCGGCATGATAGGCGATTGATATTCCACCGCCCGTGCAATCCCAGCTGTTGCTGGAAATTTTATAAATGCGACCCATGCCGCCTGTAGCTATAATTACAGCTTTGGCTTGAAATACTTTGAACAATCCTTTCTCCCGGTCATAGCCAAATGCACCCACTACTTTTTCTCCATCCTTTAGCAGACTAATGATGGTGTATTCCTGATAGACATCTATGCCTTGATGAATACCATGATCCTGAAGTGTTCGGATCATTTCCAATCCGGTTCGGTCACCTACATGGGCTAATCGGGGATACTTATGGCCACCAAAGTTTCGCTGTAATATTTTCCCATCATCTGTTCTGTCAAATACGGCCCCCCACGCCTCCAGTTCGCGCACACGATCGGGAGCCTCTTTGGCGTGCAATTCTGCCATACGCCAGTTGTTCATATACTGGCCTCCTCGCATGGTATCGGTGAAATGAACTTTCCATCCATCGCGGTCGTCCACATTGGCAAGGGCTGCTGCAACGCCACCTTCAGCCATCACCGTGTGGGCTTTACCCAGTAAAGAGCGGCAGACTACCGCCACACTCACCCCGGACGCTGAGGCTTCAATAGCAGCACGCAATCCAGCCCCACCTGAGCCGATTACCAATACATCGTGTTTGAAAGTTTCGTAGGCCATCAGAAAAATCTAAAGTCAGTCCAGATGCCCATCGAACAAAGTCGCACGTAGACGTCTGAAAACATTACCCAAAACAAACTGGCCCACGCCCAATTCATGTGACGCTTATTTAAACAAGAAGAGCAGTTGTATAATTTTTTTTGCACGGGAGATTTTGAAAGTTGATCCTTAATGCCGCCCACCAGATGACGGAATGAATGACATCCAAAAGTATACCCGCCTAATAGGGTTGCGTTAATGGCTAAAACGAAAGTGCCAACTCCCAAACCGAAGTTTGTTTCTCCTGTATTCGCATTTACAAACCACATGGCTTTAAAAGCATCGTAGGCTAAAATGAAAACAAAGATCACCGCCAGGTACATAAAGTAACGGTGAATATTTTGCATGATGAGTGGAAAGGAGTTTTCACCCCGGTAGGTTTTTCTGGGTTCAGAAACCGTGCAGGCAGGAGGATCGGCCCAAAAAGATTTGTAATAGGCCCCGCGGTAGTAATAACAGGTAAACCTCATTCCTCCCGGAGCCCAAAGGATAAGCAGGGCAGGAGAGAATGGGAGTATTAGTGGCCACCAGCCAGGCTTGGGACCAAACCAACTGTGTGGTGAACTTCCGAAGATCTCTGGTGAATAAAATGGTGACAAATAAGGGCCTACTGCATAGTGTTCACCTTGAAAGGCGGCCCAGGTGGCATAAGCTATAAATGATGAAAGTCCCAGGAATATAAGCAACGGACGGACCCACCATGAATCTTTTCGAGTTGTATGTCCGAACGCAATTTGCAAGTGCAGCTTGAATTAAAAATCCATTTTAGCTAAAAATATTCCTAAATGCAACAGGATTGGGATGGATCAGGACAAACGTTGATATTTGGCCAGTTGAAAAAAAAGAATCAAAAACAGGCAAATGATAAGGTGTATATGAAATCACATCATTACAAGGTGAATATAAAATGGACGGGCAATAAGGGATTGGGTACACAAGACTACCGGTCTTATGAGCGAAGCCATTTGATTAGCGGGGTAGACAAGGTGGTGGAAATTCCGGGCTCATCTGATCCGGCTTTCCTGGGCGATCGTACAAGGTATAATCCTGAGGAATTATTGGTATCTGCATTATCTTCATGCCACATGCTTTGGTACCTGCATCTGTGTGCCATTAATGAAATTGTGGTGACCACTTATGAGGATGATGCCACAGGAATAATGGAAGAGGCAAAAAATGGAAGTGGAAAATTCATTGAAGTTATCCTGCATCCCAGGGTGGTCATCACTGATCTCAGCAAGTTGGAAAAGGCGAATGGGTTACACGCTGAGGCCTCCAAAATGTGCTTCATAGCCAATTCATGCAATTTTACTATAAAGCATCAACCGACAACCAACATTGAAAAAAGATAAAGTCCGAACGACTAAGGGCTTTTTCTGACGATGCTAATTTGTCCTTTGTCTCCAGCCATTATGATCAGCGTTCCCTTTCTTGCCTTGCGCAGCACGTGAAACCCTTCTTCATCTGACAGGGATTCCCAGTTCATTCCATTATTAAAGGAAATATCTGTGCCTGTTGGCCCCACAGCAATCCATGTGTCCTCAGAAATGTATTCCACACATTCGCGATAGCCACGTGTGGTCGATGCGGGGGTTACCCAAGTGGCTCCGAAGTCATTAGAGTGCAAATTGTGATCAACAGTATGTGGTGGGTTTTTATAATCGCCTCCAACAATGTTCAAAATTTTTCCTACTACGCCCAGGGAAAAAGTGCCTGTAGTAGTTTCACCCTGGATGATGGGGGGATTGATTGTTCTCCAGGTTGTTCCCTTATCCTCGGATAACCATAGCCGGGATATTTTGCCGCCTGTGGCAATGATCACCTTGGTATTGTCAAAACACCGGATGCCCGTATTGCTTGCAGCAAACGAAACTTCACCATCTTCCAATACAGGTCGGTCCTCAATCTCGGTCCAAGTATTTCCTCCATCAGTCGTTTGTAACAAAAGCATTCTCCCATTGATCGCATCCCCATAAATCAATCCTTCTTGGTTGTTCCAAAAGTCGATCCCATCAAAAAATGCAGCTGTGTCTGTGTTGGTGTATACTGTTTTCCATGCTGCACCACCATTGGTTGTGATCAGAATGTTGGCCGGAGCGCCAGCATTTGCTATAACCGCATGTTGGTTGTCAAATGCATATAAGGAGCGAAAGCCTTTGTCTTCAAATCCTTTGACCTGGTAAAACTTCCATGATTTCCCTCCATTTTGAGTACGACCGACCCAGCCGTTGCGGCCACTTACCCACGCCACCTTGTTGTCTACTACTGAAAGAGCGCGGAAGGAGGAGCTGTTGTTGGTTTCAACGCGTTTGAAGCGAAAATCCTGAGCGGTACAAAACGTAGCGGAGATCATGCTGATCATCCAAAACAAATGAAATACCTTTTGAACCCCGATGTGCATACCAGTCATCATAGCATCATTTGTTATGGGTAGATTACCTACTCAATATATGAAGTTTTAGGATACAACTTTGATTGATAATTTGAAAAGTGACGACACTGCCCTGGTTTGGTTTTAAGTCTATTAAATCCAATATTTGGTACGCCTCAAATTTCGTGATTTGGAAGATCAAATAGTAAAAGTTAAGCAGCTGGTAGAGCAAGGTCGATACCTCGATGCACGCACCTTAGCTTCAGCATCGCTGAAAGATAACAATAGTCTTGATCTCCAAAGGCTATATGCCATGGCTGTGTCAAAGTCTGGCATGCCGGATATGGCCAAAGATTTTTTAGAAAAAACTTATAAAGATAATCCAGAGGACCCGGAAACTGCGGGAATATTAGGGGGTATCTATAAGGAATTGTTCAAAAAAACGGAAGAGTCAGGCTATGCCGTACAATCCCGTGATACTTACCTCAAGAATTTTTCTATTACAGGAAATTATTATACCGGTATCAATGCAGCCACCATGTCTGCCATAGCGGGCCAGGCACGTAAGGGGAGGGAAATAGCCAAAGAAGTAATTGAAAAAATTGGTGCACCTACTGAATTTTGGCAGGTGGCTACCCTGGGTGAAGCTTACCTGCTTTCTAAAGACTATCCCAAATCCATTGATTTTTACTTGAAAGCAAGACAGCAGGCAGGTACTGATTGGGGCAAAATAAGTTCAGTGTACAATCAGCTTTGGTTGATCAAGCACTACATGCACGTTCCATCCGACATTTTGAAAATATTCAACCCGCCTACTGTTGCTGCTTTCGTGGGGCATATGATCGATCATCCGAGCAGACCTGTACCCCGGTTTCCTGCATCTATCGAGCCCATGGTAAAAGCATCCATCAGGTCAACCATCAAATCGCAAAAGGTGGCCATTGGCTACTGCTCCCTGGCGTGTGGTGGAGACATTTTATTTGCAGAGGCTATGGAAGAGGAGGGAGGTGAGGTCAATATTTCATTGCCTTTTAATAAAAGCGATTTTATTAAAGTGAGCGTGGCCTTTGCAGGAGAGAGTTGGGTCAACCGATTTGAGGCCCTTATTGCCAAACATCAGGTTACGTATGTCACCCAGGAACCGTTTGATTCCAACGCTGATTTATTTTCAATGCAAAGCAAGGTTGTCCTCGGCTCAACCATATTACGTAGTTCCATGATGCGCAGCGAACCGCATCTGATTACGGTATTGTCTGATTTTGACTTAACCAAAATGGAAGGAGGCACAAGAGATAGCATCGGGCTGTGGCCGAATCCGGAAAAAATTTTTAACATTAGCCCGAATACTTTTTTTAGCGAAGGAGAAATTCAGCCTAAGTCAACGCCTCCGCCTCCAAGGTCGGTGCCATCAACAACCAGGCCCGCATTGTATACCCTTGTGATGGACCAACAAGATAAAAGTGCCGAAGATAAAAGTAAATTATTTGCTTCGATCAATGATAAGATTGGTGATGTAGTTGTTCCCCCCTTGGCATCTACCATTGAGGATTCGAAAATTATTTATGGCTTTCGTGGGCTCAGGGCGTTGACTGATTTCATTAAGTTTTTGAAAAAATTAAAAGGAGTAGATCCTGGCCAACTGAAATTAAGTATTGGTGGTGGTCCTATTTTGGTCGATGATTTTCATGAAAAAGATCCAGTACAATACAGGAAAATGTCGGGATATCATTTTGACGCTGCACTTGATTCGCATCGATATTCTATGCCAGGGCTTTGCATCGCTTTAAGCCCCATAGCCTATGAGCTGGCCATGTACAAAGTAAATATGGAGCTTATGAGTCGAATCAGGGATGAAGCTGGTGAAATGATCGATGTTTTTAAGGTGCTGGACTAGCCCTCAATTCTTTAGAAAATATAGCCTATTTGTCCAGAATTCAGACCTTTCAAAGGTTTATTGGGCAATCCTAAAGTAATCCACCTGGCATCAGTTACTTTATTTAATAATTACCTATTAAATGAATATATTACGTGATTCTTACATCGTATTTGTTGTCTTTATTTGACTAACCCGTAACTTCCTCGCTACATGAAATCGTCATTCTATGGTTGGATAATCAATTTTATTGACTTGCTGACTTCCTGTAGACCTCGAATACCTGGGCTACTGATATTGTTGTTTGGAATGGCAATCATTCCCATTGCTACCAACGCCCAGCAACAACTTCAATTGTCAGATTTTGTGCTTTTGTCTGGACCCAATGGCGCGGGTACAATACTTGGTTCATCCTCGTCAGTTAATGGGGGCAGCGTTGGAGGATACAAATTTGTACAGTCCACCGGGACATCGAGCATTACAGGAAGCATCCATAGCCGAGGAACCATTTCGCTAACCAACAGCAATACCATTACGGGTCAAATAAGCGCAGCCAATTTGTTTTCATCGACTGGTTCGGCCTTGTCGGTGGGATCTAATGCGACAATAGGTGGAAATATAAATGTTAATGGAAATATCACCATCGGTGGAGGGATTGTTTCAGGAAGCGTTACCCATCCACCAGGAACGACCTACAGCGGCCCTACTCCGTTGGGTGGTGACATTACTGGCATTCCGTCCTTTCCGACATTCCCCACCCTTCCGCCAGTCAACGATTTTCCTCAAGCGGGAAATGGTTCGGATATCACATCCACTGGCAGCATTACTCCGGGGGCGTATGGCAATCTTAAGCTGAAGGGAAATCAAACCTTAACATTAAAAGGTACGGGTACGTACGTTTTTAGTTTAGTTGAAAACAAGAATGCCAACACCCTGGTTTTTGACTTTGAAGGAAATCCCAATGGGAAGTTCATGATCTATATTCATGGCGATGCCCTCCTAGAAAAAATAGATGCCACCATCATTGGTGGTGGAAGTGCCGCCAGGATTTATACGGAAGTTCATGGTACTGGCTCAAGTGCCAATGGTTATGCCTTTGATATTGCTAATGGAAATGGAAACGGAAGTACCAGGTGGGAAGGAACAGTGTGGGCTCCCTATGGAACTATTAATATTGGCTCCGGAACAGGAAGCACGAGTCTTACCGGAGCATTGATAAGTGGTAGCCAGGTGAGCATTCAAAGTGGCGTTTCCATTTTTCACGCGCCTTATGACTGGTGCTTTCCACCTTCGGTTGATGCTGGCGCTGACGTTTCAGTTTGCGCTGATAGTAATGCGGTTACGCTTACGGCATCTGTAACGGGAGGAGCAGCTCCCTATACTTATATTTGGAGCAACGGAATGACCGGAGCTTCGATCTCAGTAAGCCCAACGGTAACAACAACGTATACTGTAACGGTAGCCAATAACGGACAACCCAATTGTTCCTCATCTGATAACGTTGTGGTCAATGTGAGCCCGGCCCTTACAGTTAATGCCGGCCCGGATAAATCAGTATGTGCCAACGAAAATACAACTGTATTAACGGCTTCCGCAAGTGGAGGGACAGCACCGTATTCTTATGAATGGTTTGCTCATGGGGTTTCGGTTGGAACAGGAGCGGCTCTCGAAGTAAGTCCGGTTTCTTCAACAACTTATACTGTAACAATCAAGGATAGTTTTTCTGCAACTTCCGGAACAGCATGTAGCGCCACGGATCAGGTTGTTATTGCCGTTGAACCAATACCTGTGCTCACGGCTTCAGATGTTGACATTTGCAGTACTGAACTGGGAGGGAGCACGGCCATTATAGATTTAGGAGCCTATGTAAATATTGACAATGGCACGGTTGTCTTTACAAGTTCTTTGAATGGATCTATCGCATCGCCAGCCTCATATGATGCATCTAATGGAGAGGTGATTACCGTTACGGCTACTAATTCTTTCGGCTGTTCAAGCACGGCTGCTTTCAACGTCACGGTCAATAAGCGTCAGCAATTTGGAGTTTGTGCACCCTTTGACGGCAAGGTAAACGATCCCATTGGATCGGAATTGACCATGCTTTACAACATCATCCAGCAAGGCGGGCAAGTAACCACCAACGAAGTGTTTTATATTGACGGAGAAAGCGTATTGGTAGAGATCGTATTCTTTGCCGATTTGACTTCCGGGGAACTGGCGCAGCTGCAGTCTATTCTGGATGTATTGGGTTTTGAGTCGGATGAAGCGATTAGTGATGTCGCTGGTTCGTTGATCATCACCGGCTTCTTGCCATTTGAGTCCATTGATGACCTAAATGGTGTATCGCAATATATAAACTATGCCAGGCCAGCCACACCACCGTTAAGAAATATAGGTTCTGCAACCACTCAGGGTGATCGGGTGATGCGATCCAATTTGGCTAGGCTCGGTTATGATATCGATGGGCAGGGGGTTAAAATTGGTGTACTTTCCGATAGTTACAACACCTTGGCAAACAATCCGGCAGCTATTGATGTGGCCAATGCGGATTTGCCTGGCCCAGCCAGTACTTCGGGATATACAAATCCAGTTAAGGTGGTGAAAGATTTTCCCGTGCGCTACGGTCAGGGAACAGATGAGGGTCGTGCCATGCTACAAATAGTGCATGACATTGCACCTGGAGCAGAATTGGTATTTAGAACCGGCTTTATTACTGCGGGTGATTTTGCCCGGGGCATTCGCGATTTAAAGCAGGTAGAGGATTGCGACATTATAGTTGATGACATCACCTACATCACTGAGCCATTTTTTACCGATGGAAAAGTGGCCCAGGCAGTTAATGATGTAACGGGACAAGGTGTATCCTATTTTACAGCCGCTGGAAATTTTGGAAGCAGATCCTATGAGTCAGTTTTTAATCCTTTGGACGCGCCAGCAAACCTTGCGGGTCAAAAGTTGCATAATTTTGGGGGTGGCGATACGCATCAAAGTATTACCGTAGGACCGGGCAATTATACGATTGTGCTACAATGGGATGATCCTGTGTATTCCATTGGCTCCTTAGGGGAAATCTTAGCTGGAACAGTAAACGATCTGGACATTTATCTCACCAATTTTCAGAATGCTGAGTTATTTGGATTTAACCGGAACAACCTTGGCGGTGACCCTATTGAAGTACTTTCCTTTTCAGTACCGTCAAACACTACGCTAAATACCGATATTATCATTGCTCAAGCTGCCGGATCTGATAACGTTAACTTTAAGTACGTTATTTTCCGGGGCGACAACCTGGTTGTTAATGAATATTTTACGGGAGCCTCCACCATTGTAGGCCAGGCAAATGCCACAGGTGCAATGACAGTTGGCGCATTATTATATAGCAACACTTCTGCTTTCAATTACAATCCTGTTCCAGCCGGGACAGAACCATTTACGGTTGCTAGCTTTTCGTCAAGAGGAGGTACGCAAACTGCCGGGGAAGTTAGAGCCAAGCCTGATTTTACGGCACCCAATGGAGTCAATACTACGGTTTTCCTTGGTGGTGCTGATTTAGAGTCTGACGGCAAACCCAATTTTTATGGAACATCTGCTGCCGCTCCCCACGCTGCGGCTGTGGCAGCCTTAATCATGGAAGCAAAAAACAAATACTATCCCGATTCGGCTCCCGTGCACTCAGATGGTGCCAATTGGGAAAATGTTTCTGGAAGCGCTCCCGCTGATATTAGAAAAGTATTGCAAAGTACGTCTAAAGACATGCATCAAAGTGGTTTTGACACTAATTCCGGATATGGCCTCATCCGAAGCGATGCAGCTTTGCTTACACTGGCTACTCCACGACCAGTAGTAACACGGTTGGTCATCCCGGAAGATGTAAATGCCGGTACAGAGGTATTTACCTTGGTGATTGAGGGTACCAATTTTTACTATGACTCGAAAGTTTTGCTAAGAGGACAAGAAATACCATCTACTTTCAATGCAGAGACTGACAATTTAGAAGTAGTTATTCCTGAATTTCAAGGGAATCCACCTATACAAGTTAGTAACGTACCGATGACGAATATGAATGACGGTGGGACCACTGAACCGCTTCCGCTTTTGAATATTCCTAAGGTGGCCATAGCCATTCGTGCCAATGACACATCCAAGAAGTTTGGTCAACTGGTTCCTGAATTTGATGCCACCGTGCTTGCCCTGGCCAATGATGCCTCTGGAAACCAGGTATGGCAAGCCACAGGACTGACCCTGGAAGCAGTAGGGTTGACACTGGATGCGTCTAACACGACTTTGACTCCATTACAATTTACAAGCACCATCAACGATTTTGACGGCAATTTGAGTCCGGTAGGCACTTACGTTATCATTCCATCTCATGGAGAGACGGATGTTATATACAGAGAACTTTATAATTACGCTGGTCTCATCCAACCTGATGGAACCATTCTTTATGACGGTCAGGATGATACCTTTGGCCCTTATGGTCCGGGTGTCATTGTGGTTGAAAAATTGCCCATCAAAATCAAACCTAATGACCTGACCATTGAGTACGGTCAGTCCATCAGTGACGAAATCAGTTACGCAATCACAATAGATGAAGGGTATTCACACACTATCCCGGATATCAATAGCCTGGTAAGCTCAATTGGCAATGAATATCAATTGGATTTGGAGAAAGCCAAATTAGAAGGTGATGACGCCCTGCCGTTGGGAATTTTTGATACCCAGGAGTTTAATGGCCGCACCCTGATCAATTCAGACCTTGCCAATTTAAGTTTTATGGTCAGCGGCAGGACGCTGATCAATGGACGGACCCTGATCAATGGGCGTACACTGATCAATGGCAGAACGCTAATCAATTCTGTGTTTGACGTGCCAATGAATTCTTTCGAGAATTATTATAACAACAATGGTGAAGAGCTTGACCAGACTTTGATTAATCCAGAGTTGAATGGTCGCACCTTAATTAATGGCAGAACTTTGATCAATGGCCGCACCCTGATTAATGGCCGCACCCTGATCAATGGCCGTACCTTAATCAATGGTCGCACGCTGATTAATGGAAGGACGTTGATCAACGGAAGGACGTTGATCAATGGAACGGAAGGTCCTGAAACGGATGCTCCTGAATTGGATAACATGCTGATCATTTTTGGTGAAAAGGATCTGGAACCAGCAGAAGAAGTGAATTACAACAACAAGGATTATTACGACTTTGGTGTTGAAGAAGGCGCTGAAGAGGATTACATCCTGGAGTTCTATGCAATCAATTTGGTAAGCGGTACAGGTGTTACAGTCCCTGGATCGCCTCATGTAATTGTACCTGGAACATTTTTGTCCAGCAACTATGTGGTTTCTTATGAAGCGGGAAATCTGGAGATTACCGCGGCTACTTTAACCGTTTCCACATCCGCCAATCCTACTGAGATCGTTTATGGCGATGATGCTCCGGAATACGATGCTCAATTTGAAGGGTTTATTTTCAGTACGGCATTTTATGAAGATGGAAATCCAGACCAGGTGACCGTAGCTGAGGATGAGGCCTTAACGGTGCAGTCGACAACGTTTTCACTTGAAAAGGATAGCCAGTCATATAACAGTTCAGGCATTATTGCAGCAGGCACTTATAGCATACTTCCTGAAGTAACCATGATTCAGCCATCAAATTATGTAGTTACCAACGGATTATTAGGAGAGTTGATTGTTAACAAAGCCGAGTCCAATATTAGCGCTACCGGAGGAATTTATGAATATGATGGCATCGCCAAAGAAGTAACCGGATTCGCCTATGGTGTTGGTGGCGTTGAAGATGTGATTTCACCGCCTGTAACAGTAGTTTATGAAGGTTCAGCATCAACAGGCTATGAACTAAATGCAGAAGCCCCAATTAACGCAGGTGAGTATCTGTCAACCGTATCATTTGTTGGTAACGAAAATTATCATGCAGCAGAGAGCAGCGTTTTGTTGACCATTAATAAAAAACAGGCTTCGGTGACACCGTCAGCATCAATTAAAACCTATGGTGATGCGGACCCTTCATTAACTGGATCACTCTCTGGATTTATTGAAGCAGCCGTGACCGCAACTTACGGCAGAATGGAAGGGGAAACTGTTGAGGGATCTCCGTATACGATTTCTGCTTCCCTTAGTCCATCTGATTTACTGGCCAATTATAATATTACGTATAACACTGCGATGTTTTCAATCAATAAAAAATCGGCCAGTGTCATACCGAATGCGGCTAGTAAGACCTATGGAGATGAGGACCCTGCATTTAATGGAACACTTTCCGGATTTCTTGCCAGCGATGGAATTGCTGCTGTTTATACAAGAACAAGTGGGGAAGGGGTTGCCGGATCTCCTTACACGATCAGCGCTGAGTTGAGTCCATCAAGTACACTGGGAAATTATGAAATTACGTACCAAACAGCTCCATTTACTATCGGTAAGGCGAACTCAACGGTTGTTGTAAACTCAAGTACATTTACCTATGATGGTACAGCCAAGACTGCTAGTGGATTTGCTTACGGAATAAGAGGAGAGTTCGATGTATTGATCCCGGGTTTGACACTTACTTATCAACCAGGTATTAACCCGCCTGTTGAAGTAGGCACTTACACAGTTACTGGTAGTTTTGCAGGAAACAGTAATTATAATCCATCAACGGGTACAGGATTGCTGTTCATTAAATGCCCGATAGCTCCAACTATTGCAACATTTGAAACAGCTGTGGGTTCGAGCAATAGCAGCCCGGCAATAGTTAACGCACCGGTTGGAACGGGTGTAAATGATCTACTGGTTGTCGGATTAGTTTATGAGAAAGGAACAGGCACTACCATAGTTCCTCCTTCAGGCTGGTCGTTGATACAGGCAATCAATCGTGCCAATCAAATTGGGTTGGCTACGTATTATAAGGTTGCGGGAAGCAACGAACCGGGTTCGTATGTATTCGAACTGAGCAACAGTCCAAAATGGTCAATTGGTATTACAAGGATTGTGAATGCGGACCCGGTTAATCCTATAGTGACTTCAAATGGAGATTCAGGTAATAGGTCCTACACGGCTAATGCACCATCGATATCCACAACCATTTGCAATAGCCTTGTGTTGGCATTTTATTCAAATAAGAGAGATGCTTATTGGACTGAGCCACCTGGAACAACTGAATTATATGATGCCCCTAATACTCAAAACGGATTGACCTCAAACATGATGGCCTATTTTGTTCAAGCCAATAGCGGAGCTACCGGAGTTAAAACAGCCGTAGCCACCATCAATGAAACCTGGGTAGCCCAACAGGTGGCCATCAGGCCGGTACTCGGAGGTACTGGTTCGTCCTCAGCCAGAGGCGCCATTGCATCTTCAAGCCCTGTTGGCAATCACACGGTAGTTGGCGAAGGATCGATTTCTTCAGGCGCTGCTGTATTGGTACATGCGTACCCAAGTCCGGTTAAAGATTTTGTTAGCCTTGAAATCGAGGGGCTCGATGCGAATTCAAATCCTCCCCAGGTCGCCATATTTGACGGTATCGGTCGTGCTTATCCGGTCAACGGCAGCTGGCAGGGTGATCATAATCTCCGGTTGGACTTTTCAAACATGCAACGTGGACTCTACATGATTAAAGTAAGCCATCCAAAGGGCATGCAGACCGTTAAAATTTACAAGGAATAACGAAAGCAATCCAATAAAAAAAGAATGAAGATACCTTCATTCTTTTTTTTTGTTTATCCTGACGGAAATGTAATCCTGCAGGAATGATTTTGTAACTTCGAAGCTGTAAACTCTATGTGGCGCTTCGCATCAACATTATTCCTGAATGCCATTATTGCGGCTGGATATCCTCAAGGCATTAATCGTGAAATTGACAGCTTAAATAATCTACTTTTAAGGCAGCCGAACGACACACTTAAAGTTCGTGTCTTGAATGACCTGGGGACGAGATACCTTAACTCGGACATCGACAAAGCATTGGATTATGGCAACAAAGCCAAGCAATTGGCCACCAATATAGACTATGAACAAGGAAAAGGATACGCGCTAAAATTACTTGGCCAGGGATATGCGGCCATTGGCAATTATGGTGAAGCAATCAATAATTTCAGATCGTCACTGGCTTCATTTGAAGCGACCGATAATAAAGATGGCATTGCCAACATTTTAAATAATCTAGGCAGTATTTATTTTCTGTTGGGGGATGATGCTAAATCAATTGAATACCACCTTCAGTCTCTTAAGGTAGCAGAGGAAATAGAGAATAAAGTGCGAATCGCTACGAACCTCAACAATATAGGTACCGTTTATCTCAACAAAGCCGCCACAGCAGAACGGTCACTTGCGTATTTCCTGCGCGCATTACCCATATTCGAAGAAATTGAGTACAATGATGGCATTGGAGTCGTATCCGGAAACATTGGTGAAATCTATTTTAACCGAGGAGAGTATGACTCTGCACTTACTTATTTCAATACTTATGTCAGTATGTTTCAAGGCTTGCCGGATGCCGCATGGGGCCTTAGTTATATTGGAGAAATATATGCACTTCAACATGATTTTGACAAGGCATTTGAATTTCATGGGCGGGCAGTGACTATTGCTGAAGATTTTGATTCAAAATTGGACTTGGCGCAAAGCCTGTTGAGCCTCGCTTCTACTAAAAGCAAGAAGAAGGATTTCCGTGGGTCAATTGCCAGCTACAAACAGGCCTTGGCAATCAGTGAAGAAATAAAAGCCCGCCAGGAGATAAAGAAGGCTTACGAAGGACTTACCGAGCAGTATGCCAAATTGAGTGATTTCAGGAATGCTTATACGTTTAGCAATTTATTAACTCAAATTAAGGACACACTTTACAACACGAACGAAGACAAAAAAATACAACAGCTTCAGTTCAATTTTGATATTGAGAAGAAGGAGAGTGAGATAGATTTGCTTACGAAAGATCAAGCGTTAAAGGAGGCTACTATTCAACGTCAAAGAATTATTAATTACGCTGCAGGTGTGACGGGATTCCTGTTGATATTGGTAATCCTTGGCTTTTATAATCGCTACAAGTATGTTCGTAAGACGAATAAAATTATTAAAGATGAGAGAGATCGATCTCAGGAACTCTTGTTAAATATCCTGCCGGAAGAAACTGCAAGAGAGCTGGAGGCAGATGGCTCTGCCCAAACCAGGTATTATGAAAATGTGACAGTTTTGTTTACGGACTTTAAGGGATTTTCTAGTATCGCTGGTAAGTTATCTCCACAAGAACTGGTTGCTGAGCTCAACGACTATTTTATAGCATTTGATGAGATTGTTGGGAAGCATCACCTTGAAAAAATCAAGACCATTGGAGATGCCTATATGTGTGCTGGAGGTATCCCCACAGCCAACGATACCAATCCATTAGACGCAGTTGAGGCGGCCCTGGAAATGCAGATGTTTATGAAAAGGAGAATTGAAGAGCGCAAGGCAAAGGGGTTAGTCCCATGGGAACTGAGGATCGGCATTCATACAGGTCCAATTGTGGCCGGAGTGGTGGGTAAGAAAAAGTATGCCTATGACATTTGGGGCGATACGGTAAATATTGCCAGTAGGATGGAGTCTGGCGGTGAACCGGGCAAGGTAAATATCTCTTCCACGACCTATCAAAAAATAAAAGGAGTCTTTGATTGCCAACACCGGGGCAAAGTTTCTGCTAAAAATATAGGGGAGGTAGATATGTATTTTGTGGGTGAAAGACTTGTTCTTTCTGCCAGTGCCTAGTCCTTATTTGGGCACCCTTTGTAATTTTCCCAATACCTCTTCAAGGTGCTTCTGCTTTTTGCTTTCCCTCTTTTGAGCGCAGAAAGGCGTATGGTAGCGGTGATTTTCAAGGAATACTTTTTGCGTTAGATTCCATTCCCTTTCGGTTTCAAGAAATCCACGTGTTTTCATTTCCTCAAACAGTCGGCCTCCAATTTCATAGAAATCGTCTCTGCCCAGGTAATCCAGGTCCGCATCACACAAAATTTTCTCCAGATTGTTCTTGGGAGACTGTGGAATTTTTGTTGCCATGATCATTCCACATATTTTTTCCAGGTGAGTGTCGGAAAATCCAAATTTAGGCAACGTTTCTTTAACCAGCACGCATCCCCGATCCTCGTGATTCTTGTATGTGGTGATAAAGCCAGAGTCGTGGTAAAGTGCTGCAATTCTAAGCAATTTGATATCCTCCTCCTCGATTAGTTCATTTGAAGCGATTTGAAGGGCCGATTCCAGCACATCGTTAATATGATCCATATTGTGATAGGTGAGATCGGTAGGAAGTTCATTCCGAAGTTTATTGAGGATAAATTGCTCTGCCCCTTCATAATCCGTTTTCCTTGATGAGATTCCATTACCGGAGGCGGATTGGCGATCCTCCAAAACGCCATTGAGCAGGGGGTCTGCCTTCAACCAAACAAGATCTGTATCATTGGTAATTTCTGCCTTTCTGATGGTGGATTTAGCCACTTCAAATTCCTGCCGAGCTGCATAGATGTGAGCCAGGTAGAAGTTGACCCCTTTTTCATTTTCAGTACTACGCTGCAGCAGTTCATCCAACAACACCTGAGATTTTTCTATTTCGCCCAGATGCCAATAGGCAATGGCGAGGTAAGCTACCATCGATGGTTGTCTGACATTGCTGGTCGCTAATCCGGAAATAAGCATATCCCTGGCTTCAGCGTATTTTTTCATTGACAGGTACACCCGCCCAAGGTGATCGGAGAAGCGCACAACCTGAGGAAAAAGCTTCATTCCTTCTTTAAACAATTCTACAGCTTCCGAAAATTTGCTACTCAGGTAGAGATAGATACCCTGATAATTAAAGTAGGCAACACTGTGCGGTTCAATTAATTTTGCTTTGTTGATCAACACTTGTGCCTCGTCCAGGCGTGCCGATAAACATAGTACATAACTATAGGTAAAAAGAATGGTTGCATCGTTGGGGCTCATGCTTAATGCTGACAACAGCAGTGCCTCCGCAGCTTCAAAATTTTTGTTGATAAAAAACTCAACAAATGCTTTGGTGAGATAATCATTTTCTGTTGGCCCGCGCGACCAGGCTTCGTCAAGGTATTTGTTGATGAAAGGAAGTGCATCGTTGGGGGAAAGGTCGCCATTCCAAGACATCCGTGCTGAGTAAGAACTGGCAAGAAATGAATAAGCCATTTTGAAATCTGCGTCCTTTTCCAGCGCCCTTTTGAAGTATTCTGAGGCAATTTTGTAACCCTCCACATTCCATTGGTTAAAAGCGTACTTGCCCTTAAGAAACAAATCATAAGCTTCCAAGTCTTCCGTAGGTTTGGTCTTTGCCCTTTTGCTTTCGCTAGGAGTTATAGACGATTTAAGTTGTGCAGCTACTACTTCCGCCACTTTGTCCTGAAGGCTGAAAATATCATCCAAGTCTTCCACAAAGACCTTTGACCAAATGGGATCATCCGTTTCACCATCGATCAACTTGATGTTGATGCGTACTTTATGATTATGTGCCTGGGCGCTTCCTTCTAAAATAAATTTCACACCCAACTCATTGGCTATTTCGGGTGCAGATTTGTCAGATTTCTTGTATCGCATCACTGAGGTTCTGCTGATCACCCTCAGTTCCCTGATACTGGCAAGCTGCATGAGTATATTCTCCGTTATGCCATCTGCGAAGTATTCCTGGGAGCTGTCTTGCGACAGGTTAACAAATGGGAGTACAGCAATGGAATTGTCTTCCGCTTGAGGTGCAGCTGTTGCCACCTCACCTGCTGAACTTTTAAGATAGGCACTGTCTGCGTCTGCCGCAGGAATGCTTCCATACCCAATTCGGTCAGGATATTGAATTCCATTGATTATTTCCTTTAGTGCGTTGGCTACTTTATTAATCTGATCGCGGTAGGTAAGCCTACTGATGCTGTCCTCTCTTTTGTCATCCTGCCGCAACGGCCTGTTCACCCCCGGAGACTTGAAGGTGAAGTCAACAAATCTGAATTTTGCCTTCAATTCATCCTCTAGCAACTTAATGTCATTTGGATCAAGATTGTGGATCGTGACCGGGAGTATTCTGCTGGCCACATTTCCATTGCCCAGGCGGATATCCCTGCCGATGGCGTCAGTAAGGGCTATTTTGTTGAACATGCAAAATTCACTTTGCCACGCGTAACTAGTGGGATCGCAATAGGTCTGTGAAATAATGGGGATAAAGATGATAGACTTTAACTTACCTTTCAGGCTTTGATCCACATCATGGTTTTCAAGCAACCCATCGTAAGGGTTTTCATCAAAATAGATGGATATGTTCTCTTTGAAAGTGGCATCAAGTTCTTCCCTTAGCGCGTTCACAAATTTGGTTACCCACTGGTCAGAACGGTTGTCTTTGTGGCGGTAGGAAATAAAGATATCGTACTGAAAATCAGGGAGAATTGAGGACATATTTCAAATATACTAAAAGGGAGCGAAGAAGGTTAAAAAGTTGTGATGAGGGGTTCTCAAAATTGATTTCTAAATGCAAGGGTGTGATTCATGATAGTAACCATTGCCGTGCTGTATTCGTGTCGGTAAAATATTTTAGTTTCATGACATCAGAATCGTCAACCATATCCTCCATGTGATCAAAATTTGACACCACCATTTCCTTCACAATGATGGCATATCGCTCCACGCCTTTGTCCACGATCATGGGAATATATTCGTTATTGATCCACCGCTGAATATGCTCATTCTCCCGAAATGGATAATGCCGTACATCAACCATAATTTTTTTGATCTTGTAGATTCTGACATAGTCAAGAATCTTGGAGATCTCATTCTTTACACCTTCTTCCTGAAGTTTGGCCGAAGTTTCGAACCAGGCTCCCACCAACAAGGATAATTCTTTATTGACTTCTATCGTTGAAAATTGACTCGAGTGTACGTTCATTGCTACAAGTTGCTAAAAATAACGGTGAAAACAAGTTGAATGATTTCCGGCAAATCAATGCGGTAATGGGGAAGACATTTCCAAGGATGAATTCGCCCTTTTTTGACTCGAAGGCTGCCCCATGTGTGATACCACCATACCCACTTCATAATTTGGCTGCTCCATCGAGCATTAAAACACGAATGAGATATGTTGATTGGCATTGATTTTGCGTAATCTTGGCCTTTCAATATCATATATTTTTTGCAAAATTTGCCTGCTGGTCCTTTAAAATTAAAAACCACGATTATGAAAAAATTGCAGTTTGTTTTGGTTCTCATGAGTATCCTTTTTGTGTTCCCATTGATTGCTCAGGAAAAGACAGTAAGTCGCCCAGAGGATATCGGAGAGAGCGAATTTGACAATTTCAAAAACAGCTCATTCAATGTAATGGAAGAATCTGCCAAACTAAAGCGGGACCTTACCCATATTGATAATGAGATCAAGTCATATGGTGGTGTGCTTTCAGAAGTAGCCACCGACAAGCTGAAGGGACACTATCAGGCGCTTACAGGAGTGAAAAAAGAGGTGGAAGCGGTTAATTCCAATATCGCAGAATTGGATGACAAGGGTAAAGACATGGTTGCCAATGCCAGTAAAGTGACTCCCAAAATGAAATCTTTAAAGGCAACGGCCAATACCAAGAAATCCGTTGAGGGATTGGAAGTGGCAAAGGGGAATATGGCGGCCATTGCCGATATGTTGAAAACGGATACTCAGCTGATTGCTGAAGAATTGAAGGCCAGAGGGGAGCCTATCGAGTAGCTTTAAATATTTCTCAAACGTATTTTTTGATTAGAGGTGACCAGAGCTTTTCTTACCTACCTTTTTGCCATTTGTTTGGCCATTGCATCCCCTGCCCAGGAAGACCTTTTGGGAAAATGGGGGAAGAAACTTACCAAAAAAATAACGGACAAAGGCAGTGATCAGGTTGCGAGCCTTGACTCAGTCGACTTTCAATTTGCCATCTCGCTCAATCAGAGTGCCGGCTTTTTTGATGTGGAACAAAAAGGGGAGACGGCATCGGCATTGTTGTACGGCCTGAAATCTGAAGAGGACAAAACAGAACTGGAGCTGGCCAGGGAAAATTTGGAAACAGGTGTCAATCTTTTCCAGCTCAATCGCTATAAGTTAGCCGAATTGACAGTACTGGAGACCAAAAGTACGCTTGAGCAAAATGGTTTGGCGGATGAGTTGCTTTACTTGCGAACCATTTCAAATTTGGGGCTCATTAATTTAGTGCAAGGCAAGACCCTGGCAGCGGAGTCGATGATCAAAGAAGCCCTGGATGACAGCGAGAGACGTCTTGGAAAAAACAGTGCCGCATATATCGCCAACCTTAACAACTATGCCAAGTACCATCAATCTTTGGGAAAATACAACGAAGCGGAAAAGGAGTTTGAAGAAGCTTTGAATTTGGCACAGACATTTTTTGGAGATGGTATGCAACGTGCAATCATACTTAATAATAAGGCCATGTTGCTGCATGTGATGGGAAGGTATGATGAAGCATTTGCTTTAATGGATCAGGCGATGAAATCATCTGAGGTGGCTCCCAAGAAAGTGCTGCAGGGTAAAAACTCATTTGACAACCGTAAATTCAGGGCCAACCTGGCTACCATGTATCAACTGTCGGGCCGCCTGGAGGAAGCGGAAAGAGAATTTCTTGCCATCAAAAAGGTATTTGAGAACAGGGCGCAATCTAAGAACATCGAATATGCTGGGTTACTCAATCAACTGGGCATTCTTTATATCCAACTGGGCAAGCATGAACAGGTGCGCGACTTGTTGGTACAGTCTGGCGAAATTTATCGCAAACGCTTTGGTGATCAGAATGTCTATTTTGCAAAAGTGTTGAACGATCTGGGAAATTTTTATCGTCAGACAGGCAATTATGAAGGAGCAGAAAAGCAATTGACCCGTGCTTTCGCAGTGAGAAAGGAAATCCTGGAGCCTACACACCCGGACTATATTCATACCCAGGAGGACCTGGCCATTTTGTACTGGAAAACTGGTCGAAGCGCAGAAGCTTACACCCTGTATAAAGAGGTGATGGACAAGACCATCGACTTTATCAACAGGTATTTTCCACCTATGAGCGAGGCAGAGAAAACCAAATTTTGGGATGTCACAGCCCCTCGCTTTCAACGTTTCTATAATTTCTCGCTTGACAATCAGGCCCTGGTAGGCGGGGTGATCAATGATTTTTATAATTATCACATCGCCACCAAAGCGCTACTTATCAACAGCACCAGCAAAGTGAAGAGAGCCATATTGAGCAGCAGTGATAATGTGCTGAAGAGAGATTATATGGACTGGTTGGATCAGAAGGAACAATTGGCACAGATGTACGGATTTTCAAAAGAAAAACTTGCCGAGCAGAACATCAATCTGGATGAACTGGAACGAAAAGTGAATGCCATCGAAAAATCACTATCTGAAAGATCATCAGTTTTTACAGCCGGATACTCCACGCAAAACGTTACGAATGAACAACTCCTCGGGTTATTGTCAGATAACGAAGCAATTGTGGATATCGTACGCGTGCGGCAGTTTGATCAGGATTTTAAGGATGACGTAAAGTACATCGCATTTGTGCTAAAAAAGGCGACCGGGATTAAAATGGTGACACTTGAGAATGGAAACCAGTTGGAAGCACGTTATGGTAAATATTACCGAACTGCCATTAAGCAGAAGCTCCAGGATGAGTATTCCTATGAACAATTTTGGAGTCGAATCGACCCACTTCTTGCCGGAGTGAAGCAGATATACTTGTCGCCAGACGGTGTCTACAATCAACTGAACGTGAATACGCTAAGAAGTGCATCAGGAGATTTTAATATCAGCAAGTATCATTTTGCGATGCTTGGAAACGCTAAAGACCTGATAGATATAAAATCCAGGAAACCTGATACTTCCAAAGCAAACGCCTTTCTTTTGGGATTTCCAGACTATGCCACCAATGCTGTACCACCACTTCCTGGAACGAAGGTTGAGCTTGAAAACATATCGAAGGTATTGAAGGCGGCAAAGTACGAGGTAACGGTAAAGATGCAGAAGGAAGCGAATGAAAAGAACATGAAAACGTTGAAAGCACCCATGATTCTCCACATTGCAACCCATGGTTATTTTCTGGAAGATGTAGCGGGATCAAGCGGTTCTGTTTATGGGGTGAATGCCGAGAATGCTTCCAATAATCCTTTGCTTCGCAGTGGATTGATATTGGCCGATGCCAAAGAGGCTATTAAAAGTTCAGGAGAGGTTGAAATCTCAGATCAGGAGAATGGAATCCTCACCGCTTATGAAGCCATGAACCTCGACCTGGAAGGGACCAACCTGGTAATAATGAGTGCTTGTGAAACGGGTTTGGGCGATGTAAAATCAGGAGAAGGCGTATATGGCTTACAACGTTCATTCTTAGTAGCAGGAGCCGATGCACTGATTATGAGTTTGTGGAAAGTGGACGATGAGGCTACCCAATTGCTCATGTCCAGTTTTTATGCCAATTGGATTAAGTCCAAGGATAAGCAAAAAGCCTTCAAGCAAGCCCAACTCCAACTGATGGCTAGGTATAAAGAGCCCTACTATTGGGGTGCCTTTGTAATGATTGGATTGTAGCCTTGGAGGATGATACTATTGCCTGGGATCGTATTATGACCTGCTAATAGCTACGCCAAAATTTTTTTTCAGCCTCTGCCATGAAGCTTGGCTGGATTTTATTTTGGATCACTACGCAATAAACGACTTATTTATTTCCTTAACGGTTTTTGTTCCTGCTTGTCCCATCACCATCTCCAGTTCATCGCGAAGAATTTGCAGTACGGCTTCAACGCCTTCTTGTCCAAAAGAGGCGAGTCCCCAGATATAAGGCCTTCCAATGCAAACGGCATCAGCACCTAAAGCCAATGCCTTGAATATATCTGTACCTCTTCTGAATCCACCATCGATTAAAACGGGTATCCTTTTGTTGATGACTTCCGCCATTTCTGGCAATGCCTCAAGCGTTCCTCTGCCTGTCTCGCTTGCGCGACCTCCATGGTTGGAAATGATGATGCCATCCACACCATGATCGAGGCAAAGTTGTGCATCCTCTGCAGTCTCAATTCCTTTCACCACCAATTTCATGTTGGTGGTGTCTTTCAATTTATCCACATAATCCCAGGTGAGCCTTTCTTCAAAATCTATTCCTTTGGATTTGGGTACCATTGGCTTATGTTCAAATCGATTCTCAGTATGACAGGTAGCACAATTCCGGTCATCCAATCTGATTGAACGTTCCAGGGTAATGCGGTTGCTGCCAGCCGCCAGGTCAACAGTGAAGACCATTACTTCAGTGCCCGCATCTTCGGCACGTTTGATGATGTCTTTGGTAGCATTCCAGTCGTTGAGCGCGTACAATTGATACCATATGGGCATTCCTCTTTCTTTGGTCACGTCCTCTACCGAGGTAGTGGACACCGTAGAAAGAATTTGAAGATGATCTTTTGCTTTCGCGGCCCGGGCTGTAGCTGATTCGCCATCAGGATGAAAGGCTTTTTGACTGCTCACCGGTGACAAGACAATTGGACTTGACCATTGTTTTCCAAAGAGGGTAGTAGACATATCCACTTGGGTGGGGTCAATAAGTCTTCTCATCTTGAGTTTCACTTTATCAAAGGCTTCCCGATTGGCCTGAATGGTTCGATCACTGTCAACACCGGTGGCCAAATAACCATAATGAGCAGTTGGAAGCTTGTGTTGTGCCAGTTTTTCAAAATCGAAAACATCCAGCGCATCTCCTGCATTTTGAATGCCATCAAAAATCTTTTCTGCCAATTGTACTTTTTCATTTGCATTAGTGCAAGAGATAAAACCGAGTAGGGGACTGCCTAATATAAATTTTAGCAATAGCCTGCGGTGTTCGTTGTGGACAGATGGCATTGATATATTGTTATTGTAAAGGGTTAAGGTACAGCTTTAATGATATTAAGTCAATTATTTACCGCGGAGGCGCAGAGACGCAAGGATCTTCGTGCCTATACCACTAAAGTCTTGTCAATAAAAAAAGCAACTCCATAATTGAAGTTGCTTTAATCATTGATAATTGAAATGTTATTTTAGTTGTCCGTACTTCTTTGAGTAACGTTCATAAAGTTCTTGCTGATTACCAGGCAATGTAACCAGTTTGCCGCTTATGAAAGCATGAGATAATACATTGGTCCGGTAATCCAATGCATCGCCATCAGATACAAAAAGGGTGGCATCTTTGCCCACTTCAAGTGTGCCTACCCGTGCATCAACTCCCAATGCTTTTGCTGTATTGGAAGTAATTGTTTTCAACGCAGCCTCCTTGTCCATGCCGTAAGCAACGGCAGTCCCTGCATAAAAGCCCAGGTTCCTTGATCCATGCAGCGCATCATTATTGTACAGAGATACCATAACACCAGCTTGTGTCAACAGATGCGGCAGCTTATAGGGGAGATCCACATCATCATCCGGGCGATTGGGCAAGTTGTGGGTAGCAGGTAAAATGACCGGGATATCATTTTCTTTTAAGAACTCAGCTACCATTAGTGCATTGGCACCACTGATCAAAGTGATTTTCTTTACCCCGCTGCGCTGTGCAGTGCGAATAGAACTAACAATCTCCTTAGGGTTATCTGCATTTATGAAAAGCGTTTTCGATCCCTTAAACAAGCCTTGCATTGCCTCCAACTTCAGGTTGGTCACTTTATTTACTTGATTACCATAGGCAGCGGCATCCATGAAAAAGTGTTCTAAATTCGTTACTTGCTTATCGTAATCTTTATTGGGTGATTCACTAAACGAGAAAGTACTGAAGTCAAACTGACGTCTCGAGATAGACGGCCAGTTCATGTGAATGCCAATGTCAGCAGTGTGCAGCGCATCTTCCCAGTTCCATCCTTCCATTTCCATCAGCGATGACGATCCGGGGATTGTTCCTCCTCGTGGGGTAGTCTCTGCAAGCAGTACACCGTTGAATCTAAATGAAGGAGGGAATTCAGAATCGGCATTATACGAAATGACCGCTCTCACGTTGGGGTTGAGGTCGCCCTCTTCGTTGGAATCACTCATAGCCCTAACCGCGCTTACTTCTTCAAGCCCCACTTGTGAATTGGGTAAAATGAACCCCGGATAAACATGTTTGCCAGTGATGGTGATCACATCATACGCAGCAAGATCCATTTTAGCAGTTGCTGCATTTACCACGTTGGTGATCTTTCCCTTGTCAAAAGTAATGAGCGCATTCTCTATTATCTGACCATTACCAATATGGGCCGTTCCACCTGTTAACGCAATGGGTTTCGATTGTGCCGGGGCAGGTATAGGTTTTTGTGCCCAGGCTACATGCTGCAGGAGCAGGGCTGCTATGATTATTATATTTATCTTTTTCATAATTATCAATATTAAAAATATGTTATTCTTCAATTGTTGTTTCTAACCCTAAGATATCATCGCAGTGGAATTGAAGTTGGCTTCTGCCTTCACCCTGTTGTGTTGTCGCACCTGATTTCTTGGCATTCTTTAGCTTTTGAATCAAGCGAGCTCTCTCAGCAGCCAGGTCTTTGTTGTTTTGCGCGTCCTTTTCTACGTCAAAATAAACCTTGCCATCGATGATGGTTTTTTCTGGTTTGGCATAGACTGATAACGGATGATTATTCCATATTACTACATCTGCAGATTTTCCGGTTTTGATGCTGCCCATTTGGTTATCCAGGTGCAACATCTTGGCTGGATTAAGGGTTACCATTTTAAGTGCGTCCTCTTCAGAAATGCCCGCATATTTGATGGACTTAGCTGCTTCCTGATTCAGCCTGCGACCCATTTCTGCATCGTCTGAATTGATTGCTGTAACTACGCCTGCACGATGCATGATGGCCGCATTGTAAGGAATGGCATAGCGCACTTCCCATTTGTAATTCCACCAGTCGGAGAAAGTAGACGCGGCTACCCCGTGCTTGGCCATTTTATCGGCTACTTTATAACCTTCCAGGATGTGCGTAAATGTGTTGACTCTAAAATTGAATTGTTCAGCCACCTTCATCAGCATATTGATTTCTGATTGTACGTAAGAGTGACAGGAAATAAATCTTTTCTTATTCAGAATTTCCAGCATGGTCTCATCTACCAGATCCCTTCGTGGCTTGATGGCAGTTGGTTTCTCTTTGGCAGAGAGGCCATTGTACGCATTCCACTTTTTCTCATACTCCCGTGCATTGGTAAAAGCATCCACATATACTTGTTCCACACCCATGCGGGTTTGCGGGTAGCGAATGGAGCTCGAATTGCTGCTGCGTTTCACATTTTCGCCAAGGGCAAACTTGATGAAGCCATCGGCTCCCTGAATTTTCATATTCTCCGGTGATTCGCCCCAGCGTAATTTCACCAACGCTGACTGTCCACCAATTGGATTGGCGGAGCCGTGCAAAATCTGAACGGCAACAACGCCTCCTGCCAATGCCCGATAAATGTTAATGGCTTCCGGATCGATCACATCACCGATACGCACCATGCCAGAATTGGTGGCCACATCGTTGATGGCTGCCGCACCAATGTGCGAGTGTTCATCGATAATTCCGGGAGTTAAATGTTTCCCTGTTGCATCCACCACTTTGGCGTTGGCATCGGAAAGGTTCTTACCGATTATAGAAATTTTTCCATCTTTTAGCAGCACATCGGTGTTTTGAAGAATTCCTTCACTTTCGTTGGTCCAAACTGTTGCGTTTTTGATAAGAATGGTTTCCGTGGTGGGGAGTGACGGGTAGCCATGGGCTCCGAAAGGATAAGTTACTTTTCCTAATTCTTCTTTGGCATCATTTCCATTTCCGTTTCGCTTGGCGGCCTCTTTGGCATCACCGGTTCGGGTGCAGGTCCAAGAAATCCATGTACCATCCACCAATTGGCCCTTTCCTTTCCAACCCGTGCCTTCGCTCCAGCCCGATAACCTGATGTTTCCTTTAGCTTGCTTTGCCGGTTTGAAGCTTAGCGTAACCAGATCATTTTCGAAAGAGGAATTTACATCAATAGATGTTGTGTCATTTACATTGATCTTTGCTTTGTTGCCACCAGCCTCACCAGTTACTTCCATATTGTACGTCTGACCGTTGATTGTCAGGCTATAGGTGCCACTGAAATCTTTTGCATCCAGGTCCTTGATGGAGTAGGGGTCGCCCTGTATCCAGTTCTGATGAATGACGGTTTTGTCGTCAAACAATTTTCCGGATGTGATGATAAAGTTGGCCAACATCCCCTTCTTTAATGATCCTACCTGGTGGTCAACTTTGAGCAGTTGCGCAGGCGTAGTGGTTAGTGCTTTCAATGCACCGGTCTCAGTGAGTCCATTGGCAATTGCTTTTCTGATATTGGGAAACAGGTCAGCCGTTTTCTTGAGCCCTGCAACCGTAACTGTGAAGGGAATCCCGTTCTTTTCCAGAGTCGCCAGATTGGTAGGAGCAAGTTCCCAGTGTTTCATATCTTCCAATGACACCTTCTCGGCATCAAACGGGTCTTCTACATCGTAAGCTTCTGGATAATTCACTGGGACAATAAGGGATGCACGGCTTGCTTTAATTTCGTTGATTCTTTTGTACTCGTCTCCACCGCCTTTGATGATGTATTGAACGCCAAATTCATCCCCTAACTTGTCCGCCCGCAGCACATTCATCCAAGTGTTGGCCACGAATACCTGAGGGAGTCTTTGGTTTTGAATCCAGGCCTCCAATGAAATATCGGCAAAGGGTCTTGGGTTTTGACTGCCAAACCAATCTGCATCCATGTAGGTCTGCCTGAGCAAGGCGATGTAGCCCATCAAGGAAACGGGATACGTTTGTGTTGATGATCCTTTTTCAAATGAATAGTTGGCTGATGCTTTGGGAAGGATTACAGCTGTGTTGTCGTTCTTTTCGCTGAGGGTTACCAGCGCACCTGTGCCGCGCGCCAGTCCATCCGCTTTGGAGGTATGCACGGTGCCGAAGCCAGCCTTCCTCAACTCATCAGCATCTTTCGTGTTGATGGTGAATTCATCACTGGCGTTGTAATGCGATCGAATGGCTTCGTTGGCATTATAGGCACCTTTGGTTTTGGATTGTACTTGCTCTGCTCCGCCAAAATTTCGGCCTCGTGATCTTTCAACCTCAGGCAGACCGTACGTAGAATGCAAATCGATCAGGGAAGGGTAGATGTACTTTCCTTTGAGATCAATGGTGGCATAACCTTTGGGCACGGCCAGGTTGGCACCCACTTGCTCTATTTTATCTCCTTTAATCAGGAGGGTGGCATTTTGTATGGTGGTTTGCGGGTCTACCACGATGGTGGCGTTGGTGAAGGCATATTGGCCAGCCCGACTGTCTTTGACATCATTGCGGGGAAAGGTCTCCTGAGCCCAGGCGCCCCATCCTGCCAGCAGCAAAGCGAGGAATAAAATAATTCTACTATTCTTCATTTGGATTACTTAAGGTTATTGATTTATAAAATTGTTTACGATCGGCAATTGGCGGCCAAAATATAGAATTCTCCAGAAGAACAATGGAATAAATGGATGTGCGGTTAATAGCGGATTTGGCTTATTCGAATGAAATAATGAGGTACGATCAGCACGCTAATATTGGGTTTCAGACGCATATATGGGAGCCTCACT
>CAYNCP010000050.1:0-12574 GCA_964395905.1 uncultured Ohtaekwangia sp.
TTTTCTTTGAGCGCCAGGGACAATATGAAGTTTCCCGTTTTACTTGGAAGAAGGGTGCTTAAAAACAGGTTTTTGATTGATGTATCCAAAAAGGATATGTCTTTTCATCATAAAACAGATAAAAAAACTAAAGAATCGTAACTCCATTAACATTTGAATTAATATTGCCGCACTTGCTAAATCCAGACCGAACTAAAAAATGACAATAGAATCCAGATTGTCATTGCCCATATGAAATAGAAACCATGAAAATTGCCATTTTATCGAGAAACGCCAAGCTATATTCCACGCAAAGGTTGCAGGAGGCTGCAAAAAAGAAAGGGCATGAAGCGATTATTGTTGATCACTTGAAATGCACCATTGAACTTGAAAAGAAAAGTCCAAAAATATATTACAATGGTGCTTACCTCAATGATGTGGATGCCATTATCCCCCGGATCGGAGCATCGGTTACTTTCTATGGTACAGCGGTTGTCCGTCAGTTTGAGATGATGAAGGTATTTACCGCCATTGAGTCACAGGCACTGGTGAGGTCAAGGGATAAACTAAGAAGCTTGCAAATATTGGCCCGTGCAGGGGTAGGCTTACCCAAAACCGTGTTCACCAATTATGCCAGAGATGTGGATCACGTGATTGAATCAGTAGGTGGTGCTCCATTGGTGCTCAAACTGCTGGAAGGCACACAGGGACTTGGTGTTGTACTGGCTGAAACCCATAATGCTGCCAGCTCGGTTATTGAGGCCTTCAACGGGTTAAAAGCAAGAGTGATTGCACAACAATTCATAAAAGAATCGGGTGGTGCCGACATCAGGGCATTTGTAGTGGATGGCGTTGTAGTTGGCGCCATGAAAAGACAGGGCAAAGAAGGGGAATTTAGATCTAACTTACATCGGGGCGGCAGCGCATCTATAATAGAGTTAAGTGACGATGAAGAAAATACGGCATTAAAAGCAGCACGGGCAATGGGCCTTGGAATAGCGGGAGTAGACATGTTGCAATCAGCAAATGGACCCCTCGTGCTTGAAGTAAACTCATCTCCAGGCCTGGAAGGAATTGAAGCAGCCACCAAAAAAGACATTGCCAGGGAAATCATTCGATATGTAGAAAGAAATGTCTGATTTATGAAAGTGGTAAAAATTGCCGGACATGAAATCAGACCAGGAGAGTCTAAAGAAATAGACATCAAAATTGCCAGGCTTCCCTCTCACACCCAGATTGATACCCCCATATTTGTGCACCGTGCATTGGAGGACGGCCCCATGCTGGCATTGATGGCAGGTATGCATGGCGATGAAATCAACGGTGTGGAAATCGTGAGGAGAATATTGGACAGCGAACTCAACCGCACCAAAAGAGGAACGGTTGTTTGTATGCCCATCGTCAACGTGTACGGATTTCTGAATTATTCCAGGCAGGTTCCTGACGGAAAGGACATCAATCGTTCTTTCCCCGGAAACAAATCTGGTTCACTCGCAAGCCGCGTGGCCTACCACTTGATGCGGGAGGTAATACCCTATATCGATTATGGCATTGACTTTCATACCGGTGGTGCTTCACGAACCAATTATCCTCAAATAAGATGTGTCATGGCCAATGAAACGAATGTCAAGTTAGCTGAAGCATTCAAGGCGCCCTTTACAATTGATTCCCCATTTAGACCAAAGTCATTAAGGCAGGCAGCCAGCAAAAAAGGTAAAAACATTATTGTATATGAGGGTGGCGAGTCACTTAGGTTTGATACCCATGCGATTGAAGTCGGATTGGCCGGCACGCTCCGATTAATGAAACACTTGAACATGATTGATTGGGCACCTGAACCCACGGAAGAAAATAAAACCATATGGAACTCAACATGGGTACGCGCCCGAACGGCAGGACTTTTCCAATCCAATATTCGCTGTGGACAAATTGTAGAAAAAAATCAGTGGCTAGGAACCGTTACCGATCCTTTCGGGGAATTTAAGGAACAAATTAAAGCACCAGCGACAGGTTATGTGGTGGGCCTGAATAATGCTCCTGTTATCAATGCAGGTGACGCACTGCTTCACATTGGCCTTGATGATTCATGCAGGTTGCCTTCCGCTGAATGAGCTTGCTTAAAAATCAGGGCAAGGAATGACTAACTTATCTTTTGGGGGTTTTCTTGGGTCCCTTGTTGACCATGAGTAAACCAAACTAAACTCGTGTGCACCACCGCTTCCAGGTCCAAGTTTTGAAATGGTGTAGTCGTAGCTGTACCCAATATTCAAAATATCGTTAGGCCCTTTCTTTGTAAATCCTACCAGCAGCACAAGGGATTCATTATTGGCAAAGTTGTTAACTTTCTTAAACGGAACCCCTCGATACCACATTCCAACGATGAGTGGCTCCATGGTAAGGTAGGCACCAATATCCATCTGATCAAATTCACCCTGATGTCTGTATTGCAAAGCCGGAGCAATGCTTCGCTCGGATGGCCTTGCGTAAATTCCGGATCCCACTACGCCCGGTCGAAAATGAAATTTAATTCCGGTATGCACTGAAGTTTTCATAGGAAGTCTGCTTTGCTCTCCAACCAACGATTGATTGGGTTGGGTGATGTGATGTGTAGCTACGCCAAGCCAGGCGCGTGGCGTATAGAACAGTCCTCCAAAGGACAAGTCAGGGAAAAATTTATTTCCTCCACTCAATGCCTCAGCTGATGTGGGACTGATTACATCACCTGTAGCAGGATCAAATTGGTCGCCAAAAGTTAGCTTGTCAAAGTTGATGGACCTGTTGTACAATGCAACTTGAACACCCGGACGAAAAGAAAGGCCATCAGTGATATTAAGTTCATAAGCATATTGCACCCCAAGGCTAATCGATTGTAATCCGAGGATTCCTTCTCTGTCTCTTGAAAGCATGACGCCCACCCCGCTATTCTTCTCCTCGATGAAAGTGTCAAAGAATGCAGAGATGGTTGTAAAATTGGCATCAATAGCCGGCCATTGATTTCTGTAATTCATTCCAAATCGTGCCTGGTTGGTAGATCCTGCAAAAGCCGGATTCAAATACATGGGCGCAGCATAGAACTGGGAAAATTGAGGGTCTTGTGCAGTTACCGAATTGTGCATCAGAAGCATACATCCCAGGCAAAGGGATAACCTGTACAACAACTTGGGGGATTTGTATCTCTCCATTAAAGCAAATTAAAACGATTATCCCTATTAATAAAAATGCACTGGTGAAACATGGCTGAAGCTAACCTCTACTTAACGATTTTTTCAGCCAAAATGTATAATTTAGCTGAGGTTAGGCGTTTTAAATTTTGTGAAGAAGGATACAAAGCTTAGGTTGAATGGGTAACGCGCAATATGAACTGTAGAATCCCGGGTGTGTCTGTAAAAAAAATCCTCTTACTGTTTTTGATCGGCTTGTGCACCTCGGTAAATGCCCAGGACCTTGTCAAGAAGAACTGGTATTTTGGTAATTCAGTTAATGGAATCCAGTTCAACAGGTCAACCCATGTTGCGACCAGCGTATCCGACCAGGCCATTCCGTTTGGAACAGGTGGAAGTTCAGTAGCGAGTGATCTTGCCAATGCCAACCTCCTGTTTTATACCGATGGTAACAATGTGTATGACGCGTGTCATGGTGTCATGATCAATGGAACTGGCCTGACTGCAAACAGTGCAGCCAACCAGCCAACAGCAATTACTTCTATTCCGGGCAATCCAAACAAGTATTTTATTTTCACCAACTCTGCAAACTTCACTGCCGGTGGTGCCATCAGCAGAAGTGTGGTAGACATGAGTTTATTTGGGAATGCCGTCTTCCCCGCACCTGCCCTGGGTGATCTTGAATCAAAGAATGCGGCCATTGCATTGCTGACCAACCGATCAGAAGGAATGATCCTCGTGCCACATAACAACAACACTGATTTTTGGCTGATTACCCATGAGGTAGCCAGCCAAAACTATTCAGCCACCCTGATTGATGCCTCCAGTTATGGAGGAACGTTCAATACCATTACCACATCAGGTGTCGGGCTACCCATTACGGTAGCCAACTTTTCATACAACGAGGCTTTGGGAAAGGTAGCGGTATCGCCTCAAAGCCCGAATGTTGACGCATTGATTCTGGACTTTGACAATAGCACAGGTACCTTTTCTTTTGACCGGTATATTTTCAATACGGGCTTGCCCACCACAGGCTATCAATCCATTTATGATATCGAGTGGAGCACTTCCGGGCAATATCTTTACCTCTCAAGGACTGGAGAAGCAGGAATCAATGCAACCCTGCTACAGTATGACTACAACAACCCCACCATCACATTAGCCCCTGTACTGCCATCACCAGTTTTCAGAAGTTATGGAATTCAATACGCACCAGACAGTGCCATCTACCATCTTTATCAGGCAACCAATGGTGGGCCATTCCTAATTGGAAAATTAACAGATATTGATTCGGTGGCCAGCAACCTGGTGTACGACCCTGCGCCATTCGGTACGGCCAATGTGGATGCGACTCAGTTTCCTTCTTTTTTACCCCGTGCAGATGTAACCCTCAACGTAAGTTTCACAACGATTGGTACGTGTCAATATAATCCAACCACTTTTTTTAGTGTGGTTACACCCGGAGCTGATAGCCTGATCTGGAACTTTGGAGATGGAGCCGGTGTAGCCCGGGGTTCCAGCCCTATTTATACCTATCAACAAGCACAAACGTTTAATGTGTCGCTCACCGCATTTTACAATGGCCAGGTGCAGGCCACTTCCCAACCTGTCACCATTAATCCCATGCCATTACAAATCACGTTGGTACAGGATACCACCGCTTGTCGTAGCGAATTTCCTCCACCCCGAGGAAGTTCAACACCCTCTCAGTTTCAGGTGACCGCACAAGTGGCCGGAGGCACACCCGTTTCAGCCATTTGGTCCAATGGAGATACCGGTTTAACGCTTACTCCTGATTCGGCTGGATATTACTACGTAGTTATTACGGATGCATCAGGGTGTACAGCCTATGCAGGCGTGAATGTGAGGGAGTACGGACTCGAAGAACAGCGTGCGAATATTTGGTACTTCGGCAATCGAGCTGGGATCGATTTTAATCCATTGCCAAATCCACCGGTCGCATTGGATGACAGTGCGATGGATGCCCCAGAAGGGACCTCAACCATTTCTGATCGAAACGGGAAAGTGATCTTTTACACGGATGGAGATAAAGTTTACGACCGCACCCACACCGAAATTGCCACAGGAATTGGCGGTGATCCGTTGTCTGCACAGGCTGCTTTGATTGTGCCAGTACCGGGCGATGAGACATTATATTATATATTTACCACTCAGGCTGTAGATGGTGCTTCAGCTAACGAGCTGCGCTATTCTCTTTTTGATATCAAACCCAATGGTGGACTTGGCGCAGTCACTTCGCAAAACAATTTGCTGTTTGCCAAAAGTACAGAGCGCATTACAGCTAATGGCAATTGGCTCATTGCTCACGAATATGGAAATAATTCATTCAGGGCGTATCCCATTAGCCCTACCGGAATTGGTGATCCTGTAATATCGAGCATAGGCTCGCCTCATTCTTTTAAAAATGTTAGCACAGGCCAGGGCTATATAAAGATTGGTGCCCGCAACAATGTGGCTGTTGCCCTTTCAACGCCCGGCACCAGCAATTTTGTCGAATTATTTACACTCGTTGACTCAAGTGGTGTACTGACCAACTACAGACAAATTGATTTAAACGAACCAAATGGCCAGATTTATGGCATTGAGTTTTCGCCAGCAGGCAATAAAGTATTTGCTACCTTAAAAGGCTCACCCGCTCCCTCCGCGGTTTATGAATATTTTTTGGATTCCATTAACGCGCCCTATTTAAGAAACATTACTCCAGCTCCAACTCAGGAACTTGGCGCGATCCAGATTGGTCCGGATGGACAGTTATACATGTCCATTAATGGAAGCAATGTGCTGGGCATCATACAGGCAGTGGAAGATACTACACTTGTTAGCCCGGTCAATTTTAATGGATTTGCATTGGCCGCCAGTACCAATAGCCGACTGGGCCTGCCCAATTTCACCCAAATCATTTCCAACGCATTTGGGGGTGCAGCCTTAGATGTGACAGGAGTCTGTTTTGGAGAACCTACCAACTTTAATGGAACTCCCACAGATGCAATCGATCAATTTGCCTGGTTCTTTGGAGACGGGGCCAGCGACACGGATCCTAACCCGGTGCATACCTATGCAGCACCCAATACGTACAATGTAACCATGCGCCTCACCAATAGATGCGGACTTGACACTGTGCTCGTTAGGCCTGTAACCATTTTCCCATCTCCACCGAATCCAACGATACCCGGAGCAGCCGCTTTATGTACCGGTGCGGTTACACTTGATGCCAACTCAGGTAATCTGCCAGGCTATAGTTATGTGTGGTCTTCCGGAGACACCACCAAATTGCTGACTGTGAATGTTCCCATGCTGCTATCTGTAACAAACATCGATCCCAATGGGTGTACTTCCCAGGCCAGCACCATCGTAGTTGAAAATCGGCCGCAGCTTGAATTAGGACCTGACCTCACCATTTGTGAAGACAACAATACACCTGCTTTGAATGCATTCAACTCAGGAGCAACTTATGCCTGGACAATTAATGGTGCCCCATCCAGCAACTCACAAGTACAAGCAGTGGATGTCACTACGCCTGGTGTGTTTACCTATCAGGTGATAGTTACTGATCCCATCACCACCTGTACCACTACCGATTCTAAAACTTACACCATCAATGTTTCTCCCTCATTCACCATGTCGGGAGCAAATCCCACCGTATGTAATGCATCGGATGGAAGTATATCAGTACAACTAAACGTCAGCGCGCCTCCAGCGGGACCCTACTCTTATTTTCTAACAGGTCCGGGCGGATTCAATCAGCAAGGTATTGATCAAACCGCCCCAACGCTCGTTGGGCCTATCGGGGGGCAGCCGGCAGGAACATTTTCGGGGATTGTTACCGATCAAATTTCCGGGTGTACAATTTCTCAAGCATTCGGCTTAACAGACCCTGCTGCATTCACAGCTGATTTCACAGCTATTGATTGCGATCCTACAGATATAAATGCAATAATCACAAGTGGTGCCCCAGTAGCCCCCATTCTCTATCGTTTTACTAATGGCACTACCGGTCAAACCATTTCGACAGTGGATATTCCAACAGCATCATTATCGCCAGGAGCTGGTGATTATGTAGTAGAACTCCATGAAAATAATGGAACGGGGTGTTTGGTTACGGTGCAAAAGACCGTATCAGTAACTCCGAAAACCGTCAACTTTACAGAAAATATATGTGCCGATCCTGCCACCGTTACGGCCGCACTGGCCGCACCATTTGATGCAGGAGCAACCTACAGTTGGACAGGACCAGGAATTGTAGGCCCAGCCAACACGGATGTAATCACCGTAAATGCAAGCGGCACTTATCAGGTCACTGCTACCACTGTAGCCGGATGTGATGTAATCGATACCAGGGATATAATTTATGACAACAATATCATCCCCACATTTACCCAAAGTGATGGCTGCTCAAATTCAGTCATTCTTACTGCCAATCCATCTGGTCCGTATACTTACAGATGGTTTAGGGCAGGAGTGTTCCAGCCTACTTTGCTAGGGCGACAGATATCTTTGGGCACCACAGAAAATGGCTCCAATTATTCAGTTGCCATAGTCAATACAGTAAACGGATGCTCCTATCAATCACCCACACAGCCTGTGGACGTAGTTGGACCTGTTTCTGCCAGCCTCACGTCCACACCAGCCTGTGATGACAATCAGCCCTTCACCTTGTCTGCGGCTTCTGTCGCGACTGGTGTGACCTACACCTGGTTTTTTAATGGCACCGCTGTACCCAATGAGATGAATGCCACCTTATCCAGAACTGACGAGGGAACTTATAAAGTGGAAATATCAAAATCAGTTTGCCTTGCATCCGCTCAAATTCAGGTAATAAAGGCACCCGTTCCCATAGGGAACTTACCCAACCGAGTGATTATTTGTGACGATCCAGACAATAGTGATCCAACAACCTCTCAGGTGGATTTGGATCCGGGACCGTTTAGCCAATACAATTGGTTTAAGAATCAACTCACTTTGAATTTTACCGGCCGGGTAATTACTGCTGACAGTGAGGGGATTTACAGTGTGGATATCACCAATTCATTCGGTTGCGTGGCTACTGACGAAACGGAGGTGCTAAGCCAATGCATTCCCAAACTTGTTGCCCCCAATGCATTCCGTCCGGGTAGCGATATTGCTGCCAACAAAGAATTCTCGGTGTACTCATTTTTTATTACAGATGAATTTCAGGTATTCATTTACAACCGATGGGGTGAGCTTGTTTTCCAATCCAACGACCGCTTCTTCCGGTGGAATGGAACCTACAACAATACCGGGCAGCTGTTACCCGGAGGCTCTTATGCCTATGTGATCAGGTATATCAGCTCTTTCCGCCCAGAACTTGGGGTGCAGGAAAGACGCGGTGGCGTGGCCTTGATTCGATAGGCAATTAAAATCATTAAAACTGCTTTTGGTTAAATAATTCAAGCCAGAGACAGGTAATGCCTTTATTTTTTGGAACCCATTGGTTAACTATGTAGTATGATTAATTCAAATAAAGTAATAGAAAAATGAAGAAGTTATTAGCCTTGTCTGTCTTTCTTGTGATGATATCACTTATTGCAAGTGAAGCCCAAATATTTAATACATCGTTGACACTCACTGTTAGAGATGATTTAGGGAATACTGTCGAGGGAGCTTCCGTCAAGATTTTCGAAACGGAAAATGACTATCTGGCAGAAACAAAAGTCTTCATGGAAGGCGTAACCGACCAAAAGGGAATCGTTAAGTTCAAAAAGCTTGAAGGAAAGTCGTACTATGTATTGGTGCGCAAAGATGATATGGACAACGCAGGCGGAGGTGAACAAATTGGTAAACTGGAGGAAGGAAAATTCAACAAAGCTACTGTAATCATTCAATAAACCAGGTTTGGATCGGCTTCACCTTCTTGCGCAATTGTCACAATATGGCTCCTCACATCCTGAGGAGCTTTTGTTTGTAGCTCAGTTTAAATCACTGCTTAAAGATCCGAGGTGCTTCCACCGGGATCATTTACCGGGCCATCTCACGGGATCAGCATGGATAACCAATCCATGGCACTCCAAAATAGTACTGGTACATCATGCCAAATTGAATAAGTGGTTGCAACCCGGTGGACATGCAGATGGCGAAGAAGATATGCGGAGCGTTGCTATTAGGGAACTTGAAGAAGAAACCGGATTGCAATTAAATCCGGTTCAAGATTCGCTTTTTGACATTGATATCCATCTCATTCCAGCACGGGCAGATTTTCCTGCTCATTATCATTATGACATCCGGTTTTTGTTTATAGCCCAAGAATCCGAACACTTAAGAATAAATCAAGAGTCAAAGGACATTCAATGGATCTCATTACTGGACATTCCATCATTCAGCGGTGAGAAATCAATACTGCGAATGAGAGATAAGCTGGAGAAAAGAAAGGCTATTTGGAACTGATCAGCATTATCCCAAAAGCAACCACTACTATCCAAAATTTATATACAGCAATAGCGGGGATGATGATAATATGCAGCTCCATTAAAACCGCCAGCAAGACGATCACGACTGCAAATGCCCTTAAAATTGACCTGGTTTTATTGCTCATATTTGGTTTTCATTAAAATCTAAGCAAAATAGATTTTAGCTTTGGATTTATAAAATGGCAGTGATAGGAAAAGACATCAGGAAGGCTAAAGCACATTTAGAAAAGGGTGAGTTGGTTGCCATTCCCACAGAAACAGTGTACGGTCTTGCAGCCAATGCGCTGGATCCATTGGCCGTTACCAGGATATTTGTCGCCAAAGCGCGTCCATCCTTTGATCCGCTTATCATTCATGTGTCATCCATTGAGCAAACCAAAGACCTGGTTGCACACATTCCGGATCATGCAAAGGAATTGATCAAGAGATTTTGGCCGGGACCGCTTACTCTTGTGTTACTCAAAAAATCAATTATCCCTGACATTGTCACTGCAGGCCTTGACACGGTTGGGATTCGCTGCCCCAATCATGAACTCACGCAACAGTTGCTCAGGTCACTGGATTTTCCGCTGGCTGCTCCCAGTGCCAACCCTTTCGGATACATTAGCCCAACCAGTGCCCAACATGTAAACGATCAATTGGGGGATAAAGTAAATTATATTCTAGATGGCGGAGTTTGTGAAATTGGGCTTGAATCAACTATTGTTGGATTTGAGGAAAACAAGGTGGTGCTCTACAGAAGAGGAGGAGTTAGCGAGGATCAATTGATTGAAGTTGTAGGTCCGATCCAATCCAAACTTAATACCTCATCGAATCCTATAGCACCTGGTCAATTGCAAAGACACTACGCACCACGCAAGACATTTCTATTGGGCGATATTGATTCGCTTGACCTGCAATACAAAGATGCGAAAAGGGGTATTCTGCGATTCAAGCCAAGCAACAATGACCATAAGGACAGCTTGTACTTATCTAAATCAGGAAACCTCGATGAAGCAGCCAAAAATCTGTTTACCTTATTGCGGCAATTGGACCAATTGGATGTAGACATCATTTTGGCTGAACCTGTTCCAGATGTTGGAATAGGTAAAGCCATTAACGATCGCTTGCAGCGAGCGGCCGCGAAATCAAATGGGTGAAATATACAATGACTAAAAAGCAATGATATGCCTAAACTTCTAGTACTTACAGGTGGTGGAGATTGCCCGGGACTTAATGCAGTAATCAGGGGCGTAGTTAAAAGGGCTCAAAAACAAAAAGGCTGGGAAGTGTATGGCAGCATTGAAGCTTTCAACGGCATATTCAAAGAACCAGTAGAGATGGTACGCCTTACAAATAAAAAAACAGCTGGAATTCATGTTAAGGGAGGTACCATCCTGAAAACGACCAATAAAGGCAACCCGTTGCAATATCCCATAACCCAGCCAGACGGCAGCGTTCAGTTTGTCGACAAAACAGCAGAACTGGCTGCAAAATTAAAATCATTGTCCTTTGATGCGGTTATCAACATTGGGGGAGATGGTTCTCAAAGAATTTCAAAAGCATTATTTGATAAAGGCGTTCCCATTATTGGTGTGCCCAAGACTATTGACAATGATTTGTCTGCTACAGATATGACATTTGGATTTCAAACTGCTGTTCAAATCGCTACCGATAGTTTTGATAAACTGGTCACCACTGCCGAGAGCCATCACCGTGTAATGATAATGGAAGTCATGGGCAGAGATGCCGGATGGATAGCTTTGCATACCGCCATCGCTGGCGGAGCTGAAATTTGCCTCATACCTGAAATACCGTATGATATCAATAAACTCGTGAAGCGAATTGAATCTCGATATGAAAAGGGGCGCGGGTTTGTTAACATCGTGGTGGCAGAGGGCGCAAAATCAAAAAAGGGAACCGTCACTTCAATCGAAAACTCAAAGGAATCAGAGCATGCAAGGCTCGGTGGAGTAGCATTCAAACTTTCGAAGCAGTTAAAAGATGCCGGCTGCCCGGCAGAAATAAGGGAAACCATCTTAGGGCATGTACAACGGGGAGGTACACCAAGTGCATTTGATCGCGTATTGGCCAGTATGTTTGGAGTCAAAGCATTTGACTTGGTACTTGAAAAGAAGTTTGGTGAGATGGTGTCGTTCCAAAATAACAAATTCACTCATGTGTCTTTGGAAGATGCCGTTAAAGAATATAATTATGTTGATCCAAAGTCGTACCTGATTGATGCCGCCCGTGGGCTAGGTATTACTTTTGGAGCGTAATTATTTTATTGAAGTTCAGACTAAAAGATTATAACCATTCATTGGATGAAAACTGTTAATGACATCAATTTTTCCGGTAAAAAGGCGCTGATCAGAGTTGATTTTAATGTTCCGCTTGATAAAAAAACCTTTGCGGTAACAGATGATAACCGAATCAGAGCAACAGTACCTACGTTGAAGAAGATTTTGAATGACGGTGGTAGCTGCATTTTGATGTCTCACCTGGGGAGACCAAAAGAAGGTCCTGAAGAAAAGTATTCTTTAAAGCATACCCTCAATACGGCACAAGAACTATTGAGTGTACAGATTCAATTTGCCACAGATTGTATTGGCACAGATGCTATAGGCAAAGCCAAGGAATTAAAGCCGGGTGAGCTGTTGCTTTTGGAAAACCTTCGATTCTACCAAGAAGAAGAGCAGGGAGACGTTGGTTTCGCGGAAAGTTTGTCAAAACTGGCCGACATTTATGTAAATGATGCTTTTGGAACTGCGCACCGGGCTCATGCCTCTACCACCATTGTTGCACAGTTCTTTAAGGAAAAGTGTGCCGGACTAGTGATGGCAGCAGAAATTGAGAACGCCAATAAAGTAATTGAAAATGCAGACAAGCCTTTCACCGCAATCATGGGCGGAGCAAAAATATCGGACAAAATATTGATCATTGAAAAGCTGTTGGACAAAGTAGACAACTTGATTATTGGGGGGGGGATGAGTTATACTTTCTTTAAAG
>CAYNCP010000050.1:12584-29004 GCA_964395905.1 uncultured Ohtaekwangia sp.
CCCCCCCCCCCCCCCCCCCCCCCCCACCCCCCCCCCCCCCCCCCAAATTGGCAAGTCTTTGGTAGAAGAAGACAAACTTGATCTTGCCAAGGATCTCATCCAGAAAGCAAAACAAAAAGGTGTCGATCTGCATCTGCCCATCGATTCAATAACGGCTGACAAATTTGATGCTGAAGCCAATACTAAAGTGGCCAACAACACAGGGATACAGGATGGATGGATGGGCCTTGATATCGGCCCTCAAGCGCGGCAAGTTTTCAGTAGTGTGATTATGGGTTCAAAAACCATTCTCTGGAACGGTCCAATGGGTGTTTTTGAAATGAAGAAATTTGAAGGTGGGACCAAAGCTGTGGCCGAAGCTATTGTGACCGCAACCAAAGCAGGAGCATTCTCCTTGATCGGTGGCGGAGATTCTGCAGCCGCCATTTCCAAATTCAATTTTAGCGACAAAGTAAGTTACGTATCCACAGGAGGAGGCGCGTTGCTGGAATATTTTGAAGGCAAAACCCTTCCTGGCGTAAAGGCGCTTGAATAAATCATTGGACTAAAGAAAGAATCCAATACTCATCGTATTTGATTTCCTTGTTATCAAGCATTTCCCTGATCACGTCAATTAGCAATTCCTGATCTTCCGGATTTATTTCCTTTTCCAGCTCCTCGCTAGTTTGAGGTTGCCTGCGCAACAGGGTCAGAATTTGATCACGATAACTTATTACCTGATCTTGATTCTCCTTCTTTTTTCTTGCCAAACAAACATCACATTTCCCGCATGTATTAAAGGTCTCCTCGTCAAAATAGGATTGAATAATTTGTGTCCGGCACTGATGATCCTGAATCGTATAGTCGATCATCGACTCCATTTTCGCAATCGCCAGGTTCCTGCGCTCCTCAAACCTAGCCATATCTATTTGTAACCTGACCGCGTCCTGACGAGCTGTTAAAAAAGTAATTTGCGGCATCTCGGATGATTCTTCATAATTCAGAAACTGCATTTTGTGAAGTTGATCCAATGCTATTCTCACCTCCTGAATGTTCCACTTTACAGCCCGTCCGATTTGAGACTCAGAGATGGGAACGAAATTGGAAAAAAGTTCACCTCCATATAATCGCAACATTGCTTTAATTACCTGATCAAAATGCTCGTTGGATACCTGAAATTCATACAGTTTCTTCTTATTCACCTGAAAATGAATTTTAGAAGGCCTGTAATAACTTTCACTCAACTGAACCAATCCCTGCTCTTCCAGTTTCTTAATAGCAGAATAGGTTGGCAACGGTTTGAGTTTAAACCTTGAAGCAAAGTCAGTTAAATCAAAGTCGAAACTTTCTCCCTGTCCGCTTCCAACCGCCAGATGAAAATAATTGGCCAGGGCCTGATACGTTGATTTGAGTGCTTCGATGGTCGGTTGCGATTGTAGCAATTTCTCACGTAAGGACCTGACATCAATTGGATGAAAGATTATCACCGCGTAGGCTTTCTTTCCATCCCTCCCCGCTCTTCCGGCTTCTTGATAGTAAGCCTCCATGTTTTCGGGAAGGTCCATGTGAATAACCGTTCTCACATCAGCCTTATCAATGCCCATTCCAAATGCATTGGTAGCTACTACCACCCTGTTGCTCCCTGCAATCCAATTGGTCTGGTGAGCGTTCCTTTTTTGATAACTTAATCCAGCATGATAGTAGGTGGCTTTTACTTGATGGCCACTTAACCACTCTGCAAGCTTCTCTGTTGCCCTTCGCGAACGCACATAGACGATGGCTGAGCCCTTGACTTTCTGAAGTACCTGAAGTAAAAGCTTCTCTTTGTTTTCTGTTTTTCGTGATACAAACGATAGATTATCCCGCGCAAAGCTTTTTGAAAATGAAGTTGGATGGCGAAGGCTTAGGCTTACCACGATGTCATCCTTCACTCTTTTGGTGGCCGTAGCCGTTAAGGCAATGATGGGTGCCTCTGGCTTGAGCTCCTTCAACGAGACAATCTGCAAATACGCTGGCCTGAAATCATACCCCCATTGGGAGATGCAATGTGCTTCATCAACCGCAATGAGATTCACCTTCATTTTCAGAACCCGTTCTTTAAACAAATCAGTTTGAATTCGCTCGGGAGAGAGGTACAGAAACTTTACCCGTCCATAGATGCAATTGTCCAATGCAACATCTATTTCGCTGCGGGCCATCCCAGAATGAATGGAAATGGCTGCGATCCCCCGCTTCTTTAGCCGACTTACCTGATCTTCCATCAAGGCGATCAAAGGCGTAATCACAAGACATAGCCCATCCATCAACAGTGCAGGTACCTGAAAGCAAATCGATTTGCCGCCTCCTGTAGGCAACAAAACCAATACATCCTTCTTAGATAATACTGCATTTATTATTTCTGATTGCGGAGGTCTGAAGCGATCGTAACCCCAATATTGTTGTAAGATATGTTCAGGTGTATCCAAGTATGATCTGGCTACCAATTCAACTTTTCCTTGCTGAGGAAAGCGGCTATGCCTTTTTTACAATCCGCTGATTCTCTTGCCTTTGCATTCATCTTTGCCGCATAATCCAGGCCCTCATTCAATGACATGGATTGCACTTCTCCGATCATCTTTTTAGTTGTCTCCATAGATTGACCCGAATTGCTATCAATGAGCTGTTTGGCAAAATCCAAGACTTCATGAGAAAGACTCTCCTTTGTCATTAATTTGTTCACTAAACCGTATTGAATCAATTCATTGCCTGTTACCAGATTTCCGCTCAGCAACAAATGCTTTGCATTTTGTTCGCCCACCCTTCGCAACAAAAAAACCATAACAATGGCGGGCACAAATCCAATGCGTACTTCTGTATATCCCATTTTTGCCTCCGGAACAGCAAAAACAAAATCACAAACGGTGGCCAGGCCACAACCTCCAGCCAACGCGTGACCGTGAACCTGGGCGATCACTATTTTTTTTAAATGATAGATTTGCAGGAATAACTCCTTTAAGTGGTTGGAGTCCTTGATATTTTCATCGAAGGAATTTTTTTGTAGTTGTTGTAATGATTGCAAATCTGCACCTGAACAAAATACATCACCATTAGCTTTCAGCACGATCACCTTTACATTGGGATCTGACTCTGCCTGTGTAAATAATTGTTTCAACTCAGAAACCATGGTTGCATTAAGCGCATTTTTCTTTTCAGGCCTGTTGAGTGTCAAAAAACAAATCCGATCCCTAACTTCGTACAATACATTATCCATAATCTAGAATTTTTCAACAAAAGCACCATGATGTAATACTGAATGCACAGCCTCTCCCCCTTCATCACAAATACGCCTGGCAAGATAGCGACTATTACTGCTTGCTAAAATCAATTTATCAAAAGGAATTAAATGCTGCGCTTCAGAAAAAGATCGAATCGAGTTGTTGGAGACTACCAGATATTCCAATTTTTCAGAATCGGGCCACGACTTGATGGGCTTGTCAAGTATTCCAACGGTCTTTCCATCAATTGAAATAATCCTGACTTCTTCATCACCCGTTATTGAGTAGTTTTCAATTTCCTTAACCCCATGAAACAACCTGTTAGGGCGTATATGAAATCTCATGCGCTCTTCATCGGACAATAGTGAGGTATCCCCAAAAAATATAGATCGTCCCCTGGCGATCCACTCCAAACCCAAATGACCGGCAATATTGTAAACAATAAATTGCTTTGTATCAATGTTACTTTCGTAGTGATGCCATTGTACTATCGAAAATATCAACACAAAAACAAAAGAGAATATCATTACCAACCATTTCCTGGAATACAGGAAAAGTAAAAATGTCCCGATCGCCAATATCAACAGCCAACATTGAAAGGTGTTTATATAAATTTCATTAATGAGGCTATAAGGAAACTTTTCAAAAGTAAAAACTCCCAAGTTGAGCATTTGGATAATGCCCTCCAACAACATGCCCATAACATCCGCCAGCTGAGAAAAAAAACTGAAGGCAATGACAAGGATACTTATTACCAATACGGCTACGGCACCTGGGATAACAAATAAGTTGGAGAAAAGAAAATAAACCGGAAACTGATGAAAGTACAGCATTCCCAACGAAAAGGTTGCCAATTGTGCGGCCAGCGAAACACATGAAATATTCCAAATCCAATCAATAATGGCACCTTTTGGTTCCAGCAGCTGATACAGCGGACGATGAATGGACACAATGCCAAGCACCGCCAGGTAGGAGAGCTGAAATCCTACAGACATGATTAGGTAAGGATCGACCAACAACAAAAAAAATGCCGAGCAGGCGAGTGTATTGTATATGCTTGTACCTCGACCAAAAGGCTTTGCTATGGCTATGAATGAAAACATGGTCACGGCCCTCAGTACGGATGGCGACAAACCCGTAATAAACGCAAATGACCAAAGCACCAGTAAACTCACAACAGCAATCACCCATCGGCTCCCTGATATCCGCATAAAGGGTCTGAAAATCAACAGCACAATCCCATAAAGGATGCCCACGTGCAGTCCCGAAACAGCGAGCACATGCATGGCTCCGCTTGCAGCGTAAGCACTTTGCAAATCGTTGTCAATGCCATCTTTGACGCCCAGTGTGAGCGCCATGGCAATAGCCTGCTCTTGTTGATGCGGCAATCGGCTCTTCAGTTGAGTACTTGCCCACAGTCGGGCCTTGAAAGAAAAGTACTTGATGTCCTTACTTGCAATTGAACTGACAAATATGACCTCATCAGGATTGACAAACTGTTGATGAAAAATGTTCTTGAAGCTGAGAAATCTTTTGAAATCAAACTCATGCGGATTTTGTGGAGATGATAAAGGCTGAGGCTGTCCCTTAACCAGAATCTTGTCTCCATAATAGAATGGATCTACACCGTTTTCTTTTTTCACGTACAACAGCAAATAAGCATTTGTCCTGTACCAGGTTGTGCCATCGCTGACTTTATTCAGCGCGACCTTATACTTCCACGATTTTTCCTTTTCTTCGGGGTACTCTACTACGGTCGCTACATAGTAGTTTATTTCCTTTTGAAAAGTTGACAGATGACCTTCGTCACCCCATTGCTTAAAAGATAATAAATGAACGTACCCGGCTATCATGATCGCGAACAACCCGATCATCCCGATAATTGGATTTCTCTTTTTTGGCGGAACGGTTAGATAAAAAAAGTAGTAACCAATGAAAAGTAGCAATACTGCAATTGATCCGATCTTGAGCGGGATAAGAGAGGGGTTATATATTGCCAAAAGAATTCCAGCAATAAAAAAAGCTGCAATTCTGACCATGGCATAAGGCACCCATCGAAACATGCCTTAATTTAGGGGAAACCCGAAATTAATTGGCCTTTTCTTCCAATCCTTTTTGGTAAGCAACAATGATATCCTTGACCAATCGATGGCGCACCACGTCCCGTTCAGATAATTCAACAAATCCAATTCCTTCTGTTTGATTCAATATCCTCACAGCCTCTTTCAATCCGGATCGTTGATTATGGGGTAAGTCTATTTGTGAGGTATCCCCGGTTACGATCATCTTGGAATTGGGGCCCATGCGGGTGAGGAACATCTTCATCTGCATCTGGGTGGTGTTTTGTGCTTCATCCAAAAGGATGAACGCGTTGTTTAAGGTGCGACCCCTCATATATGCCAGTGGCGCTATTTCGATGATTTCGCGCTCCATGTAGTAACCCAACTTTTCAAATGGCATCATATCATGAAGGGCGTCATAGATTGGCCTCAGGTAGGGATCAATCTTCTCTTTCAGGTCTCCCGGCAAGAATCCAAGGTTTTCACCTGCTTCCACGGCCGGGCGTGTAATGATTATTTTTTTTACTTGCTTATTTTTCAAAGCCCTCACAGCCATGGCCACCGATATGTATGTTTTACCGGTTCCGGCTGGGCCAAGCGCAAATACCAAGTCATTGCTTTTTACCGCATCAACAAGTTTTTGTTGATTTACAGTCTTCACTTTTATGGGGGATCCACGGGTGCCGTAAAGGAGCAGTCCATCAGGGCTTTCTGCAGAAATAAAGTCTTGTTTCTCCTGTGCTACATATCCTTTGACATTTTCCTCAGTAATCCTCCCAAATTGATGAAAATGTTCAATCAATGAATCCAGAATATCACTAATCTGAGTAATGTCATCAGTATCTCCCTTAACAAGTATTTCGTTACCTCTAGACACGATTTTGCTTTTGGGAAAAGCTGATGCCAGCTGATTTATATTTTTGTTTTCTATTCCGAGAAAGTCGGTCAGGGAAATATTCTCCAGGGTAATGCTTTTTTCGATCAATGAAGTAATGTGGTTGAAATCTTCTATTTTTGAATAAAATTAATAAATAAAGTCTACCTTATTTCAACGATACGGGTAGTAATTGAGTTCGCCCATGGCCATTGTTACCCTACTCACCGACAGCGGGAAAAGCGATCACTACGCAGGAGCAATTAAGGCGGCTATTCTAAAAGTAAATCCAGGTATAAATATCATTGATATCAGCCATCAGGTTGAACCTTGTGATGTTGCCCATGGGGCGTTCCTGCTCCGCTCTGTTTTCAGGGATTTCCCTAAGGGAACTGTTCACCTGGTTGGAGTAGATGCCGTTGGCAATCCAGGAGATGCCTATATCGCCTTACAATTGGAAGATCATTTTTTTGTAGGCGTAGACAATGGCCTATTTGGATTAATTAGCCAGAAACCCCATCAACAATTGGCGGCACTTAATACCATTAACACGGTTGAATCAACTTTTCCGGAAAAAGACATCCTGGCGCCAGCCTCTGCCAAACTGGCCAGTGGTGTTGCCATTACCAGTTTAGGTAAACCTCTAACCACCTTCAAGAAAAAGATTGACCGACATGTAAAAGCAACACGCAAGCAAATCTCAGGTCACGTAGTACGGGTAGATCACTTTGGCAACCTGATTACAAATATCCCGAAAAGCGATTTTGATATCTTGAGCAAGGGCAAAAACTTTACCGTGCAATTTGGAGGAGAGAAGTTCAAACGCATTCATACCAATTACAATAGCACTGAACAAGGTGACTGCTTTCTGATTTTTAACAGTTTGGGACTTCTGGAAATAGGAATTTATAAGGGGAATGCAACCGAACTTTTGGGTTTGACTTACGATAGCCCAATCAATATTACTTTTGAAGATTAGCCATGCTGATAAGAATTGTAAGAATGCATTTTACTGAGGCAGGAGTTGAAGAATTTCTTCAAATTTTCAATGACAATAAAGAAGCAATCAGAAATTTTCCGGGCTGTACACATTTACAGTTGCTAAAAGATGCGGAGGATCCGTATTGCTATACTACCTTGAGCTACTGGGATCACCCTGGGAGCCTTGAAAATTATCGCAAGTCCACATTATTTGGAAGTGTATGGGGCCGGGTGAAGACTCTTTTTTCAGAGCGAACACAGGCCTTTTCTTTGGAGAAATATATCGAGCTGTAAATTGTCAGAAACTTAAAGTTTAAGCATATTTGCAACCCCGTTTAACAGTATCCCGCCTAAAGAGGCGGGCAAGCTGCCTGAGTGGCGGAATTGGTAGACGCGCACGACTCAAAATCGTGTGTCGCAAGACGTGCCGGTTCGATTCCGGCCTCAGGTACAAGAGCCCTCTGACACGAGGGCTTTTTTATTCCCACTTTAATAGAAAAAAGAGCCTCTCAAGCAGGGTTCACCGTCACTTTTTAACATGTTACAATGTACTGATTATCAGTTAATTAACTTAGCCATGGCTAAGGCATTAGCCATCCCATTTTTCAATAGAGAATGAGGTTCATTCCTGATTTTAATCATGGAACTGCTTGACTCACATCATTCAATGACTGTATCCAGACACCCTATCTTTGATCGCATAGTGACATTATACTTTGATTGCATCCTTTCCTATGCCGGTCTTGAAAATTGATAAGCGTATTTCTGTAGGTGATTTTCAGAAAGAATTCAATACCATTTTTCCTTTCTTGAAAATTGAATTCTTCAAGCCCTCTTCAAAATCTGATACCGGTAATAAGACTGCATCGCTCTTGTCTTCTAGCGATCACCTATCAAATGATTCAAGCAACATCCATATTGAAAAACTAACCACAGTAGGACAGCTGAAAGGGATGCTTTCGGAAAAATTAGGTTTACTATCCTTGATTTATAGAAAATCCGGATCGATGTGGATTGAGACTTCATTAACGGAGGACTGGTCCCTTGAACGACAAAACCACGAAGCCGAACAAATGAACAGTAATTTAATTTGACAGGTGTCTTAACTTCTCCTCTTGCAAAAGCAAAATTTTTCCAGATTCAATATCAATTAGTTTTTCGCTTTTAAAATCACTCAGGGTTCTTATCAATGATTCTGTAGCCGTACCCACAATCCTTGCCAGGTCATCTCTTGATATTTTTATTCTTCCGTCTCCCTGTAGTTGATTTTTAAACTTGTCATTAATTTCGATTAAACCGGATGCAACCCTTTTTCGCACCGAGTTATATGCCAGGCTCAATAGCCGCTCTTCCTTCTCGTGCACATTCTTGGCCAATAGCTTGATAAACTGGGTTGACACCTGACTGTCATAACTTATTAATTTGACAAAATCTTCCCTGGGAATAATCATCAGTTCCGCATCTTCCAATACTTCAGCAGAGTCCTTATAACTTGTCTCCTCTAAAATTGGTGTATATCCCACAAAATCACCGCTGCTGCTGATTTCAATTATCAGTTCCTTTCCATCTTCGTTTATTTTGAAAGTCTTTATTTTGCCTTCTTTGACAAAAAACAGATTCCTCGGATAAGATCCTTCCGAATATAAACTGTGCTTCTTTTTGTATTTCGAGACCTCATAGTTGTCCGAGAGCAGTTTGATTCCGGTATTAGACTTAACAGAACTGAGGAACTTATTGACTCCTGATGAATCCTGGGAATACGTTTGCCTTAAAATTTCACTTTTTTTGAGTCTTGTTTCAATGGCATTGAGCAATTCTGTATCGTCAAATGGTTTGGCGATATAGCCATCTGCACCCATTTCCATCCCCTTTTGATAATCGCTTTTCTCTGCCTTGGCAGTTAGGAAAATGAAAGGAATGGTTGCCGTCTCTGGATTTTTACTAAGTAGATGAAGTACTCCATACCCGTCCAATACAGGCATCATAATATCGCATACTATTAAATCTGGCTTTTCATCTACGGCCACCTCAACGCCTAGTTTGCCATTTTCAGCTGTAAAGACCTTATAGCCTGCCAATTCCAGAATTTCTGCGGTATTTTCCCTTACTTCAAAATTATCCTCAATGATTAAAATGTTCTTCATGAATATCAGCTCATATGTTTAGTAAAAATCATAAATCTAAATTACTGAGGAATTTGGATTATAAAGGTGGTTCCTTCATTGATTTCGCTTTCACACGAGATTTTGCCCCTCATTAATTCCACATATTTCAATGCAATATTAAGCCCCAGACCCGTACCCTGTATATGCGAGGCGTTCTTAGCCCGAAAAAACCTTTCAAATAAATGCCGTTGATCTTCTTTGGATATTCCGATTCCAGAATCCTTAATGAACAGTTCGAATTGATTTGCTTTGAAATGGCATCCAATGTGAATGATTGAGTCATCCGGAGAAAATTTTATGGCATTTGACAGCAAATTGGATACTAAGTTGCCCATAAGTCGTTTGTCCAATTTTACGGATCGATCAAGGCCGCAGTCGAGCTTAATGAGCTGACCTTTTTTGGTCAATTGATTCATACTGTTTACCACCTTCATCAACTCTTCTCTTACCACCTCCCTGGTGAGTTCCTCTATATTGACATCTATTTGGCCTTCTTCTAATTTCCCTAAAGACAGAAAATCTTCGAGGATATCCCTCATATTTCCAACAGCCTCTTTAATCCGCTCAATATGTTTTTTTCGCTTAGGCTGATCACTCGCTTCGGTGTACTTTCCCACAAGTGAGGCTGAGGAGAGGATTGTGCTAAGTGGTGTTCGGAACTCATGTGAGGCCATGGTAACAAACCTGGATTTGAGATCACCAAGCTCTCTTTCCTTTTTTAAAGATTCATTCAATTCTTCTTTAGAAGCCTCCAACTCCGCCAAAGTTTCCCGAAGCATTTTCGTGCGGGAGTCCACCTTCATTTCAAGTTCGGCATTAATTTTCTGAATTTTCTGTGAAGACTTCTCCAGTTCGACTTCCTGCGCCTTTCTAACAGAAATATCTACAATAAAGGCGATGACAAAACTTGCTCCATCGCGCGTAAAATGACTTAAGCTTATTTCAACAGGAAAAACAGAACCGTCTTTTTTTTTTGCGAACAAATCCCGGCCTGATCCCATTGACCTGTTTGAAGGTGCCTTGTGAAAACTTTTGCGGTGGTCGATGTGCCTTTGTTTCAAGTCATCAGGCAAGAGCAACTCAATTTTTTGACCCAAAAGTTCTTGCTCGGTATATCCAAACTGCTCTTCCGCGCATTTATTGAACTTATTGATCGTACCGCCAGAATCGGCTATGATCATACCGATAGTAGCATAATTGAATACGGCTTCAAACTGATATTTATCTTCTTCGTTTTTCAGATGGTTTAATTTAGGAATTGACCATTAAGATATTTGCAATATCCAAAATTAGCTGTGTAACTCAAATATTCTATATGTGAAGGGTTCGGACAAGAAGATACAGCAATTCATTTTCCTCAGCTTTAATAACAAAAAAGCCACCAGTTTCCTGATGGCTTTTCCTGAATACTTGTTCCAGCTACCTTATTCCTGACACAGGTTCAGTTTAATCGGGCCTGCCGTGGGATTACTTACACTCGCTACCACGTTTCCTTTTGGGGACTTAATGGTAAACACACACTCTGAATTGTAGGTGTCATTGCTCCATGCAAACGAAATCGTTGACGCTGTAGGCGATGCTGCGTAAATGAACTGCCCTGAGGTTATACCTCCTCCATTGGCCAGTTTGGCTTGCGCGGCTTCAGCACCATCCACAATGATACTGATATAACCACCTTGCCAACCGTCTCCAAATGTATCCTGCATGTCAAATGTCCAGTTTCCTGCAATATTGGGCTGAGGTACATCCTCTGCGCAAACTACCCCAAAATCTACCTGGCAGTTGGAGCCAGGAAACTCGGTGCATACACTGGGCGACCAGGAATCAAATACCCGACCGTCATCAGCTGTGAAATGCCACTGTACCGTAAATGCATCCTTATCTATAAAGATATTGGTTGCATCTCTTGAAGAGTTAACTGGCGTCCCAAATACGTCTATCGCGTTGCCAGTTACTCCGTCATTGTAGTCAAAGGTAGCTCCTGAATACAGTGCCTGAACCTGTGCCTGAGTTAATGAAAAAGCTACAGGAATACGGTTTGCTGGTACAGCTCCGCCTTCGTAGGTCACAAGGGATTTTGTACCATGATTTGCCACTGCAGGGTTTCCGTCTACATCGGTGTAAGTCTCATTCCATGTAAAAAACACTTCCATTTTGGTAACCGTTGCTTTTTGATCCACAGAAATCCATTTCAATTCGAAGTCTAGCGTGATCGATGGATCTCCACGCTTAAAATCTTGCGCGGTGCTTACGATCAAGCCCTCTCCATTAATGGCTGTCTCCCATACCGGGACCAGCTCCTTGTCGTCACTGCAAGACACAGACAGGAGAAATACCCCTGCCAACGTCAATGCTAAATATTTAAGTTTATTCATGTCTTTTCAGTTTTAAAATTGAAACTTCAGCACGTCCCAAAATACCGCATTGGCAGGTGAATCAAATACAACCGTTGGTGTATTGGTGTTGAGGTTGATTTCATCCTGTGCGTAAGGCAATCGCAACGCAAACTGGCGGGGCGGTTGTAGCGGTGTCTGCAAGTCGTTAGGCAAACCAGTTCTTCTGAACGTGTTATAAAGCTCAAATCCATTCCCAAAATTCATGAACCAGGCTTGCTTCAATACAACTGCAAGTCTTCCAGCATCAGTGGACGCTGCATCATACTTTGCCAACCAGAAATTTACATAAGCATCGCGACTTGCCGTAGAAATAGCCACCGCACCAGCGTCTTTGGCCACAAAGCTGTTCACCTTTGCAAACTGTTCTTGCATGGCAGTTTGGAACAAGGACCTTGGAGTAGATGTACTAGTGATCCCTAAAGCCAATATGGCCTCAATTCTATGGATTTTTGTCATCCATGTAGTGATCATCGGAAAGATTCCATCTCCACGACCTTTGTTTCCTCCACCAGCTTCCGGACCATCATCGTACAAACCGCCAGCGGGATACAACCCTACTGTGGTTCTTATCGGATTGTCATTTGGAATACCAGATGGATCTGAACGATCGCGTCCGAAATACCCAGCAAGAAAAGATTTTTGACTATTGGTCAAAGCATCAGCTGTTTTGTTATATACTCCGGTAGTCACAAAATCGCTCAACGGAAAGTACCCGTAGGTGCAATCTGTTCTTTGTGAACAAGGGATGGTCTGCTTGTCTGTTGGATCATCCGGATTTAACAAGGTAGATGTCTGACGCTTGAAGTAGAAGTTGGTTCTTGGGTCACCAGGAACAGTGCCACCCAGTGTCAAAGGCACTAACATCTCGTACATCAATTGATGTCCATAATATGAAAATGCCGCAGTCCCCCCAGAATAGCCATCAATGTATACCGGATGACGATCATCAGGATTGTTGGTTGTTGAAAACGTGAACTGAAAATCATCGGCAGCGGCCGCTATAAATCCGCCTGCAGTCTCCATAGCCTGCAACGTGGGGATCACCGAGGCATCTGCCCGGCTCATTTGCAACAACAACTTAAACTTCAATGATAAAGCTGCTCTTGTCCATCTTGCTTTAATGTTCGCATTGTTACCTCCATAAATCAAGTCACCGGAAATAGATACCGGGCTGGTTTCATTGAAATGAGCAACTGCTTCATCCAATAGGGTTAACAAGTTGGCATAAATAGCTGCCCCACCATCAAAGGCTGGTGCTAGGTTCTGCTCCACCGCATCGCCTTTGAAAGCTTCCGCATAAGGCACATCTCCCCACATATCCACCATTAGACTGAAGTAGTAGGCCTTCAAAACTTTGGCTATGCCTTCATAGTAGGGGTTGGCTGCACCGTCCGCTCGCTGCTGGGCGGTTGTTTTAATAATGCCATCCAAATCTTTGAGTGGGTTTGAATACAGAAAATTCCATTCAGGATTGAATGAAGAATTCGTCATATTGAAACTGTCAAAGTAATCGGTATGTGCCACAAAACCCATTGCCGCGTTATTCAAATCATCGGCAAAAGTAGCTGACGCATTCAATTCCACGTTGGTCAACAACAACGACAAGGAGGCCTGGGCCGGATCGTTCGGGTTTTTATTGATATCCAATTCGGTCAGGTCGCAGGATGACACTGTAAACAACAGTGCCACCGTAGCCAGCAAGCCTGATCCGTATTTCTTTATTCTGTTCATAATTATTTGCTCTTGAGTTAAAATCAGAATGTCAAATTCACGTTTACACCGTATCTTCTGGTAGTAGGCGTTGCTCCGTACTCAAATCCCTGTACGTTGCTGCCGGATGTACCAGCCAATACCTCTGGATCAAGATTCAGGTCCTTCAACACATTAGGTGCTTTCCACCACAGGTTGCGTCCCGATACAGAAATGTTCACGTTACCAAATGGTGTCTTGCTCAACAGGCTCTTAGGCAAGGAATAGCCAAGGCTAATCTCACGAAGCCTGATGGTAGTACCATCATAAACGTTCACCTCATCCTGTCCATAAGCTCCCCAACCATCGCTGAAGTGAGAGTCAAAGGCTGTGATGGCTGTAGTATTCTTGATCAGGTTTCCTCCTGAATCGGTGATGGGAAGGAAAGTCTGGTTGCTGCCGTATACTCCGGGAACAACACGCAACCCTTCACGATCGATACTTTGTTTCAACTGGCCACGAAGCAGCAAAGATGCCCCTGTGAAAGAGTAGAAGTCTCCACCTTGCTTCCAGTCAACCAATGCACGAAGGGTGATGCCCTTCCAGCTGAAGGTATTGTTGATACCCAGCAAGAAATCAGGATTTGGATCTCCGATGATCTCGGATTCTCCGGTTCCAAAAGGAAGACCTGTGTTTTTGTCGATCAATAACTGACCGTCATCTGCTCTGGCGTTCACGGTTCCGAAAATCTGTCCGTAAGGGAATCCGTTTCTGTGGATGGTCGCAAGTGAAGTTCCAGGACCTCCTACGATCACCTCTCCGGTAGGACCTGCGTCAACCACCAGTGATCTGATTCGGGTGAAGGCAAAGTAAGTATCCCAGGTGAAACCATTGGACAGTTGAACAGGAGTTACGTTCAATCCAATTTCCCATCCCTTGTTCTCCAGTTCACCAAAGTTTACAATTTGCTCGGTAAAACCAGTTGAACGAGGTAGTGCGGCTCTCAGGATCTGATCCGTAGAGGTACGCTGGAAGTAAGTAACATCCAGGCTTACCTTATTGCTCAAAAACTTCAACTCCGCTCCTGCCTCATACTCTGTAGTAAACTCAGGCTTTAAGGCAGGGTTTCCTAGGGTGTTGGCCAGTGATGCCCTGTTCACTTTTGCTCCTGAAGAAGCCACAGTAAATGGAACACCTATCTGATAGTTGGTAGAAGTCAGGAACGGATCTGCATCGTTACCCACTTTAGAAGCAGCAACGCGCACTTTAGCATAGTTCAGGAAGGCAGGCATGGTCAGCGCTTCGGATAGCACTACTGAAACACTCGCTGAAGGGTAGAAATAGTTGTTGTTATCCTTGGGTAGCGTTGAAGACCAGTCGTTACGCCCCGCCAAATTCAAGAACAGATAATCCCTGTACGACAAAGAAAGGTCGGCATAGGCACCATTCAGTCTTCTTTGGCTGGTGTAGTCGCGGGTTGCAATTTGTGACACGGTGGCATCCAAACGATACAATCCTGTATTCAATCCATCAGAAATAATACCTGCACCTGTTACCCTGTTGCGTCTGAAATCACGCTGGTTCGCGTTGTATCCTACGATTCCACGGAAAGCTAAATCCTGGTTCAGGTCTTTCTGGATGGTTACGATAAAGTTATAATCTTGCTCGGTGTTGGTCAGGTCATCATTCCACACGTGGCCCAATGGCTCATTGCTACCGCCACTTCTCACCACATCTTTTCTCAAATCGGTATAGGTGTTTATACCTCCTTTTACCAACACGTTCAACCACTCTGTAATATCGTAACCAGCGGTGAATGAACCGTAGGCACGGTTGATATCAGAAGTATACTGGTTGTACTTGGCAATCCAGCGTGGGTTGTCAAGCGCCCTGTAAAACAGGTTGTTACCGTTGATGGGGTGCTCGAAAGGATATCCATTCAAGTTCACGTTACGTGGCAAATAGAACAAACGGGCATAGATAGAACCCGCAGCCGCAAAATCTCCATTTGGTCCGCTATAGTAATCCGAGAATGCACTGGCTCCGGACTGAGGTCCGAATTGAGAAGTCTTTACATAGTTCACATTACCAGAGATGAACACTCCATTGTCCAATTGACCATTGCCACCAAAACTGATGGTGGTACGATTGGCTCCGGAGTTAGGAATCATGCCAGTCTGATCCATGCGGGATACGCTGGCGTTCAAATTCACTTTTTCTGATCCATTAGAAATAGTCAATGAATTCTCAGATGTATGTCCCTTTTCAAAGAAGCCTCCAATGATATCATGAGGTACAATGGGTACCGCCAATGGATAACCTTCTGCATCATAGAACTGAGGCAATCCTACTCCCTGCTGCCCGGCATTGGCCCATGGGTGTGGCCCAGTTCCTTCGGGATAGGGTCCTGTTTTGGTACCTGTTCCATAAATACCTGCTCCGGTATAGTTGCCATACGATTTCCCATAGTTGGTGCCATACTGCGCATTGATGGCGTCCACATGGTTGGCAAACGGAGCGCCCCAGTTTCCAATGAATCCACCATTGTACACCTGGTTGGATCCCTGGGTATACACATCCTGGTAGTCAGGAATTCCGGAAATCTCCTCTACGTTGTAAGCAGAGGTAAGGTTGATCTCCATGCCTTTCTTGGTTCCCTTGCTGGCTGCTTTGGTGGTTACGATTACCACACCATTGGTGGCACGTGAACCGTACAATGCTGCTGCTGCCGCTCCCTTCAATATGGAAATGCTGGCAATGTTGTTGGGATCAAGGTCAAAAGCACGGTTGGAGAATATCGTATTTCTTGCGGCATCTTCGTTGTTAGATCCTTGAGTCGTACTTGAGTTTACGGAATTGTCGAACGGAATACCGTCCACTACAAACAACGGCTGTGTATTTCCTGTCAATGAAGAAATACCCCGAATGTTGATCTTGGTAGATTGTCCGGGACCTCCACCACCACCGGTGATGTTTACCCCCGGCATCTTGCCTTGCAGGGCACGCAACGGGTCTACCTCTG
>CAYNCP010000051.1:0-28472 GCA_964395905.1 uncultured Ohtaekwangia sp.
ACGCTGGGTTGCCCATTCTGTAAATTGATGTTGTGAATGGATTGGATATTGTCTAAAATAGATTCCAATTCAACTCGATTATGCGACTACTACTTTTTTCAATTTTTCTGGCATCTGCTTTAAATGTCATCAGTCAACCCATTTCAAAAAGCCACTACCAGGAGCTGGAATATCGCTGCATTGGTCCGTTTAGGGCTAGCCGAACAGTTGGGGCGGTAGGTATTCCTTCACAACCGAATGTATTTTTTGTTGGTGTCAATAATGGAGGGGTGTGGAAAACAGATGATTATGGCCGCACGTGGAACCCAATTTTTGACGATGCGCCCACAGGCTCTGTCGGTGATATTGCCGTTTCACACGCTGATCCAAACACCCTGTTTGTTGGTAGCGGAGAGGGCTTGCACCGGCCCGATCTTGGTGTAGGTGATGGCGTTTTCAAATCTTCAGACGGAGGAAGGACTTGGGTTCATAAAGGTTTGAACGACATACAACAGATTTCCCGGATAATAGTCCATCCATCCGATCCAAACATCGTTTTTGTAGCCGGGCTGGGTCATCCCTATGGCGCCAATGAAATGCGTGGTGTGTTTAGAACCAAAGATGGGGGAGAATCATGGGAGAAGGTCTTGTACATCAATCACAATACCGGTGCCATGCAGGTGGAGTTTGATCCCACCAATCCACAAATTCTTTTTGCAGATATGTGGGAGCATCAGGAGGGGCCGTGGGAAAATGCGTCTTTTTCTGGTCCCAATAGTGGATTGTTTAAATCAACCGATGGAGGAACAACCTGGAGAAAATTAACGGAGGGACTGCCCACTACTTCCGATGGACTTGGACGCATTGGTGTTGGGATAGCACCAAGTAATCCAAAAATAATATTTGCTACTGTCGATGCCAGGTCAAAAGGAGGGATTTACAGAAGTGAAGACGCAGGCGAAACATGGAGCCGGGTAAGCGAAGAACGAAGATTATGGGGCAGGGGCAGCGACTTCGCAGAAATAAAAGTTCATCCTGCGAATCCGGATATTGTATTTGTGGGTAATGTGGCATCTTACAAATCGACAGATGGAGGTAAAAGCTGGATGTCGTTGAAAGGGGCCCCCGGAGGTGACGATTATCATCGCATATGGATTAACCCTTTGCATCCAGACATCATGATATTCGCTGTGGATCAGGGAGCGACCATTACCGTCAATGGAGGTAAAACCTGGAGTTCATGGTTAAATCAACCCACAGTTCAAATCTATCATGTGTCCACCGATAATAATTTTCCCTATTGGGTCTATGGTGGGCAACAGGAAAGTGGCGCAATAGGTACAGCCAGCCGGGGCAATGGCGGACAAATTTCAATGCGCGATTGGATGGGCATAGGCTCGGATGAATATGCATATGTTGCGCCCGATCCCAAAGATCATAATATCATTTATGGTGGACGTGTGATGCGGTTTGATAAAAGAACAGGTCAATCTCAAAACGTAGCACCTGAAGCACTGCGATCCGGAAAAAATCGCATTCTGCGTACCATGCCATTGATCTTCCACCCCAAAGATGACAACATGCTGTTGTTTGCCACCAATGTGTTGTGGAAGACCATGAATGAGGGTCAGGATTGGGAAATCATTAGCCCGGATCTTACGCGCGTGCAGCCAGAGATTCCGCCTAGCGTTGGTGATTTTTTAACCGAAGAAATGAAAACAATGCGACAACGGGCAGTGATCTATGCGGTTGGCCCATCGCATCTAGAAAAAGATATCATCTGGGCAGGAACAGACGATGGTCTCGTGCACATAACACGGGATGGAGGCAAGACATGGAAAGATGTGACACCTCCTGCGCTGAAGTCTTGGGATAAAATTTCTCAGATAGATGCAGGTCACTTCGATGTCAATACAGCATACATCGCTGTAAATGCAATTCGCAAAGATGATATGAAGCCGCATGTGTACAAGACGCATGACGGTGGTGTTACCTGGGCAGAAATTGTAAAGGGTATGCATGACATGGGCCCCGTCAATGTCGTTCGTGAAGACCCAAAGCAAAAAGGATTGCTTTACGCAGGCACTGAACGAGAGGTATATTTCTCCATTGATGATGGAGCCAACTGGCAATCATTGCGTATGAACATGCCCGCTTCTTCCATCCGCGACCTGGTGATTAAAGACAACGACCTGGTAGTGGGTACCCATGGACGTTCCATCTGGATTTTGGACAACATTAGTCCATTACGGGAATTAACAAAGGCATCGGCTGCGATGGCTCCGTATTTATTTGCGCCCCCGACTACCGTAAGGGTTCGCGACAATATGTTTTCTGATACACCGCTGCCACCAGAAGAGCCCACAGGGAAAAATCCTCCGGACGGAGCGATTCTTGATTATTACCTGGGCCATGCGGCTGCTGAAGTGACCCTTGAGATTCTTGGGAATGGCGAAATGATCAGAAAGTTTAGTAGCAAGGATAAGCCTGAAGTATTGGACACCACTGCCATGCAGTACCCAACCTATTGGTTCAGGCCTGAGCAGCGAATCGCTACAGCTGCTGGCCACCACCGCTTCGTGTGGGATTTACATTATGCTCCACCACGTGGCTCTGCTCGACAACATTCTATTGCTGCGGTGTATCACAATACACCTACTGGCCCAATGGGGCCTTATGTTGCACCTGGTACATATTCAATAAGGCTAACTGTGGATGGCAAAGTTTTGGAGCAGCCACTGGAAGTGGTGCTGGATCCACGTTCCAAAATCAGTAAATCAGATTTGAAGCTGCAAACCGACTACTCTATGATGTGTTATAATGCATATCAAGAATTACAAAACCTGAGGGAGTCCATCGAAGCGCAATTAAATGGAAAAAAGAAACTGAAGAAAGCACAATACACCTCACTTCGCGACATGGCTGGTGAAGGCCAACCAGAGAATCCGGATATTCAATATGGAAGTATTTATGAAACTACTTTAGATCGGGAAACCATTGTGGGGCTGCAGGATAAATTCCTACACATGCAATTGATATTTCAAACTGCAGATGTAAGGCCCACAACGCAGGCAATGGATGCAGTAAAGAAGTTGTTGCTAAGAAAAGAGGAAATGTTAGTGAAGCGGGAAGCGTTAAAATAGTGTTGAGAAACAATCTGTTTTTTTGAGGATAATTCATTAAATTCATCTTCCCAAAAAAACCACAATCCTATGCTTAAAAAAATATTAATCGGAGTGGGTATTGCAGTAGTTGCCGTCATTTTGATTGGTTTTATCATGCCCGGAAAAATTGAAGTGTCGAAAAGCATCTCTATTAATGCCCCTGCAGCCTACGCATTTGATGAAATAAATGACCTGGAGAAAAATCCAAAATGGTCGTATTGGAACTCCATTTACGATGACATGAAGGTAAGCTATGGAGACATAAAGGCGGGAGTTGGAGCCACATCCGAATGGGATGGTCCGGAATCCGGTAAAGGAAAAATGACCATCACAGAAAGTATGCCCAATCAATCGATTAAAATAGATCTTGATTTTATGGAACAGGGTACTGCTCAAGCCTGGTATACTTTTGAGCCTGAAGGAGCAGGCACCAAACTGACAACAGGGTTTTCTACGGATTTTGGCATGAATCCAATTGGGAGGTTAATGGGTGCTATGTTTGTAAAGTCTGAAATGGAAAAATCATTTGATTACAGCTTAAACAAGCTTAAGGAGATTGCAGAAGCGAAGCCTAAATTCAGCATTAAAATCACAGAGGAAAATATTCAACCCATTAGTTACGTAGGCATTAGTTCAACTGTGAGCATAGAGGATATGAAATCCGTAAGTAGTCAAATGGGTAAATATTATGGTGAACTCATGAGCATGCTTGGACGGGCAAAAGTGGAGATGACCGGCCCCCCGATGTGTTTATATCCCATGTATGATGTAGCCACAAAGCAAATGGAAATGGTATGCGCATTACCTGTGGCAGCAACAGCCAAAGTGCCGGTAAAATATAAGGTGATGCAGACAAATGGAGGGCCAGCGATTAAGGCTATTCATTTGGGATCATATCACAAGCTAGAGGAAACACATAATCAAATAGACAAATACCTTGCATTCAAAAACCTTGAACCAAATGGTCCCCCGATGGAAGTATATATTACAGATCCTATGGAAGAAAAAGACACCGCTAAGTGGATTACTGAGGTTTACTATCCTGTTAAGAAGAAATAGGTGAATTGTCAGCTAATGAATAAAAAGCCTCGTTGACATGAGGCTTTTTTGCTATTCGAGGGCATCAAATTCAGCAAACATATCACTTGCCTCTGCCAAATTCTTAAGTGGCATGAATTCGCAAACCTCACCAAACCGCTCCCACATCTTTTGAACGGCAGGATTGCTGTGGGCAGCGTCAATGGCTTCTTTGGACCTCCACCCAAAAACTTCAACAATCGTTTTGTCCTTAGCTATGAGCAAGGTTGATTCCCTTTCTGAGGCAAGGCCTTCATTGCGGAGTATGGCTACATGGGTCTTCATGAGTTCTTCCAATTGCCTCTCTTTTCCTGGAAACGGCTTGTATGCTACAATTACTACTCTCTCAGCACTCATCTTTTCTATAAGTTTATCTTGTTATGATCCAGTCGTATGCCTCCTCCTCATCTGTGAAAACTCCCAACTGAACCCCATTGTCTTTGTACTTTTGCTCAGCATCCATTTTAAATTTTTCCATGGGATATTCCGCAAAAAAATCTTCACCCAGGATAACGGCATGAATTTTTACATTGGACTTATTGAACAACAAATCATCCCAGACTTCCGCAAACCACTTCTCAGTTTCCTCGTCAACCTCACCGAGTAATTGGGTGTCTGCCAACCAGGCCAATCGATCATAGACTTTAGCCAACTTCATGTAGTGTTGATGTATGTTTAGCAGATTACCGCGGAAAACATCCCCTGGCGTCTCCTTTTTCCAGGTGTGCTTCAGTACGGGAAGACTGTCGTCAAGGGAACAGGACACCCATTCATTTTCAAAAATTAATTGAGTCATGGCGCAGTTACTTTTTTCAGGGATATACAATTTACAGAATTTTTCTAAAAGAAGTCATCCTGAGCCATAGGGGGCTGATTAACTATTTTTATAGTGATTTATTCCTATTTTTAGTGTTGTGGTTTTAACTCAGAATTTCAAATCCCTTGAATAAGTCGCAGCATCAAGTCATTTTCATCATGGGTGTATCCGGAGCAGGCAAATCTACCGTAGGTACCAGATTGGCCGGACAATTGAATATTCCATTTTATGATGGTGACGATTTTCATTCTGATGCCAACAAAGCCAAAATGAAAGCCGGCCACCCGCTGAATGACACTGATCGCATGAAGTGGCTGAAAACATTAAACCTTCTTGCGGTCAGGGAGGTTCAGCTACATTCAGTTGTCATTGCTTGTTCCGCCCTCAAAGAATCTTATCGCCAGCAATTGTCAACGAGCATTGAGTCGCAATGCAGATGGGTCCTTTTGCGCGGCAGTTTTGATCAAATCGAAGCCAGGATAAGCAAACGACAAGGGCACTTTATGCCCGCGTCATTATTGCGTTCCCAATTCGATTTGTTGGAGACTCCTTCACAAGCCTTATCGATTGATATTCAACATTCACCTGATGAAATAGTGGATTTGATTATAAAATCTCTTTCGGATGTTCAGTCCCATCTTGGTATAATTGGTTTGGGTGTAATGGGCAGTAGTCTTGCCCGTAACATGGCGAGACAAGGATTTAATTTGTCGATGTATAATCAGTATGTTAAAAACAAGGAAGAAAGAGTTGCTGAAAAATTGATTGAAAAACATCCTGAGCTTCAACAAGCAAAAGGTTTTGAGGATCTTCAAAAATTTGTTGAATCACTGAGTGCTCCCCGAATTATCGTGTGTATGATCCCTGCCGGTAATCCTTTGGACAGCTTGATTGAAAACATTGCCCCATTACTTTCGCCAAATGATTTTTTAATTGATTGTGGGAATTCACACTACAAAGATACGGAGAATCGTCAGAGGCAACTTGAAGCAAGAGGTATCCACTATATGGGAGTTGGCGTTTCAGGCGGAGAGGAAGGTGCACTGAATGGCCCCTCCATCATGGTGGGTGGTTCTCGATCGGATTATGATCAGGTTAAACAATATTTACAATCCATTGCGGCCAAAGATAAAGGTGATAATCCTTGTTGCGCGCATGTAGGAAAGGGTGGATCGGGTCACTTTGTAAAAATGGTGCACAACGGGATTGAATATGCGGAAATGCAATTACTTGCCGAAGTGTATGGAATATTGAGGTGGACAAACCAGCTAGACCTAGATGAAATAGCAGATGTATTCGAATCATGGCTGGAAACTGATGTTAACAGTTATCTCTTAGAGATTTCTAGAGATATCCTTAGGAAAAAGGAAGGAGATAAATGGTTGCTTGATTTGATATTGGATGTGTCTGAAAGTAAGGGGACAGGTGGATGGACAACCATTGCAGCTGCTGAGCTGGAGGTTTCTATCCCAACAATCACAGAATCACTATTTGCAAGATTTACTTCTGCGGATAAACAGGTTAGAAAACAATTAAATGAGGAGTTGGGCATGCTAACTGGAACCGCTCCGTTCGCCATAGATGCTTTGCAAAAAGCCTATCGTTTGGCGAGAATCAGTAACCATCAACAAGGCTTTAATCTGATCGCAAAGGCTTCAAAGCAATATGGCTGGCAAATAGATTTGTCTGCACTTTCAAGGATCTGGACGAATGGTTGTATCATCAGATCAACTTTAATGGAGAACCTTGAACAAGCTTTAAAGAATAACGGGAACATTTTTTTGGACAGTACCATTCAGTCAATCATCAGGGAAGAGAAAGAAATAGCTGCCAGGCTGGTGGGCGAAGCCATTAAATCTAATGTTCCGATACCGGCACTAACAAGTGCAGTTGTTTATTTGCAATCCGTATCTCGCGGAGCATCTTACGGAAATTTTATTCAGGCGCAACGAGATTACTTTGGTGCACATGGATATCAGCGGGTGGACGATCAATTGAACCAAAAGGCACACGCCAGGTGGAAGGAATAGGCACTGTTTTAGATATACCCATTATACTGATCGTTCTAATTGGCGTTGCCCTGCTGCTTGTTCAAGTCTTGTATCTCAAAGTGCCTGCGTTTGTGGCATTGTTAATTACTAGTATTGCCACCGGACTGCTGGGTGGGATGTCGGGCGTGGAGGTGATGCAGTCGGTAGAGAAGGGGATGGGTTCTACCTTGGGTTTTGTTGCCACAGTGGTGGGGCTGGGTGCGATCTTTGGAGGTATTCTGGAAAAGTCTGGTGGGGCCATGGCCATATCAAAGGGGCTGATGAAGGGTTTTGGTGAGCAAAACGCTTCATCTGCCATGCTCGTAACCGGCTTTGTTTTAGCCATCCCTGTTTTTTTTGATGTGGCCTTTATCATTTTGGTTCCGGTGATTTATGCGTTGCAAAAATCATCCGGTAAGTCACTGCTTCGCTTTGGACTTCCATTGCTCGCAGGGCTGGCCATAGCACATACCTTCATCCCCCCAACTCCAGGCCCTGTGGCAGTGGCCAATATGATTGAGGTAGAACTGGGTTGGGTGATAATCGTTGGTTTCATAGGAGGAATTCCCGCTGCCATTCTGGCCGGATTGGTTTACGGAAAGTTTATCAGCAACAAAATTTTTCTGACGGCACCATTGGATGCAGCACCTCAAAATGATGCCCCTTTAGAGATGCCTTCCTTTAGATTAATTCTTGTAGTGATGACGGTTCCCATGTTGCTGATCATTTGTGGCTCAATAGTCAAGTCAGAATTGCTTGACATTACTAATTTTCGGTTAAAGCAGTTTTTTCTATTGTTGGGGCATCCATTTAGCGCCCTGATCATTGCCAATTTAATTGTGTGGTATGCTTTGGGGATCAAACGGGGATTTTCCGCTTCAATGCTTTCAGAGATCAGCAGCCAATCATTTAAACCAACCGGACTGATCATACTTTGTACGGGAGCTGGCGGTGTGTTCAAGCAGGTGCTTATGGATACGGGGGCGGGTAATGAAATTGCCCGGCAGTTGAGCGAATCTGGTCTCCCCCTGGTTGCATTTGCATTCCTGGCAACCGCCATTGTGCGTTTGGCGCAAGGATCAGCAACCGTAGCCATGATCACGGCTGCAGGACTGGTTGCCCCTATTGTGGAAATGGGTGCCTACTCACAGTTTCAGCTTGCGATAATCGTATTGTCAATTGCTTCGGGGGCCTCCATTTTGTCGCATTTTAACGACAGTGGTTTTTGGATGGTGAAGCAATACCTTGGAATGACTGAGAAGCAAACTTTTCAAACGTGGAGTATGCTTACCACTATCATTGCGTTGGCAGGTTTTGCAACTGCTGTACTGCTATTTATGATCGCCTAGAATCACTTATTTCCAATCCTTCTTACTGGCATCCCAATAATTGGGTTCCAGCTTTTCGGTTTTTTGATTCCAGTAGTCGGGTGTTACATGTTTGCCGTCAGCTGTTCTAAGTTCCCGGTTGTACACTTTTACAATGGGATTGAATGTAACATCAGGGGTTGCAAGGGTGTAGGTAGGAGGCTGCCCATCCTCTTTGGCAGGCACTTCCTGGATCACTGATTCGTGTTTGTTTAAAGCCAGCAGCTTGTGCAAAAACTCAGCTCTCTCTTTTGAAACACCAGCTTCAATGATGCGGTGAGCCACCTCGTTGATATCAATTATTTTATGTTCGAATTTCAATAGTGACATATCAAAAGCTTTGTACGCACAATTGTTTTATATATTCAAATACAGGACTGTAAAACCCAGTAACTATGATGCCAATTACGCACGCGCTTAATGCCATTTTGGTGGCATAATCATTTTGAAAGTATTGGATGGGAGTTTCATTTTTATTAATAAACATGGCTTTGACTACCAACAGATAGTAATAGAGCGACACCACAGCGTTGACAACTGCAATAAACAAAAGGACATAGTATCCGCTTTCAGCGGCTGCGGTAAATAAAAAGAACTTCCCAAAAAAACCCGCCAATGGAGGAATACCCGCCAGGGAAAACAGCGCCAGCATCATGGCCAGGCTTAGCCGTGGATTGGTTTTGTAAAGCCCATTGTAATCACTGATGTTGAGCTTCCCAGTCGATTGCTCTACGGAGATGACTACACCAAAGGCAGCAAGATTGGAGAATACGTACACCAGTACAAAATAAATGACAGTAGCCATTCCCAGCGGGGTGCCACCAATGACGCCCAGTAAAATAAATCCTGCCTGGGCAATAGAGGAAAAAGCAAGAAATCGTTTGAGGTTGTTTTGACGAATGGCAAACAGGTTTCCGATGGTCATTGTGAAAATGGCTGTTCCGAAAATTATTTGCTGCCAAACATGTCGTAGCGGTTCAAATAAGGTGACCAGGAGAAGCACCAAAACAAAAACGGCCGCTCCCTTGGAAACTACGGATAAGTAAGAAGTAATGTTAGTGGGGCTTCCTTCATATACATCTGCTGTCCATAAGTGAAATGGAACAATGCTTATTTTAAAGGCTAATCCTGAGAAGAAAAAGATGAATCCAAGTACTTGCAGTAAATCCGATGAGATTTGAATCTCACTGAAATAGAGAGACCCCGTTGCTCCATATAGCATAGAAAGCCCAAACAATAATATCGCAGAAGAGAATGCGCTTGTTAAAATTAATTTGATTCCTGCCTCGGCTGATTTACTTTGGTATTGTTCGTAGGACGCGGCAGCGGCAATGGGTATGGTAAGCAGTTCCAGCCCCAGGTAGAACATTAGGAAGTGTCCTGAAGAAATCATGTAATTGACTCCGATTACACTGGAGAGGACTAACAAATAGAATTCTGCAATACGATTGTAGTTGTTTTTGGTGCGCAGCCAGGATCCTGACTGAAGAAAAACAATGAGTACGCCAAGGTTGAGAATGTTCTTCATCAGAATGCGCAGCGGATCGGTGAGGTACATTCCTCCAAAAATGGTTCCGGTCTCACTGGGCATAAATCCAATAAGCGTGGCAATGGCGATTAGAATTGCTGCAGCAGGAATAGTTCGAGATTTATTTTCCTCTGAGTAGTTAAGTTCTAAAATAAGTAGGATGAGCACTGAGGCTATCAGTACCCACTCGTGTCGCATGATGAGAAGTTCGTTTAGGCTCATAAAAAGTTAGCGTCATTGCGAGGGAGGAAAGACAGAAGCAATCCCCTCAAGGTGCTCTTATTATTTGGGGATTGCCACGTCATCCAATCCCGATTGTTATCGGGATCAGGATTCCTCGCAATGACGTTTTTAAATTTATTCATTTCAAAACCAATTTATTTACTACCATCCCTAAACTATCCCTAATCATATCGGATAACCACAATGGAGTCAATCCAATTACAATTATTCCGATGATCAATGAAACGGTGGCAATCTTTTCAAACCACTTCGCTTTTGGAAACGAATTATATTCCACCTTCTTCACCTGTCCCATCAATAGCATGCCAACAACGCGTAAAATGTAAACGGCTGTAACTACTATAGAGGAAACCGCAATGATGGTAGCCACCCGATGAAATAGATCTTCGTGCTGAAATGCGCCAACAAAAATGGTCATCTCTGCCACGAATCCGCTTAAACCGGGAAGCCCCAGCGATGCCAAACCACCTATCACATAACAAACAGAAAGAAATGGTAGCACTTTCATCAAGCCGCCCATTTCGGTAATTATTCTTGTTTTTGTTCTGGAATACAGCATTCCAATTAATGCAAAGAAGAGGGCGGTCATCAATCCATGCGAAATCATTTGTAGCACTGCACCTGTGGAGGCAGTTTTATTTAGCATGAGTATGGCGAACAATACCAATCCACAGTGACTAACGGATGAATAAGCATTGATGTATTTCAAATCTGTCTGAACGATGGTGGCTAAAGCTCCATAGATTACAGAGATAGAGGTGAGGATTATAAATATCCATGACATCTCATGGGCCGCTTCAGGCATTAAGAATATGGCTACTTTTAAACAGCCATAGCCCCCCAATTTCATGAGTACCCCTGCGTGTAACATAGATACGGCAGTTGGTGCAGAGCTATGGCCGTCCGGTGACCAGGTATGGAAAGGAAACAAGGCTCCGATTACACCAAAACCAATGAAGAGCATCGGAAAGAAAATTCGCTGCATCTCAATGGGCAGGTGCTGTTGCCCCAATGCAAGGATGTTGAAAGTGTGAACACCTTCTGTACCAGAGCCGAAATAAACACCCAAGATTCCAACAACCAACAATGCGGAACCCCCCATTAGCATTAGGGTGAGTTTCATGGCCGCATATTCTTTGGGTCCGCTGCCCCAAATTCCAATCAGCAGATACATCGGGATGACGGCCAACTCGAAAAACAAAAACAGAACGAAAAGATCAAGAGAAACAAAGAACCCGTAAACGCCTGTGGCCAGTACAATGAGTGAAATGAAAAACTCCTTGTACAAATTCTCAACTTCCCAGCTCGCGAAAATGCCGGTAAAGATGACAATTGATGTAAGCAGAATCATGGCAACGGCTATTCCATCAACTCCGATATCAAAAGAAATGCCCAGACTGGGGTACCAGGAGTAGCTATGGGCAAAAAGAACGACCGCATCATTTCCGAGCGCACGTTGTTGCAAGAACAGATACAAAAGGACCAAGGATTGAAGAAGCTGAATAGTCATTCCTCCTGCGGCAATAGCCCGCACCTGCTTTTGAGTACCGGCAAACATCATGGCAAGTGTTGTCAGGGCTGGTACGAGAATATGTGTAATCAATATGTTCATTGACTGGCGTAAATAAAGCTGAGAAGAATGATGAGTACCCCGGCAATAAATATGAATGCATACTTTTGAACCTGTCCGGATTGGAACTCTTTAATTTGAACAGCTATCCAATTGGTAATGGCTGCCAGCAAGTTCATGAATGCATCAATCACATTTCGATCAAACCAGGCGAGCGGGGTAGAGATGAATCGGAAGATTACCCCTTTGGTAAGGGCCAGATAGATTTCATCAACGTAGAATTTTTGTGAGGCGCTGGTATACAAACTTCCCAACGACCTGGATAGCTTATCCGGCATATCGGATTGGGTTTTGTAGAATTTCCATGCCGTAAAAATTCCAATGAGCGCAAACAATACGGACACAACAGCAATGGGCCAGTTGATATGACCGGCCAAGGGCTCGTTATTGGATGAAATATATTGACCGAATGGAACAAATCCTGCCAGCACCGATCCAATTGCCAGTACCATCATGGGCAAGGTCATGACCGCTGGCGCTTCGTGTGGCGTGTGCGCATATTTTCTCTCCTGACCCCAAAATACAATGAAGTACAACCTGAACATATAGAATGCGGTGAGGCCCGCTACCAGTACGGCTATGCCGAAGTAAATAGGATGTGTCATAAAAGCAGCTGCCAAAATTTCATCCTTACTGAAAAAGCCGGCAAAAGGAGGTATTCCGGCTATGGCGAGGCAGGCAATTAAAAACAAAATATGCGTAATGGGTTGTTGCTTTCTCAAGCCACCCATTTCACGGATGTCGTTTGTGTGCACTGCATGTATAATGGCGCCTGCAGCCAGGAAAAGCAAGGCTTTGAAAAAAGCATGAGTAAATAAGTGAAATAAGGAAGCTGTATAACCCAGTCCAGCTTCTCCACCATAGCCAGAAACGCCTAGAGCCAGCATCATATAGCCTATCTGCGACATGGTTGAAAACGCGAGTACACGCTTGATGTCATTTTGTGTGCAGGCAATGATCGCGGCAAACAAAGTGGTAAATGCCCCAATGAAAGCAACGACTTCTAATGCACTGGGAGCAAATACTGCATACATCGGAAATAATCGGGCAACCAGAAATACACCTGCAACAACCATTGTAGCAGCATGGATCAATGCAGATACAGGTGTAGGGCCTTCCATGGCATCGGGCAGCCATATGTGTAAAGGAAACATGGCTGACTTACCGGCACCACCCATGAAAATCAACAAAAGCGCCCAGGTGATGGTAGAAAGCCCCAGAAATGAAGCAGCAGTTGAGAAATTTAAACCTTCCGGGTTGGTTAGTATTTCAAAATCGAATGTGCCCGAATAAAAGGATACCATTAAAATGCCAATAAGAAAACCCAGATCGGCAAAGCGTGTGACAATGAACGCCTTTTTCGAAGCGGCCACGGCAGCGGGTTTATCATAATAGAATCCAATGAGCAGATAGGAAGACACTCCTACCAGTTCCCAAAACATGTACATCTGAAATAGATTGGTAGCCACCACCAGACCGAGCATGGAGAAACTGAATAAGGATAGAAAAGCAAAGTAGCGATCATAACCGCCTTCTTCCTTCATGTACCCCTGACTGTATACAAAAACCATGAATGACACCGTGGTGATCACCACCAGCATCATCACCGATATGGGATCCAGTAAAATGCCCATGTCAATTTGAAGCGTGTCATTGAAGCGCAGCCAAACGGTTTTAAAGGCAACAATTTTCTCCAGTGACCCGAGCGAAAAGTATTGATATGCTGCTTGATAGGAAAGGAATGTGGAGATACCAATGAAAATGGTGGCTATCCATCCTGAACTTTTGCCAGGGAGTCTGCCGCTGCCTAATCCGTTGATTACAAAAGCCAGAAATGGCAGCAGTATAATCCATATGGTATATTGATAATCCATCAGTATTTCATAGTGTCAACTTCTTCAACATTAATTGACCGGATATTTCTATACAGGTTAATAAATATGGCAATGGCTACTGCTGCTTCGGCTGCAGCAATGGCAATGATAAACAAAGAGATGAAATGACCTTCAAGTTTTCCTGGGAACAAATAATTGTCAAAAAAAACAAAGTTGAGGTTGACGGCATTCAGCATCAGTTCTACACTGATCAACATGGTGATGAGGTTCTTTCTTGTAAGGAATCCATACACACCAATGAAAAACATCAGGGTGGTCACTACCAATACATGACTCAATGGCACCTGTTCAATCATTTCCTTCGGGTTTATTTCGCTTGGCTACTACAATCGCTCCAACCATGGCGGCCAACAATAAAATACTAATCACTTCAAAGGGAAGCACGTATCCACCAGCACCGTAACCCAATAGTTTCTCGCCTATGGTAGTCATGTTGGCTTGGAGCCCGGCATCACTTTGAGGTGAGTAAGCGTGATTGGTGATTACAAAAATGGACAAAAGGGCCCCTCCTAATCCCAGGATGGCGGTAAGCAACACTTTCAGTATATCAGGCTTCTCCAATTTTTCCTCAATGTGCGAGGTAAGTAATATGGAAAAGATAATAAGCACCACAATTCCTCCTGCATAGACTATCAACTGGACGGCAGCCAAAAAGAAATAATCAACAATGAAATAAATTCCAGCTGTGCCACCCAGTGCGAAGAGCAGATAAACCGCTGCCCGTAGTATTTTGCGGGCAGTAACAGCCAACAGAGAAGATACGATCATGATCGCAGCAATAGTGTAGAATATGATCGCAGCTGTTCCCATTATTTTATTCCGTCCATAATTTTTGAGCCTGGTTTATTCAATATCTTGGTCAACTTGGACCGATCGAACACTGCGTGTTCATAGGTATTCGCCATAACGATGGCGTCTGTTGGACATGCCGGTATGCACAATCCACACATGGTACACATCTGTAGATGGTATACAAATTTGTCGATGGCCTTCACCTTTCTACCATCCACTTCAATGCGCTTGGGTATGATTTCTATAGTACCATTAGGGCATGCCACTTCGCATGCGGAGCAACCGGTGCATTTGTGCTCATTATTTTCATCGTGCAGTAACACGACTTCACCTCGGAACCGATCAAACATTTTCAACGTATCACGGTTTTCTGGGTATTGTTGAGTGATGATTTCTTTCGGATGCGTGATATAATGCCCCGTTACTGACATCCCTTTCACCAGCGACTTCAGACCGGAAAAAATTTCTCCAAAATATTTGATAATGCTTTTCATAATCTAAAAATGCCAACCCATCAAACTCAAAAATGCCATGATTAATATATTCATCAAGTTGATGGGCAACAGATATTTCCATTCCAAAGTCAACAACTGATCTATTCTAAGTCTTGGAAAGGTCCATCGAAACCACATCATAAGGAAAATGATAAACCCCACCTTTCCGAAAAACCAAAATAGTGGAGGTACATAATCCATGATTTGATTAAAACCTTCCCATGCTCCAATGTGGAAAGGCATCCATCCACCGAGGAATACCGTTGCGCCAATCGCAGACACAATAAACATGTTGGCAAACTCCGCCAGGAAGAAGAATGCGAATTTCATCCCGGAATACTCTGTATGGAATCCAGCTGTTAGTTCCGATTCCGCTTCAGCCAAATCAAACGGGCCGCGATTGGTTTCTGCGGTGCTCGCAATAAGAAAGATTAAAAATGCAATGGCCGCTGGAACATGACCTTTGAATATCCACCAGCCATTGGCCTGAGACTCCACAATAGTACTCAGCTGGAGACTTCCTGTTAATACCACGATAGTCAAGAGGGAAAGTCCCACTGAAAGCTCGTAGCTGATGATTTGTGCACCAGAACGCATAGCTCCAATCAAAGAATACTTGTTGTCAGATGACCAACCCGCCAGCAGGATTCCGATCACACCCAATGATGATACGGCTGAAACATACAATATGCCGATGTCAAAGTCCAACGCCTGCAACCCTTTAGCAAAAGGCAAAGCCGACATGGCCATAAATGCAGCTATCATTATGATATAGGGAGCCAGATTAAAAAGGAAACGGTCTGCATTCTTGTTGATCATCGGTTCCTTCATCAACAACTTCAGCACATCTGCAATGGTTTGAGCGGTTCCCCAAAATCCGACACGCATGGGCCCAAGGCGCTGTTGAAAAAATGCACTCACCTTCCGTTCTGCATATACCAGTACGATGCCCAGGATCGCAAATAAAATCATAAAGGCAACAGCAGAAATAACCATTTCAATAATGGTTACTGTGGCAGGCTCAAAATTGCTGGAGAGGCTTTCGTGAATGCTTTGGGTGAGGTAGGAAAAGTCGTACAGCCAGTTCATTAACGATCGATATCAGGTATAACTAAATCCAAAGTTGACATGATGGCGACAAGGTCTGCAATTTTGCTTCCCCGCGCCATGTGATCTAATGCAGATAGATTGCTGAAGCCTGGTGATCTGAATTTTAATCGATATGGGCTCTTTTGTCCTTCGCTAATGATATATACACCAAATTCTCCTCTTGCTGTTTCTACTTTTTGATACCATTCCCCTTTGGGCAGTTTAATTACAACTTTAGTGGGTACTTTAATGGGTCCTTCAGGGATGTTGTCAATCAGTTGTTCAATGATGGACATCGATTCCCACATTTCCGCTATTCGACATCTGTATCGCGCCAGGCAATCACCTTCCGTGTCAATGATCTCCTTAAATTGAACTTTCTCATAAGCCATATAGGGGTGTTGCTTTCTGACATCACAAGAAAATCCCGAAGCTCGCCCGGTAGGACCTGTCACGCCATAGCTGATAGCGTCTTCTTTAGTCAGCCTTCCAATCCCTTCCATTCTTTGCTTGAATATGACATTGTTGGAGAGGAGCGTGTCATATTCCGGAAGCTTCTTCTTAAAGTGAGCGATAAAGTCCTTGGTTCGCTTTTGAAAATTGGGATGAATATCAAAAAAGAGTCCGCCTGGAATATTGTAGTTCATGGTAAGCCTGGCTCCACAAGTTTCCTCAAAAATATCTGTGATCAATTCACGATCGCGGAAGCCATAAAGAAACGTGGTAATTGCTCCAAGGTCCATCCCCATTACACCCCACCACAGTTGGTGTGATGATAGGCGGGTAAGCTCATCTATAATTGTTCGTATGACTTTTACCCGGTCTGGTACCTCAATCTGCAGGGCCTGTTCAACAGCCAAACACACCGCTTCATTGTTAATATGGCATGATAAATAATCCATGCGGTCGGTGAGGTGCACAATTTGCTGATAGCTGTCATGCTCGCACATTTTTTCGATGGACCGGTGAATGTATCCCAGGTGCGGTTGTACTTTCTTAATGATCTCACCGTCAAGAGAAAGAACAAGTCTAAGCACCCCATGGGTACTGGGATGTTGAGGCCCCATGTTGATGAAGTACTCTTTCGATTCCAGTTCTTTTTCTATGGTTTCTTCCATCTTAATATTCAATCATATTGATTGGATCATCGTAATCCTTACGCATGGGATAGCCTTCCCAGTCATCCGGTAACAACAGGAGCCTAAGGTCAGGATGATTTAAAAATTTAATACCAAATAGTTCGAAGGCTTCCCGTTCATGGAGTTCAGCCGTTCTCCAAATGTGGCATACGGTTTCAATTTCTGGATTGTCGCGGGAGTTGATCTTTCCTTTAAGCACCAGCTGGTGGTTATGCCGGGTTGATTTCAGGTGATACACTACCTCCACATGCGCAGGCCAGTCGACACCGGTGAGACAAAAAAGAAAATCAAATGAGGTATCGTCATTTGATTTTAATTCTGGGGCTATAGAAAGAAGTTTTTCTGAAGGTACGGTCACCTGGAGGAACTGAGTGCCCTCCACGCACTCGGCCTCCGGCACACGATCTAGTATAAATTTTTTGATTTCTTCGTTCTTCATTTTACTGACGTACTTTCTCTGCAACGTTGCGTACTAGCTGCTAATTATTTAGCAGTCAAGAGGTGCAGTGAATACAATTCTCATCTATATAAAGTCCTTCATAGGATCCCTGCGGTCCTTAATCGTTTCACTTTTTATTTTCTTTTGTAGCTCCATAATTCCATACAACAAAGCCTCCGGCCTGGGTGGGCATCCCGGCACGTAAACATCCACTGGGATGATATGGTCAGCGCCCTTAACAACCGAATAAGTATTGTAATAGAACGGACCACCAGACGTAGCGCAGGCACCCATGGCAATAACATACTTAGGGTCTGCCATTTGATCATATAGACGCTTTAACACAGGTGCCATTTTATTGACTATTGTTCCGGCAATTACAATCAGATCTGATTGCCTTGGCGTTGCGCGAGCCACTTCTGTTCCAAATCTTGACCAATCATGTCGACTGGCTCCAGTGGCCATCATTTCAATGGCACAACAGCTGGTTCCAAAAACCAGAGGCCATAAGGAATTTGCTCGTGCCCAGTTCACCACCCCATCTACAGATGTTATTACAATGTTGCTGCCGGGGCCCCTCTTCACTTCTCCAGGAAAGTCTTTGAGCAATTTTTCGTGCTCTGCAGGGCTTATGGTATTTTGGTTTATTCCCATTTCAATGCTTTCTTTTTCCAGGCGTAGATTAACCCCAGACCCAGCACAATAAAAAATATGACAATTTCAATGAAGGCAGGCAGTCCCACTTTCTTCATGACCACCGCCCAGGGGAAAATAAATACAGTTTCCACATCAAAAATCAAGAACAAAATGGCAAATAAGTAATAGCCAACTTTGAACTGAATCATGGAGGGTCCTTGTGTAGGGATGCCGCACTCATAAGGCTCATCCTTCTGATCATTTTTTGATCGGGGAGCCACCAGGCTTGATACTAGTACACCAGCTCCTACCATGATGACGCCTGCAAAAAAGAAAATGATGAGTGCCTCGCTGTCCATTATTTTACTTCCCAGGTTTCGCCACTGTTGAGGAGATCGTCCATACAAGTGTAATTTGATTTTTGACTACTCAACTTTATTTCTTCTTCCAATCTTTCTGAGTAGGCGGGGGCATCCACTTCTCGAATAACCCCAAGCACCATTGGAAATTCCGGTGGCTTCAATCTTACCAGCATCATGTGAAGTGTAGCATCAGGCTCATGTGCATCGTGCACCAAAATATCTCCCTCAGAAATTCCGTTTTCACCCAGCGTGACCACTTCCAGTTTAAGTCCGTTCAGTCTTAGCCCTTTCTGATTATCTTTTCCAAACAGCATGGGTTTTCCGTGCTCTACATGCAACTGGAAATCATCCCGCTTGGTACGATCGGTCACGTTTCCATGGGCATCGTCATTGAAGATGACACAGTTTTGCAAAATTTCTACCATGGAGGTCCCCACGTGTTTGGCCGCCTTCACGAAAATCTCTGTCATCAATTTTGGATTGGTATCGATGGTTCGAGAATAGTAGGTTCCTTGAGCACCAAGCACCAACTCTCCGGCATGGAAGGGTCTCTCAACTGCACCAAACGGTGTAGACTTGGTTACCAGGCCGGTAGGTGAGGTAGGGGAATATTGGCCTTTGGTTAATCCATAAATCTCATTATTGAACAACAAGATGTTAATGTCAATGTTTCTCCTTAAGGCATGGATGAAATGGTTGCCACCAATCGCCAGTGCGTCACCATCACCTTGAATTTCCCACACGCTAAGTTTAGGATTGGCAAGCTTTACCCCAGTGGCCACGGCAGGACCTCTTCCATGAATGGTATGAAAGCCATAAGTATTCATGTAGTAGGGGAAGCGGGCTGCGCAACCTATTCCGGAAACGAAGACAATATCTTCCTTGGGAATGTCCAATTGCGGCAGTGCGGCTGTCATGGCCGACAAAATAGAGTAATCTCCGCATCCGGGGCACCACCTCACCAATTGATCGCTCGCAAAATCTTTTTTGGTCAGTTTAGGTCCATCTTTTTTTTCTGCAACGTCAGCCATAGGTTATGCTTTTAATAAGTCGAGAAATTTTTCTTTCAATTCAGTCACCGTAAAAGGAAGACCTTGAATTTTGTTATACGATTCAAAAGTTAAATGCGGAAATTTGCTTTTCAGATGGGAAGCAAATTGCCCCATGTTCAATTCACATACCACTATCTTTTCGTAGTTGGAGAATAATTTTTCCGTGTTTTTTGGAAGCGGATTGATATAATTAAAGTGGGCGTGATCAATATCTTTACCCGCTTTCCACAATTCAGATACTGAAGTATGCAAACTTCCATAGGTACCCCCCCAGCCCACCACAAGAAGTTTTCCTTTTCCTTCGCCCATCACTTGTTGTTCAGGGATATAGTTGGCGACCCGCTCCACTTTCTCGGCACGCACCTTAACCATGGCTTCATGATTGGCAGGATCGTATGAAACATTACCGCTGTTTTCCTGTTTCTCAAGTCCACCAATTCGATGCTCAAACCCTGGGGTGCCTGGAGCAACAAAATACCGGGCTAGCGTTTCTTTATTTCGGAGGTAAGGCATGTAGGCTTTACCATTGGGTTGGGCAATAGGCACATTGATGTCTGGCAGTTCCGACATCTTTGGATATTTCCAGGGCTCGGATCCATTCGCGAGATACCCATCGGTTAATAATATTACAGGGGTCATATGCTCAAAGGCAAGCTTTGTTGCAGTGTACGCAAAATCAAAACAGTCGGATGGAGTGCTTGCGGCCAAAACGATGCATGGACTCTCGCTGTTTCTTCCATAAAGCGCCAGATTGATGTCGGCTTGCTCGGTTTTGGTTGGCAACCCTGTAGAAGGTCCACCGCGCTGCACATCAACGACTATCAAAGGCAACTCGGCCATTATGGCAAGTCCAATGGCTTCTCCTTTTAAGGCAATGCCGGGTCCGGATGACGCGGTCAACCCTATTTGTCCCGCATAGCTTGCTCCCAACGCGGAGCAAACCGCTGCAATTTCATCTTCTGCTTGTAATGTGACTACCCCAAGATGCTTGTGTTTTGAAAGTTCGTGCAGGATATCGCTGGCTGGCGTGATGGGATAAGAACCATAAAACAATTTCTTACCCATCTTCTCAGCGGCTGCCATAAAACCCCATGCTGTAGCCACGTTGCCAGATATGTGTCTGTATTTGCCTTTATCTATTTTGGCTGCAGGCACCTTGTACATTGAAGGCAGTGCCTCTATGGTTTCTGCAAAGTGATAGCCGGTATGCAATGCCTTCTTGTTGGCTTCGGCCAGTGCGGGAGTTTTTTTAAATTTATTATCCAGGTATTTTTCTGTATCACTGAGGCTGCGGTCGAATAACCAGTACATCATGCCCAATGCAAACATGTTTTTGCATCGCATAATGCTCTTGTTATCTAACTGAATGCCATCCAATGCAGTTTTAGTGAGCGATGAAATGGGCGCTTCGACCACATTATAGCCATCGAGGGATCCATCTTCGACCGGATTGCTGTTAAAGCCCGCTTTTTCAATGTTGCGTTTGTCGAAAGCATCCATATCAAGAATGATGGTGCCGCCCACTCTGGCATATCTAAGATTTGATTTTAAAGCAGCAGGATTCATGGCTACCAGTACATCAGCCAGATCGCCAGGCGTATAAATATTGACTCCTCCAATTTGGACCTGAAAGCCTGATACCCCCTCTACGGTTCCCAAAGGGGCCCGTATTTCAGCAGGGAAGTCCGGGAATGTGGCCAGGTCATTTCCAAACAAGGCAGAGGTAAAGCTAAACTGCGATCCGGTGAGTTGCATACCGTCTCCCGAGTCGCCAGCAAACCTGATGGACACTTTTTCTTTTTCAACGGTCGTTTTTTTACCGTTTGCTTGGGTTTCACTCATAAAATTTCAGATTACTTAAATTTACCCTGCCTGCTTCACAATAACAATTTGAATTTGCCTAATATTTTTTCGAGTTCAATTTATTTTTATATTTAACCTGTGACCATGACATTTCTCATTCAGGAAGATAACATTAATCAACTCTAAACTATTCCCGATATGCCTTATACGATTTGTGAACCTTGCGTTGGAACTTGCGATACCGCTTGTGTAGATGTTTGCCCCGTTGATTGCATCCATGGACCGATCAGCACGGATGGAAGCGGACAGGAATGTAAAGAGGAGGGTTTTGACCCAACAGGTAAACAACTTTATATCGATCCTGAAACTTGTATTGACTGTGACGCCTGTGTGCCCGCTTGTCCGGTGGATGCTATTTTTGAAGAAAGCCAGGTTCCTGAAGAATGGAAAAAGTACATTCCGTTGAATTACCAATTCTTCGGCCAACAAGCGCCTTAATGTATCCTGGTGCTGCGTTTTTTAGCACCTCTAATGTTTACATGTTTATCCCCTTGCGGTAATATACTCTTCAAATACTTGGAGCACTTTGGGTAAAGTATTTCTTCCAAAGCCAATTCTCACGTGCTTCCGCTCGAAATCATATATCTCATTGGGTAGCAGCATGACGCCTTTCTTATTCATCAGATCCTGACAAAAATCAATAAGTGGCTCTTCAAGTTTTAATTCCGGAAAGGCAATAGATCCAGCTTTTGGTGTTTTCCAATTAAACCATTCACTATTATGATTGGCAAAATCTTGAATCAGTTTAAGGTTGCTTTCAATAATAGTAAGACTTCGTGCAATAAGTTTTTCTTTATGTTGCAATGCGATAGTCCCTAGTTTTTCACCGGGCGCATTGTTGCAAATGGTGGTGTAATCTTTAAAGGTTATCAATTGCTTCATGATCTGACTGCTCTTGGTTGTGAGCCAACCGATTCGCAATCCGGGCAGTCCAAAAGTCTTACTTAGTCCAAATAGTGAGATTGAATTTTCGTACAGGTCGGAAACGGAATTTAGTCTGTCTACAGGGTTATATTCCATAAAGCGATACATCTCATCTGAGAAAATGAAAATATTTTTTTCTCTGGCGAGCTCAATGATGTCGTTAAGTTCTGATTTGGAAATTAGTGCTCCCGTAGGGTTGTGTGGAAAGTTGATGACAATAAGTTTTGTTTTATCTGTAATCAGAGATTTCAAATCTTGAATCTGAAATTTTAAATTCAGATCAGGTTCCCATTTTGAAACTTCGCATCCAATGCTTTCTGCCACCTCATACAATGATTGATAGCCAGGAAAAGTGGTAACTACATGATCACCTTTGTCAAGCAGCACATTCATCGCAATAAAAATTCCTTCTTCAGGAACCAATACGAGTGCATCATCGGGGGTAATGGAATTGTACAATTTTGAGATTTCATATCTCAACTTTGGATCACCCTTTGATTCTGTATAACCAAGTTTTAATGTACGCCATTCTTCACGGGTTTTGTCATCAGACAAATCCAGTAACTCATTCAGTTGTAGTGGCTCACAATCTGAACTGCTAAGTAAATAGGGAGCTGAGAATTCGTACTTATCAAAATATCGTTCCAGTTTAAAAGGTGAAATTTTCATAATTGCTACATTCAATTTTCCACCAAAGCATTGGCCTGATCATATTCTTTAGTAAGCTTTTGAATAATCTCAGCCACTGGTTTAATGCTATCTACATGTTCGATAGCCGGGCCGGCACACCAAACTGTCTTGTAGGTGGCTTCTTTGGCGGCTTTTTCCACTTGCTTCATCCCCCTAAATGCAATTAACATCTTTACATATTTCTTTAGCGACTTATTGTTGTTGAGCAGCCATTCCCAAAAGGTGGCTTTGGTACCAATGCTTTGAACGTATGGCGTATTGATGACCGTGAGCGCTGAACCTGACATTTTGGTGGTGAGTACAATGTCTTTGGCTCCATAGTCTACGATTGCTTGTTTATACTCCTGTGATATTTCAGCTTCGTTGCAGGCGATAAAAAGCGTACCGATAGAAGCTCCAGCAGCACCCCAGTCCATTGCATCTTTTAAATCAATTCCCCGGGCGATTCCTCCTGCAGATATGATGGGCAAGCTGCAATTCTCTTTGAGTAAAGTAATCAACTCTTTTGGAGTAATTTTTCCTGCATGACCTCCTGCGTCTGAGTTAACGGCAATAACAGCGTCAGCACCCAACGACTCCACCTTTTGTGCGTACGCCAGATCAACCACATCGCAAAACACTTTTATATTTTTTGGTTTAGCTTTTTCTATTACTTCCTTGGGATTACCCAATGATGTAATAATGTATGCTACTTCCATTTCCAATAAGGTTTGCAATTGAGCTTTGTACTTTGGATTCGACTTGTTTACGATCAGGTTAACTCCGAAAGGTTTGTCAGAATGATCTTTGATGTTTTTAATAGCGGATCTCAATTCTTTGTCTGTACGGTAATTCAAGGCTGGAAATGCTCCCGAGATGCCATTGTCGAGCGCTGCCTTTATCATCCTGGTATTGGAGATCAGGAACATTGGCGCCATGATGATGGGATAATCTATCCCTAGAATTTGATCGAGTGTTTTTCGTTGCATCAAATTTATTTTATCGGTTTTCCGGTGGTATGTTTTTATACTTCTTCAACAACTGCGTATGCTCACCCAGATTTTTAGGATGATGTATTCTCTTGGGAGAAATCGGATATTTTTCAAGATATTCAGTTGGACGTACGGGTCGTTGCGTAAACCCTCCACCGCAATTGGGGCAAACATTCTGAAATACCTTGGTGGCGCAATCCCTGCAAAAGGTGCATTCGAAAGTGCAAATCATTGCCTCTGTAGAAGGATTGGGAAGTTCAATTCCGCAATGTTCGCAACATGGTCTTATTTCCAACATATTTAAAAATGGCTCCACATAATCTAGCTAAAAATCACCACTAGCACCACCCCCTCCAAAACTGCCACCTTCTCTTTTGAGATTCTCTGCGCTTAACTGATTGCCGCCCATGGTCTGAGAGATTACGAATGCTTCTGCATTCATACTGCTCCACTTTTCTGAGAGCAGATTTTCGCGAGTATATCCGGCCCGGATGCTTTTCAAATAATTGAGCAGGACGAGCGATATGCCCAGCAAAATTAGCCCTGCTATGGTCAGTGTGACCTCAGGGTGATTGAAGCCATAGTAGTATTTAAAAGTAAAAACAGAAAATGCAATCACAATCAGGCTTGTTCGAATTAGCACAAAGTCTTTTTCCTTTACTCCGAAATATAGATATAGGGCAGGCAGCAAAATGGTTAACGCATAAAAGGGATAGGCAAATGGAATGTCTTCACCTTCGCCTAGCGATAAGTCCATAAGATTCACACTCAATTCTCTCACGACCAAATAATTTCCAGCCAGGTATATGATCAGTAAGCTGAGTGATTCAACAATCGTTAAGTTGCTGGTCCATATAGAGCATTTGGGTTTTGTTTGCAGCTTTCGTACACCAAAATAGATGACAGCAAATAGGATGATGAAAACAAAGGGAATAATCTGTCTAAAAACTCCTCCAAGTGCGAATAACTCATAGAATACCAAAAAACCGAGTGTTAATCCTGACGCAAGGGTGGTGAGTAAATCCAGGTACCTATAGGCTGTAAACGAGAGTACAAGTACGCTTAAGATTAGCATTGGAACCATTTCAAAATCAAACAAACCAGCTACTCCTCCAATGGTAAATCCACAAGCGTGATAAATCAGAGCCTCAGTTAAACCTGATTTGTAATGATTTGACTTTTTAATGAAGAGATTGTCAACAATATAGAATGATGCAATACCATAAATGATGCAGCCAATAGAAATGATTGTTGAATTGGTATCTAAAATAAGGAGTGCCAATACACCGGTGACACCAGAAAGCCCAATCAGCGTGGCAATGAAAATCAAAATTCTAATTATGAAGTTTGGATGATAGAAATGACTGGCATGTGATTCTGAAATTGCCTTGTGCTGGGCGATGTCAATTAGACCTGCTTTGAGCCATCGTTTTGTTTCTTTGATGACCTCCAGATTGTATAGCCAATTTTCATTATAGGCACTTCTCATGTTTTTCGATTAAAGAATTTTTTGTAAGACAGGATAAAGTAAATGAAACCACCACAGGATAATATAGAATAGTAAAAAATGAGTTCGGGAATATCATCAAGTACCCACTCTACAAATAAATACGTAGTAGCGATGTAGCCGAACACAAATGCATATAACAAAAACAAAAATGATTTTTCTCGATTCGCATAGAAAACGGAAAATGCGCATCCTGCATAAATCAACAGAATGTATATTCCGTAATGAGTACCTTCAAACAATCCGGCCGTAGCACCCACAAAAAAAATCAAACTGCAGAAATTGAGGTAAGTAAACGTGAAGTGCTTTTTTATTGACTTCCAATCCAATGCAATGGCAATCATAGCCAAGATGGAACCAAAAAAAAGAGCGGTAATGTGAAGGTTTGCCGTTTCAAAGAAATTGCCATGATACCACTTTTGAGGGGAAACGGTGATGCTCCAAAAAGAGGCCAGGGCGGTGATCGCCAATGAGAGTACACCCAGGTGGTCGAACCGATAAGAGATATAAAAAAAAACGATCGCTGTGATCAATGTGCTCCAGCCTAGATGGTCGTCAAACAACTGATATTGAAATTGGAGATAACCTTGAACAGAAATGAAAAGCAAACTCCCCAACAACACGATATAATCAAAATAGGGAGTTGGGTGCTCAACCTTCTCGATAGTAAAAGGAGCTCCTTTTGTAAATGCATACCAAAAACAAACAAGGGTGATGATGCATAATGCGGTAATACTGAGTACATGCCCAAGTTCTCCAATGTTTTCATAGATCAGTATTCCCACGCCAGTGGTGAAAAGCATTACCCCCAGGTAAAGTAGAGTTCTCAGCTCATAAAATACAGAAACCGTTTTTCGAGATACAATGGGATCAATGCGATCAAATTGTTCCTGGTTGATGAGGTTTCTAGCGAGTAAATCTTTGGGTACGTCCCTGATCATAAATGTAAAACTCAGACGCGATGCTTATCTTCGCCTAAGGCATGCTCAAAATACTAAATACATCTCAAATCAAGGAATGGGATTTATACACCATTAAGAATGAACCCATTGCTTCCATTGACCTTATGGAGCGCGCTTGTCAGGCTTTCGTCCATTGGTATGCCGAAAAGTTTAGCACTACCAAAAAGGTAGGTATCGTTTGCGGTACCGGCAACAATGGGGGCGATGGATTGGGTATTGCACGACTGCTTTCAGCCTGGGGTTATGATGTTTCGGTATGGATCGTTAAGGGTGCTGCACCGGAATCGATTGATTTTGGCATAAACAAGAAAAGGCTTCCCGATAAGGTAAAATATGCTGAGTTTACAGACAGGCCTGAAAAGGAAGCCTTTAAAGATAGCCATGTCATCATTGATGGGATTTTTGGTTCCGGGCTCTCAAGAAAATTGGATGGACTCTATGCAGATGTGGTGAACGAAGTTAACAGCACTGGCTCCACCAGAGTTGCTATTGATATTCCATCCGGTCTTTTTGCAGATCAACCTACCGAAGGGATTACTGTAAATGTCCACTTCACAGTTACCTTTCAAAGTCCAAAACTTTCGTTTCTTTTTCCTGAAAATGAAAGCAGAGTGGGAACCTGGGAGGCCATCAATATTGGACTTAGCAATGTATTTCTAAAAGAGATTAGCACGTCTAATTATCTGATCAATAAGAAATACGTTAAAAGTAAACTACCCAAAAGAAATAAATTTGCGCACAAAGGTGACTTTGGTAAAGCCCTGCTGATAGCCGGTAGTGAAGGGAAAATGGGTGCTTGTGTCTTGGCTGCCAAAGCTGCCCTAAAATCCGGAGTTGGCTTACTTACCGCGCATGTGCCAAAGTGCGGCTATTCCATTATTCAGGTGTCTGTTCCGGAAGCAATGGCTTCTATTGATACAGATTCACAATGGTTTACCACGGATCCGGATTTGAAAGGATATTCCTCTGTTGGTATTGGCCCAGGCATTGGCCAATCGCCAAAAACAATCCAGGCATTCAAGCACTTGCTGCAAAGGGTAAAGGTTCCAATGGTCATAGATGCAGATGGTATCAACATACTGGCATCTGATTCCTCACTTCTTCATCTATTGCCGGCCAACAGTATACTTACTCCGCATCCCGGGGAATTGAAACGTCTGATTGGCGCTTGGAAAAACGATTTTGATAAAATGGATAAAGTGAGGCAATTGGCAGCTCAAACCAAATGTATCGTTGTGGTAAAAGGTGCATACAGTGCCATTGTGTCACCAGATGGAACTACTTTTTTTAACTCTACCGGAAATCCGGGTATGGCAACAGGGGGAAGTGGCGATGTGCTTACCGGAATCCTCACAGGCCTTCTGGCCCAGCCCTTAAATCCACTGGATGTCGCCATAATTGGGGTATTTGTTCATGGTTTTGCTGGTGATTTGGCTGGGTTTGAACAAGGCCAGATTTCGCTTAGTGCCTCAGACTTGATTAGTGCACTACCGCAGGCATTCAAGCAGATATCATCATGAAAATTCCTCCAGATTGCACTTAAACTTTGGCTTACAATTTGCGTCTAACTTCCATTAATAACACATTCTTTATTATTTGGTAAACCCTAAAGCACGCATTTTACGTAAATAGCAGAGTGAGGAATTGCAAAGCCATATTATTAGTACTTTTCGTGTCACTATCCGTGATTGGGTTCGCGCAAAGCACAGAAAGTCCGTTTATGGAGACTTCTCAGGCCACCAGGCTTGTTCAGATGTACCCCAATCCTGCCACTGATTACCTGATCGTGAGGCTGCAAACCCCCCATGCCCACGAGGTAAAG
>CAYNCP010000052.1:0-28437 GCA_964395905.1 uncultured Ohtaekwangia sp.
TAGAATCGAAATTAAATAAATATTGATAAACCCATCAACTTTAAAAAAATAAGTTACCACTTATTTGGCGGCCTTTAGTGCCTCCGTAAGCTTGGGTACCACGGTAAAGGCATCACCCACTATGCCATAATCGGCCGCTTTAAAAAACGGGGCTTCGGGGTCTTTATTAATTACCACGATGTACTTGGATGAATTTACCCCCGCCAGGTGTTGAATGGCGCCAGAAATACCGATGGCAATGTAGAGCTGAGGGGCTACCTTAATACCTGTCTGGCCTACGTGTTCATGATGAGGTCGCCATCCGATATCAGAGACCGGTTTGCTGCAGCCTGTAGCCGCACCAAGTGTTTTTGCCAAATCCTCAATAATGTTCCAATGCTCAGGTCCTTTCATTCCTCGTCCTCCAGACACTACAATTTCGGCTTCTGGCAGCAAGATTTCGCCTGTTGCTTTCTCGGTACTGGTGATCCTGGTGGCAAAGTCGGCATCCGTAAGGTTTGCATTATAATTCGTTATTTCCGCACTTCCTCCTACTTCTTTCAGTTCCACTGCATTTTTCCTAATCCCAATTACTTTCTTCTTCTGCTTCATTTCCACCATCGCGAAAGCCTTTCCGGTATAGATGCTTTGCTTTACCACAAAGCCACCACTTGTGTCAGGAAGTTCCACTACATTTGAGGCAAGACTTGCCTTTTGCTTGATGGCCACGCTGGCAGCTACAGGCGTGCCCAGTGAGGAATTGGCTAATACAAGTGTGTCTGCCCCTTCGGCATCCATCGCCTGATTGAGCACAGAGGCATAAGCTTTAATCACGCCCTGGTTGAGTCGCTCATCGGCAACAGACAGCACTTTGTTCGCTCCGTACTTGCCAAGCCCTTCCAATTCTGACTTATCGACCGTTCCCAATACCACAGCTGAAACTTTGTCGCCCATGGCATGCGCATAGGCCACCGCCTCCAGTGAGGTCTTTCTGATTTTTCCGTCAGCGCTCTCTGCAAAAACTAATATTGCCATATTCTATTGTTCAACTATTTTAAATAACCTTAGCCTCATTCTTAAGTAAACTTACCAATTCAGATACATTGTCTTCACTAATCATTTTTACCGCACCCTTCGGTGCAGGCATTTCATATTTCTTGAATTGAACTGCCGCATCAATGGTCTTTGGCTCTACCACATTAAGTGGTTTGGTGCGTGCCGACATAATGCCCCGCATGTTGGGGATCTTCCACTCTGCGATAGGTTCCTGACATCCTGCCACCAAAGGCAAAGTGGCCTCAAGTGACTCCTTACCTCCCTCAATTTCACGCTGCATTTTTACAGTTGTTCCATCTATGTCCAATTTCATTACGGGAGAAAATGCCGGCATGCCCAACAACTCACCCACCATAATGTGCACCACACCAGTATTGTAGTCGATGGATTCTCTGCCCATTAAGATCAGGTCAAATCCCTTTGCCTGTTCGGCTATTTGTGTTGCTACAAAATAAGAATCGGTAGGTAACGCATTGACGCGAATCGCATCATCGGCTCCAATGGCTAATGCCTTTCTCAGTGTTGGTTCAGTCTCAGCCGGCCCTACATTCAATACCGTCACGGTGGCTTTCAACGCTTCTTTCAATTCAATGGCCCTGGCCAGCGCATAATCATCGTATGGACCAATTATGAATTGAACTCCCGTAGTGTCAAATTTCGTGTTATTCTCCACAAAATTGATCTTGGATGTGGTATCTGGCACATGACTAATGCAAACTAATATCTTCATACAATGACCAACAAAATGATTATCAAATCGTTAAACAAAATCCTTATTAACTTGGGCTCAAGATAGTTTATAAAATGGTAAAATTTGAACCTGTACCTTGAAAAACTAAATGAATCTTGAACGTGTAAAGTTACTGGAACAATTCATCCAGGAAGATCCGCAGGATGCTTTTAGCCGATACGCGTTGGCGCTGGAGTTGGCAAATGAAGATCCGGAAAGAGCCACCTCAATATTGTTGGCACTATTGAGAGACAACCCCCAATATGTACCAGCATATTATCAGGCTGCTAAGCTGCTGCTAGATCAAAACCGTATAGAAGAGACAAAAATTGTGTTGGCTGAAGGAATAAAAATGGCAGCCCGGCAAAATAATCATAAAACAATAACCGAGTTGAAACAACTCCGGGATGAGTTGGACTAAACAAGTCAGCACCTACAGGAAAGTAAATTCGTTTTTGAACTTTTATACGCTCATGGGCGTTGTATTAGTAATGAAGGACAAAGTGCAGCATTCAAAGCTGTGCATCAAACATTTACTGGCATGTAATTTCATGATCACACCCTTAACAAAATTCATCCTTCAAAGAACGTCTTGAAAATCTCAAGACCTAAAACTTAAAATTCAAAATTATGAATACCAAAACTAAAGTTATTGGCGGATTTCTATTGGGTACAGCCATAGGCGCTGCCACAGGATTGTTGCTGGCACCCAGGAGCGGAAGAAAAACAAGGAAAAAAATTAAGAATGAATCTAAAAAGCTGGCTGATGACAGTAGTCAGGAAAGCCAACGATTCATTAAAATCAGCTAAGAAGGCATTTGACGAAAAGCTTAACACCTATATGACGAGGGGAAAATCAGCGATCGATTCGAATCTTTCAGAGGTCATGAATTGAACCGAGTTTGAAACTAACAAGAATCAGTAATCAATCCATTTTGTAATAAAAAAAGATCTAAACAATGACGAATATCAAAGAAGAAAAGTTAATTAGAAACAAAGAAAACAATTTAACTCAAATCAATTGGAACGACCTCAGCGGAAAGATTCGGAATACCTTTCCTAATGTTACCGATAAAGACCTGCAGTTTATGGCCAATGGTGAAAATGAACTCATCGGCCGGTTGCAGATGAAAACAGGAAAGACAAGGTCGCAGATCAGAGACTGGGTAAGAAATTCGTCCAAAATTATCTAGCAGATTGATGGACTAAAAGAGAAGCCACTATCACTTAGTGGCTTTTTCTTTACAGCTGAAATACTATTTTACCTACTTTGTTGGGCTTGGTGATGTCTTCGAAAGACTCCACGATTTTTGAAAAGGGCCTGATGGAATCCACAACGGGTCTGACTTTGTACTTGCTCACAAATGAGAGCATCTCATTGAATTCAGAATCATTACCCATGGTAGTACCCTGTAGCGTCAGTTGATTCCAAAACATGCGGTATAAATCCACTTTGCCTGGCAAACCATTTGTTGCCCCATAAAACACAATCCTTCCGTGTGGTCGTAGTATTTTGATATAATTATTCAGCTGATCGCCCCCCGCGCTGTCAATAATCAAATCAAATCCCCCTTTGGTCTTCCACAGGTCTTCGTAATTGTTTTGTGTCTTGTAATTGAAAGCTCCCATTGCGCCCATTTTCAATGCTTTCTGAATCTTTTCATCACTGCCTGATGTAATGTACACATTGGCTTCTGCAGCCTGAGCGAATAGAAATGCAAACTGAGCTACTCCCCCCCCAAATCCTGAAATCAAAACGTTCATCCCCGGTCTTAAGCCTCCTCTTTTGAAAAGCGCACGATAGGCAGTAAGGCCTCCCAGAGGCAATGTTGCTGCCTGAAGAAAATCCAGGTGAAATGGTTTGTGATGGAGCCGATCGACATTCACCAAGATGTATTCAGAAAATGTGCCATCAACAGGCATGCCCAGAATGGTGTATTTGTGTGATTGCACTTCAGGGACATTTCCCCAATCAATGTTTGGATTGATCACCACTTCCTGACCCACCCAGGGCTTGTGTATATCATCAAAGACTTCTTCCACCACACCTGATCCATCAGACCCTAAAGTGACTCCATATTTGATCCGAGGGTATTTGCCGGCTCTAATCCAATCATCCCGTCTGTTCAGTGCCACAGCTTTCATTTTCACAAGGGCCTTTCCCATCGATAATTCCGGCTTAGGAATTTCCTTGAGTTCAATTTGACCAGGACCACTAAGTATGAGCGCTTTCATACTCTATAAGTTACGAATTGACTGCTAAAATTAAAAACCAGTAAGGATTACCCTCTGCAACGGTCGCATCATCCTTGAAATGATTCCTAAAAGGGCGTCTCATCATCGGGCAATGGAGGCTCTTGCGGCTTATCAAATGTATTCAATCGGCTCTCCTTGGTAATCATGCCGGAGAAGGGGTTCTCATTGGCAGGACCTTCAAAATCAGAAAACTTGGTATATTTTCCGATGAACTTGAGTTTCACATTGTCGAGGGATCCGTTTCTGTTCTTGGCAATCAACACCTCCGCCATACCCTGAGTGGGCATACCATCTTCATCCACCGTAATTTTATAGTACTCCGGCCGGTACAAGAACATAACAATATCGGCATCTTGTTCAATGGAGCCTGATTCACGAAGGTCTGAAAGCTGAGGTCGTTTGTCTCCACCACGTGTTTCAACGCCTCGGCTCAACTGCGACAGGGCAATCACCGGAACATTCAATTCCTTGGCCACTCCTTTTAATGCCCTTGAAATTGAGGCAATCTCCTGTTCACGGTTTCCTCCTATTTCGCCTTTCATCAATTGCAGATAATCCACCACAATAAGCTGCACGTTATGCTCTGCCTTCAACCTTCTGCATTTTGCCCTTAACTCAAGGATGGATAGTGCAGGGGTATCATCAATAAAAATAGGTGCAGTTGAGAGTCGATTGGTTTTATGCACCAACTGCTGCCATTCAAATTCCTGTATATTGCCTTTTCTGATTTTATCCGACTCCAATTCGGCTTCAGCAGATATCAGCCTGTTCACCAACTGAATGGACGCCATCTCCAAACTGAATATGGCCACGGGAAAGTTGAAATCCACTGCTGCGTTACGCAGCGCTGAAACCACAAAAGCTGTTTTACCCATACCCGGCCGGGCAGCTATGATGATGAGGTCAGACTTTTGCCATCCGGAGGTAATTCGATCAAGACGCGAAAATCCGCTAGGCACACCAGTTAGTCCATCCTTATGGTTCCTTTTTTCCTGAATCTCCTTGGTAGCCTGAAACATCAACGACTTCATGCTATCGTAGTTCTTCCTCAGGTTCGAGTCAGCTATCTGATAGATGGATTGCTCCGTCTTATCTAACAATTCAAATACATCGTTGGTATCTTCGTAGGCATCGTGATGAACCTGAGAAGCTATCTGAATCAGGTTCCTCTTGATGGCCATCTCAATGATGATCCTGGAGTGGTATTCAATATTGGCAGCAGAGCTGACTTTGGAAGTAAGTTCTGCGATCGCATACGCACCACCTACCAATTCCAATTTGCCATTTTTTCGCAATTGCGACACCACCGTGCGCATATCCACAGGATCTGATGCTTTGAACAAATCAATGATCGCTGCATAAATGAGACTGTGTGCATCGGAATAGAAATGCTCTGGCCGCAAGAACTCGACCACCGCTGTGAGCGCATTCTTCTCCAGCATCAGCGCACCCAACACGGCCTCTTCCAGATCAAGCGCTTGAGGCGGAAGTTTGCCAAGACTCTCGGTGATATCTCTCACCAGGGTCTTTCCAGACTTGCTTCCCGCTCCGCCATAAGCAGAACTTGGCCTCAATGACGTTGATCTTTGTTCCATTGTGTGGTTGTTGGACGCGTATTCTTGTTAAGGGCAACAAACCTAGAAAATGACACTTCGGATTGTCTCATTATGATTAACAAGTTTTGCACATTCCACAAACATTAACACTCGAAGGTGTGAATAAATTGCCTGACTGGAAATTATTGTTTCCAATTGTCTCAAAAGATTTTCTGCACGTCAATAGATAAGTTGAGGTGAACCATAAATAATAGACCTGCAGTTTGTTGATTATCATTGTTTTTCAATCTCTTTTTTTAACTTAGCCTTTAACTGTTAACTTAAGGGCAGAATGTTTCACCCACGAAAATTTCATTTCATCTCCATCGGTGGAAGTGTAATGCATAACCTGGCCATCTCACTCAGCGAGCAAGGTCACCTTGTATCCGGATCTGATGATGAAATTCATGATCCATCCCGATCGTTGCTGGCCAAACATAAGCTGCTGCCCGAAAAGATGGGTTGGTTTCCAGAAAGAATAGATGCTTCTATCCAGGGCATTATCCTGGGGATGCACGCCAAAAAGGATAATCCTGAATTAATCAAAGCCCAGGAGCTCGGCTTGCCTGTTTACTCCTTTCCGGAATTCATCTACAACCAATCGATTGATAAACAACGCATTGTAATTTGTGGCAGTCATGGAAAAACGACAATCACGGCTCTTATTATTCACGTACTTTCGTTTCACCACCGCAAATTTGATTTCGTGCTGGGTGCCCGACAAAACGGAATGGAAAATTCAGTCAAGCTTTCCGATGCTCCGATCATAATTATTGAGGGTGACGAATACTTAAGCTCTGCTTTGGATCGAACGGCTAAATTTCTAAAATACAAACACCACATTGCAGTGATTAGCGGAATTGCATGGGATCACGCCAATGTCTTTCCCACCAAAACGGATTATAACAAGCAGTTTGAATTATTGGCCGATGAGACCCCAAAATGCGGCACATTGATTTATAATACCGAGGACCAGCTTGTTGAAACCATTGGTAAAATAGAAAGACCTGATGTACAGGCGATACCTTATAAAACACATGACCATGTGTTGGAAAATGGTGTGGTATATCTGACCAACTCTGGAAAAGACCGAACGCCCATTCAACTTTTTGGGAAGCATAATTTGCAGAACATCTCAGCGGCTAAAGAAGTACTCAAGAAAATAGGCATTACCAATGACCAGTTCTACGAGGCCCTTCCAAGTTTCAAAGGTGCCGATGGAAGACTCCAAAAGTTGATCGAAACAAAATGGACAGTGGTGTACAAAGATTTTGCCCATGCGCCTTCCAAAGTTAAGGCATCCTTAGAAGCGCTGAAGACTTTGTTTCCAAAACGCCACCTGGTTGGATGCCTGGAACTGTACACTTATAGCAGTTTAAACAAAAATTTCCTGCCTGAATATAAAAATTCAATGAGCCACTGCGATACGGCTTTGGTCTACTACAATCCTGAAAAAGCAAAAATGAAAGGGCTGGATCCTATGGCCGAGTCGGACATCAAAGGTGCTTTCAATAATCAAAAATTGAAGGTATTTACTGATTCCGATCAACTGAATGAATACCTTGCCTCATTATCGTGGCAAAATCAAAATCTGATTATGATGAGTTCGGGTAATTTTAACGGCCTCGACTTGAACGTACTCGCTCAAAAAATTTCTTCCTAATTGACCTGTTTTTCTAAATGAAGCTTAACCTAAAAGTACCCATTTGTTTCTTTGATTTGGAAACCACAGGCACCAACATTACCCAGGATCGGATCATTGAAATTGCGGTAATCAAAATAATGCCTAATGGCGAAGTACACAAGAAAACAAACAGGATCAATCCAACCATTCCGATCCCGACCGAATCGTCTGTATTTCACGGCATTTACGATGAGGATGTAAAGGGTAAACCCACTTTCAAGGAGGTTGCCAAGGAGTATGCCAGGTTTTTTGAAGGAGCCGACCTGTCTGGATTCAACATTATCAAATTTGATGTACCAATGTTGGTGGAGGAGTTCCTGCGGGCCGGTGTAGAATTCGACTATGAACGAAAGAAAATCATTGATGCGCAAAAGATCTACCACATGATGGAGAAGAGGAACCTTGCTGCAGCCTACAAGTTCTACTGCGGCAAAGACATGATCAACGCCCACTCGGCAGAAGCCGACACGGAAGCCACCATGGAAGTGCTTATCTCCCAAATTGCCAAATATGAAGACCAGCCTGTGACGGATGGTTCAGGTAACGAGATAGGCAGGATCAAAAATGACATGGAAGTACTGCATCAATTAACAACACAAGGTTTGATTGACTTGGCAGGACGAATGATACTTGGCGAAAATGGAGAGGCACTCATTAATTTCGGCAAGCACAAAAATAAACCTGTCTTGCAGGTGCTGAAAGATGAACCTGCATACTATGACTGGGTGATGAAGGGAGATTTTCCGTTGGATACAAAAAGGAAACTCACCGAAATCAAGCTAAGCGGTTTCAACAAATAATTCCTCCCGCCTTTAAAAAACCACTCAAATAGGCCTAAATTATTAACACTATTAGTATATTACTTCTATAGATATTATATATTTGCGGCATGATATCACAGGCAACCGTATCCGCACTTGAAGACCTGACCCCCGAAATGGGGTTGAAATGGCTGGATGAAAAGTATGGCAGCAAAGTAAAGCTCTCCTCTGCACTGGGGCAGGAAGCCCAATTACTAAGCTACTGGATTAGCACCCATCAACTGGCAACAGAAATTTTCACCATCGATACGGGCCGATTGTTTCAGGAGACCCACGACCTCATAGCGCAAACAAATGCTTTTCTGAAAAGAAACATTAAGGTCTACTATCCCAAAAGCTCCTCCATACATGCTTTGGTTTCGCACAAAGGACCCAACTCATTTTACAACAGCGTTGACGATAGACTTGAATGCTGTCAAATCAGGAAAATAGAACCGCTCAAAAAGGCTTTATCGGATGCACATGTATGGGTAACGGGGATAAGATCAGATCAAACCCGTGCACGCCAAAAAATGAAATTGGTCGAATGGAACGACACCCATCAGGTGATTAAATACAATCCGCTTTTACATTGGGAAGAAAAAAGGGTGAATGAGCTGATTGAAAAATACGGCATACCGACCAATCCACTTCTTCAAAAAGGGTATCGCAGCATAGGTTGCTTGCCTTGCACGCGGGCCGTTGCTGATCATGAAGACTCAAGGGCTGGACGGTGGTGGTGGGAAACTTCGCACAAAGAATGCGGCCTGCACTTGACAAACGCCTAACCCAATTTTACTTCTTGTAATACTGCATGGCCTCAGGTATCCAACTATTCAAATCATTGATCCTCGTTTCATGCGATGGGTGTGTTGATAAGAATTCCGGAGGTTGGGCACCTCCACTCAATGACGACATGCGTTCCCAAAACTTAGGGGCTTCGCTCGGATCGTATCCCGCCATAGACATAAAAATCAATCCAATGTGATCGGCTTCTGACTCATGGCTCCTGGAAAACTTGAGCATACCCACATTGGTTCCAATACCAACAGCTTGCATAAATATGTTTTGAGTTGCCGTTGGATTTTGTCCCATGGCTACGCTTAGCGTTCCCAACCCAAATTCGGCCAGCATGCCCTGACTCATCCTTTCCCTTCCGTGATTGGCAATGGCATGTGCTACCTCATGACCCATGACTACGGCAACACCCAACTCATCTTTACATATGGGCATGATAGCTGTGTAAAAGGCAACCTTTCCTCCTGGCATACACCAGGCATTTACAGTCTCATCATCCTGAATTAAATTGAATTCCCAGTTGAAGCCGGCCAGTTCTGATGAGGCGCCTTTTTCTGCCATGTATCGCTCCACGGCATTCTTGATATTATCCCCCACTCTTTTCACCATAGCCACTTGCTCCTGATCGTTTGATAGTTTGCTTTCACGAAGTACCTGCCTGTATTGATCTGAAGACATTTGAATAATCTCCGCATTGGAAATCAAACTCATTTGTCTTCGTCCTGTAACCGGAACGGTAGCGCAAGAAAAAACAAAGAGCACGCAGGCAAGAATGGAAACAGCTTTGGGCATATATTTTTTTTGAATAGCAGCAAAGTTACTGCCACAAATCAAAAAAAAATCAAAAAAGGATAATAAAAACCGCCCTGGGCTATTTATTGTTAATAGATTTGTAAGTCAAACCAATTGAAAATGAGGATATTCGCAATCGGGCGCAATTATACAGAACATATCTCCGAACTTAATAATGAGCGGCCGGATGAACCTGTAATTTTTACCAAGCCCGATACCGCCCTCCTCCGCAAAAACGCCCCTTTCTACTATCCTGACTTTTCAAATGACATTCACCACGAAGTAGAATTGGTACTTAAAATTTCCAAAGAAGGCAAATCAATAGAACAGAAGTTTGCGCACAAGTACTTTGACAGCATAGGAATTGGTATTGATTTTACAGCACGCGATTTGCAGCAAAAGGCAAAGGAAAAAGGGTTACCATGGGACATTGCAAAAGGATTTAATGGGTCAGCACCTGTTTCTGAAAGGTTTATTCCCAAAAAAGAAATCAAAGACCTCAACCAAATTAATTTTAAGTTAGAGGTCGACAAAGAAATAAAGCAGCAGGGCAATACCAGTTTGATGCTATTCAATTTTGATTATATCATATCCTATTTGTCTACATTTTTTACACTTAAAACCGGAGACTTGATTTTTACCGGTACCCCAAAAGGCGTTGGTCCCGTGATCATAGGCAATCAGTTATCCGCTTACATTGAAAATGAAAAGTTGTTGGAGTTTGAAGTTAAGTAAGTCAATTGTATTCGTACTTTGGTTGGTTTCGATTTCAGTATCAGGTCAATTTAGCAAGCCCGACCATGAACTGGAACTTTTACCAAACAACGTAGTGGGTTATTTATTTCCGGTTGAACCCGGAATGCCCAACCTGTTGGCCGGCACAATGGGCGAACTGAGAAGTAATCACTTTCATTCTGGCATTGATGTGCGCACCAACGGAAGAATAGGTGTGCCTGTACTTGCTTCTCAAGACGGATTCCTGTCGCGCGTGAGCATAAGCACCGGGGGGTATGGCAACGCCTTATATGTAACACATCCCAATGGCCACATTACTGTTTATGGCCATTTGGATAAGTTTGAAAAGAAAATTGCAGACTATGTCAGGTCAGAACAGTATCGCAAAAAAACATTTGACATCAATCTGTATTTTAAAGAGGGAGACTTCAATTTTAAACGAGGCGACACCATAGCTTACTCCGGAAATTCAGGTGGTTCAAGCGGCCCACATCTTCATTTTGACATAAGAGACAAAAACAATGAAGCCCTCAATCCCCTTTCATTTAATTTTACCGAGGTAGTCGATAAAGTTCCGCCAATCGTTCAAAAAATTGCGCTGAGAACCATGGATATTCATTCTCGGATCAATGATCAGCATGGCCGTTTTGAGTTCTATGTGCTAAAAGAGGGAGATAATTTCAAGCTACCTTTCCCCATATTGGCATATGGGCATATAGGGGTTGAGCTTCTAGGCTACGACAGGCTGGACAATTCGCGCGCCAAATGCGGTATTAACTTTATTGAGTTGTATGCAAACGAGGACCGGGTTTTTAAGCAGGTAATTGACAAGGTCAATTTTGGTGACACCAGAAATATTCTCACCCTCATGGATTACACCACATTAAAAAACAGTGGGGACAGGTACAACAAGCTTTACATCGATGATGGTAATGACCTTAACTATTACAGCGGCACCAAAGGCAAAGGCATAATCAAAGTTGGCGACAAGGAAATTCCACTGAAAATAGTGTTGAAAGATAGCTACGAAAATGAAAGCCAAGTCACTTTGTCCTTGAAACCAAATCAGGTGACCCGTGAGGTAATGAATCTGAATGCAGGTTCACAGCAGCTATCTCATCAGGTGATCGAAAATGTAATGGAGGTAAGTGGCAGCAAAGAAATGGGCGACAGTGCTTTGATTTACTATAAGCATACAACAGAGGTATTGAAACCAACCTACTACAGCAAGTTGCAGAATGTCTATTTGATTGATTTGCGCAAACTTTTGCCAGATTCGATCAAAGTTGGAAAGCAAACTTTGGTAACCCATTACAAGGATATCATCCCTTCAGCTATTCCCTATAAATATTATAGCGACCTGGTGGATATTAGTTTCGCTAAAAACACGCTGTATGACACTGTATTTCTAAGGGTGATTCACAAAAACAATGGCCGCGAGGTTTTCACCATCGGAGACTCCATTTACCCGTTGAACCGAAACATGAGCATCACCATTAAACCCAAAGGTGCATACAGCGAAAAGTTTGCCGTTTATCGATTAGCCGGGAAATACAACCAATATATTGGTGGAACGTGGGCCAATGGAAAGATCACCTTCTCGACCAGAGACTTTGGTGATTTTGTGCTGCTGGAAGATACTAATGCGCCTTCTATTAACCGAATGGCCGTGAATGGTGCTTCAGCCCGGTTTAAAATTCGCGATGATTTATCCGGCATCGCCTATTATGAGGCTAGCATCAATGGTGAATGGTTATTGATGAACTACGACTACAAAACCAATATGATTTGGGCGGAACGATCGGACAGCAAAAAGCCGCTTAAAGGTGACCTGTCTGTGAAAGTGGTTGATAGCGCTGGAAACGAAAATATATACCAGGAGAAAATTCCATAAACATGGCATTGAAAGTTGGACAAAAAGCACCTGACTTCAAGGTGAAGGATCAGGATGGCAAAACAGTAACACTGGCCGAATACAAAGGGAAAAAAGTTGTACTTTACTTCTACCCGCGCGATAATACCCCTGGATGTACAGCGGAAGCATGCAACCTGAGGGACAACTACAAAGCATTGCAGCAAAAGGGATATGAGATATTAGGAGTAAGCACTGACACAGAAAAGTCTCATCAAAAATTTATTGAAAACCAAAAACTCCCATTCCGGTTATTGGCTGATGTGGATCAGGCAGTGCATTCCAAGTATGGTACATGGATTGAAAAATCAATGTATGGTCGCAAGTATATGGGCACCGCTCGGGTCACCTTCGTGATTGACACGAAAGGGAATATTGAGGACATCATTGGAAAGGTGGATACCAAAAATCACGCAGAACAAATCCTGAACCCGCAACAACCAAACACCGAATCGACAAAGCGTCCGGCAGGCCAATCAACGCTCACAAAGAAAGTGAGCAAACCAGCTCCAAAAAAAGCGTCCAAGAAAAAGCGATAGCCCAAATTAAAAGTTTCTTTTGCAGCCTTGGTAAAATTCCCACATCTTCGCGACTTATCCACTACGTCATGTCAGAATTAGCCGAGTTAAGTAAGCTCACCTCACAGATAAGAAGAGATATCGTTAGAATGGTGCATGGCTGCCAATCCGGTCATCCGGGTGGCTCACTTGGCTGCACAGAGTTCTTTGTTGCACTGTACTTTGAAATCATGAAGCACAACAAGTCCTTCAACATGGATGGTATTGGCGAAGATTTATTTTTCTTGTCAAATGGACACATCTCCCCTGTGTGGTACTCAACATTGGCCCGTTCTGGCTACTTTGATTTGAAAGAATTGAGCACCTTCAGAAAACTGAATTCAAGGTTGCAGGGTCATCCAGCCACGCATGAACATCTCCCTGGTGTTCGGGTTGCTTCAGGTTCTTTAGGACAGGGACTTTCAGTGGCTATTGGCGCAGCTGAAACCAAGAAACTGAATGGTGATAAGCACCTGGTTTACGTCTTAATGGGAGATGGAGAGCAGCAGGAAGGTCAGGTGTGGGAAGCAGCCATGTTTGCAGCACACAATAAGGTGGATAACCTTGTTGCCACGATTGACTATAACGGTCAACAGATTGACGGGCCCGTTGACCAAATATTATCGCTTCTCAATCTGAAGGCCAAGTGGCAAGCCTTTGGCTGGGAGGTGATAGAAAGCAATGGCAATGACCTGGAAGAAGTGATTAAAACCCTCAAGTTGGCCAAGACGCTCACTGGCAAGGGTAAGCCCGTCATCAATTTGATGAAAACAGAAATGGGCTTTGGGGTTGATTTTATGGTGGGATCACACAAGTGGCATGGCATCGCGCCTAGCGATGAGCAATTGGCGGTAGCGCTGAATCAACTGGAAGAGACGCTGGGGGATTATTGACCATTCAAGGATCAAGCACGGCTATCACCTCAACTTCTAAATTGTAATCCGGCTGAAATAACCGATCTACCTGAACCCAGGTGGCTGCTGGAAATTCACCATTGTAATATTTCATTCGAACAGCACTATTCGCTTTTGCTGCATCTAGGTCCGTGGTATATAAATTTTCTTTGACCACGTTTTTAAAATCTGCCCCGGCTTTCCTGAGCTGAATTTCTATTCGTCTGTATACAGACTCAATCGACTCCTTCATCGGGCCTTTGCCTGTCACACCGGAAAGGTAAAGTGTATTGCCCACACGTACCAATTGCGTGTAGCCGTGGGTTGGCTCTACATTAAACTTTTCAATCTTATCATCCTGCGCAAGCACTATCCAAGGCATGAGCGCAATAATCAGCGCCAGAAGAAACCACAACAGCATGTTGCGATCGGAACGGGAAATTTGCATATGGATGGTTGTTTTTTATTCCCTTAACGACAGGCGCGCATCAGGGTTTGACAACAGAGGTGAAAATTAGCTGTTAACAACTCATTAACATACTCGGCCTTTTGATCAGTAAATGGTATTATTGCGCCTTACTGAATTAATCTCCCAAGATGACAAAGTATAGCTTTACAGACAAGAAAGACACACGCTCCGGATTTGGTGCAGGTCTATTAGAACTAGGCCGTAAAAATGATAAGGTGGTTGGGCTTTGTGCCGACCTCACCGGATCGCTTAAAATGGATGCATTTCAAAAGGAGTTTCCAACACGCTTCTTTCAGGTAGGTATTGCCGAAGCAAACATGATGGGGATCGCTGCAGGTATGACCATTGGGGGCAAGATTCCGTTCACAGGTACATTTGCCAATTTCTCTACAGGCCGCGTCTATGATCAGATTCGCCAATCAATCGCTTACTCAGGTAAAAATGTGAAGATCTGTGCTTCTCATGCAGGCCTTACGCTAGGTGAAGATGGCGCCACGCATCAGATATTGGAAGACGTAGGTATGATGAGAATGCTGCCTGGCATCACGGTAATAGTTCCGTGTGATCACAACCAAACCAAGGCGGCTACCCTTGCTTTGGGAGATCATGTTGGCCCGGCATATTTAAGATTTGGCAGACCCAGCTGGCCCATCTTCACGGCTACCGATAGACCTTTCGTTATTGGTAAAGCGGATACCATGCTGGAGGGAAAAGATGTCACCATTTTTGCCAATGGCCATATGGTTTGGCAGGCGATTGAAGCCGAGGCCATACTCGCTGAGCGGGGAATCAGTGTTGAGCTAATAAATATACATACCGTGAAGCCGCTCGATGTGGATGCCATAGTAAAATCAGTTGCTAAAACAGGCTGCGCTGTCACTTGCGAAGAACACCAAATGAACGGAGGTCTGGGAGATGCCATTGCACAAACGCTCGCGCAGCACCATCCTGCCCCCATTGAAATGGTAGCTGTAAACGATTCGTTTGGAGAAAGCGGAAAGCCCACTGATCTGTTAAAGAAATATGGCCTGGGACCTGAAAATATTGTGGCCGCTACAGAGCAATCGATCAACAGAAAATAATGGTAATTGACGTGTCTTTGAAAAGGCGCCATGAGCGCTTTTTTTTGCACCAGGACCAGCTAAATACCGATTGTAAAACAAATTCGCACAAATCTTGAGCAGGTCAATATATTGGAGTTTCAAACTTTAAATCAATTCCGCACCATGAAGAATATTATCGTTCTGTTTTTAATGCTCCTTGTTTCGGCTTCATGCATCGCTCAAAAATCAATTCAAGGGTTTAATGAAGAGGCTGCTCAAAAAGAATTTGCGCTCGAAGAAAAATTTGATAGCTACCTGAAGGCTTCCAACCTGGATGCATGGATGAAGCGGCTTACCGCCCGTCCTCACCATCTCGGATCCGCTATGGGAAAAGAATATGCGGAATGGATGCGAGATCAGTTCAAAAGCTGGGGTTATGATGCCAAAGTAGAGACGTACCAGGTACTTTTTCCAACGCCAAAAGTACGTGTGCTGGAGATGGTGGCTCCCACATCCTATAAAGCCAGATTAGCAGAGCCTCCAGTTAAGGAAGATGCAACAAGTGGTCAGGTGAAAGAGCAGCTTCCTACCTATCATGGTTTTTCTGCGGATGGTGATGTGACTGCTGAATTGGTGTTTGTGGGCTACGGTGTACCCAAAGATTATGAAGAACTAGATAAACTTGGAATTGATGTGAAGGGCAAAATTGTAATCGCCAAATATGGAGGTTCATGGAGGGGAATTAAGCCGAAGGTGGCGCAGGAAAAAGGAGCGATAGGATGCATCATCTATTCCGATCCGGCCGATGATGGATATTTTCAGGGAGATGTGTATCCCAAAGGTCCATACAGACCATCGCTGGGCGCACAACGCGGATCAGTTCTGGACTTACCCGTTAGGCCCGGAGACCCGCTTACTCCAAATATTGGGGCAACTAAAGATGCAAAGCGAATTGCCCAAAAAGATGCAGATAATCTCATCAGCATTCCCGTGATACCCATCGGGTATGAAGATGCCATTCCCTTGTTGAAGGCATTAAGCGGACCGGTGGCGCCAGAATACATGCGTGGTGCGCTGCCCCTCACCTACCATATTGGTCCTGGCCCGGTGAAAGTGCATTTGAGTCTTCAGTTTGACTGGAAGCTGGTGGATTGTCACAACGTGATTGCCAAAATGGAAGGCAGTCAGTTTCCTGATGAGTGGGTGATACGAGGCAACCATCACGATGCATGGGTCAATGGAGCCAGCGATCCCATTAGTGGCATGGTAGCCCTAATGGAAGAAGCTCGCGCGGTGAGTGAATTGGTTAAATCAGGATGGAAGCCAAAAAGAACGATAATCTATTGCGGATGGGATGGTGAGGAGCCCGGCCTGATTGGTTCTACGGAATGGGCAGAAGATCACGCCAAGGAATTACAACAAAAAGTGGTTGCCTATATCAACTCTGATGGCAATGGACGAGGATTTCTGTATGCACAAGGCTCCCATACGCTGGAGAAATTGGTGAGCGATGTCGCCCGGGATGTTACCGATCCCCAAACCGGAGTAAGTGTGTTGGAAAGAAGGAAGTCTGCAATGGCCAGCTTTGCCCCTTCGGCAAAGCGGAAGAAAGAAATCATTACTTCGCCTGCTATGACAATAGATGCATTGGGTTCAGGTTCTGATTACAGTCCGTTTATCCAACACCTTGGAATTCCGGCATTGAACATTGGGTATGGTGGAGAGGATGGTGGAGGAGAATATCATTCCATTTATGATTCATACGACCACTATAAAAGATTTAAAGATGGAAAATTTGAATATGGCGTAGCATTGGCCAAAACCGCGGGTCGTGTCACCTTACGACTTTCTGAAGCAACCGTTTTACCTTTTGACTTTAAGGGCTTTCATAAGACAGTGAATGGTTACGTGAATGAGGTTACTTCTTTAACTGACAACATGCGGGAGTCTACAGAAGTAGAAAACCAAATGATTAAAGAAAACAGGTACAAGCTGGCCAGTGATCCAAAGGAAACCTACGTTCAGCCGAAAGCAAAGGACCCCGTTCCTTACTTAAACTTCAGTAATCTTTTGAACGCAGTATCTACACTCGAGAAAAGCGCTCAAGCTTTTGCAGATTTGGCAAACGCTAATCCCAGTCCGGCAACTAACCTTGCAAAGTTGAATAAGTTACTCTATACGGCAGAGCAAAATTTAACCATTGAAACCGGTTTGCCTCGCAGGCCCTGGTTTCAACATTCCATTTACGCACCCGGGTATTATACCGGCTATGGTGTGAAGACACTTCCAGGTATTCGAGAAGGCATCGAAGAACGCAACTGGAAAGAAGCCCAGGAACAAATTGAGATAGTCGCCAATAACCTGAACAGGTATTCAAAACAAATTGATGAAGCAGCTGCCCTTTTGAAAACAAAATAATCCAGAATCCTCCCGACAGCTATCGGGTCCGGAAAAAAAACTTATGAAAACCATCATCACTTCGTTACTTCTGCTCTCGTCTTTGTACGGATATGCTCAACAAAAAGACTACGCATTGATCAATGCCAATTTGTTCAACGGTACGGAAAACAAAATCTATGCAGACGCAATTGTGTTCGTAAAGAATGGCAAGATTGAGAAGATTGGCAAAAAAGGAGATGCGGTTGAATCAACTTACACTGTGATTGATTGTGAGGGTAACTACCTCTTACCTGGTATGATTGATGCTCACACCCATCTTGACAATTTGGAATCCGCGAAGCGTGCGCTGTATACAGGCGTCACCACGGTGCGTAGTGCCAGTGTATCGGCCTACCAGGATGTTTCCATCCGTGAAATGGTGAAAGCGGGTGTAATCGCAGGCCCCGATATGGTTGCTTGTGGCGTATATGTTACGCCCAATTTGGGGGAAACCATCTTGGCTGACCCACGGCTGGCCAGCTTAAGCAGGGGTGTAAATACCGATGATGAATTGAAACATTTGGTCAACGTAAATATTGATCGTGGCGTTGACGTGATCAAAACACGTGGCACGGAACGCGCTGGAAGACCCGATACCGATCCCCGCGAACAAACTTATACCGAACATCAATTGAAAGTGATTGTCGATGAAGCTGCCAAGCGCAATGTCCCGATTATGATTCATGCACATGGAGATGAAGGCGCACGGGCAGCCGTGAAGGCTGGAGCCCGAAGCATCGAACACGGTACTTTTCTTAAAGATGAAACTCTAAAACTGATGAAAGAAAAGGGAACCTACCTGGTCCCCACTTTCATTACGCTGGAAGATCTCACTTTACCGGGAGGCGATTATGACGATCCGGTCATCGAGCTTCGGGGAAAATTCATGATGCCCTTGGCAGAAAAAGTCTTTAAGAAAGCACATGCGATGGGTATCAAAATTGCCACCGGTGCTGATAATGGCTATACCGAGAAAACCACAAGCAGAATCTCTCTGGAAGCGGCACACTTTGTAAGGATGGGCATGACCAATTTTGAAGCCCTGCAATCGGCTACCGTAGTTTCTGCCGAGCTCCTCAAGTTGGAAAAGCAAACTGGCCGAATTACAGGAGGTTTTGATGCGGATATGATATTGGTTCCCGGAAATCCATTGCAAGATATCAATGCCCTGCAGGATGTCATCCTGGTCATGAGTAATGGCCAATTAGCACTCAAAAGGCTTCCTTTCGGAAAAAATTAGAAAAAAATGGCTATCCACGAAACTTAAATCGTAATTTTACGATTAAGTATCTCATGGGAATTACCAAAACCGAAGAATTCACCAAAACACAAAACGACCTGGCGGTCATGGCAAAGGCACTGGGCCATCCTGCCAGAGTTGCTATTCTCCAATTCCTGGCATCCCAACCGTCATGTGTTTGCGGGGATATTGTGGAAGAATTACCGCTCTCCCAATCAACCGTTTCACAGCACCTGAAAGAATTAAAGAAAGCAGGACTCATCAAAGGAAACATTGACGGACCCAGTGTTTGCTATTGCATAGACTTACCTGCGTGGAATTCCGCTAAAAAGAAGTTGAATGAACTGTTTGATTCTTATGTAGACCCCAGCAACTGTTAAAAAAAATTTAATTCACCCAATCGTAATATTACGATATATAATTTACTTACTAACTTGTATCCAAATGAAAACTGATGAACAACTGAAGCAAATTGTAAAAGAGACTTACGCTGGTATTGCCGAGCAAAGCAAAGAAGAAAACGAAACCAGTTGTTGTGGTGCCACCTGTGGTTGCTCAACCATTGATGAGGCGATCATGGCAGAGGACTACGGGAAGTTGGCAGGTTATGTAAAAGATGCCGACTTAGGTTTGGGCTGTGGACTTCCAACCGAATTTGCACAAATTAAAGAAGGAGATACGGTTGTAGACCTTGGATCAGGTGCAGGCAACGATGCCTTTGTAGCCAGATCGGTTACAGGTGCTTCAGGCAAAGTAATCGGTGTTGACTTTACGGAGAAAATGATTGAGAAAGCCAGAACCAATGCTGAAAAGCTGGGGCTGAATAATGTTGAGTTTCGTTTTGGCGACATAGAGAATATCCCTATGACTTCAGACGTGGCTGATGTGGTGGTGAGTAATTGCGTAATGAATTTGGTTCCCAATAAGAAAAGAGCTTTTGAAGAAACATACAGAATCCTGAAGAAAGGAGGACACTTCAGCATCTCCGATATCGTACTGGTTGGGGATCTGCCCAAATCACTACAGGAAAGTGCGGAAATGTATGCGGGTTGTGTATCCGGTGCCATTCAAAAAAACGCCTATCTAAATGCCATCAAAGAAGCCGGATTCACGAACATCAAAATTCAAAAAGAAAAGAAGATTGGGTTGCCCGATGAAATCCTCGTCAACTATCTCAACGAAACGGAAATGACGAAATACAAACAAGGATCAATAGGAATATTCAGTATCACCGTTTATGGAGAAAAACAAAATGAAGAATCCTGCTGTGGGCCAGACTGCTGCAATTAGTAAATACCCGGCAATCACGCCAAGAGTAATTAGCGACCAGGATTGCTTTCAGTCATTCAAGGCTCAGTTGAAACTGGCCGGGTTGCCCTTTGAAGATCTGGACAAGGACAAGCACTTGCTGGTGGGTTACTACGAAAATGAAAAACTTATTGGAACGGGGGTGATGGAAATCTATGGAGACTTTGGATTGCTTCGTTCTGTTTCAATAGTTGAAGCAATGCGCGGCAGGAAACTGGGGTCAAAGATTGTGTACCACCTGATTGAGAGAGCTAAACTCAGTGACCTGAGTGGACTATACTTGCTTACTGAAACTGCCAAAGAATTTTTTGAAAAAATCGGATTTGAAGTGGTGGACAGAAATGAGGCTGCTTTTGAGATTAAGAATTCCTCCGAGTTTACCTATGTCTGCCCCGCCTCAGCTGTATGCATGTACCTTGACTTAAAGAGAAAATGTTAAATGTATTGGTGTTGTGTACCGGAAACTCCTGCCGCAGTCAAATGGCGGAAGGATACCTGAGAAAATTTGCCAATGGCGCTATCAATGTATATAGTGCCGGCATTGAAACGCATGGACTAAATCCTAAGGCAGTAGTAGTTATGAAAGAAGATGGTGTGGATATATCAAAGCACACTTCTAATCATGTGGATGAATATAAAGACATTCCCTTTGATATTATTCTTACCGTTTGTGATCATGCACAGGAAAACTGTCCTTATATACCCAGCAAAGCCAAACGACTGCACCACAATTTTCCTGACCCAGCCAAGGCAACTGGCACCGAATCTGAGGTGATGGATGCCTTTAGGCAAACGAGAGATCAAATAAAGGATTATTCAGAAAATCTTATTAAATCTTTGTAGTTGAATTGATAGTCAAATGAGGAGATTGATCTAAGACTATAGATTATCTACTGACTACTATTAACTAATGACTATCCACTAATTTCTTACATTTGCGACTTACTTTTTTGCTCCATGAAGCCCAATAAGTACTTCGTAATCGATTTCGATAGCACTTTTACCAAAGTAGAGGCCTTTGATGCCCTGGCGGATATATCCCTGGCAGACCATCCGGATAAAGTGCAGATCAAAAAACAAATCGAAGACCTGACTAACCAAGGGATGGATGGGTCACTCTCATTTCGAGAGTCTTTAAAACAGCGGCTTTCTTTGCTCTCCCCCAACAAGCAACACTTAGAGCAGTTGGTGGTTTCATTGAGAGGCAAAGTATCAGAATCATTCAAGCGAAACCGAAAGTTTTTTCAGGAAAATGCCGGCCATATTTATATCATTTCCAATGGCTTCCACGCGTTTATCGATCCCATCGTGACGGAATTTGGTGTGAAGAAAGAAAATATTTTTGCCAATCAATTTCATTTCAACGACAAGGGTGAAGTTGTTGGTTTCGATGAGGAGAATCCATTGTCTTCCAATAACGGAAAAGTAGAACAACTCAAGCGGCTGAACCTACCCGGTGATGTTTATGTGGTGGGTGATGGATATACTGACTATGAAATAAAACATTCGGGACTGGCCAACAAGTTTTTTGCCTTCACAGAAAACGTGGAGCGAAACAATGTTCTTACCAAGGCGGACCATATTACACCAAGCCTCGATGAATTCCTATATCTCAATAATCTAAATTCAGCAATTTCCTATCCCAAGAACAGGATCAATGTATTGCTGCTGGAGAATGTACACCTGGCTGCGGTTAAATTAATGAAGGAGGAAGGTTTTAATGTGGAAGTTTACCCGGCTGGCCTTACTGAGGATGAGCTTGTTGAAAAAATAGCCAATGTCTCCATTCTGGGCATTCGCTCTAAAACGCAGGTAACAGCCAGGGTAATTGAAAATGCCAATCGACTGATGGCCATTGGAGCCTTTTGCATTGGCACCAATCAAATTGATCTGGTAGCGGCAGCTAAAAAAGGCATTGCCGTCTTTAATGCACCTTTCAGCAACACCAGATCGGTGGTGGAACTCGCCATCGCTGAAATCATTATGCTGATGCGTAACCTCCCTGACAAGTTTGCCAAAATGCACGAAGGGCAATGGGATAAATCCGCCAACAGCAGCTATGAAATCAGGGGTAAAAACCTGGGCATCATCGGGTATGGGAGCATCGGCTCTCAGCTTTCTGTGCTGGCTGAAAGTTTGGGCATGAAAGTTTTTTACTATGACATCGAAGAAAAACTGGCTCTGGGCAATGCGACCAAATGTAAAAGTCTGAAAGAACTGATCTCCCATGCGGATATTATTTCCTTGCATGTAGATGGCCGAGACTCCAATAAAAACATGATCGGGCCAGATGAATTTGCGCTGATGAAAAAAGGTATAATCCTAATCAACCTCAGTCGCGGGCATATAGTTGACGTAAAAGCCCTGAAGGAAAATATTCTAAATGGCATCGTAGCCGGATGTGGCGTGGATGTGTTTCCGGATGAGCCACTGAGCAACAATGATGAGTTTGTCTCTGAGCTTCGCGGGCTGCCCAACACTATCCTTACCCCGCATATTGGAGGGAGCACACTGGAGGCCCAGGAAAATATTGCGCATTTCGTTCCCAATAAATTATCGGACTACATCAACACCGGTAGCACCAGCCAAAGTGTAAATTTCCCAAATCTTGTTTTACCCATTTTGGAAAATGCACACCGCCTGATTCACATTCATGACAACGTGCCCGGTGTGTTGGCAAAGATTAATTCTGCACTTGCCAATCATGAGATCAACATTGCGGGACAATACTTAAAAACAACAGAGCATATCGGTTATGTGATCACCGACATCAATAAAGATTACGATAAGGAATTGATCAAAGAAATGCGATCAATAGAGCACACCATAAAATTCCGTGTGCTATATTAGCTTCTCATGGAATCTGACAGGTACGCCAAATTAAAGAAAAGGATATACAATATTATTTTTGAGGCTGAGACTCCCCAGGGAAAAGCATTTGACATCTCCCTCATTATCTGCATTCTTTTGAGCGTGGGGGTCATCATGTTGGAAAGTGTTGACCCCATTAAGCTCAAAATAGGGACCCTCCTTTACGTATTCGAGTGGATTTTTACGGTAATCTTTACCATCGAATACGCCTTTCGGATCTGGGTGGTGGCCAATAAGAAAAAGTACATTTATAGCTTTTACGGTATTGTGGATTTGCTGTCCATTTTGCCTACTTATCTGAGTTTGGTGATGACAGGCGCCAATGCTTTGTTAATCATCCGGAGTATCCGGCTGGCGCGGGTATTCAGGGTATTCAAACTGGCACGTTTCGTTGGTGAGGGTCAAATCTTAATGACAGCATTAAAGTCAAGCCGCCATAAGATCACTGTGTTTTTGGTAACGGTGCTCACATCGGTAATCATTGCAGGCACGCTCATGTACATCATTGAAGGAAAAGAAAATGGCTTCACCAATATCCCGGTGAGCATTTATTGGGCCATTGTAACACTTACCACTGTCGGATATGGTGACATTTCACCGCAAACACCATTAGGACAAGCTGTGGCTTCCATCATTATGATTTTAGGATATGGAATCATTGCCATTCCCACAGGTATAGTAACAGCTGAAATGGCGTTTCAAAAAACAAAAGCGGCTGTCACTACCGAAGTATGTCCCCGCTGCCTGCGAGAGGGCCACGATAAGGATGCAAAGTTCTGCAAATACTGCAGTCAAAAACTGAATTAAAAATAAAAACCCACTGGACTCGGAAGGGTGTTTTGGAACCCCAAATATGACAAGTTTTGAGTTGTTCTATCACCGCAACCTTCCACTGTTATCCTGTTCAAACGATAAATCGTTGAATGAGGTCCGCCAGCTGGTGGATGAGGCCTGGTTTTGATGTAAAACTTTACCCGGTATTGTTTTTAACGTTAGGTTCCACAAACGTGTCCCAAATCCGAGTGGGTATTTATTATTACAAATGTATAGTAAAGAAGATAAGATGCAGTCTTGACAAAAAAGTATTTTTTTCGTAGCCAATTGCAATCAATCAGAACCATTACCTTTGCATCTTTTATTGTCATGACAGTCTTTTCACCCGGTCCTTCACAGCTTTATTTTACCACAGAAGATCACACCAGAAATGCGTTTAAACTAGGCGTACCTTCTGTATCGCATCGGAGTAAATTCTTTGGAGAGATTTATAAGCAAACCCAAAGCAACCTTCGCGATTTGTTATCCATCCCTGCATCTCACCATATTTTTTTCGCAGCCTCGGCCACTGAAATTTGGGAGCGGCTGATCCAAAACTGTGTGGAGGAGAAGTCTACCCACTTTGTAAATGGGGCTTTTTCGGAAAAATTCTACCTGGCTGCGCAGCAGCTCAAGAAGAATGCAGTACTCATCAAAGTGGAAGATGGCACCGGATTCTCACAGCCCACTGAACTAGATACAGAACTCATTGGAGTCACCCACAACGAGACAAGCACCGGTGTGGCCTTGCCCAAGTCTTTTATTTATGGCCTAAAGGAAAAGAACCCCAAAGCTTTGCTATGCGTAGACGTGGTATCTTCTATTCCCTATGTCGATTTTGACTACAGCAAAGTGGACTCCGTTTACTTCTCCGTGCAAAAAGGATTTGGCATGCCACCTGGCCTGGGTGTATGGATTGTGAATGATGCCTGCATCAGCAAATCAGAAGCCCTGCTTTCCAAAGGTCTATCAATTGGTACTCACCATACGCTTCCCAATTACTTGAAAAACGGGATGAACCATCAAACACCCGAAACCCCCAATAGCATTGCCATCTACGTGATCGGTAAAATAGCCGAAGACATGATCAGGCGTGGCATCCATCTCATCCGAAAAGAAACGGAGTATAAATCGGTCATACTCTATGACGCATTGAAACACCACAAAAAAATAAAACCTTTTGTAAAAGAAGAAATTTATCAATCACCCACAGTAATCATCGCGGATACTGCAGAACAAACTGAGGCATTAAGTCAATACCTGCAACAAAAAGGAATGGAAGCTGGCGAGGGCTATGGAAAGCACAAAAGAACACAACTGCGTTTTGCCAATTTCCCAGCCCATTCCAAAGAACAATATGAACAGCTGGCAGACTATATTAAATCATTTTAACTTTTTATATTAAACCCTCGGGCTATAACAGGCTCTAACAGAAGTTAATATTACTCATTGGAAGATACCGACCTGCTGTTAAAGATCCGAAACCCGGAGACAAGAAGTTACGGGTTCAACCTATTGGTAAGAGCGTACCAAAAAAGGGTCTATTTTCATGTGCGGAAAATGCTCATCGACCATGATGATTCCAACGATGTAACGCAGGAAATCTTCATTAAAATTCACAAATCCATAGACAAATTCAGGGAAGATGCTCAACTCTACACCTGGATCTACCGAATTGCCACCAACGAGTGCCTCTCGTTCTTAAACAAGAAGAAACGCAGGTTCTTTTTACCCCTGGAGGATGTGAACAGGGAACTGAGCCGGAAAATCGACTCCGCACCCCATTTGAGTGGTGACGAAATTCAAAAAAAACTGCAAAAGGCACTGCTCACCTTACCCGACAAGCAACGACTTGTTTTTAACATGAAATACTATGATGACATGACCTACGAGCAGATGTCGGAGATCACAAAAACCAGCGTGGGAGCCCTGAAAGCAAGTTTTCACCACGCCACCAAGAAAATCGAGGAATTTTTGACTTCAGATTAAACTATTAGGAAATTTAATAATCAAAGCATAAATGAAGCGTCTGGAAGACATACCGAAAAAGAACATTTTTGAGACCCCGGAGGGCTATTTTGAACAGCTGCCGGGGATCATTCAATCAAGGATTGCGGAAAAAAGCTCCGCCACCTCCTCTGTGCCATCTTTTGGCCTGGTACTGCGGTATGCCATGCCTGTGTTTGCCATTGCCATCGCCCTGTTCTTTGTTTTTCGGCAAAACGATTCGCTGGGTACCCCGGATGAATTATTGGCCTCCGTAAGTGCAGAAGAGCTTACCTATTACCTGGTAGAAAGCGATTTTACTACTGATGAACTTTTAGACCTGGTCGACTTGAGTGATGAAGAAATCAGCGCATTGAATGATGAAATTCTTTATCCTGAATTTGACGATGAATTATTGAAAGAATATGCAGACGATCTGCAGCTTGAATTATAAATGCTAATACTAATGAAACAGATAGGAAAATTTTTGATGGTGATGTTGATGCTTGCACCCCTTTCGATGTGGGCGCAGGATGAGGAAAGGCTGAATCAAGATCCAAAGGCGCGGGAGCGCATTGAAGCGGCTCGCATCGGATTGATATCTGAACGATTGGGGCTTACCCCTGAACAAGCGGAAAGGTTTTGGCCCGTGTATAGGGAGTTCAGCCAGAAACGAGGTGAATTGGTGAGTGAGTTCAGAAACGCACAGCGCGAAGTTGGTCCTGACAACCAGGATCCTGAAAAGCAAAAGGCCCTTGTGGAGTTGGGATTAAAGATAAAGCAGCGTCAACTTGATTTAGAGAAAGACTATTCGCGCAGAATGATGGATGTGATTTCTGCCCAGCAGATACTGAACTTGAGAAATGCGGAAAAGGAGTTTCAGCGGATGATTCTCAACCAACTGCAGCAGCGCAGGGACTTGCAACAGCGCAAAGAAAATTTCAGGGATAGAAATCAGCAGCTGAGAGATCGCAAGGGAAATAACTGATTGATTAAACCAACCTCGCTTTGAATCGAATCGTCATTGTACTGGTAGTACTTCTTTCTATTGGTTCAGTTATAGGGCAGGACCAACAAGCCGATTCGTTGCTGAAGGATGTCGACATTGATGAGCTCAATGAATTTTTCTCTTTCGAAGATTCCCTTTCTATTTTCAACATGATTGACAGCCTGCTACAGACCACTGAATTGCCAGGTAAATCGCAACTGGCGGCCCGCCTCGGATACAACAGCAATGCCGCATCGAATAACCGCTCCCTGGGTATCAACCAGTTTGGTCTCTCTCCAGGTTTATCCTATTATCACAAGAGTGGCACCTACCTGGATGCCTCCGGATATTGGAGCACAGAATATGATCCCAACTATTACCTCACAATTTTATCGGCCGGCTATATCGGCATCTTCTCCCCCAAATGGTCTTTCCTTGGAGAATATAGCAGGTTCCTTTATTCTGACCTTGGGGATGATGTAACGATCAGTTATAAAAACAGTGTGGGCATAAGCAACTTCATTGATGTAAAGCCCCTCACCTTCCGGCTGGACTACACGGTGCTATTTGGTGAAAAAGTGGGGCACCGGATATTGCCAGGTGTCATGCTCAATTTTGAAAAAAGAAATTGGCGAAACATCAACCGCATTTTATTTTATCCATCTTTTAACATGCTGATCGGCTCCGAACAGCAGGAAGAGTATATCCCCTATGCCAATACACTGGCAGGTGCACTCATCCGAATTCGCAACGGCTTAGATCTCTACTACACTTCACAAGAAACATTGTTTGGGGTAATGAACTATTCCTTTACCATCCCCCTCAGTATTTCATTGAGTAATTGGAATTTCCTCATTGCATACACGTACAACATCCCCAAAGCCCTTCCCGGGGAGGAACTCGGCCTGGAAAACACTGGCTACCTGTCGGCCAGCATCACCCGCTATTTCAGGTTCAAGTAACTGGATACTTGCAGTAGATACCACATCCAGATACATTACCTGAAAGCAAACTTGAAATAAATTAAGACAAAGCTCACCAACGCCACCACAGTATTAGCCAGAATTACCGGCCAAAGCATGAGTGTAACACCATAGATGATCCATACGATATTCGATAGGAAGACGATGACCATCATGGCAATACTGAGGTCTCCTACGCTTTTGCTGGTCCAAGCCTTATGCAATTGAGGTATAAAGGTAATGCTGGTGAGCAAAGCGCCAGCATGACCTACTATTTCAATCCAATTCATACATTTTTAAACTAGGTTTCTACCTGCAAAAGTACCATGCGGAAGCAACTCATTTATTTGGTGTATTATCCATAATATGTAGCAGTTTCTCCACTTATGGATACTTGGATGGTGGAAACAAGCCAGTAAAGGCCAAAAACCAGTACCGATAGCCATTTTGAACTAGAGAAACAAGGAAAACACCATCGTCTTCATTCAAAGCGCTCTACAAAAAATCCAGGATGCTTATATAAACAGCATG
>CAYNCP010000053.1:0-6747 GCA_964395905.1 uncultured Ohtaekwangia sp.
TGAAGTAACCAATGGCGGTACCATTTTCCTGGATGAAATAGGTGAAATGCCGCTGGGTACACAGGCCAGGTTGTTGCGCGTACTTGAGAATGGTGAGTTCATCAAAGTGGGATCTTCAAAAGTGCAAAAAACTGATGTCCGTGTGGTGGCTGCCACCAATGTCAATTTGATGAAGAATGTCGAAGAAGGAAAATTCCGCGAAGACCTTTATTATCGCCTCAGTACGGTTCCTATCTATGTGCCGCCACTTCGAGAACGAGGCGAAGACATTGAACTGCTGTTTAGAAAATTTGCTTCCGACTTTGCAGAAAAATACCGGGTGAAGCCCATTGTGCTTACCGAAGAGGCCAAGGAATTGTTGCTTAAATATAGGTTTCCGGGCAACATCAGACAGCTTAAGAATTTAGTTGAGCAAATATCCGTCTTGTCTCCTGATGTTAAGGAAATTGACTTCGATCAGTTGCAGCGGTATTTACCCAAGGATTCATTACTACCTGCACTTTATAAGACTGAATCTTCAGAAGGCATTTCGGAGCGCGATATCCTCTACAAAGTATTATTTGAAATGCGTAAGGATGTCAACGAACTGAAGAAGATTGTGCTCGAAAATGTAACCAACCCGGGCGATGCGGCTCAGATTGTGAAAGACAACGCGCATCTTTTTGAAGGAATAGAAGAAGAGATAAAGCCTACATTGGAATCGGTAAGGGTGCTGAAGCCCAACAACAAAAACAGGGAGGAAGAAGAGTTTCAGGATGTCAGCCATGTAACCGAAGACGACTCCCTTTCCATTGAAAAGAAGGAAAAAGAACTGATCGTAAAAGCCCTGAGAAAAAATAACAATAAAAGGAAATATGCGGCACAGGATTTGGGGATTTCTGAACGCACCTTATATCGGAAAATAAAACAATACGAACTTGAAGAGTAATTCACTTACTCCATTTGCAGTTACCATACTAATGCTCATTGCCACTGGGTGTGGCATATATTCATTTACAGGTGCTTCTACTGCGGCTGAGACTATTCAGGTAGCAGAATTTTTTAACAACACTGACCTTGCTCCTGCCAACCTCGCCCAAAACTTCACCAATGACGTGAAAGATTATTTTCAGCGCAACTCCAGCCTGAGCGTGGTCCAGGATGGTGGAGAACTTAGAATAGAAGGTGCCATTATTGAATATGCACTGCGACCCATGGCACCTGTTTCAGCCGGTAGCAATCAACTTGCGGATGCCGCTGCATTAACCCGACTTACCATTGCAGTAACGGCCAGCTATGAAGATAATCTTGTACCAAAAAACAGTTTCAAGAACAGAACTTTTTCATTTTACGCTGATTTTGACAACAATCAGGATTTTACCAGCGTACAGGAGCAATTGGAAAAAAAGATTTTTGATCAGATTTTACTGGATATTTTCAACGCCACAGTGGCCAACTGGTAGAAGCTCACCTCAACTGTTGCTTGAGGCTATAAATAGCATTATTTTTACCCTCACCCCTTTGCAAAAGTTTTGGATAAAGACAAGTTCTTATTTCTGCTCACCAATTCGGCTTCGTTAACAGAAGCAGAAACGAATGATTTAATGCTGCTGCAGGAAGAGTTTCCTTATTCACAAGCCATTCATAATCTGGTAGCCAGAGGGGCTCATTTAAACCAATTTTCAGACAAACAAACATGGCTGACCAGAGCCGCTGTGTATTCAACCGACAGGGCTGTGCTGAAATCCATAGTAACTGCACCGCCTGGCATGAGAAAGGTAGCCCCGACAACTGATAAGCCGGCAGCGGATCAACCGAAACCGTCTACAGAAAAACAGGCACCTGAACCAAAGGTTAAGGACTCAGCCGCAAAGAGCGCTCCGGGCACGGTAGCTCCTGCTGTACAAGATATTACCAAAACCGAGCCTGTAAAAACACCAACCCGGATAACCAAAACCGAGGAAAAACACGATGAAGAAAGGACCGAACCGGTAGTCGCTTTTCAAGGGTCCCAATTGGAAGGTGACGCACTCATTGATGAGCTGTTTCACGATCTGGACAAGTTGAAAAAACTAAAACACGATTTTGAAGTGGCCATGGAGCAATTTGAAAGTGCACCTGAGACTAAACTTGAAGGCACGCCACCTGTTGCTAAAGATCCAATTCAAGAGGTTTCGGAGAAAAAAAAAATAAAGCACAAACCTGAAGGCATAATTGCAGAGATCAAGAGTACCAAAAAGAAGATAAAGCCAAGCGATCCCAGGCAAAAGGAGCAGTTGGACATCATCAACCAATTCATCAAATCTGAACCCAACATTGGTAAGAACAAAGGTGTAGTCTCCAATCCGGATACAACTGATCTTGCAGAAAACAACAGCGGTTTTACGGACAATATTGTTTCAGAGACGCTGGTGGAAATTCTGATCAAGCAAGGCAAAAAAGAGAAAGCGGTCGAGATGCTCAAAAAGTTGATTTGGAAGTTTCCACAAAAAAAGGCTTACTTTGCGGCTCAAATTGAAGAATTGAAGAGTTAGATCATGTACACATTATTTATAAGCTTAGTTTTAGTGTCTGCCGTATTGCTTGTTTTGGTGATATTGGCGCAGAATTCCAAAGGTGGTGGGTTATCCAGCCAATTTGGAGGATCCGGTGCCAGCAACCTGATTGGCGTGAAGAAAACCGGTGATCTCCTGGAACGCCTGACGTGGGGATTCGCCATTGCCATCATGGTTTTTACATTGGCGACCAATTTTACCAATCCTTCATTTACCCAAACTGATGATTTAATTGAACGCGCCAAGGAGCAACAAACAGCACCTGGTTTGGATTTGAACAGAATTACACCTGCTGAGCCGGCAGATAGTGCCAGGTAACAAGCGCTCGTAAAATACATTTGAAGCCTCCCTTGTGGAGGCTTTTTTTATGCCGCCTTCGACACCTGCTTTACCAGGAGCCGCTTCGCTACAGGCATCAGCGTAGGGGTAAACGGAAACTTCAATTTTGAAAGAATAAGAAAAGTAGCCGGGTTGGGCAAATCCTGAAATTGCCTGATCAATTTCAATTTTATTTTCTCATAGCTGTTGCTGATGGACCGCTTCTCTTTGAATACGTAATTCAAGTTGACTGCCCGAAATTGATCCATGCTGCTTCCAAAAATAGTAGTATGATACCTGTAAATTTTGGTTTCCGTTTCAGGTGGTTGGGTAATAAATACGTAGCCTTCATTGACGGAAAGTGAGCTTAAGCCAATCGGTTCAATCTCACACTTCGATTCCACAAATTCGTAGATTATTGACCCCTCTTCGAGGTGTGATTTCAGCTGAGGTAAAGCAAACTCAATGATTGTTTCAATTTCCCTCATGATGGCATCATCCTCCATGATGGTGCGGTAGTTTATTTCAAGGTTTTTCAGGTCTTCCGATGATAGCTCTTTTGGAAAAGCATCATATATCATGGATTTATTTTCTTGAATGGCCTGCAGGTTGCGGTAGTGGTAAACCATGTCGGATAGAAACGGATAAAGTTCTACCTTATGAAACGACTCCTTAACCCTTTTCAGATAGGCTAGCAAAACGTACTTTTTATATTCGAAATCAATAAGACCTTCGGTCAACCAGTTTTCTTTCAGTTTCATGTGCAAGCAGTTTTTACTACACTAGTATACATAAAATCTGCCAGAATATGACATTCTGCCATTTATTAACGCCAAACCTGACAGCGATCGTATTTTTCATGACCTTTGCTGCCGTCAAACTGCAAAACTGTCTGTATAACCCTTGAGTTCACTAAGTGGCATAAAAATGGACGGTAGTATTCCCGTTAACTTTTAAACAATCAACAAAAACGTTAAATCCATATGGCGAAAATCAATTTCAAACCAAATGAGGATCGGGTGCTTGTAGAAGCTGCCGAAGCTGAAACCAAAACTTCCTCAGGAATCATTATTCCAGACACAGCTAAAGAAAAGCCTCAAAAAGGTAAGGTAATAGCTGTTGGTGATGGAATCAAAGACAAACCGGTAACTGTAAAAGTTGGGGACAAAGTGCTTTATGGCAAATATGCCGGCACGGAGATCAACATCGATGGGAAAGAATACCTCATCATGCGCAACTCTGACATTTTCGGAATCATTTAATTAACCTAAAAAAAGAAAGAATTATGGCTAAAGAAATAACTTTTGACACCTCAGCGAGGGATAAGATTAAGAAAGGGGTAGATAAATTGGCTGATGCAGTTAAAGTAACCCTGGGACCTAAAGGAAGAAACGTAATCCTTGATAAGAAATTTGGAGCCCCTACCGTAACCAAAGACGGTGTGTCAGTGGCAAAAGAAATCGAATTGAAAGATGCCATCGAAAATATGGGTGCACAGTTGGTAAAAGAAGTTGCCTCTAAAACTGCAGATGCCGCTGGTGACGGAACTACAACTGCAACTGTGTTAACTCAATCTATCTTCAGTCACGGCATTAAGAACGTAGCAGCGGGTGCCAACCCAATGGATCTTAAGCGCGGTATCGACAAAGCCGTTTTGGCCGTTGTTGAAAACCTGAAGAAGCAAAGCAAAAAAATCAAAGACTCTCACGAAATAGCTCAAGTAGCAACCATCTCTTCCAACAGTGATGAGACCATTGGTAAAATGATTGCCGATGCGATGGACAAAGTTGGAAAAGACGGAGTAATCACCGTTGAGGAGGCAAAAGGAACCGAGACTGAAGTAAAGACCGTAGAAGGTATGCAGTTTGACCGCGGTTACTTATCTCCTTATTTCGTGACCAACACAGAGAAAATGGAGGCAGAATTGGAAAACCCTTACATCCTGATCTACGACAAGAAGATCAGCTCGATGAAAGAATTGCTGCCCATTTTAGAAGCCAGCGCTCAAACAGGAAAGCCGCTTTTGATCATCTCAGAAGAAGTTGAAGGCGAAGCTTTGGCAACATTGGTGGTCAACAAGATCCGTGGATCATTAAAAGTAGCTGCTGTTAAAGCCCCTGGATTCGGTGACAGAAGAAAAGCCATGTTGGAAGACATTGCAGTATTAACAGGCGGACAAGTAATTTCTGAAGAGCAGGGCTTCAAATTGGAGAATGCTACATTAGATATGCTGGGCCGTGCTGAAAAAATCAATATCGATAAGGATAACACGATCATCGTTAATGGAGCCGGCAAAAAGGCAGACATCCAGGCCCGCGTAGGTCAGATCAAAGCTCAAATCGAAACAACAACTTCAGACTACGATAAAGAGAAGTTGCAAGAACGTTTGGCTAAGCTTTCAGGTGGCGTGGCTATCCTCTATGTAGGAGCCGCTACCGAAGTGGAAATGAAGGAAAAGAAAGACCGCGTGGACGATGCATTGCATGCTACCAGGGCTGCTGTTCAGGAAGGTATCGTCCCAGGTGGTGGAGTAGCCTACATCCGCGCTATCGATGCGCTTAAGAACCTCGATACGCTTGGATTAAGCAACGATGACCAGGCCACTGGAGTTAACATCGTGAGACTTGCCCTCGAATCTCCTTTGAGAACCATCGTGGAGAATGCAGGCCAGGAAGGTTCAGTAATTGTCAATAAAGTGCGTGACGGTAAGAAAGATTACGGATTCAATGCTAACACCAACAAATTCGAAAACTTCTTCGAAGTGGGTATCATTGACCCTACCAAGGTTACGCGTCTTGCCCTGGAAAATGCAGCTTCAATAGCTGGTTTGTTGTTGACTACCGAAGCCGTAGTTTCAGAGATTGCCGAAGAGAAAGAACCGATGCCGGCCATGCCAGGCGGAGGCATGGGAGGAATGATGTAATTCCAACTTAATAATTCAAAAAAGGCTTCATTTTACGATGAAGCCTTTTTTGTTTAATTTTAAGCATTCACTTATCAAAAAACAGCTTATGGTTATCCACGATACTTTTGCCGAATTCGTCTTGTTTTTATACATCCACATGGCACATGCCGATGGTGAGTATCACCAGACTGAGGAGGACACCATTCGCGGAAAACTGGGAAAACTTTTTCCTAACGACCCCAACCCGGAAGTAAAACTCAAAAACGAACTTGCCAAATACCGAAGTCTGAAAGCAGATGATATTAAAGGGCTAATCCACGATACCTTTTTTCATTTTGATCAAGTAAAGTTCTCCCAGAAGTACAAAGTGTACACCGACATGTTTGACATTGTACATGCCGATGGTAAAGTGCATGAAGCCGAGGAGCGCGCACTGAAAGAATTAAAAACGATAATCGACACAGGATCAGAAGTCGGCCACAAACATTAATCTGACATCCACCTATTCTATTTTCGTTTTAGCAAACCTGAATACCATGTAGGCCATCAGTGCAAACATGAAGATGGCAATTAAATTACCTCCTTCAGGTATAACGCCATGCACAGCATGATGGATAACCGAAATCAGGGACCTGGGACCTTCGTCAGTACTCACATTAGTTCCCAGCAGTACGGCTACCAAAATACCGGTAAGCGATCCACCTGCTATCAGCCCCGAACTGAATAGTGCACCTGAGCCAACCTCTGACTCCTCTCCTTTTCTACCGGTTACTTTATCAGCAATCATTTTTACCATCCCACCCACAAAGATGGGTGAAGTGGTAGATAATGGTAAGTATGCCCCTACAGCAAAAGCAAGAGAGCTGACTCCACATAGTTCCACCATTGCTGAAAGTCCCATGCCGGCAATCACAAGTCCCCAGGGAAGATTTTGACTCAACAGCCCCTTGATGACCGTGGCCATCAAGGTGGCCTGTGGAGCAGGCAATG
>CAYNCP010000053.1:6757-16126 GCA_964395905.1 uncultured Ohtaekwangia sp.
GTTGGATGGGCTTCTGTAACCACACCAATTCCCAGTGTATCATTAAGCAAAAGCAAGGTAAATCCAATGGCTACTGTAGATACAAGTACGCCAATAAGCAACCCAAGCTGCTGTTTGGCTGGAGTGGCACCAACCAGGTATCCAGTTTTAAGATCCTGAGAAGTGGCCCCGGCATTGGCTGAGGCAATACAGACAATTGAACCTACTACCAGGGCAATGGGCTGGTAAAAATCCCCTGTCCATCCAATGCCAATAAAAATCAAGCTGGTAGCCATTAACGTGGCGATGGTCATGCCAGAAACGGGACTTGAAGATGAACCTATCAATCCAACAATTCTGGAGGCCACCGTCACAAAGAAAAAGCCAAAAATTACGATCATGACCGCTGATAGTAAATTAGTAGGAATATTGGGAAGCACGGACATTAATACGACCAAAGCCACAGAGCCGACTATCACGTAGATTAAGGGAAAATCCTTCTCTGTGCGTAACACCACTTTTGATTTACTGGTATCGCGGGTACGTAAGTCCTTAAATGAATCTCGAAATGCATTGATGATCGTTGGCATGGTCTTAATGAGCGTAATGATTCCGCCAAAAGTGACTGCCCCTGCACCAATATATCGTATGTATTTATTCCAAATCTGACTGGGAGACATTTCAGAAATCAACATGGTTGTTTCAGGCGCCATTGGCACCGTAAGATTCTCTCCAATCAGTGTAATTAATGGTATCAAAACAATCCACGACAGCACCCCCCCGGCTACCATGATACCCGATATTCTGGGTCCGATGATGTAGCCAACACCAAGCAATTCAGGCGTGATTTCGGCATTTACGGTGCCGTTTGGCAAGAATGATTTCTTGCCAAATACATATTGAGGAACGTCCTTCCAGAGACCGGCAATGGACATAAGGCCTTTGTACAAAAAAGCAACACCAAGTCCAATGAATACATTGCGGGCAAGCTTTCCACCTTTCTCTCCCGCTATCAATACATCGGCACATGCCGTACCCTCCGGATAAGGAAGATTTCCGTGCTCCTTCACAATTAGAGATCTCCTTAGCGGCACCATAAACAGCACGCCCAATACACCTCCTACCAGCGCCAACACAAAAATTTGAAAATACTTGAAGTAGGCTTCTCCACCTGCCAGAAAAAGCAACGCAGGAACGGTAAACACCACTCCAGCTGCCACCGACTCACCTGCTGACCCAATGGTTTGCACGATATTGCTTTCCAGTATCGTAGCCTTGCCCAGTTTTTTGAAAATGGAAATCGCCAATACGGCTATGGGAATGGAAGCGCTTACGGTGAGGCCTACTTTCAGGCCCAGGTATACAGTGGCTGCTCCAAAAATAATTCCAAAGATGGAACCAAGTACAACCGCTTTAAGTGTGAACTCGGGAATCAGGTCTTCAGGAGCAATATAAGGCTTAAAGGTTTTTTGTTCTTCCATATAGGTGGATTATAGGTTGATCAACAAGCGCACAAAAGTCCCAATTGGTTAATTTTATTACATTAGCCCCTTCAGCACTAACACAATTATATGATTTATTCCTTAGTTACCATCGCTTATTTGATCCTTTTGATAGGCGTAATCATTTACAAAAGTCGGTCGGTAAAGAGTGAGGAAGATTTTGTGGTGGCTGGAAGAGGCGTACCTGTATATCTTTTGGTTGGCACATTGGTTTGTACTTGGATTGGTTCTGGGAGTTTGTTCGGAACTGCAGGGCTTAGCTTTCGAACCGGATTTGGAGAACTATGGTTTTCCGCGGGGGCATGGATTGGAATCGTTGTCATCTACTTTATTGCGGAACGCGTCAGGAAAATATCAAAACTTACGCTTACCGATCTTTTGGAAGAGCGTTACAATCAGACGGCCAGGCTCCTGGGCACCGTAACCATTATTGTGGCCTACCTGGTGATAGCCGGATACCAGTTCAAGGGTGGTGGAAGGTTTCTCTCCATACTTTCCAATGGCGCTATTGATGTGGAGACCGGAGCGTTAGTCTCGTGTGTTATAATCATATTGTTCACAGCGTTGGCGGGGATGGTATCCATTGTAAGCATCGACATATTTAACGGCACGTTGATGATCGTGGCATTATTTATGGCCTTACCTTTCGCCATTGCTTCACATGGAGGGGTGGATGAGGTGATCCATACCATAAATGCTACGAGTCCTGAATATCTGTCCCTCTTTGAAGGACGTGATCCCTGGTGGATAGTTGGCATTATTCTTCCCACCTTCATCCTGCTGGTAAGTGAAAGCAGTATCTACCAAAAATTCTCTTCTGCGAAAGATTCTGCTTCTGCAAGAAAAGCAGTACTGGGCATGTTAATTGGCGTGGTGTTGATTGAATTAGTGATGTGTACGATTGCAGTAGTCGGGTATGCCATTTATGCAAATGATCCACGGTTCTTTTTAGCTGACGGTTCAATCAATCAGGGAATGGCTGAAGAAATTATTTTAAGAATCGGATACGAACAAATTCCTGTTTTTGCAGGAGCCATGTTGTTCGCGGCTGGCGTGGCAATCATTCTTTCCACGGGCAATACCTTCCTGATGGTTACATCTACCAATCTGACGCACGATATCCTAAAACCTTACTTTTTCAAGAAAACAGTCGATTCTAAGAAGCTGATAAGAATACAACAGCTCTGTATTGTCCTGCTGGGCTTATTGGCTTATGTGATGGTCACTCAATTTGAGACGGTGCTGGAAATGGCATTCATCTCCTACACCATGATAGGTGCATCGCTGGCACCGGTGCTCATGGCCAGCTTCTTTTGGAAGCGTGTCACCGCAGCCGGAGGGGTGAGTTCTATTCTGGCTGGCATGCTTGTGCCCGTTATCAACAAAATCTTAGAATCCCTGGAGATTTCGATTGGTATTTTGCCTGTTGATACGGACTATATCGCAATTCCATCATTGATAGCCTCCCTTACCATGTTAATTGGCGTAAGTCTGTTGGGCAAAAAACCGGAGGAGCATAAATGGAAGCCTTTTTTTTGAATGAGATTGGATCATTTTCCCCAATCAACCTTGATTATTATCATCTCATTAAACTGGACATAAAATGAGCAAATGATTCTCCTTTCGAATGAATGTTTGGTCAGATAAGTATGAGGCCAATTTTCTTTCGAAGTCATGCAATTTTAACGCATTTTATTAAAACTGATCTTCGTCATAAAAACGGCTGTTTTGATAAGCTAAAACGATTGCGATAGGTATTTAAGAGAAATATTTTGCTAACTTTCGGCCGTCATTTTAAATCTCAAAAAAGATGAACGAAAGTGGAGTGAAACCAGCAAATGCTTCAATCAAAGATTTGGGCATTCATGAGGGCACTGCTCATTGGAACCTGTCACCTGAGCAACTCACGCAAATCGCAGTCAAATTAGGACAAGCCAGAATTACCAACACCGGTGCGATTGCAATAGACACAGGAGAGTTTACCGGAAGATCGCCCAAAGATAAATTCACCGTCAAAGACAATGTTACCAAAGATTCAGTTTGGTGGAATAATTTTAATATACCGTTTGATTCCGCCAAATTCGATCAACTCCGCAAGAAGGTCGTTAACTTTTTCAATGGCAAGGAATTTTATGTGAGAGATGTATACGCATGCAGCGACCCACGATACAGAATGAACATCAGGGTGGTGACAGAGTTATCCTGGTCTAATCTTTTTGTTCACAACATGTTCCTGCGTCCTACCAAAGAGGAACTCCTCTCCTTCCAACCTGAATGGACCGTTTTGTGCGCTCCAAGTTTCAGAGCCAACCCGGAAGTTGACGGCACCAGACAACACAACTTCTCAATTGTAGACTTCACGAGAAAAATCATTTTAGTGGGTGGAAGTGGTTATACGGGCGAAATTAAAAAAGGAATTTTCAGTGCATTGAACTTTATACTCCCCCACCAGAAAAATGTATTGGCTATGCACTGTTCAGCCAATATCGGCAAAGATGGAGACACCGCCATTTTCTTTGGACTTTCAGGAACAGGTAAAACCACATTGTCAGCGGATCCCAACCGCAAATTGATTGGAGATGACGAGCATGGATGGACGTCTGACAACGTGATATTCAATTTTGAGGGTGGGTGCTACGCCAAGGTGATTGACTTATCTGCAGAGAAAGAACCAGATATTTTTAAGGCCATCAAAACAGGTGCCTTGCTGGAAAATGTAACCTTCAAAAAAGGTACCGATGAGGTGGATTACGCGGATGCCTCCAAGACTGAGAATACACGAGTAAGTTACCCGATTGATCACATCAGTAATATTGCCGAGCCTTCAATCGGTAAAAATCCCAAGAACATTTTCTTCCTGACATGTGATGCCTATGGTGTATTGCCACCCATTTCAAAGCTAAGTCCTGGACAAGCTGCATTTCATTTCATTTCCGGATATACAGCCAAAGTTGCCGGAACCGAAGCAGGCATTACCGAGCCTACTACTACTTTCTCAACTTGTTTTGGTGCGCCATTTATGCCATTGCATCCCACCCGTTATGCGGAGATGTTGAGCCAAAAAATGCAGGAAGCGAAAGTGAATGTATGGTTGGTGAATACCGGATGGTCCGGTGGCGCCTATGGGGTTGGCAGCCGGATGAGCTTGAAATACACCCGTGCATTAATTACTGCCGCGCTGAATGGAGCGCTCAAAGATGTCACATTCGAAAACCATGAGATTTTTGGAGTGGCTATGCCTACCACTTGTCCCGGGGTGCCTGCAGAAATATTGAATCCCAGAAATACCTGGAGCGACAAAGAGGGTTACGATCAAAAAGCCAATCACCTGGCGGCCGCATTCAATAAGAACTTTGAAAAATTTGCTGAATTCGCCAATAAGGAAATTTTGGCTGGTGCACCTAAGGTGCAGCAGAGTGTATAGCCACAGTTAGTTATTCTGGCTCTTTTTCTCCATCCAATGAAAGTACATACCTGGCCATTTTTAAGGCGTCATCTTTAGAAAGATCCGGGTGGGGTGTCATCATCACTTGGCCCCAAATGCCGGAGCTGCCTTTGATGATGCGTTCGGCAATCATTTCAATATTTTCATTGGTGAACTCATATTTCTTGGCAACATCCGTATGTGCAGGACCAACCAACATATTGGTTGCGTGATGGCAAGTATTGCAATCGCTTTTCTTTACAAGGGCCGCTCCCTGCGCGACCAGATCTTCTGACACTTTAACGGGTGCTGATTCGGTCGTAGGTGTACCGTAATCTTCCGTCACCTGCTGTTCTTTTTTGGCACCACAAGAGATCAACAGCAAACCAATAATGGCGAAAGCAAATTGATTTTTATACATCATTTACAAATTTATAGTCCAATTGATGCCGAAAAGTAATCAAATAACAATAATGATGACAATGGCTACCCGAAAAATCACCTGATCATTTGAATCCAACAGATTTGTCAATTTCCTTCTGTAACAACTGCATGTCTGCCACCCTGCGGCTTTCATTCCAACCCAAAATGACGCACAGCTCTTTATTAATTTCGTCTTTGTAAAGTAAAACTGATTTCATATTAAAGTATAACCTCCCCGTTCTTCGTGCCCAAAAGTCGACTGAAGAGGTTGTCATCTCTTTTTCAACCGAATAGTGAAGCTCACTTTTAAGCAGGTTAAGCTCGATGTCGCCTTCATTGAGCAAGGCAACCCTTTTCATGATCTCGTCTGTTTTCTTGCCGTAATTTTCTACCAGATAGTGGGCCGTTCTCACGTCAAGTCCCATTTTGACCATCTGCTTTTTGATAACATTAATATATCGCCTCACACTTTTGGTGCTGGTGAGCTTACCATCGCCCAACCTGATTTTGTGGGTATAACACGCGTTGGCTCCTCTCCTTTTTTGATTTTTTTCAATGATCATGTCCACTACGCGCTCAGCCATTTTGCGGTATCCGGTTAGCTTTCCCCCGGCAATGGAATACAACCCACTGGGCGATACGAAAACTTCATCTTTCCGCGATAGTTCGGATGCAGATTTTCCTTCTTCATGTATGAGGGGCCGCAAACCTGCCCAACTGGATTCAATGTCTGCTAGCGTAAGATTGACCGTGGGAAAGTTTTCATTGATGCCGTCAATCAAATAACTGGCATCTGCTCTTGAGGTACTCACTTCACCAATCTCATGTTTGTAATTGGTATCTGTAGTTCCAACGTAGGTTGATCTTCCTCTTGGAATTGCAAAAATCATCCTTCCATCAGCAATGTCAAAGTAAATGGATTGGCGAACAGGAAGTTTATGGCGTGGAAATACAATATGAACTCCTTTGGTCAGGTGCAAGCGCTTGCCCTTTTTCGAATTATCGATTTCTCGAATTTCATCTACCCAGGGCCCTGTTGCATTCACGATTACTCTGCCGCTGATTGCAAATTGTTCTCCACCTATACTGTCCTGTACTGTCACTCCATTTGCTTTTCCTGCCTCGCTGTACATGAGATTTGTAACCTTACAATAGTTCAGCGCAGTGGCACCATATTTGGCTGCTTTTTTTACCACCTCAATGGTTAGCCTTGCATCATCGGTACGATATTCTGCATAAAGCGCGCCTCCTTTCACATCGTCTTTCTTCAATAAGGGTTCTCTGCGCAAGGTTTGATGCCTGGTAAGCATGAGCCGCCTGTCCTTGCCGGTAACACCAGCCAGCCAATCATAAAGTTTAAGTCCATAAGAAGTTAACAGGCTTCCAAAGCCCCTCTTCTCTCGTAAGGGAAGCAGCATCTTCTCTGGCAATACCAGGTGAGGAGCAAGTTTGTGTACCACGGCCCTTTCACTTCCCACCTCCTTCACCAGGGCAAACTCAAACTGTTTCAGGTATCGTAGCCCTCCATGAATAAGTTTGGTGGAACGGCTGCTGGTTCCAGAGGCAAAATCCGACTGCTCAACCAGTGCCGTACTTAAGCCTCGTGAGGCGGCATCTAAAGCGATGCCAGCTCCTGTTATTCCCCCACCAATGACGATCAGGTCAAATTCCTTTCGCTTGAGGAACTCAATAAAGTACTTTCTATTGTTGCTGGAAAAAATCATTTATTATCCCGTCAAATCATAGTGAGGATAAGATAATTACTCCTCTTCAATCCATTTCATAGATCTCCTGATTGCTTTCTTCCAGCCTTTGTACAACCTGCTTCTTTTATTTTCATCCATTAATGGAACAAATGTCTTATTGATTTTTCTGTTTTTCGTAATGGTCTCCTTCTTCCAAAGGCCAACCTGTATGCCGGCCAAAAATGCAGCCCCCAACGCAGTAGATTCAATCACTTCAGGTCGCTCGACTTCGGTATTGAGGATATCCGCCTGAAACTGCATCAGGATATTGTTGGCACATGCTCCGCCATCCACTTTCAGGCTTTTGAGTTTTACACCCGCATCTTCCTCCATGGCTTGTAAGATGTCTTTGGTCTGATAGGCCAGTGATTCCAATGTGGCTTTGATGATATGGTCTTTACCTGTATCGCGCGTAAGACCAAAAATGGCCCCGCGTGCATACATGTCCCAATATGGAGCGCCAAGGCCGGCAAAAGCGGGAACCACATACACTTCGTTGGAACCAAGTGCCTTCGCTGCGAAGTACTCCGAGTCTTTGGATTGATCGATAATATGCAAACTATCTCTGAGCCATTGAACGGCAGCCCCTGCAATGAATACACTTCCTTCCAGCGCATACTCAACCTTCCCATCAAGGCCCCAGGCTATGGTAGTGATTAATCCATTTTTTGATAACTGAATTTGATCTCCGGTATTCATAAGCATAAAACACCCGGTACCATACGTGTTTTTTGCCATGCCTGGCAAAAAGCAAGCCTGGCCAAATAGGGCTGCCTGTTGGTCCCCAGCCACACCGGCAATAGGCACAGCTGTACCCGCCATCATATACTCACCGAAGGGGGCGGCAGAAGGCATGACATCCGGCATCATGGATTGTGGAACATCCAGTTCAGTCAGCATTTTGTCATCCCATTTCAAGTCCCTGATGTTGAATAATAATGTACGCGAAGCATTGCTATAGTCCGTGACATGGGATTTCCCCTTGGTCATGTTCCAGATCAGCCAGGTATCAATCGTTCCAAACAACAACTCCCCTCTCGATGCCTTGTCTCTGGCGCCCTCCACATTATTCAATATCCAGTTGATCTTGGTGCCCGAAAAGTAGGAATCAATGACAAGTCCTGTATTTTCTCTTACGTAGGATTCAAGATTTCTTTTCTTCAAATCTTCACATATCGAAGCGGTACGCTTATCCTGCCAAACAATCGCATTATAAATGGGCTCACCGGTCTCCTTGTGCCAGACCACAGTAGTTTCTCTTTGATTGGTGATGCCTATGGCTGCTATTGATTTCGGCTCTATGCTGTGCTCCGTAATTAACTTGGACAGCATGCCCAGTTGGGTAGCAAGAATCTCCCTGGGATCATGTTCCACCCAACCCGGCTTGGGAAAAATCTGGGAGAACTCCTGTTGGCAGACTGCAAGGATAGTTCCTTTTTCGTTCAGGAGAACAGCCCTTGAACTGGTTGTCCCCTGGTCAAGCGCGATTACATATTTACTCATCCGGCTTTCTATTTAGTGAACCAACATCAGGTAAAGCAGTGCGCCAGCAATTCCACCGGCAATAGGACCAAGCACAGGTATCCAGCTGTAACTCCAATCAGAATGCCCTTTTCCAGCGATTGGAAGTATAAAATGAGCCAACCGTGGCCCCAGGTCTCTTGCCGGGTTGATGGCAAAGCCTGTGGTGCCCCCTAATGAAAATCCTATTGTGGATATCAACGCCCCAACAATCAGCGGGTTCAACCCATCTGCAAATCGGTTTGCGCCTATGAAAAGGAGTCCAAAAATCAGAATTAATGTGCCCACAAATTCACTGAAGAAATTGGCGCTTGTAGAGCGAATGGCCGGAGCCGTACAAAAAACAGCCAGTTTTAGCCCTTTGTCTTCAGTTTGTTTCCAGTGAGGCAGATAATGCAACCACACTACAATAGCTCCAGCAAAAGCACCTAAGAATTGAGCCAGGCAGTACCCTGGCACATCCTCCCAGGCAAAGCTTCCATGTACGGCCAACGCTATGGTTACAGCCGGATTGATATGCGCTCCGCTGTACGCCCCCACAGCATAGATCGCCAGGGCTACGGTCATTCCCCAGGTTATTACGATTACAATCCAACCCCCATTTTCACCTTTGGACTGCTTCAGCAAGGTGGAGGCCACCACCCCATCGCCAAGGACGATCAACAGCATAGTACCAACAAATTCAGCTACAATTGGAGTCATAAAGTCAAGGTTGATGAATAATTCGTTAAAATATCAATTCCTGATGTAATTCAATACAACAATAAGATATCCC
>CAYNCP010000053.1:16136-27713 GCA_964395905.1 uncultured Ohtaekwangia sp.
CTTACTCCTCAATTTTATTAATCCTATATTTGATACCGTCATATCCAATATGTATTTCACTAAACTTCCAGATTGGTGTCTTACTATGAAAGCATTCTTCAGCCTTCTCTTATTGTCATCTTGCTTGTCGCTCCGGGCTCAAACCTATAATGCGTTTCAAAAACATCTTCAAACCATTTACGCTTTGACAGCTTCACCGGATTCCACCATTGAGCGTATGCTCAATGAGTTAAGCCAAATCGATCAGATTCCCATTCGCCAGCACGACTCCGTAGCTTTTATTTATTTTGGAAAGGCAAACTCAGTGGACTGGATGGGCGACTTCAACGGCTGGGGTTACGACAAAAATTTTAACAATGGAGGCAAGAAAATTGAGGGATCAGATATTTGGATATTGAAGGCATCGTTTCCCACCGATGCACGGCTCGATTATAAAATAGTAATCAACAAACAAAACTGGATTCTAGATCCTCTCAATCCGCATCAGCAGTGGTCTGGTGTTGGAGGCGGAAGCCCCATTTCCGAACTACGCATGCCTGCCTATCAGGATGACGAAATGCAAATTTCAAAACAGAATACTCCTCGAGGTAAGTTGGATGAAGATATTTTGTACTCAAGTAAACTTCTTGGTTACCAATTAACCTACAGTGTTTACCAGCCTGCTGTCGCATTTAAAGGAAAGTTGCCCGTAATGTATGTCACCGATGGATACGAATACCTGCACCCTCAACTCGGCAACTTAAACACTGTGGTGGACAACTTGATTGCAAGCAAGAAAATTGAACCCATCATTGTTATTTTCATAGATCATCGAGAGCCAGCCAACAGGACCAACAATCGGAGGATGCAGGAGCTGGTCATGAACAATAGTTATCTTGATTTTTTTGTGAATGAATTTATCCCTCATATCGAATCCAAGTATCCAGTTTCAAACCAGGCGGAACAAAGGGGCATTATGGGTTCTTCTGTAGGCGGACTTAATGCCACCTTCTTTGCATTTTCCAGACCAGATGTTTTTGGAAACGTTGGCATCCAATCTCCCTCCTTTTGGACGCGACCTCAAATCTATTCTTTGTGCGACAATCCGGATGGCAGTAAAATAAAAATATCGATGACGTCCGGTGTAATCAATGATGCCAGCGAAGGAGGAAGAAAATTGGCAGGAATTTTGGAAAACAACGCATGCACTTACCGATACAGGGAAGTCAACCAGGGGCACTCCTGGGGCAACTGGAAATCCCTGGTCGATGATATACTGATCGACTTCTTCGGAACGAAGCAATGATTTAAGGCACTGAATTTGTTTATTTGCTAATAAACGCGCTTTCCGATGAAAATTAGGTCTTCTCTCCTACTCGTACTCATAATACTATTGGCGGATGCCTGTTCTTCCGGCAAGGCTGCCTACAAGCAAGGTGACTACTACCAGGCAGTGCTTTCAGCCGTGCAGCGGCTGCGTGGGAAACCAGATCACAAAAAGTCTAGAGAAGTACTGAAGCTAAGCTATCAGCTGGCGATCGATTACCTGGACACTGACGCCAGGAATCAAATTGAGTCTAATGCTAATTTTAAGTACCGCACGGCAGTTGACAATTATCAAAAAATAAACCACCTGTATGATGAAATCCGGACATCTCCTGGTGCATTGCGTGTTATCCCGAAACCAGTTTCACGTTTTAATGAGCTTACAGTTGTCAAAGAGAAGGCAGCTGAAGAGACCTATGAAGCCGGGATACAGTCGCTATTAAAAAATTCAAGAGAAGATGCCAAGCAGGCCTATTTTCTCTTCAATGAATCCAATCAATATTCTCCGGGTTACCGGGAAGCCATTGAAATGATTGAACAGGCTAAATTTAATGCAACTCTAAAAGTAGTTGTTCAGCCTTCTTTGATGAACTACGGAGATTGGAATTTTGAACCCATCCTGTTCGGATACAATTCCAATCAGTTCGTAAAATTCTATACACCCGGGCAGGCTGAAGAGCAAAAGCTTCCAAAAATTGATCAATACATAAAAGTAATCGTAAATGGATACCAGGAAGGGAGGCCATCGATAACCAACAAGGTGGAAACGTTTACAGATAGTGTAAAAACCGGTGAAAGAACAGTCAAAGATCAAAAAGTTCCGATTTACACCAAGGTTACTGCGACCCTCACCACCTATACCAAGAAGATCACGGGAAGGGGATCCATCAACCTGATCATTACCGATGCCGAGAACAGGGCGGACCTGAGAAACGCTGAAATTGTAGCAGACGAAACCTGGGTTGACTATTGGGCCAGTTACAAAGGTGACATTCGGGCGCTATCTGAAAAAGACAAAAAGCTATGTGAAAAAAGGGAGCCCTATCCGGAGCGTAACTACCTGGAAAACAGGACCAAAAAAGAACTGGAAAACAAACTCAGCAACGAACTCAAATATTTCTACAGCAGATACTAAAATTGTTTCTAAGCCGACATTCTCAGCATTTTACTAAACTTTTCAAGCTCACCTGCGGTTATACCGCATCATGAACGGTATGTTTATTACAATATTGTTGGCCAGTATGCTAACCACTTCAAAAGAAACAAGTATGGAAATGAGTACTCCTCGACCTGGAAAGGCAATGATCACATTTGGAGCAGGATGTTTTTGGTGTACAGAGGCGGTATTTCTCAATGTAAAAGGAGTTCAAAAAGTAGTTTCAGGCTATGCGGGGGGCAAGATCAAGAATCCAAGCTACCGCGAAATTTGCACGGGCACCACTGGACACGCGGAAGTGACGCAGATTACGTATGATCCAGCCGAAATTTCCTTTGAAGACCTGCTGGAGATATTCTGGAACACCCACGACCCAACCACCCTCAATCAGCAAGGGGCGGACGTAGGCACGCAATATCGATCCGTGATTTTCTATAATACGGATGAGGAGAAATCCACAGCAGAGGCTTATAAAAAGCAGTTGGATGAGTCAGGGGTTTTCAAAAAAAGCGTTGTGACAGAGATTAGCCCCCTCATCAACTTCTACCCGGCAGAAGATTACCACCAGAATTATTACGCCCTTAATACCAATCAGGGATATTGCCAATATGTGATTCGGCCGAAGGTAGAGAAGTTTAGGAAGCAATTTGCTGATAAACTGAAAAAATAACCGGCTGTCAACAAAAACTATTTTTTTTTGATAAATCTGAAACCAAAATTGGAATGTGGCGTTCTTATAGCAAGAGCAGAGTAAATTCTTCTCATAGGTTTAGGTTTAGGTACAAAGGACCCCTTCTGGTAAGGGGTTTTTTGTTTTACAGTCATGTTACCCTGTTTTAAGATTTGATCCCTTCCGGGCCTGTCTGATGGGTATCAATACCTGCACTGACCTAAATCATTCTATGGTTGGCTTGCGGTTTGTCTCTTGCGTTTACTCACCTTGTAGGATTTAGCGTATCGCAGATGGACTATATCGATTACTATAAAATATTAGGGATCACTCGAAATGCCAGTGAAAAGGAAATCAAGGCCGCCTACAGAAAACTGGCGCGAAAGTATCACCCTGATCTTAACCCTAACGACAAAGAGGCAGAGCGAAAATTCAAAGAAGTCAATGAGGCAAACGAAGTCCTGAGCAATCCCGAGAACAAGAAGAAGTACGACCAATACGGAAAGGACTGGAAACACGCTGGGGAATTTGAGAAAGCCAGACAACAGCAAAGGCAACAGCGAACCTACCAGCATACCAGCAGTCCATTTGATGAGGGAGATTTTTCTGATTTCTTTGAAGCTATGTTTGGTGCAGGGTCACGACAAGGGCGGCAATCCGTCCGTTTTCGAGGACAGGATTATCATGCAGAAATGCATTTGAACTTAAGGGATGTATTTACCACGAACAAACGTGTGCTGACATTAAATGGAAGAAATATCCGAATTACGATACCGGCAGGCGTTGCAAACGGTCAGGAGATTAAAATCAAGGGCCATGGTGGCCCTGGTATAAATGGAGGCCCTCATGGAGACTTGTACATCAAGTTTTTAATAGATAACAATACGTCATTTAAGAGAGACAAGAATGACCTGTTCACAACGGTAGACCTTGATTTGTATACAGCCATTCTGGGTGGGGAAATCACCATTGACACCTTTGATGGCAAAGTGAAAATAAAAGTAAAGCCCGAAACTCAAAACAACACCAAAGTCAAGTTGGCTGGCAAAGGATTTCCGGTTTATAAGAAAGATGGGGAGTATGGAAACTTGTACATCACATTCCAGATTAAACTCCCAACATCCCTTAGCAACAAAGAAAAGGAACTTTTTTCCGAATTAGCTAAACTACGATAGTCATGCAAAAACAAAGCATCATCTCTGTCGCCACCCTGTGTACCCGCTACGGTGTACCCGAAACATTTTTCTATTCACTGCGTGAATTCGACCTGCTGGAAACCATTCAGCAGGAAGGCGAAGAGTTCATAGAAGCTACGCACCTTCAATGGATTGAGAAAATGATACGCTTGCACTATGAATTGGATATAAACCTGGAAGGACTGGATGCCATCAGCACGCTTCTGAAACAAGTTTGGAGGCTTCAGCAGGAAAACCAGGAGCTGAGAGACAAACTCAATTTATATGAATAACTGCCCTAGAATACCTAGAACGGCCTGAAAGCTCCGTACACCGTTCCATTGTCATAATCATGACATTTTACCCATGTTGTCATAACTTTGGCCTCTGATTTAGTGTTTATCTCGTATACAGCAACATGAACTAACCTGACAACATGAATAAGAGAAGCACCATTTATGTTTTATTCATTGCCCTGGCACTTAACGCTTGTGCACAGGATAATTCAAAACAAAAAGAAACTGTTCACAACTTTCCTATGAAAAAGACCGAAGAAGAATGGAAAAAAGAGCTCGACAGCGAGCAATACTACATACTGCGCGAAAAAGGAACTGAAAGAGCCTTTACAGGCAAATATTGGAACAACCATGAAAAAGGCAAATATTATTGTGCGGCATGCCATCAGGAGCTGTTTAGTTCTGAAACCAAATTTGAATCAGGATCAGGATGGCCCAGCTTTTATAAGCCCGTAAAAAGCGAGGCGGTGGTGATAGGTAAAGACACCAGCTTTGGCATGGAAAGGGATGAAGTGGTTTGTTCCCGCTGCGGTGGTCACCTGGGTCATGTGTTTCCTGACGGACCAAAACCTACCGGGCTTAGGTATTGCATGAACTCTGCTGCCCTGGAGTTCAAAAAAGAGAACCAGTAAACACAAGCTGAAAAATAAGTCGAAGGCCATTGATTAATTTCGATGGCCTTTTTCATTATCTTTTCATGAAATAGCTAAGATCATGTGCAGACTCATGGCCTACAAAGGCACAGCCATCATTGCAGATAAACTGCTCTACCAGCCTAAGAATTCGCTCATCCGGCAAAGCACCAACGCCAAAGAAATTGAAGAACCGCTCAATGGAGATGGTTTTGGTATCGGTTGGTATGTGCCTGAAGTGAACAACGAGCCTGTCAACTTTGTTTCCGTTCACCCGGCATGGAACAGCAGGAATCTTCGCAACCTTGCCCCCAAAATCAAAACCAATTGCCTGATTGCCCATGTGCGGGCTGCCAGCGTGGGTGAAGTATCGGAATCCAATTGTCATCCCTTCCAGCATAAGAACCTGCTCATGGCCCACAATGGCGGGCTTGAAAACTTCCAGTTGATTAAAAGGAAGCTAAGAGAACCACTCACTGATGAGCTGTACAACTGGATTAAAGGACAAACTGATTCTGAACATCTTTTTGCCTTTATGCTCAATTACCTATACAAAAATCATAAAGTGATTAATGGAGATGCCGTTGCAGATGCATTTAACTATACCTATGACAGGGTGGTGGAACTGATGAAACAAGTGGGCATCAATGAACCCGCCTACCTCAACATGGCCGTCACCAATGGGGAGTTTATTGTTGCCACGCGTTATGTTTCTGATGCGTCCCTTGAACCTCTCACCCTTTACCATTCAGAGGGCAGCCGTTACGTAGTTGAAGAAGGAATCACCCGATTGGAGGCGCCCAAAGACGATGACAATGCGGTGTTGGTGGTTTCAGAAAAGCTTACCGAGGGTAAAGAATGGACCATGATTCCAAAAAATCACCTGGTTATTGTTGAGCCAAGCCTTAATGTTCGGATAAAGCCCATTTCAGCCTAATTTTTTAGTAGTTTCGGGCAAATTTTTAGGAACTTGAAATACGATCTCGTAGTCATTGGAGGAGGAATTGTTGGCCTGGCCACCGCCCTGCAACTCCTGAATACAAACCCCCAACTTAAACTCTTACTTATCGAAAAAGAGGCCTCGCTGGCCCGTCATCAAACCGGCAACAACAGTGGTGTTATCCATTCTGGGATTTATTATAAGCCAGGCAGCCTGAAGGCAATCAATTGTATCCGAGGATATGACCTACTTATAGATTTTTGCCAATTGACTGGCGTACCATTCGAATTGTGTGGAAAGATAATCGTAGCCACCAAACCGGAAGAGATTCCATTGCTGCATAACCTGTACAAAAGAGGAATAGAAAATGGACTAAAGGGACTGCGTAAAATAAGCAAAGCTGAGATTAAAGACCACGAACCACATGTAAATGGAATGGAAGGGATTGTGGTGCCACAAACTGGAATAGTAGATTACAAACAGGTAGCCAACAAATATGGCGAATTGATCTTGGCCAAAGGAGGCGAAATGAATTTGGGTGAAAAGGTAATTGATATACAAGAGAATGAACAACAGTGCGTGGTGGTGTCGCATAAACAAAGTTATCAGACAAAGCTGGTCATCAATTGCTGTGGATTGTACTCAGATAAAGTTGCCAGACTCACCCAAAAGAATCTATCAGTCAAAATTATTCCCTTCAGGGGAGAATATTTTAAAATCAAAAAGGAAAAGGAATACCTGGTAAAGAATCTCATTTATCCGGTACCTGACCCTAATTTTCCGTTTTTGGGTGTTCACTTTACACGGATGATGGGTGGTGGTGTGGAGGCTGGCCCCAATGCCGTGCTGGCCTTTCAAAGAGAAGGATATAAAAAGAGTGATATCAATTTATCAGAGTTGGCAGAGTCATTGGCTTGGCCCGGCTTCCAAAAGGTAGCCATCAAATACTGGAAAACAGGAATGGGTGAAATGTTCCGGTCCTTTTCCAAGGCTGCCTTTGTAAAGGCCCTTCAAAATCTCATCCCTGAAATTCAAAAAGACGACCTCGAAGCAGGTGGTGCTGGCGTAAGAGCCCAGGCCTGCGATCGCAATGGAGGGCTGGTAGATGACTTCCTGATTGTTGAAGGCAGGCATGTAATTAACGTTTGCAATGCCCCTTCACCGGCTGCTACTTCCTCTTTGGCCATTGGAGAAACCATTGCCAAACGCGCTACCCAAAGGCTTTGACGCATAATAACAGCATACATTTGTAAATTGCACCCTGTTGCCTTGCCATGGATTTTGATAAGAAAGAGTTAACACGCTATAGCCGTCATTTTGTCCTTCCTCAGTTTGGCGAAGAGGGTCAGAGGAAGCTCAAAGCAGCCTCAGTGGTTGTTGTAGGGGCGGGCGGGCTGGGGTGCCCGGTGTTGCAATACCTGACAGCAGCCGGAGTGGGAACAATTGGCATCATCGATTCTGACCAGGTGAGCGAATCAAACCTCCAACGTCAGATCTTATATGGAAGCGAAGATATTGGAAAGAATAAATGCACACAGGCCGGTCAAAAATTACAACTCCTGAACCCTAATGTAAAAACGCTTCCCGTTCCATCCATTATCAACGCTGACAATGCACTTGATCTTCTCCATCCATTTGATATTGTAGTTGACTGCACAGATAATTTTCAAACGCGCTACCTGCTCAATGATGCCTGCGTACTATTAAACAAACCACTTGTTTACGGTTCGGTATTCAGGTACGAAGGTCAGGTGTCTGTATTTAATTACAAGGGCGGTCCGAATTATCGCGACCTCTACCCTTCCCCTCCCAGTCCGGGCTCAGTACCTGATTGCGAAGAAGGTGGCGTACTCGGAGTCTTGCCCGGCATTATTGGGAGTCTTCAGGCTAATGAAATATTAAAAATAATTGCTGGAATTGGTGAACCATTAAGAGGTAGACTCCTGGTTCTCGATACACTATCCCTTGAAACCCAGCTGATTGATTTTCCCAATCAGAATCAACGAGATTTAATAAAAAAACTAATAGATTACGATGCGTTTTGTGGCATTAAACCAACCCGAGAACCTGAAATGAAAGAAGTAACCGTAGAAGAATTGAAAAAATTAAAAGATGCTGGCCAAGACTTTCAACTGATTGATGTCAGGGAAGCCTATGAAATTGAAATTTGCAACCTCGATGGCGAATGCATACCGTTAAGCGAAATTCCCCACAGCATTGACAAAATCAGTCGTGATAAAAAGGTAATTATTCACTGCAGAAGTGGCTCAAGAAGTGCCAACACGGTTAAATGGCTAGAAAAGAATCACCATTTTGACAATCTCTATAATCTGAAAGGGGGCATATTGGCCTGGGCCGACCAATTTGATCCCACCATGACCAAATACTAGTGCTCAATTGCTTGCAGGATATCTGCGATAATGTCTTCCACATTTTCCAATCCGGCAGATACACGAATGAGACCGGGTGTAATCCCTACTGCAGCTCGTTCTGCATCAGAAAGTTTGGAATGGGTTGTTGAAGCCGGATGCGTGGCTATGGTGCGGGTATCACCCAAATTGGCCGTGTGGCTGATCATCTGAAGCGCATTGAGAAACCGCTTACCTCCTTCAATCCCCTCCTTCAGTTCAAAAGTGACGAGTGCCCCGCCCAATCGCATTTGCTTTTTTGCCAACTGGTATTGAGGATGTGATTTTAGCCAGGGATACTTCACCCTTGCAATCTGATGGTGTCCTTCCAGCTTCAGGGCAATGCGCATGGCATTCTCACAATGCCTGTCCATTCTCACAGCAAGCGTCTCCAGGCTTTTGGATAGTACCCATGCATTGAAAGGCGACATAGAAGGCCCGGTATGTCTGGCAAAAAAACGTACTTCTTTGATGAGCTCCTTTGTGCCAAGTACAGCACCTCCAATCACACGTCCTTGGCCATCAATGAACTTGGTAGCTGAATGCGTAACTAAGTGAGCACCCCACTTCGCTGGATTCTGAAGGTAAGGTGTGGCAAAACAATTATCCACATTCAAGATCAGGTTATGCTTCTTAGCCAACTGTCCCAACCATTCCAAATCAATAATATCAAGAGCCGGATTGGATGGACTCTCCACAAAAATCATTTTTGTAGCTGGGGTAATTAATTTTTCCCAGGCTTCCGGCTTGTCTATATCTGCGTAGGTGTGGGCAATATTGAAACGGGGAAATAATGTATTCAAAATCTGGTGCGTGGATCCGAATACAGAGCGGGACGCCAGTACATGATCACCGGATCTCAAAAGAGCTGCCATGCTTATGTACATCGCGGCCATACCAGATGCAGTGGCTATGCCATCCTCAGTGCCCTCCAATGCACATAATTTTTCGATCAATTCTGAATTGTTTGGATTTGAAAAACGCGTATAAATATTTCCCTCAACTTCATCGGCAAAGAGGGCTCTTGCATGTTCAGCGTCTTCAAATACAAAGCTGGAGGTGAGGTACAGGGGAGCAGAATGTTCACGAAAATGGGTCCTGTCCATTTGTACTCGTACTGCTTCCGTCTCAAATTTTTTATCTTCTTGCATTGTCGTCAATTTTGAATTTCAAAGCTGTGGGAGATTTTGACATTGGTCAACATAGCTCCTACTGAACAATATTTCTCTACAGAAAGCGAAACAGCTTTTTCAACCTTATCAGGATGAAGTTTACCTGAGAGAATAAAGTGAAGGTGAATGGATTTGTAAACTGAAGGTACCGAATCTCCATTGCGTTCGCCTTGTGCCCTCACTTTGATGTCTTGTACCACTTGCCGCTGCTTTTTCAGTATATTGATCACATCAATGCTGCTGCATCCCACCAGGGAAGACAACAACAACTGCATGGGACGCATGCCTTTCCCGGTTCCTCCTATATCCGGTGAAGCATCCAAATGAACTTCATTTCCCTGCTCATTGACAGCTACGAAGTGAAAGTCGCCATCCACTCTTCTTACATCAATTTGAATCATTTCTTTTGCCAGATCAGGCTACCAATAACTAATGATGCCAAACTTACTAAAGTCGCGGGAACCAGACTGGGTATATCAATTGGAAAAATAAATTTAAAAAAAAGCCAGGTCGACAATCCGGTCACCATGGACATCACCGCACCTACGCTATTGGCGTGCTTCCAATAGATTCCAAGGGTAAGTGGAGCAAAAAGGGATACCAGGCTAAGAATAGAAGACTCAGACACCAGCTCATAAATGTTTTCTCGCAAACAGGCCATTACAGTTGCCACGGCACTAAATAGCAATATTGAGATTCGTGTTGCCGATAACAACTGTCTATCGGAAAGGCGCCCCCTCATTACCGGTTTGATGAGGTTCTCAGAGAAAATAGACGCTGGTGCAAGAATGGCGGAACTTGTTGTGCTCATAATCGCAGACAGCAGGGACCCAAAAAAAATGATCTGAATGGGTAAGCTGGTGTGCATCAGTACCATGTTGGGCAAAGCCAACTGGGCATCGCCCGTAATCTGACTTCCGTAAAGATGCTTGGTGCACAAACTTATAAACAAGGGCAGCATGGCAACAGTGAGGTACAATCCAGCAGCAATAAAGCATGACCTTACGGCTATCTTCACTGATCCAGAAGACATCACGCGCTGAAATACATCTTGTGATGGTATGGATCCAAGCCCCAACACTGACCAGGCTGCGATATAGGCCGTTATATCCTTAAACTCCCATTGCGGCAAAAACCTGAAGTTTCTTGGGTGCACTTCACGTAGCACAGTGGACACTCCTCCCGCCTCCTCGGCCAACTCATATGATAAAACGAGCAGTCCACAGACAATAATTATCCCTTGCACAAAGTCGGTGATGGAAATGGCCCACATTCCGCCTATGAATGTATAAAAAGTAACAATAACGGAACTGATGATCACGCCCTGCCATACATCAATGCCAACCACTACGTTGAGAATTAAGCCCATGGCCACCAGCTGTGCAGCAATGTAACCTACATATGGAGGCGCCAGAAATACAGACGCTACCAACTCAGTGCGTGACCCGAATCGATATTTAAAAAAATCGCCAAGCGTCAGGAGATTCATGTTGTACAATTTTCGGGCGAAGAACATCCCAAAGAGAATAAGGCATAATGCTGCCCCGAATGGATCTTCGATGACAGCGTACAAGCCCCCTTCAAGAAACTCTGCTGAAGCCCCAAAAACGGTTTCAGATCCAAACCAGGTGGCAAAAAGTGCCGCTGAACTCAGCATGATGGGAAGGCTTCTCCCCGCCAACATAAAGTCTCCTGTTGTCTTTACTTTACGGGATGCCCAGTAGCCAATAGCAACGGTAAAAGCCAGATAGGCTATAATGGAGAAAAGTAACAATTACTTGAAAGTTTCGTGCGGGTTAAAAGTATCAAACACCTGGCGAAAG
>CAYNCP010000054.1:0-27135 GCA_964395905.1 uncultured Ohtaekwangia sp.
TTTCATACTTACTAGGCTGCTAATAACCAATGTAAGAGAGGTGTCTTCGCATTTTTTTTGGCTGGACCTAATATTTTTTGGACATGGCAAGAAGCAAGAAAGATAATAAAATCTTTGTCCTTGATACCTCAGTTATAATTTACGAACACAACAGCATCCTCAACTTCGATGAACACGACATCGGTATTCCCATCACCGTTTTAGAGGAGCTGGACAATTTTAAAAAAGGGAACGATACCAAAAACTTTGAGGCAAGGGAGTTCATACGGCTAATTGACAAATTGGCCAAAGATCAGATGCTCCACCATTGGAATCCGCTCAATGGCAAAGGCAAAGGCTCATTTAAGGTGTTGATGGATACGGCCCCCAACGGAACCACTGATGCCAATAAAATCTTTAATGAAGAAAAAGCCGATCACCGCATACTCAATTCTGCACTGCTACTTCAAAAAGAAGAAAAAGAAAAGAAAGTTATTCTCGTTTCCAAAGATGTGAACCTGAGGCTCAAGGCAAAAGCTTTGGGACTTCAGGCAGAGGATTATACCACAGGAAAAATTCAAAACATCAGTTCGCTCTATACGGGCAAGACCATTGTAGAGGATGTTGATCCCAATGTAATCAATCTTCTTTATGACAAGGGCTACTGTCCTCCGGAGGAAATTTTGGGCCGCGAAACCCCAATGAAAAACCATTACTACATTTTCAAGAGCGGCAAAAAGTCGGTCCTGGCGTTTTACAATTCCGCCAACGGCATGGTGGAGCAGGTGGAAAAAAGAAATGCCTATGGCATCAAGCCCAGAAATGCCGAGCAAGCGTTTGCCATTCATGCCGTACTGAAACCAGAAGTGAAACTTGTATCCATACAGGGGGTAGCAGGAACAGGCAAGACATTGATTGCATTAGCGGCTGCACTGGAACAGAAAAAGGAATTCAAACAAATCTACCTGGCACGTCCTATTGTACCCCTTAGCAACAAAGACATTGGCTTCTTGCCGGGAGACATCAAATCAAAGATCAATCCATACATGGAGCCACTTTGGGATAACCTGAAGTTCATTCAAAATCAATATGGAGAAGGGGACAAAGAGTACAGCAAGATCAGTGAGATGATCAATTTTGAAAAACTGGTGATCACCCCGCTGGCGTACATCCGGGGAAGGAGTCTTTCTAACATTTGTTTTATTGTGGACGAAGCTCAAAATCTGACTCCGCATGAGGTAAAAACCATCATTACGCGCGCAGGTGAAAACACCAAAATAATTTTTACGGGAGACATTTATCAAATTGACACTCCATACCTGGATTCACAAAGTAATGGTTTATCAAATTTAATAGACCGACTGAAAGATCATGAGCTATATGCTCACATCACCCTGGAGAAAGGAGAGCGATCAGAGTTGGCAAATTTAGCCAACGACTTGCTATAAAAGGTTAACTTATTTTTTACCGAGGGCCGACAGCATGGTTTCCCCGATCAGGGCTGGTGACTCCACCACGTTGATCCCGCACTCACGCATGATTTTCATTTTGGCTTCTGCCGTGTCTTCTGCTCCACCAATAATTGCACCAGCATGTCCCATTCTTCGGCCGGGAGGTGCCGTTTGCCCGGCTATAAATCCAACAACCGGTTTCTTTATCCCACTTTCCTTAATCCATCTGGCGGCAACTGCCTCATAGTTTCCTCCTATCTCACCGATCATGACCACGCCATCCGTATCAGGATCGTTCATTAACATTTCTACAGCATCCTTAGTAGGGGTGCCAATAATTGGGTCTCCTCCTATCCCGATAGCGGTAGATATTCCCAGCCCCGCCTTCACAATCTGATCAGCTGCTTCATAGGTCAGCGTGCCGGATTTAGAGACTACTCCAATTCTTCCTTTCTTAAATACAAAACCAGGCATAATGCCCACCTTTGCCTCCCCTGGAGTAATGACACCCGGACAATTGGGACCAACCAGTGTTACCCCTTTTTCTTTCACATATTTTTTGACCACCATCATGTCTTTCACAGGTATACCTTCGGTGATGGCTACGATCACTTTAATACCGGCTTCTGCCGCCTCAAGTATGGAGTCAGCCGCGAATGCTGGCGGCACAAAAATGATAGAGACGTCAGCTCCCGTTTTCTCAACGGCTTCTTTCACAGTATTGAATACAGGTCGACCCAAATGTTCCTGTCCCCCTTTGCCTGGAGTTACTCCTCCCACCACGTTGGTCCCATATTCAATCATTTGGCCAGCGTGGAAAGATCCTTCAGAGCCGGTAAAGCCTTGAACGATAATTCGGGAGTCTTTATTCACAAGTACACTCATGGGAGAATCTTAGGTTAGATCACAAAATTAGGATAATAAAGGTGTCAGGCAAGCACAAAAAACCCCTCTTGAACATGAATCAAAAGGGGTTTTTATCCTTTAATATGCTAATGAATTATTTTCTTGGCAGCCTGAACTTCAGGAAGTCTTCATAAGACTCCTTATAATCCGGAACATCCGGGGCCATCTTAGCGGCTTCCTCGTAAGCGGCAATGGCATCCAGGTACAGTTTGTTCTTTTCATAAATCTGACCCAGATAAAACATGCCAATGGCGGTTTCAGCACTCAGCTCACCTTTAGCTTCGTTTACCTCTTTCTTGAGCCTGACTTGCTCAGCAGGAGGTAGCTTTCTGATCATTGGCCGGGGATCAGCCGATTTAATAGTAGGATCACCTTTTGAATGCACCTCTATGAGGATAGCCGATTCATTGGCTAACTTTTCATTGGTCAGGTCCACTTTAAAGGTCTTCTCTGGTGTCTCAGCGGTCATCAGTACCTCGTCAAACATGTTGAGCAGGGTGACCACATAAGGGCCACTGTCTTTGGCCTTTTTCTCATCTTCCACCCAGTTGATAACGGTATGGGTATTGAGAATAGAAGAATACTCGCCATCAGGCAAAAGCAGCTCAATATCACCAGCTGCACCTCTATGTACCGCTCCGGTGGCACTTAGCCTGTTTTTCTTTGCTTCGGCAGAGTTACTGCTAAGTATAAAATCCGTGTATTTGTTGAGCACGCTTGTGTTGCCACCTTGAACCTGGGCGGCCAGGTCGGCCACTTTATATGGTCCGGCTTTTTTCACCTCAAGAGGTTTCCCGGATTTGTGAATCAGCCCCAGATAGGCATTTTCAGAAAGCCTTACCTCATCGGCAGATTGAAGACTTGCACCTGTCTTTATGGCCTGCCACGAATCCCCTTCCTTAACTTCGTTGTTTCCTTTGTTTGCCAGCACTTTGAAAGCATAATCCTGTCCAAATGCAGCAGAAAATCCGAAAAGAAAGCCTAAGACTAGAATTAACTTGCTGTGTTTCATGATGTTATAAGCTATTTATAATACTAAGTTACTAATTATTTATCGATTTCAGTCGTTAATACGGATGTCTTCCTTTTGGTAAACCACCGGCTGGACCTAATGGTTTCATAAGTTTTCACCACTACCCCAACATATATCTCAAAACAGGTACCCACCAATGCCAAGGCTGCCAATGTCACCGTTAAATTCAATTTGAACTCATACCAGTTGAAAAAGTAGATCATTAAAAAGGAGAACAAGAGGATCTGAGCCAATTGCAGCAAAATGGTGATGCCATCAAACCAATCCGGAATCCGGTGATGGATTAGCCAAAATAATGCCACATTTAACAAGCAAACAATTATAGCGATAGCCCATTCTTGCCACTTAGGGATAACCTCTATATAGTCTTCTGATAATATCATAGAAATTATATTGGCGTGTACAACTAACCCATACATATCGGGATTTGCCTTCCCCGCGTATTGTTTATTTAGCGGTGTAAAAAACTTGTCATCCCATGAGGTATCAGAGAAATCGTCACCCATATATCCCATAAGTACAATTTTATCTGTAATCAGGGACGGCAGAAACTCTTCATTAAGCACTTGATACCAATCCAAAGCAAAATACCTACCCGCAAACGAGGAAGCTCCATACATATCCAAAATGTTACCTCTATAATTAATCACCTCTTCGTAATTACCACGAGCAAGAAATCTCTCAACTTTCTCAGGAGCAAATAATCGGGCTACCTCAACAGAAAAGGCATTCAAGGTATCACCACTCACCACAAGTCGGGGAATAAATGTTCTACATGCTTTAAAGGACTCCTGATTATCCGCATCCGTAGGAAGATTGGCATAACCTTCAAAGGAATTACCTCTAATTTCAATATCAGTATGTTCAATTGAATCATATTGATCTATAACACCAGAATTATAAAGTGAATCGGTTTGTGTTACCCTTGTAACCATCACAAAATTCTCAACTTCGCTGATCGCGCTACCCAGAATAAAGTTGCCCATCACATCAGCCATTGGTGGACAATTGATGGTGTCTCTTAAGTTAAGTGGACAATTAAAATAGCTATCTATGCCAATTATTCTGGGCTTGTATTTGTTGATAATTCTGATTTGCTCCGCCACTTCTCTTCGGGATAGGGCGCCAATATTTACAATAACCAGGTTTGTATCAATGGGAGGATCTTTTCTTAACTGAGAGAATGCGATATCGGTTAGTTCCATATCACCAAGCGCCTGACCTAGTGGATCAAAAGCACTAAAAAATTTAAGATCCGCAATTTTAACAATACCTCCCAGTGTGAAGAACACAAAGGCAGTCGCCAAAATCACGTCAATGAAGAATCTTTTCATGAAACGATTAATCCTTGGGTGTAATGAGTAAATTTAGAAATTAACAATGGGAACTCCTACACGTCAAGCCGCCCAATCAACCTCCAGGTTCACCCTTGTCGAATATGAAAAAGGCATTTTAGATCACGATCGGATAATTCTAAGCCGTGCCATTACCCTGGTGGAAAGTAAACTGGATGCTGACCAACAATTGGGAGAAGCGCTGATTCAAAAATTATTACCGCACACCGGAAAAGCCATCCGCATCGGAGTTACCGGAATTCCTGGCGTTGGCAAGAGTACCTTTATCGAGTCTTTTGGTAAGTACCTGACTTCTATCGGAAAAAAGCTAGCTGTACTGGCGATTGATCCCAGCAGCCATCGCAGCAAGGGAAGCATCTTGGGTGACAAAACCAGAATGGATGATTTGTCGCGTGATGAAAATGCATTTATCCGACCCACCTCTACTGCCAGCGCACTTGGTGGCGTGGCCGACAAAACAAGAGAGGCCATCCTGCTTTGTGAAGCCTCCGGGTTCGATGTAGTGCTTATCGAAACAGTAGGTGTTGGGCAATCAGAAATTTCGGTCAGAAACATGGTTGATTTCTTTTTGTTGTTGCTCATTGGCGGAGCCGGAGATGAACTACAAGGAATAAAAAAGGGTATTATGGAAATGGCTGATGGTGTAGTCATCACCAAAGCTGACGGAGAAAACAAGAAACGAGCCTTGCAGGCACAGGCTGATTTCCAGCATGCACTTCACCTTTTCCCAACACCTGCCTCAGGTTGGGTTCCAAAGGTATTGGTGGCTTCAGCAATTGAAAAGAAAGGCTTATTGGAAATCTGGGAGATGATCGACAATTATCACACCTTTACCATTTCGAATGGTTATTTCGACACACTACGCAGCGAACAAAACAGGGAGTGGTTTCACAGTGCCATTGAAGGCCGGCTGAAAAATGAAATCATGAAACATGAAGCCCTGCAGCGAAAAATGAAAGAGGCTGAACAACAAATCATTGAATCCAAAATCAGTCCTGCAGCTGCCTCCCGCTATATTGTGGCTGAATTTGTCAAGTTGCTTTCCAAAGAGTCCTAACTATGGTATGGACAATGCCTGCAGCCATTGTCGCAACAATAGCCTCGCTTGAGTAAATACCAAGCTGTGAATACGGTCAATCCCTGTTCAGTATAGTAGTCAATCCCTTCCATTACATTTGCCGAAGTGTATTTTGTTATGTAGCTAAGATCTCCCGTTGAATTGTAGGCAGCCACCATTTGAGTAATTTTTTTTGAAATTTTCTCTTTCAAACAAGATTCACAAATGCAAGCGGCCGCCTCCTCGGGCGTAATAAAGTGTGCATATGTGAAGCACCAGCATGCGTCTTTCAAATGGCCAGCAGCACAACTAAAATCAGTCTGACAGTGGGAGCATTTTCTTATGACATTCATTACTAAGGATCAGAATTTGAAGTGAAGTCCGGCATTTAAATTAAAACCCATGGTATTGTAACCATAAACTTCCCGGTAATCCTGGTTCAATATATTCTTGACATCCACAAAAAAATTGAGTTTGCCATCTTGTATCGCATATGATGCATACGCATCTACCAAAACGTAAGCACTCAGAGACACCACTTCAGCAATAAAAAAATTATTAGGATTGAAAAATAAGTCCTTTCGTTCGCTGAACGTTTGGATATTTAGACTGCCAAAGAACTTTGGAGAAGCTTGCACACCTACATTTACTCCAAAACTGTGTTTTGGCCTCCGGAATAGATTAAAATATGTCGTATCAGATCCATTTTCCACAGCCGATACTGCTCCATCCACATAGGCATAATTCGCTTTGATGGTCAATAGGTTATTGAATCTCAAACCAGACTCAACCTCCAGGCCTTTGTCATTTTGCTCATTCTGGTTGATGTTGCCATTTGTAAAAGTGTAGACGATTACATCCTTGATCCTTCGATTAAAGAACGAGATGCCAAGATCAAATTTATCGGTAAACAGGTGATGCATTCCTATCTCAAAACTCGAGCTCAATTCAGGTTTTAAGTTTTCATTGGCACCAAAATTACCATAGAGCTGAGATAACGTGGGCGCCTTGAAGCCTGTCGATTGATTGATAAATAATTTGGTTGATTTGTCAATTGTATAAATTGGATTGATACTATAGGTAACATTGCTTCCATACCTGCTGTGCGCGTTGTAACGACCACCCACCTCCATAGCAAAACCCTGAAGCCGATGGATAAAGACGGAAACATATGAGCTGACCAAATGCGTTTCCGGATTCGCTAACATCAAAGTGGGGTCCAGCATTTTCAGCTTTTGATAATTCAATCCTGACAGGATTTGAATACTTTTAAAGATATCCCTATTCATGAAAATGTCAACATGATCAAACCTTCCTTTAAACTCGTTGGGGCCAAATGGGCCATCAAATTTTCTGTCGGTTTCATGATGAGCATACTGCAGATTCAACGCCCCATTTTTGAACTTATACTGTGAGTGTAAACCAGGGTTTACAAGACTGGACGTATAGTTGGAGTTGTCATCTGTAAAAGAGCCTCCGTCAAATTCGCCGTCATATTCCGTCACCCGGAGAAAAGGTTTTAATGTGAATGATGGATTTATCTTGATGGTGGCCGAGGCATTGAAAGCATTTTGGGTAAATCCGTCTCTATCAAAATTATTTGTTTTATTTACGTCTTCCGCTTCGCTAATCCCACCTGCTTTAATATAGTTATAACCAATTTGATAATTTACTACTTTGGCAGTACCGCTAATCCCTGCATTTCCTCTGCGCATATCATAGCTTCCATATGTTAAGGAGGCCGCTCCACCAATGGGTTTATCTCCATCTTTCTTTGTGATCAGATTAATTACTCCAGCGATTGCATCACTTCCATAAAGCGTAGATTGACTTCCCTTCAAAATTTCAATTCGCTCCAACTGGCTCAGTGGCAACAACCGCGGGTCAAAAGCCCCACCCGGTCCGGAAGGATCATTTACCGGAATTCCATCAATTAGAAATACCGTGTATTCACTTTTTGCCCCTCGCAAGTAAACCGACTTATCTTTTCCCGGATTTGAATTTGCCCCATTGATCACCAGGCCAACTTGCTCATTGAGCAGTTGTGCAAGGTCTTTGCCTTCACTCCGGCTTAATTGCTCAGCATGGATAACTGTCAATACTTTTCCTGTTTCGCCAATGCTTTTTGGAAACTTGGTTGCAGTGATTACAACTTCTTCCAGACTAAAGGTCTTTAATGAATCTTGTTGGGCAACAGTCCTGATTGCTGCAAGCCAAAATAGTATCAACAGGACTATGGTGGTGAAAAATGACTCCTTTTCCATGGCATTAGTGTGTTTAAAATTTAAAAGGAGTAAAAAAGGAACGGAAATGATCTCGCATTGCCATCCACTGCTTTTACCCGAAGCCTTGAATAATTAAAACTTATTTGGCAGGTCTCCTGACTCGCCCCACTTTTGCGGCCTTCTCACCCCGATAGCTATCGGGACAATGACCCTTGTTGCAAAAGCTCACTCCAAGAGATGAAGTTGGGCTTACAGTTGCGGGAACAGTCTCGGAATTGTTGTTTTACCAAACAACTCACCGAATTCCCTTTTAATCCGGTTGCGATTTTGAAAGTGCAACCAGAACCAAATGCATTGCAAATGTAATTATTATTTAAAACTTGCAAGTATGAACCCCAGTCTCTCGCTTGCCTTAATCATTCTGGTAGTAATCTCGGGATGCACCAGAACCAAAGAGACGCACACACCGACTGCTTCAGTTACAGAATTTGCCAAGGGATTCAGTATGAAGCCGATTGAGGGTGGAATTGAAGTCGAACTTCACAATCCATACCCGAATGCGAGCGCATCGATAAAGTACCTTTTGATCCCAAAAGGAAAGGAAATCCCAGCTCATGGCAGTAACGTGCAAGTGATCAGAACACCCATTGAAAAAATTGTATGCACATCCACATCGCACGTTGCATTATTAGACCACCTTGATGCCCTGGACAAACTGGTTGGATTTCCCACTACAGATCTGATTAGTTCAGCCAAAGCACGCGCAAGAATTGTTTCCGGCTACGTCACAGATTTGGGAATTGATAAAGAAATGAACCTGGAGGCATTGGTTGGCTTGTCGCCTGATGTAGTAATGGGATACTCAGTGAGTGGGGACCTGGCCAAATTGAACAAGGTTAAAGAATTTGGAATTCCGGTTGTGATCAATGCAGAGTACCTGGAAGATCATCCATTGGGCAGAGCAGAATGGATAAAGTATATGGCCTTGTTTTTGGATAAAACGGAGATGGCGGACTCTATTTTTAACAAGGTAAAAATGGAGTATTTACAAAGTCAGGAGTTAATGAGAAAGATTGAAACTAAACCGACAGTACTCACTGGTATTTTGTACGGAGACGCCTGGTACCTGCCCGGAGGCAATAACTATGCAGCCAAACTTTTCAGGGATGCCGGATATCACTATTTGTGGGATGATGACCTTAGTACCGGCTTTCTGAATTTGAGCTTTGAATCCGTTTATGCCAAGGCCCAAAACGCTGAATATTGGATTGGCGTTGGTTCGTTTGGCTCATTGCAGGAGATGAAAAGTACAGAAAAACGCTACACCTTATTTTCATCTTTTGCGCTCGCAAAGGTTTATACCTACGATGCCAGAAAGGGGACCACCGGAGGCAGTGAGTACCTTGAACTGGGATATTCACGTCCGGATATCATATTAAAAGACCTGATTAAAATTGCCCACCCGGAGCTACTTCCCAACCACGACCTTTTCTTTTACAGGCAACTTCCCTGATCACTATTTTACAGTTCCCCAACTACCACCTGTCTGAGATGGAATAAAAAAACCCTGACTTGAACAGACAGGGTTTTTCGTTGAATTTAGCAGCTTAGCAGCAACTATACTTTGATTTCAACATCCACTCCGCTGGGAAGTTCAAGCTTCATCAAAGCGTCTACGGTTTTTGCACTGTTGGAGTAAATGTCCACCAGGCGCTTATAGGTGCACAATTGAAATTGCTCACGGGATTTCTTATTCACGTGTGGCGATCTCAACACAGTGAATTTCTCCTTTATGGTGGGAAGTGGAATAGGGCCACTTACCACTGCGCCAGTTGCTTTCACTGCCCTCACAATCTTCTCGGAAGACTTATCAACCAGGTTGTGGTCGTAGGACTTTAATTTGATTCTGATTTTTTGATTCATAATATGAATTATTTTACAGCAACTGCTCCTTTTGTTTCTTCTATTACTTTTTCAGCGAGGTTCTTAGGCACTGGGGCATAGTGTGCAAATGTTAGTGAGGCAGCTGCGCGACCTGAGGTGATGGTACGCAAGTCGGTTACGTATCCAAACAATTCAGAAAGCGGTACATCTGCTTTCACTACCTGCGCTCCACCACGAGTGTCCATTCCCTTCATGATCCCTCTTCTTCTGTTCAAATCACCGGTTACTGAACCCGTGAATTCGTCTGGTGTCAATACCTCTACAGCCATGATAGGCTCCAATATTTGCGGTCCTGCTTTCTTTGCAGATTCTTTAAATCCAATTCTGGCAGCTAACTCAAATGACAACGAATCAGAGTCTACATCATGGAATGAACCATGGTACAACCTGACTTTCATGGAATCAACTGGATACCCGGCCAAAGGACCGTTAACCATGGCCTGCTCAAATCCTTTTTGTACGGCAGGAATAAATTCACGAGGAATCGCTCCACCTACAATGTCATTGACAAACTCAAGTCCCTCTTTGCCGTCTTCGCGCGGTCCAATCTCAAATACGATGTCGGCAAATTTACCACGTCCACCAGTCTGCTTCTTATACACCTCTTTGTGCTCAACTGACTTGGTCAGAGACTCTTTGTAAGCCACCTGAGGTGCACCCTGGTTTATTTCTACTTTAAATTCTCTTTTCAGGCGATCGATAATGATCTCCAGGTGAAGTTCTCCCATACCTCTAAGGATGGTCTGTCCTGTTTCCTGATCTGTATGTACGCGAAGGGTTGGATCCTCCTCCACCAGCTTAGAGATCGCCATGCCCAGTTTGTCGGCATCAGCCTGCTTCTTTGGCTCGATGGCATAACCAATCACCGGCTCTGGGAATACCATCGACTCCAGCACCACCTTGCGCTTTTCATTGCAAAGGGTATCTCCGGTTTTTATGTCTTTAAATCCAACAACCGCACCAATATCCCCGGCAGGAAGCCTGTCAATTTGGTTTTGCTTATTGGCATGCATCTGGAAGATACGAGATATCCGCTCTTTATTTCCTGAGCGTGTGTTATGCACATAAGAACCTGAATCCAATACACCAGAATAAGCCCTTACAAAGCAAAGTCTTCCCACAAACGGATCGGTGGCTATTTTGAAGGCAAGGGCAACAAAAGGCTCTTCTTCTGTCGGCCTGATTACCACTTCCCCTTCTGTGTCAGGATTGATTCCAATGATATTGTCTTTGTCCATGGGAGAGGGAAGTAATTCCATTACCAGGTCCAGCATGGTTTGTACTCCTTTATTTTTGAAAGAAGATCCACATACCATAGGTACAATCTTCATATCAATTGTTGCTTTGCGCAAAGCAGTCAAAATCTCTTCTTCCGAGATAGAGCTAGGGTCTTCAAAAAACTTCTCCAGCAAAGTCTCATCGTAATCAGCTACTGCTTCCAACAATTTCTCCCTGTATTCCTTCGCCTCTTCTATCATATCCTCTGGAATAGGCGCCTCCTGAAAGGTCATTCCAAAATCCTCTTCGTTCCATATGATTGCGCGGTTGTTAATTAAGTCAACTACCCCTCTAAATTTATCTTCCGCACCAATTGGCAACTGAAGTGCTACAGCATTGCTGCCCAGCTTTTCTTTTACCTGCTTGCAAACATTTATAAAGTCGGCACCTGCACGGTCCATCTTGTTGACGAAACCGATACGGGCCACTTTGTAATTATCAGCCAGGCGCCAGTTTGTCTCTGATTGAGGCTCCACTCCGTCCACTGCTGAAAATAAGAAAACCAAACCATCCAATACACGAAGCGAACGGTTTACCTCTACGGTAAAGTCAACGTGGCCGGGTGTATCAATAATATTTACGTGATATTTCTGATCTCTGTAATTCCAAAATACAGTGGTGGCAGCGGATGTAATGGTAATTCCTCTTTCCTGCTCCTGCGCCATCCAGTCCATGGTAGCTGCTCCATCGTGCACCTCACCAATCTTGTGGTTTACTCCTGCATAAAAAAGAATGCGCTCAGTGGTAGTGGTTTTACCGGCATCAATGTGCGCAGCAATCCCAATATTCCTTGTATATCTTAAATCTCTTCCCATTCTGAGTTCCTAATTAAAATCTGAAGTGTGAGAACGCCTTGTTCGCATCGGCCATTCTGTGTGTATCATCTTTTTTCTTGATCGCAGCACCTTCTCCCTTGGAGGCGGCCAATATCTCGGCAGCTAACTTGTCAACCATGGTTTTCTCGCCACGGGCACGTGCATAATCGATCAACCACTTAATGGTCAGGTTCAATTTGCGTTCAGGCCGTACCTCAATTGGTACCTGAAAGGTAGCCCCACCTACCCTGCGGCTTTTTACTTCTACAGAAGGAGCCACATTGCTCATGGCGCGCTTCCATACTTCAAGACCATTTTCTCCTGCACTTTTCTTCTCTACTTGCTCGATGGCATCATAGAAAATGTTGTAGGCTACACTTTTCTTTCCCTCCTCCATCATGTAGTTCACAAACTTAGTGACCATCGGATCCTGGAATTTAGGATCAGGAAGTAGATATCTTTTTTTAGGTTTTGATTTCCTCATAACACTTTCAAATTATTTAGCAGCCCCTGCTTTAGGTCTTTTAGCTCCATATTTAGAACGGCTTTGGGTTCTACCATTAACACCAGCCGTATCCAAAGCACCACGGATAATGTGGTAACGAACTCCTGGAAGGTCTTTAACCCTGCCCCCTCTGATCAATACGATAGAGTGTTCCTGCAGATTGTGGCCTTCGCCAGGGATGTAGGCATTCACCTCTTTGCTGTTGGTAAGCCTCACCCGCGCTACCTTGCGAAGAGCCGAATTCGGCTTCTTAGGGGTAGTGGTGTATACACGCGTGCATACGCCTCTGCGCTGAGGGCATGAATCAAGGGCAGGCGATTTTGACTTAAAAGTCAACTTTTTGCGTCCTTTCCTTACTAGCTGTTGAATGGTAGGCATTAATATCTTTTATTTAAAAACCTTCAAAAAATTCGGACTGCAAAGGTATTTAAAGTAAAACAGGATGCAAACCCCGGATTGAAGATTTTTATTGCCTATTTGGGTCAAAAAAGGGCTTTTTTAGGCCTCTCCAACGGTTCCTCCAAAATTCATGGGGAATTTTGGCATTTCGTCTGTACGCTTGATCGGACCAAACGTTGCCTCGTACTTTTCAATGTTTTCTTTGAGAGCAGCCAGCAGTCTTTTGGCATGTTCGGGAGTGATGATGATCCTGGACTTTACGCGGGCTTTAGGCACCCCAGGCATCAGACGGATGAAGTCCACCACAAACTCACTGTTGGAATGAGCTATCATGGCCAGGTTGGAGTAAATGCCTTCTGCAATTTCCTCAGACAACTCTATGTTAATCTGGTTTTGCTGATTCTTTTTTTCTTCCGCCATTGCTCTATTAGTTAGTTACTAGTCATTAGTAATTAGTCGATAATATTAAATCCATAGCCTTTAGTCCAGGTTTAAAAGCGGTAATCGCTAGGGACTAAAGACTATGGACTATGGACTACTCCTGTAGTTCCTTCTCAATTGGCTCGGACAACGTACGGTCCTGCATCATGTGCTCGTATTCTTCTTTCGAGCTTACGATGATGTCATTCAGTCTCCGCTGGCCTGTTCCCGCAGGGATCAAGTGTCCCACAATCACGTTCTCCTTAAGTCCCATCAACTTATCCACCTTACCGCGGATGGCCGCCTCAGAAAGCACCTTGGTCGTTTCCTGGAAGGAAGCCGCTGAAAGCCAGCTTTCTGTCTTTAAGGACGCCTGGGTAATTCCCTGAAGTGTTGGTCTTGACACAGCTGGCATCGCTTCGCGAACCTCTACCAATTTCAAGTCTTTTCTCTTCAACGCAGAGTTCTCATCACGCACATCTCTGGCCGTTACAATTTGTCCCGGCTTGAATTTTTGCGAATCGCCCGCTTCCACTACAAACTTCTTGTCCAGTATAACATCATTTTCCTCCCTGAACTCAAATTTATCAACATACTCGCCTACCAGGAAGCTGGTATCCCCTGAATCGATGATTTCTACTTTTTGCATCATCTGGCTTACAATAGCCTCGATGTGCTTGTCGTTGATTTTCACACCCTGCAAGCGGTATACCTCTTGAATCTCATTCACCAGGTACTCCTGAACAGCAGTGGGTCCTTTGATGGACAGAATATCAGATGGAGTTATGGCCCCGTCTGAAAGCGGTTGTCCTGCTCTCACAAAGTCATTGTCCTGAACCAGGATATGCTTGGAAAGTGATACCAAATATCTCTTCTGAACGCCATCTCTGGATTCAATGAAAATCTCCCTGTTGCCTCTCTTTATTCCACCGTATGTCACCACGCCATCAATCTCGCTTACCACAGCCGGGTTCGAAGGGTTTCTCGCTTCAAATAATTCAGTAACGCGCGGAAGACCTCCAGTGATATCGCGGGACTTACCCATGGTACGAGGAATCTTGGAAAGCACTTGACCGGCCTTGATCTTTTGACCCTTATCTACTGCCAGGTGAGCGCCTACCGGAATGTTGTAAGATTTGGTCTCACTCTTTCCATTTACGATAATGGCAGGGTTCTTTGTCTTGTCCCTGGTATCTGTGATCACTTTCTCCCTGTGGCCTGTCTGCTCGTCAGATTCTTCCTTGTATGTAACTCCTTCAATAATGGATTCAAAATCAATTTCACCATCAAACTCTGAAAGAATAACTGCGTTATAAGGATCCCAGAAGCAAAGTGTTTCTCCTTTTTCTACTTTCTGCCCATCTTTTACGGTTAAGAATGATCCATATGGAACATGGTTGGAAATAAGCGTTCTTCCTTTCTCTTTATCGGTTACTTTCACTTCACCGGTCCTTCCCATCACCACCTTCACTTTATTTCCGTCTTTGTCAAGGGTATCAACTGTGCGAACGCCTTCCAATTCAATCACACCAGGGAATTTGGCTTTGATGTTTGCCTCCACCGCGATGTTGGACGCAGTACCTCCCACGTGGAAAGTACGAAGCGTAAGCTGTGTACCTGGCTCTCCAATGGATTGAGCCGCGATCACACCTACAGCTTCGCCTGCCTGAACCATCTTACCTGTTGCCAGGTTGCGGCCATAGCATTTTGCGCATCCACCCACTTTGGTTTCGCAAGTAAGTACGGAGCGTATCTCTACTTCTTCGATGCTGGTATCTTCGATCTTTTGAGCAATCTCCTGGGTAATCTCCTGATTGGCACCACAGATCAACTCTTCGGAGATCGGATCATAAATATCGTGAACAGTCACCCGTCCCAGGATACGCTCTGACAAAGGTTCAACTATGTCTTCATTATCTTTGAGGGCCGTAACTTTCAAACCACGCAAGGTGCCGCAATCCTCTTCGGTAATTACCAAATCCTGCGCCACATCAACCAACCTGCGCGTAAGGTATCCTGCATCCGCAGTCTTCAACGCGGTGTCTGCAAGACCTTTACGGGCACCATGTGTAGAAATAAAATACTCCAACACATCGAGACCTTCTTTAAAGTTTGAAAGGATCGGGTTTTCAATGATGGCACCTACAGAACCAGCAAGGTTCTTTTGCGGCTTGGCCATCAACCCCCGCATTCCGCCCAACTGACGTATTTGCTCTCTTGAACCACGAGCTCCAGAGTGCATCATCATGTAGATGGAGTTAAATCCTTGTTGATCGTCTTCCAGCTGACGCATCAGTGTGCTGGTCAACATGGTATTGGTACGCGTCCAGATGTCAATCACCTGATTATAGCGCTCATTGTCGGTAATCAATCCCATCATGTAGTTGCTCCAAACGGCATCAACTTCTTTCTGGGCATTATCCACCAACATTTTCTTTTCATCTGGCACTTTAACATCTCCAAGACCCATTGACAAACCACCCTTATAGGCCATTTGAAATCCCAGATCTTTGATATCATCCAGGAATTTGGCCGTCTTGGCCTGGCCGGCATATTTAAATACGTCAGAAATAATGGTCTGTAATTTCTTCTTCGTAAGCAGTTCATCTACATAACCTGCTTCCACAGGTACAACCTGATTGAAGATCACCCTTCCGGTAACAGTTTCTATCACCTTGCGGGTAATTTTTTCTGTTTTGGGATCCATTATATCCACTTTCACTTTTATGATGGCATGCTTGGAAAGTTTGCCCTCATTGTGAGCGATGATTACTTCTTCTGGGGAATAGTAAAGCTTGCCTTCGCCTTTTTCACCTTTTCTGCCCTTGGTCAGGTAGTACAATCCCAACACCATGTCTTGTGAAGGGACCGTGATAGGTGCACCGTTGGCAGGATTCAAAATGTTGTGCGAAGAAAGCATCAACATAGACGCTTCCAAAATGGCCTCTTGACCTAACGGCACGTGAACGGCCATCTGGTCACCATCAAAGTCAGCGTTAAACGCAGTACACACCAAAGGGTGTAGCTGAATTGCCTTTCCCTCAATTAGTTTGGGTTGGAAAGCCTGAATGCCTAACCTGTGAAGTGTAGGGGCGCGGTTGAGAAGAACAGGATGTCCCTTCAACACGTTCTCCAAAATGTCCCATACAACAGGGTCTTTCCGGTCTACAATTTTCTTAGCAGACTTCACCGTCTTCACAATCCCTCTTTCAATGAGTTTGCGAATAATAAATGGTTTGAATAGCTCAGCTGCCATGTCTTTTGGAAGACCGCACTCGTGCAATTTCAAAGCAGGGCCAACTACGATCACCGAACGACCAGAATAGTCAACACGCTTACCCAATAGGTTTTGACGGAAACGACCTTGCTTACCTTTAAGCATATCGCTCAAAGACTTCAAAGCACGATTTCCATCTGAGCGAACCGCGTTTACTTTTCTTGAGTTATCGAAAAGGGAATCCACGGCTTCCTGGAGCATGCGCTTTTCATTGCGGAGGATTACCTCAGGTGCCTTAATATCAATCAATCTTTTCAGTCGATTGTTACGGATAATAACGCGTCTGTAAAGATCGTTTAAGTCCGATGTTGCAAAGCGTCCACCATCCAAAGGCACAAGCGGGCGTAATTCAGGAGGAATTACGGGAACCATCTTAATAGCCATCCACTCAGGACGATTTTCGATCCGTGTATTGGCATCGCGGAAAGCTTCTACCACTTTCAGTCGCTTCAGTGCTTCCGCCTTACGCTGTTGTGATGTATCCGTTGCTGCCTGGTGACGTAGCTCATATGAAAGCTCATCAAGGTTAACCCGACCCAAAAGCATTTCCAAAGCCTCTGCACCCATCTTCGCGATGAATTTTTTAGGATCGTTGTCATCCAGCATTTGATTCTCACGAGGAAGTTTATCCAGTATATCCAGATACTCTTCTTCTGTTAAAAAATCAAGTCTATTGATGCCATCCTCTTCCTTAATGCCAGGCTGGATAACGGCATAGCGTTCATAATAAATGATCTGATCCAATTTTTTGGTTGGCAACCCAAGCAAGTAACCAATCTTGTTTGGCAAGGATCTGAAATACCAGATATGCGCCACAGGCACCACCAATTCGATGTGACCCATGCGCTCACGCCTTACCTTCTTTTCGGTAACTTCTACCCCGCAGCGATCGCAGATAATTCCTTTGTAGCGAATTCGCTTGTATTTGCCACAGTGACATTCCCAGTCTTTTACAGGACCGAAAATGCGCTCACAGAATAAACCTCCCATTTCTGGTTTGTACGTTCTGTAGTTGATGGTTTCGGGCTGAGTTACTTCACCATTGGAACTCTCCAGAATAGATTCAGGAGAAGCCAAACTGATGGTGATGGTCGAAAAATCAGTGTTTATTTTTTTGTTTTTTCTGAACGACATAGTCTTTCTTTAGTCTGTAGAAAAAATTAATTATCCATTGTAATCTCAAGGGCCAATCCTCTCAGTTCATGTACCAGTACATTGAACGATTCCGGAATGTTTGGCTTCCTCATATTTTCACCTTTCACAATCGCTTCGTATGCTTTTGCCCTACCAATCACATCGTCCGATTTGATGGTGTCGATTTCCTGAAGGATGTGTGCGGCTCCGAATGCCTCAAGTGCCCACATTTCCATCTCACCGAAACGCTGCCCACCAAACTGTGCCTTACCCCCCAGCGGCTGCTGCGTAATGAGAGAGTAAGGTCCTATTGAACGCGCATGCATCTTGTCATCTACCAGGTGACCCAGTTTCAACATGTAGGCGATACCTACCGTAACAGGTTGATCAAACTTATCTCCTGTTAATCCATCATACAGATAGGTTCGGCCAAATTCAGGAAGACCAGCTTCTTTCAATTCAGCAGAAACTTCGTCCAATGAAGCGCCATCAAAGATTGGAGTTGCATACTTCCTGTTGAGCTTTTTGCCCGCCCATGCGAGCACAGTCTCATAAATTTGGCCCAGGTTCATACGGGAAGGTACGCCCAGCGGGTTCAAGCATATATCCACCGGAGTTCCATCCTCAAGGAATGGCATATCCTCTTCGCGCACTATTCTTGCTACCACACCTTTGTTTCCGTGGCGACCCGCCATCTTGTCTCCTACTTTCAACTTACGCTTCTTGGCCACGTATACTTTAGCCAACTGCACAATACCGGCAGGCAATTCATCACCCACTTCCAGTGTAAAGCGCTCGCGCTTAAACTCACCGGCAATGTTGTTGCGCTTATTGAGGTAGTTTTTCACGATTTGGGAAACCAGATCATTGGTATGATCGTCAGTTGTCCAATTCTCCAAGCTGATGTCTGCGATCAGGTTTACTTCCTCAGGTACATTATAATTGCTTTCATCGCGATAAATGTTCTTATCAGGGAAGAGGTTGCTTTCAATCACCTTAGCGCTGAATTTAACTCCTTTGCTGATCAGCTCGTCTCCGAATTTATGTTTCACACCCTGGCTCGGCTTGCCGGACAATAGAGTGGTCAACTTTTTTACCATGTCAGAACGCAAGTCTGACAATTGCTTGCTGTAGCGATTCTTCAGTGCATCCAACTCTTTTTTAGACTTGGAGCGTAAATCTTTGTCACGCTTGGGTCTGGAGAAAAGCTTGGTGTCAATCACCACACCCCTCAGTGATGGGGGCGCCTTCAATGAAGCGTCCTTCACATCACCTGCTTTGTCGCCAAAGATGGCTCTCAGTAATTTCTCCTCGGGAGTAGGATCAGACTCACCTTTTGGTGTGATTTTACCAATAAGTATATCTCCTTCCTTCACCTCGGCACCCATGCGAATGATGCCATTCTCATCCAGGTGCTTCACAGCCTCCTCACTTACGTTTGGAATTTCTGAAGTTAACTCTTCTTCTCCACGCTTGGTATCTCTCACTTCGAGCTCAAATTCTTCAATGTGAACCGAAGTGTAAACATCATCGCGTACCACGCGTTCGGAAATTACGATTGCATCCTCGAAGTTATAACCTTGCCATGGCATGTAGGCCACCAGCAAGTTTCTTCCAAGCGCCAATTCTCCATTTGCCGTGGCATAACCCTGGCACAACGGTTGTCCTTTCACCACTTTATTGCCCTTAGCAACGATAGGTGTAAGGTTTATACAAGTATCCTGATTCGTTCTTCTGAATTTAATGAGATCATAAGATTTGAATTCATCGTCAAACCGAACCAACTTTTGTTCTTCTGAAACATCATATTTGACCACGATCTTGGTGGCATCTACATAGTCAACCACGCCTGACCCTTCGGCCATCACCAGTGCCCTTGAGTCAATGGCAATTTTAGCTTCAAGCCCTGTACCCACTATGGGTGCCTCAGGTCTTACCAATGGCACAGCCTGACGTTGCATGTTTGACCCCATCAGGGCACGGTTGGCATCATCATGCTCAAGGAATGGAATCATGGAAGCAGCAATGGACACGATCTGGTTAGGGGCCACATCCATGTATCGAACCTCTGCCGGTTCTACAACAGGGAAATCACCTTCAAAGCGCGCCTTGATTTTTTCATCCTGTATCTCACCACTACCCGAAATCTTTACATTCGCCTGGGCAATATTAAAGGTATCCTCCTCTTCTGCCGTCAGGAAGACGACATCCTCTTTCATCTTCACTTTGCCATTCTCCACCTTCCGGTACGGAGTCTCGATAAAGCCCATTTTGTTGACCTTGGCATGCACACAAAGTGATGAGATCAAACCAATGTTCGGACCTTCCGGAGTTTCAATAGTACACAAGCGGCCATAGTGCGTATAGTGTACGTCACGTACCTCAAATCCTGCACGTTCTCTTGAAAGACCGCCTGGACCGAGTGCCGACATTCTCCGCTTATGTGTAATCTCAGCCAGTGGATTCGTTTGATCCATGAACTGAGAAAGCTGATTGGTTCCAAAGAATGAGTTGATTACGGAAGAAAGCGTTCTCGCATTGATCAGATCAACGGGCTTGAAGTCTTCATTGTCACGCACGTTCATTCTTTCTTTGATGGTTCTTGCCATACGGGCAAGACCTACACCAAACTGAGAATACAATTGCTCTCCTACAGTTCTAACCCTTCGGTTGCTCAAGTGGTCAATATCATCCACTACTGCTTTGGAGTTGATTAATCCAATCAGATACTTCACAATCAGAATGATATCTTCTGTTGTCAATACGCGTTGATCAAAGCTCAGATCAAGTCCGAGTTTTTTATTTATTCTGTAACGTCCCACCTCTCCGAGGTCATAACGCTTCTCGCTGAAGAACAAGCTCTGAATAATATCACGAGCTGTCTGCTCATCAGGAGCTTCTGTATTTCTTAATTGACGATAGATCTGTTCAACCGCCTCCTTTTCAGAGTTGGAATTGTCTTTCGCCAATGTATTGAAGATGATGTTGTAGTCTGTAATGTTCACATCATCTCTATGAAGAATGATAGACTTAGTGCCTGACTCAACGATAGTATCTACATCTTCATCTTCGATAATATGGTCACGCTCCAACAGCACTTCGTTTCTATCAATAGATACCACTTCACCAGTATCTTCATCTACAAAGTCTTCTGTCCAGGTTTTTAGCACCCTGGCGGCCAACTTGCGACCCGTTACTTTCTTAAGCGCATTCTTGGTTGCCTCCACTTCTTCAGACAACCCGAAAAGATCCAGGATGTCTTTATCTGTACCGTAACCTATTGCACGAAGCAGTGTGGTTACCGGGAATTTCTTTTTACGGTCGATGTAGGCATACATCACCGCATTGACATCTGTGGCAAATTCAATCCAAGAACCCTTGAAAGGGATGATACGGGCAGAATACAATTTTGTACCGTTTGTGTGCTTGCTCATGGCAAAGAACACACCGGGCGAACGGTGCAACTGAGAAACAATGACGCGCTCAGCTCCATTGATTACAAAAGAGCCTTTTTCGGTCATGTAGGGGATATTCCCCAGGAATACTTCCTGCTCGATGGTTTCAAAGTCTTCGTTGTCCTCATCGTTGCAGGTAAGACGCAACTTTGCCTTTAACGGCACTGAATAGGTAAGTCCGCGGTCGATACTTTCGTCCACCGAATATTTGGGAGGATCAATAGTATAATCCACAAATTCCAGCACGAAATTTTCGCGGGAATCAGAGATCGGAAAATTTTCCGCAAACACCTTAAAAAGACCTTCGTTCTGGCGTCTTTCCGCTGGTGTTTCTATTTGCAAAAAGTCTCTGAATGACTGCAATTGAACATCCAGAAAGTCCGGATATTCCAATACTTTATCAATAGAGGAAAAGTCAATCCTGTCGTTACTGTTTTTCTTTGCCAAGGTACTTCTTGTTTAAATTTCCAGGACTAGAATCTAAAATGTTGGTGGGCACAAATAGGTATAGACCCCAATTCCATTTCTGGATTTGGGGTCTTCATTCCTTATTATAAGACGGCACCCTTCGTCTTCAAGAAAATTACTTCAACTCAACTTCGGCTCCAGCCTCGATAAGTTGCTTCTTGAGGTTTTCTGCTTCGTCTTTAGGTAAACCTTCTTTGATTGTCTTAGGAGCAGAGTCAACTACTTCCTTAGCTTCTTTCAAACCAAGACCAGTAAGCTCTTTCACCAATTTCACGATCTGCAGTTTGTTGGCACCGGGTGCTTTCAATACTACATCGAAATTAGTTTTCTCTGCTGCTCCAGCATCTCCACCGGCTGCAGGACCTGCTGCTACTGCTACTGCAGCTGCCGCGGGCTCAATGCCGTGAGTTTCTTTAAGGTATGATGCAAGCTCTGATACTTCCTTTACGGTAAGTTCTACTAATTGATCGCCTAACGCTTTGATGTCAGCCATTTTTGTAAGTGTTTAATTTCAGTTCAACAATTCTATTTTGCCCTTTCTTCCAATGTCTTCACCAGTCCGCCCAATGTGTTTTTCCCGCTCAACAGAGCAGAGACAACATTCTTGGCAGGTGACTGAAGCAAGGAAATAATTTCGCCAATGAGTTCGTTTTTCGACTTCAACTCAGCCAGCGTATTCAAGTTTTCTTCTCCTATAAAAAGAGACGAATCAATGGAAGCGGCTTTCAGTAGCGGTTTGCCTTCGGCACCCTTTCTGTAATCCCGAATGACTTTGGCGGGGGCATTGCCAATTTCTTTCGAAAAAATTACTCCTGAAAATCCATGTAACACTTTGAATAAATCCTCATTTCCACTTCCCTGCTTTTCTAAGGCCTTGCGGATAAGGGTGTTTTTGTAAACACCATATTCTACCCCCGCATGGAAACATAGCCTGCGAAAAGCATTTATCTGTGCAACAGTTAGCCCTGAGGCATCTGTAATATAGAAGTGTTGGTGCTGATTAAATTTCTCAGACAACTCTTCAATAATATTAGTTTTTTCTTCTCTAGTCATTGTCGTATCTAATTACAGACCTTCAATAGAAGTCTTATCAATTTGAATTCCCGGACTCATCGTAGACGAAAGCGTTATACTCTGGAAGTACGTACCTTTTGAAGACGATGGTTTCAATTTTGCTATGGTGTGAATCAATTCGGCTGCATTCTCCTTTATTTTCTCAGGAGTGAAAGATACCTTTCCAATGGATGCATGAATGATGCCTTGCTTGTCGACCTTAAAATCAACCTTACCGGCTTTCACTTCAGTAACGGCCTTACCAACATCCAGGGTTACTGTTCCAGACTTTGGGTTAGGCATTAATCCACGAGGACCCAATACTTTTCCCAGTCTTCCCACTTTTGCCATAACTGTTGGCATGGTGATGATCACATCGATGTCTGTCCATCCGCCTTCAATCTTCTTGATGTATTCATCAAGTCCTACATGATCGGCCCCTGCATCTTTGGCTTCCTGCTCTTTGTCAGGAGTACATAACACAAGCACGCGCACTGCTTTACCCAATCCATGAGGCAGTGTAACCACTCCTCTCACCATTTGATCAGATTTTTTTGGATCAACACCCAGGCGCACATCTACGTCTACAGATGAGTCAAACTTGGCGAATGTAATTTCCTTCACCAGGGCGGCCGCATCTGTTAAAGAGTACTCCTTGTCTGCGTTGTATTTTGCCGTAACGGCTTTTCTATTTTTTGTCAACCTTGCCATAATTTCTCAATTAATTGTCCCAGGGGGCTGTTCCACTTACCGTTACGCCCATGCTTCTGGCTGTTCCTGCCACCATTTTCATGGCAGATTCAACTTTGAATGCGTTGAGATCCGGCATCTTTGTTTCTGCAATTTTTTTCACCTGGTCCCAACTGATAGACCCAACTTTGTTGCGATTGGGTTCTGCCGAGCCCTTTTGCTTTTTCATTGCTTCCAATATCAACACAGCCGCAGGAGGAGTTTTTATAACAAAGTCAAAAGACTTGTCATTATAAATAGTAATAAGAACAGGAAGTACCTGACCTTGTTTGTCTTGTGTTCTTGCATTGAACTGTTTGCAAAAGTCCATGATGTTCAAACCCTTACTACCCAGGGCAGGACCGATAGGAGGAGCAGGGTTGGCCTGACCGCCTTTCACTTGCAATTTCAAATAGCCGCTAATTTCTTTTGCCATGATTCGGTAAACTCAAAAATCTTTTATCAATCTAATTTTTCTACCTGCATGTAGTTAAGTTCTACCGGTGTATTGCGACCGAAAATCTTAACCATCACATTCAACTTCTTCTTCTCCTCAAATATCTCCTCCACTGATCCGGTAAACCCGCTAAAAGGTCCATCCATCACTTTCACAGATTCTCCTTTTATAAAAGGAGATTCTAATTTCTCCTCGAACTCATCGATCTCACCTACCTTACCCAGGATTCGATTCACTTCTGTCTGGCGCAAAGCCACCGGTTCTTTTGATGAACTGGTACCGTTGCCTCCCAAAAAACCAATTACACCTGGAATACTATTGACCAGGTGGTAAGCTTCTCCGTTGGACAGATCGGCCGAAACCAATACATATCCGGGAAAAAAATTACGTTCTCTTACCCGTTTCTTGCCTCCCCTCATTTCATAAACTTTCTCTGAGGGAATTAATATCTGAGGAATAAAATTCGACAGCTTAGAACGCTCTACTTCCGTCTCCAGGTAGGATTTTACTTTCTTTTCCTTTCCGCTGATTACGCGAAGTACAAACCATTTTAATTCACCCATCCCCGCAGCGCTTAAAATTCTTTATAGAAAAATTCTAAGGCGTTTTTAAAGCCCAAATCCATTAACCCGATCACCAATGCGAAGATCAAAGAAGCTACCAGCACCAGGATGGCGCTGCTCTGAAGATCAGCAAATTTTGGCCACGATACCTTATTGCGAATCTCGTCTATCGAATCAAGTATGTAGTTTTTTACTTTTTCCATCACTTCTTTTTGATCGATTTGGCCATTTGTCTCCAGACAACGGCCGCTTATTTTTTTTAATCCTTATCCAGGACCTTTTTTCAATTTTTGCACGGGTGGAGAGACTCGAATGCTGACGTTTCAGTCAGCATCCTGATACCGTCAGGTCATCAGGACTCCCAGGTCTATCCACCTGTATTTATCAAATTCTGCACGGGTGGAGAGACTCGAACTCCCAGCCAACGGTTTTGGAGACCGCTACTCTACCAATTGAGCTACACCCGTTTTTTACTCTCAAATCAGGGCTTATTGAACCTTTTCTTAGCGGAAACCACTCAACCTGTTGAGCTGCACCCGTGTACTCAGCCCAAAAGGACTGCAAATGTAGAACAAAAAGCGCCTAAAACAAAAGCGTTCCTGAGAAAATTCTCAGGAACGCTTTGCATTGACAATCAGTAAATTAGTCTAAGATTTCAGTTACCTGACCAGACCCTACAGTACGGCCTCCCTCACGGATAGCGAAACGAAGTCCTTTCTCCATAGCAATCTTGTTGATCAGGGTTACCTCGATAGACACGTTGTCGCCAGGCATCACCATTTCAACTCCGGCCGGGAGCATGATTTCGCCTGTCACATCAGTGGTACGGAAGTAGAACTGAGGACGATATTTGTTAAAAAATGGCGTATGACGTCCACCTTCTTCTTTGCTGAGTACGTATACCTCTGCTTTAAATTTAGCATGAGGGGTAACTGAGTTCGGCTTACAGATTACCATACCGCGGCAAATCTGGTCTTTTTCAATACCACGGAGCAATAGCCCTACGTTGTCGCCAGCTTCTCCTCTGTCAAGGATTTTGCGGAACATCTCCACACCCGTGATGGTGGAAGACAACCCTTCAGCAGCACCCATTCCAAGGATTTGAACAGGGTCACCTGTGTTGATGATACCACGCTCAATACGGCCTGTAGCTACAGTTCCGCGACCTGTGATAGAAAACACATCCTCAACAGGCATCAAGAAATCTTTGTCAATCAAACGTGTAGGCAGTGGTATAAACTCGTCAACTGCCTTCATCAATTCGTCAACTTTTTCTACCCACTTAGGCTCATCATTTAATGCACCCAATGCAGAACCTTGAATAATGGGAATAGTATCGCCAGGAAAGTTGTAATAAGTAAGCAATTCTCTGATTTCCATCTCTACCAACTCCAACAACTCAGCATCATCCACCAAGTCTACTTTGTTCATGAACACCACCAGGGCAGGTACACCTACCTGACGGGCCAACAGGATGTGCTCCCTTGTTTGTGGCATAGGTCCGTCTGTAGCGGCTACCACCAGGATAGCACCGTCCATCTGTGCAGCACCAGTAACCATGTTCTTTACATAGTCAGCGTGACCAGGACAGTCAACGTGTGCATAGTGACGATTTTCTGTTGCGTATTCTACGTGTGAAGTATTGATGGTAATACCTCTTTCTTTCTCTTCAGGTGCATTGTCAATAGAAGAGAAGTCTCTCATTGAAGCAAGGCCCTTTGCTGACAATACTTTGGTAATTGCAGCTGTTAGCGTTGTCTTTCCATGGTCAACGTGACCAATGGTTCCGATATTTACGTGTGGTTTCGAGCGGTCAAATTTTTCTTTAGCCATATTTGAAAATCCCTGTTAAATGTTAAGATATATTAGTTTAAAAGTGTTCCACAATTCAGTCTTCTCAACTTGAGAAGATTACACCCTAAACATGATATGCCTGTCGAATAGGTTTATTCGCCTGCATTAAGCAGGTTTTAAAATCCCTGGTAATTCTGAGGTGTTCGCTACGCACCTATTATCAGTGATTTTCACAATACGGATTTGTCTGGTTCTTTAACCAAACAATCTTTTGCCCATCTCAACGTCTTTGAGACTTGAGCTGTTGATGAGAATTGAACCTGCCTACCGGCAGGCAGGCTCACGACCACCTCCCGGTTAACAAATCAATTCACCAACACAGCTCACTTCTGAGCTGTTGATGAGAATTGAACTCACGACCTCTTCCTTACCAAGGAAGTGCTCTACCCCTGAGCTACAACAGCCTTTTACCTTCCTGTCTGCTGAGCCCTTTTAGAGACGTCTTCTCCGACAACTGGCGGATGCTCTACCCGGCCTTCGCCAAAGCTTCGGTCGGCAAGCCTGAGCTACAACAGCTTGATAATTCAAGGATGCAAATTTGCAATTCAAAATTCAGACCTAAATTTCAAATTTTGAACCTTGAATTTGATCTCTCAAAACGAGCGGGAGACGAGGTTTGAACCCCTGCCTGCCGGTAGGCAGGCGCGACCTTGGTCGCTCTCTCTTAACTCATCATAAAATTTAACACTGAACTTTATCAGTGCCCTGAGCGGGAGACGAGGTTCGAACCCGCGACCTACAGCTTGGAAGGCTGTCGCTCTACCAACTGAGCTACTCC
>CAYNCP010000055.1:0-26195 GCA_964395905.1 uncultured Ohtaekwangia sp.
GAATGATGATTCTACGATAGATGTAGAAGTGGCCGATATGAATGGAGATGGTCACAACGATTTGGTGCTGGCCAACAGGGATAGTCAACAAAACTATGTGTACCTGAATGATGGCCGCTTGGATTTCTCTAAACAAATTCCATTTGGCACCGGAAAAGACAATACTCGTTCGGTAGCTATTGCTGATTTAAATAAAGATGGTTATTTGGATATCGTGACAGCCAATATTGAAGAACCCAACGTAATCTATTTTGGCGACCGTACCATGAAATTCAACAATAGCGTAGAATTTGATGCGAGTAAAAGCAATTCTTTTGCAATAGCCGTTGGTGATTTGGATCTGGATGGTGATGTGGATATTATTATCGGCAATGCGGGACAGCCTAATGCAGTATTTCTGAACGAGAGTAAAGGTATGAAATGGACACAAATTGAACTTGGTAAGGAGGGCGCTGATACTTACGACATCATGGCGGTTGATTTAAATGGAGATGGCAGGCTGGATATTATGGAGAGCAATTCTGACGACTTCAATCGCTATTATTTTAATTTGAAGAAAGTTAAATGAGCATAAGATGAATATAGTTTATCCTAAGTTAACAATGCTTTTGCTGGCAATAGGAATTGCCGGATGCCACTTACAATCCAGTGAGCGGGAACAGCCAGAGGCTGGCTATGATCCCGAGGCCAAATTGAAAGCACTTAATATTACTTTACCCGAACCTCCTTCTCCAGTGGCAAACTATGTGAATGGCGTACAGGCCGGAAATCTGATCTTTTTGGCAGGCAAAGGTCCAAGGCGCGCTGATGGAAGTGAAATAACGGGTAAATTGGGATTGGATGTTTCTATTGAAGAAGGTTATGAGGGCGCACGCCTTACTGCGATCAATCAGCTGGCTGTATTGAAAGCCATGTTGGGAGATCTAAAGAAAGTGAAGCGTATCGTAAAGGTGCTGGGCATGGTGAATTCCGATCCGAATTTTATAGATCAGCCTAAAGTGATCAATGGATTTTCTGATTTAATGGTGGATGTGTTCGGAGAAAGAGGAAAGCACGCACGGGCAGCCATTGGCGTGGCCACTTTACCCCGTGGTCAAGCGGTAGAAATTGAGCTCGTAGTGGAGGTTTATGAATGAGCTTGAATGTTACAATCAATTATAATTAATCAAATGTATGAAGCGTAATATTTTATCGCGATATCCGAAAGTATATAGTTTGATCACCTTGGTGATCTGTTTCCTGCTTAATGCCCCTGATGCAAACAGTCAGGACACGCAGCTCAATCTTAAATATTTGGGTTGTGCGGGCTGGGAACTCTCTAATGATAAAGTCACTGTATTGATAGACCCCTACATTTCCAGGCTTAAACTTGGAGACGGCCCTTCTGTAAGTGACGAGGACAAACGGAAAAGCTATATGACTTCAGATTATTTTGAATCGGATACTGCGCTAATAGACAAGATTGTTGGAAAGGTAGACTTCATCTTAGTTCATCATTCTCATTTCGACCACCTCTCTGATGTTCCCTACATCGCGAAGATAACGGGAGCAAAAGTAGTAGCCACTGAAACCAGTTGTAACATACTAAGGGCCTATGGTATTCCCGAACAACAGCTGATTGCCGTTAAGGGAGGAGAGGATTATCAATTCGATCATTTTTCAGTGCGTATTTTACCTACCCTTCATTCTCCGCTCAATGACAAACATTATTTTGATTCAAGGGTTTATGCTAGAGAAAATAAATTAAAAGCACCTTTAAGGATTAATGAATTTGTCGAAGGAGGTTCACTCATGTTCTTGGTCCGGATAGATTCACATCAGGTACTCACCATGGGTTCAATGAATTTTATTGAAAGAGAAGTGCAAGGATTAAGCCCTGATGTAATTTTGGTGGGGGCCAATCTTTCACGACTAGAAATTTACAAGTATACCGATCGACTTTTGTCCTTAACTAATTTTCCTAAAACAGTGATCCCCACACATTGGGACAATTATCGGGTGCCTTATGGATTCTCCCAGCAAAATAGTATTGAAACCAAGCTTAACCCGTTCAAGGCTGAAGTAAGTAAGGTCTCTCCAAATTCAAAGTTCATTATCCCAGTACATTTAGAGAAGGTCACAATTAGGTAGATGCCTTACATAGTTTACGTCATTGAGTTATCCAAAAAGGTGTTTAATGAGAATGCGAAATTCCGTGAAGCTAATCCACAGTTTCATGGCGTACTGGAATGTCTGTATGTGGGCATGACCAGCAAAACACCCAAAGAAAGATTTGAACAGCATAAAACAGGATACAGGAATAAGAAAGGTCACAAGCTGTCTGCTAACATAGTTCAAAAGTATGGGCGTTATCTCCGCCCGAGTTTATACAACCACATCAAGCCCATGAAGACAAGGGCCGAAGCATTAAAAATGGAGAAGGCACTGGCCATGGAATTGCGAAGGCAACGGTATGCGGTGTGGTTTAATTAGAAGCCTGATTTTAAATTAATTTACATACCTGCAGAACTGACCGTAACCGAACAAGCCTTGTTCACTTTCGTTCCTGCAACTTCGCTGATTCATTAAAATTCATCGTATCAAACGTTTCGAAGCTTATGGCACGATTATTATACCTACATTTAGATAATAATATTTATGAAATGAAAAGCTATCAACTCGGTGAATTTGAAGAACTGGTAATGTTGACCATAGGCATACTGAATAATTCAGCATACAGTGTTGCCATTAAAAATGAAATTGAATCGAGACTTTCTCGCGGTGTAAGCATGGGTGCCCTTCACACCGCACTCAAAAGGTTGGAAGACAAAGGCTACTTGAAATCTTTTGCAGGTGAAGCTACCGAAGAAAGGGCAGGTCGGCCAAAGCGTTACTTTGAGATAACGGCACTAGGCAAGAAGGCGATCCATTATGCAAAGACGACCCGGGATGAATTGTGGCGCGCCATTCCTAAAACAATGCTGCAAGTCAACTAGGCGCATACGAAGATGGAAAAACATTTCCCACCTCGCTTACTTATCCACTTCTTCCGGTGGTATTGCCATCCAAAGCTGCTGGATTATATCGAAGGAGACCTGTTAGAAGTGTATGATGAGCGGCAGAAGACCAAGGGCAAGTTTAGAGCGAATCTAAAATTTATTATTGATGTACTTCTGTTGTTTAGACCAGGCATTATCAGGCCAATAAGCGGCTATCAACAATTAAACACATTTGGCATGTATAAGAATTACTTTAAAATCGGGTTGAGAAATTTATGGAGAAACAAAGGGTATTCGCTAATCAACATTGGTGGCTTAGCCATGGGCATGGCTGTGGCCACACTCATTGGATTATGGATTTATGATGAAATCACCTTTAATCAATACCACGAAAATTATGATACAATAGCCCAGGTTTATCGAAATGAAATACTGGACGGTGAAATTGAATCCAATGCGCCACTGGTTACCGGTTTAGGCACCCTGCTTAAAACAGAATATGCTACCCATTTCAAAAATGTTACCATGGTACGTGCCCGCACAGAAGCACGTGTTATCGCTTTTGGCGACAATAAGTTTACCCAGAGCGGATATTTTATGCAGCCTGAAGGCGCAGATTTACTCACGCTCAATATGATTGCGGGCACACGAAGCGGATTGGCGGATATGAATTCGATTCTATTGTCTGAATCTCTTGCCCAAAAACTATTTCCCTATGAGGATCCTATTAATCAGGTGGTGAGGATGGACGCCAGATGGGACTTGAAGGTGACGGGTGTTTATGACGACCTGCCCAAAAATTCAGCATTTCATGAGGCCACTTATTTTGCTCCACTTGATCTTTACATCAATGGCTGGGGTAGTCTGGAAAACTGGGACAATTACTTTGTTTATATCTACGTACAGATTCAACCTCAAAGCAGTTTCAAAGAGATTTCTGGCATCATCAAAGAAGCCATGTTGCCTCATTTGCAAGAGCAAAGGAATCAATCAAGTCAAGAAATATTTCTTCATCCAATGAGTCAATGGCATTTAAACTCAGCATTCAAAAATGGTCAGGCAATCACAAGCAAGCGAATGATGTCAGTTTGGTATTATTCAGCCATAGCAGGATTTGTACTGCTTTTGGCTTGTATCAACTTCATGAACTTAAGTACTGCGCGATCTGAGAAAAGGGCGAAGGAAGTAGGCATCAGAAAATCAATCGGATCATTAAGAAGCCAACTGGTACAGCAATTTTTTGGTGAGACATTACTGGTTGCTCTTTTTGCTGCGGTATTGGCCCTTGTAATGGTACAAATATCTATTCCCTGGTTCAATGAAGTAAGTGATAAAGAAATTGCATTGCCATTTACGAATGGGAAATTCTGGTTGGGGGTGCTGGGATTTACTTTTTTTACCGGATTAATTGCGGGAAGCTATCCAGCATTATATCTCTCATCATTCAGCCCGGTTAAAATACTTAAGGGAACTTTCAAGGTTAGCCGGGAATCCATTTTACCAAGACGGATTTTAGTAATCGTCCAGTTTACGGTTTCCATCACCTTGACCATTGGAACGGTGATCATATACCAGCAAATTCAATTTGCAAAAAATCGGCCTGTCGGTTATTCGAGAGATGGATTAATCGGACTGCGAACAGCTTCACCCGAATACATAGGGCAATACCAGACCATTCGCAATGAACTTAAGCAGACCGGAATGGTTGAAGACATTGCTGAAGCAAATTATTCCATTATGGACACCAGGGGATGGAATGGTGGTTTCTCCTGGCACGGAAAAGAATATAAAGAATCCTTCAATACCATTTTTGTAACTCATGAATACGGCAATACCATTGAGTGGGAATTTGTGGAGGGTCGCGATTTTTCAAGAGATTTTCCCAGTGATTTGTCCGGGATAATCATCAATGAATCGGCACTTAGGTATTTGGGAATAGAAAATCCAATTGGCGAGTCGCTTGAATGGTCACCAGGGTGGAAGCCAAGAGGGAGTTATCAAATTCTAGGTGTGGTGAAGGATATGGTAAAAGGATCCCCCTATGAACCCACCGACCCCTCCATTGTTTTTCTTAGTGAGCGAGATATGGAATGGCTTTATATAAGAATTAAACCTAATGTTAGCGCACATGAAGCTTTACCAAAAATCAGATCGGTATTGACTGGCATTGTTCCTTCTGCACCTTTTGACTACGAATTTGCAGATGATGGTTATGCAGCCAAGTTTGGCGCAGAAGAACGAATTGGGAAATTAGCTACCCTCTTTAGTGCTTTGGCATTATTCATTAGTTGTCTGGGGTTGTTCGGGTTAGCCTCTTTTATTGCTGAACAACGAACCAAAGAAATTGGCATTCGCAAAGTTATGGGCGCTTCGGTGGGTAGTCTTTGGCAAATGCTTTCCAGGGATTTTGTTGCGCTGGTAGTTATTTCCAGTGCCATGGCCATTCCCATTTCATATTACTTTATGAATGACTGGTTGGCACAATATGAATACCGGACTTCTATTTCATGGGTTATTTTTGTAGGTGCAGCTGTCGGAGCGCTATTCATTACTTTACTAACCGTCAGCTATCAGGCGATAAAGGCAGCCATGATGAACCCAGTGAGCAGTTTAAGATCGGAATAGATTCTAGTTCTATTTGACCAGGAGGATTTAAAAATAACTCGAGATTCCGAATTGAAAACCTCCTGTCCTGGCAGGTGGGTTTCCCAGCAAGTCTTTTTGCGATTCGAAGCGATAGTTAAATCGGATCACAGTTTGGCTGCTTGGTCGAAAGCTTAACCCAGGAACGACAGCAGTAATTTCGTCCGCAATGGGTTCTCCTGTTTCTCTGAACGAATCCCTGTTCCAATCCACGTATTCGGTACGCACTACCGCATTAAAAACGGCATGCTCCCAACTGAATATCTTTCCATTCCAAATGGGATGTACAATATCAAAGTAGGCACCGACCTGTGAGCTGCCAAATTGTTGAGTATAGGTTTCGGGTACATCTACATTGACCCAGGCAATCTCGCCTGCCAGGTAAGTTTTGGAGGGCAAAGTGCTGTTAAAGTCGATGGCCCAGGCATCAACTCTTCTTCGCGTGTCCAATTGAATCCCATCTTCCTGAAATTTGTTGTACACACCTCCCATATGAGAAATTCCAAGTTCACCGAATTTCCTGTGTCGTACAGCAATCTTTGAAGTAAGTAATGGCACACCATTCGCACTTTCTTCAAACCGGTCGCGATTGAGTTTGGTTGCTGGTAAAAATGTTTTGTTTTCGCTGTTAGCAATAATCGAATCATCGAAGCCATTAGTGAGATAGGTCTCATATGCTATTACCAGGTTGCGTGTATATTTTTTTCCGTGGAATCCGAAACCCACATTACTCCAGGTAGCTGGCAGCATTTGGGTTGCCATGATGGGGCGATCAATAAACTCCCACTTTGGTCCATCGTGATTTTGATTGAATGCACCAATAGGGTTCATAATCACACCCCCTCGCAGATTAAAAAGGGGATGAAATTCGATATCAACGGCCGCAAACTCGATATTGATTTCTTTGGTGCCATCTTCAAATTCAATTTCAGAAAGAAACTTGATGTTTTTACTGATCGTAGATGACATAAAAATAGTGAGCCTACGCATTTGAAAAGACAAGCCCTCATTGACGCCATCGGTAGCAAAGTAGGAGGTGTTGGCTTCTACATAGCCACCCACCGCAACGGGTGCCTTTCCAAAGGCCATGAATGGACGCGTGTAAACAGCATCCATGTTCATAATCATTTTACTTGAATCCAAGGGCTGAGTTTCCTGCGCTAACCCATGTAACGAAGTAAAGACAAAAATTAAAATGCTTAATCTTTTCATCCTTCCTGCGTCAAGTGAATGTACAAGTTGTCACTATCTATGGTTACCGGGTAGGCAGTCAAGGGCTCATCTGCCGGTGGGCTGAGCACTTTGCCTTTTGTGTCGAATTCACTCCCGTGACAAGGGCAAACCAATGAATAGGGATTGGGATTTACTTCGCACCCCTGGTGTGTGCATTGCATGAGTAATGCTGTGAAGGCATCATCATTTTGGTAAACACATATGGGAAATAGAAGACCCGGCTCTTTGATGATTACGAAAGGCCTCTGGTTTATTTGTGCGCCTTTTGCTTCCACGAATTCACTTCGGCTAAGTTTCAGCGTATTGCCATCCCTTGATGCTACAGCATAATGCACACTGCCACAGCTTTGCAGTAACAGGACAGTTGCACTTGTACTCAAGCAAATGGATCCACACGTTTTTATAAACTCGGAACGCTTCATAGGCTTTCCAGAAACTGAATCAGTTGTTTCTTTTGTTTGGAAGTCAGCGCTTCAAATGATTCCTTGCTAGACTGACCTTCCCCACCGTGCCACATAATGGCCTCCTCAATGCTTCCAGCGCGACCGTCATGCAAAAGAAAGTATTTCCCGCCTTGAGAATTTTTGGAAAGGCCTAAGCCCCACAAGGGGGGTGTCCGCCATTCACCGGTTAATGCAGAGCCTTCAGTGTACCCATCATCCAAACCCGGACCCATATCATGTAGCAATAGATCGGTGTAGGGATAGATGATGCGATTGGAGAGTGGTGCGATGGGTGAATAGGTAGTTTGAAATTGGGCTACATGACATTTGGTACACCCTGTACTCTCCATTAAATCCTTACCTTCTACAAGACTTGTTCTTGGAATGGGGGCCTTTAAAGTTTGTAAATAAAAAACAACGTCATTGATGGTTTTATCTGAAACTTCCGGGTCAATCACCAATCCGCTGTAGGTGTCCCTGGGTTCTAAAGTGGAAGTAATGCCTATGTCCTGGTTGTAGGCGTTGGCCGTTTGTTGCAGTAAATTGTAAACGGCCGCTTTCTTCCCGAATCTCCCGATGTACTTTCCGTTAATGGTAATCGCCCAATCAGGAGGGGTTACATAGGAGGGAATGTCAATTAAATTTACTCTACCTGAAATGCCATCACTGTCAAGATCCTTTGGGTCTTCAAGCGCTAAAAGATCAGCATCAGGAATGAGCTCAAGAAATCCCAAGCCTGTATTGGCGGGAGGCAAAAGCTTTGCCGATGTGGCCCCTGCAGGAATTTGCTCTGGCTGAAATCCAGGTATAGCGCGGTGTTGCAATTGGGGTCCACCCAGATTGAGAAATTTATTGCCGGTGGCATCCGTTTGCCCAAAGCGCGTAAGGGTTGTAAAGGGGTGTCCTTTGCCATCGCCTGCATGGCATGACCCACAGGAGGTGGCAACGAAAAGAGGGCCCAATCCGGTCTGTGGTGTAAAGACTTCGTCATTGAAAGCGATGTCCCCAGCTATGAACACTGCGGATTGCTCAGGGGTAAGCCCTTCTACCGGGCCATCCAGCAGTTCGTTGTCAGCCGGAGCAGAGGGCAGTAGTTCATGACAGGAAGTCGAAAAGGCACAAACTGCCATCATGGAAATAAAGTGCTGGAATTTTTTCCAAACCATGGTCAAAGGTAACCATAATTTAGAACAATAGAAATATATTTTTAGACTTGTCTAAAAAAATCAGTTGAATTTTACAGCCAAATAACCCACCTCCTTGAGTTTGGCTACCATTTTAACTATGTCACCGTCTGTAATGGTTAGGGTACGATTGGGATCGGTTAGATCCACACTCCATTTGTCTTGGCCGATCGTCTCGTTTAAACCAGGTGTCACTTTTTCCACGCAGGCTGCGCACTTGATATTGGTTTTGAATTTTTGAGGCTTCATTAATCTGTGTTAGTTCAAATTTTATAACGATGACTGAGATTACTTGGTTCTCCTCTGCCTTGCTTTCCGATCTGTCGTCCTTAAGGACTCTATGATTCCGCTGTACTTTGCTTACTACTTGTCTACAAAAATACCCACTTATATCGAGTGTTACCTCAACCATGCCTAGATTTGCGATCTGTTTACCGGAACTATTATGGCTGACACAAAAGGATTAAACTTTTTAGAAGAGATCGTTGAGAATGATCTGAGGGCAGGAAAGTACAAGCAGATCATTACCCGCTTTCCCCCCGAGCCAAACGGGTATCTTCACCTGGGTCATGCCAAAAGCATTTGCCTCAACTTTGGCTTGGCCAAAGATTACAATGGCAAAACCAACCTGCGCTTTGATGACACCAATCCTGTGACGGAAGAAACTGAGTATGTTGACAACATCAAACAGGATGTAAAGTGGTTGGGTTTTGAATGGGCCAATGAATTTTATGCATCGGACTACTTTGACCAATTGTATGAATTTGCAGTGAAGTTAATAAACAAGAAACTGGCCTATGTGGATGACAGCACCAGCGAGGAAATTGCAGCGCAAAAAGGAACGCCAACCAAAGCAGGTACCAACAGTGCCTGTAGAAATCGTTCAATAGAAGAGAATTTGACCCTCTTCAAGGAAATGAAGGAGGGAAAATACAAAGACGGGTCAAAAGTTTTGCGCGCTAAAATTGACATGGCGCACTCCAACATGCTCATGCGTGATCCTGTTTTATACCGCATCAAGCACGCTTCTCATCATCGTACCGGAGATAAATGGTGTGTTTATCCGATGTACGATTTTGCCCATGGTCAGAGTGATTCTATAGAGGGTGTAACGCACAGCATTTGTACACTTGAATTTGTGCCTCATCGTGACCTATACAATTGGCTAATTGAGAAATTAGAAATCTTCCCGTCCAGACAATATGAATTCGCCCGCCTCAACATGACCTATACCATCATGAGTAAGCGAAAATTATTGCAGTTGGTCAATGACAAACACGTCAGCGGATGGGATGATCCGCGCATGCCCACCATTAGTGGTATGAGGAGGAGAGGGTTTACCGCACACAGCATCCGTGATTTCTGTGAGCGCATTGGTGTAGCTAAAAGGGATAATCTCATTGACTTTGGTGTGTTGGAATTCTGCGTACGTGATCACCTGAATAAGATTGCGTTAAGGAGAATGATGGTAATGGATCCCATTAGAGTGGTGATCAGTAATTATGACGAAGGCAAGGAGGAATTGTTGCCAAGTGAAAACAATCCAGAAGCTGAGGGTGCTGGATTTAGGGAGTTGCATTTTGGCAATGAACTATATATTGAAAGGGATGATTTCATGGAAAATCCGCCTAAAAAATACTTTCGGCTTTCGCCTGGTGGAATGGTTCGATTAAAGAGTGCATATATCATTCAATGCGAGGAGGTAGTGAAAAATGAAAATGGTGAAGTGACAGAGTTGCGCTGTATTTATTTCCCTGAAAGTAAAAGTGGATCAGACAGTTCAGGACTAAAGGTAAAAGGTGTCATTCATTGGGTGAGCGCCAAGCAAGCAATTCCTGCCGAGGTGCGCTTGTACGATCGGCTATTTAATACAGCTGATCTTGGCGCCATAGAGGATGATTTTACCAATCACTTAAATCCTGATTCCTTGAAGATTCAGCAGGGATTTGCCGAACCTGCACTTGCTGAAGCTTCCATGGAGGATCGATTTCAATTTATGCGCATCGGTTACTTTTGCTTAGATCAGGATGCTACCAAAGACAAATTGTTGTTTAATCGAACTGTTTCTTTACGTGACATGTGGGCCAAAGAGCAGCAAAAATAACTACCCCTTTTGTCCGATCATTCCCAGGTGGGTGTGCTTAAAGGCATCGCTAAATTTTAATCCGTATCCAAAAATCGGGTCAAAAGAACTGTGACCAAATAAAAGTACGCCAACAAAGGTGAGCTCATGTATGATTAGAAAATAACCCAGAAAATAGCACAATAATGCGACTCCTTTATGGTGCAGAATATTATACGTAATGGCTCCTGTTTTAGCGTTAACCAGGTACCCTAGCATGCCAAGGTCTGGGGCAAGAAAAAGTGCCCAGAACAACCAGCTGGGAAATGGGAGAAAAGAGTTTAGATAAATAGCAAGTGCAAACATGGCCAACTCTTCCAGTCTTAATAAAGTCTTCATAAAATGATTATTCAATAATTATTGCTGGTACTTCCATATTTCTTCCACCACCATTGGAAAACTACAAGTGCCCAAATCCTTGCGTGCACATCTCCGGGATTGGACGAGAATAGCTGTTTTTTCAACTTAGCGATTTCAGGGTAATTGAAAATGCCTTGTTCTTCAATAAGCGATTTAGAAAGCAAGTCATCAGTGATCAATGATTTCATTTCTCTCCTGAGCCATTTTAGCAAGGGCACCTCAAATCCTTTTTTGGGTCTGTTATATAGTTTGGACGGTAAAATTTCCTTAAACGCATCCTGTGCAAGCCGCTTTCTCATCGATGAGTTGATTTTAAAATCTGCCGGCAGACTGAAAATGAAATTGACAAGTTCATAATCCAGGAAAGGCGTCCTCACTTCCAGGCTATTGGCCATGGACATTAAATCTACTTTGGTGAGCATGTCGTTCGGCAGAACAAGTTGGGTATCTGCCAACAGTATTTCATTCATTGACCCTTCGCCAACAGGATGTAATACTTCATTTTTTCTTTCAATGAATTGTTGGTCGTCAAGTTGCTCCAATATGGATTTGGTAAATAATTTTATGGATTCGTACTCGTCTGCGAAACCAGCCAATTGCCAGTAGCGATCTTTGGCATTCAACTTCATCCCCATTGCAAATCGACTAAATTGCCTGAACTTATTAAATAATGGATTGTTTCTTGAATGCGGAAGCAGGTCCCAAAATCCTTCCAGATTGTTCACCAAATTTTCTTTCAGACCAGGATGAAGCATTCGGTACATAGCCTCATGTTTGTTGTAGCCAGCCAATAACTCATCCGCCCCATCGCCAGAAAGGGCTACGGTGGCATGCTTTCGTGTTTCTTTGCTTAAAATATAAACCGCGATGGCTGATGAATCGGCAAAGGGCTCATCGATATAGTTCAGGATGGAATTCACATGGCTGTACATGTCATCATTTGTCAGCGAGAAAACCGTGTGTGATGTATTGAAGTGTTTGGCAACCAGGTTGGCGTAGCTGGTTTCATCAAAGAAAGGTTCATCTCTAAATCCTATGCTAAAAGTATGCAGGTCTGGTTTGTGTTTGCTTGCAATTCCCGCCACTATGGAAGAATCGAGTCCCCCACTCAGGAATGATCCCAACGGAACATCCGCCACCAATCTTTTTTGAACAGCGGACTCCAGAAGTTTTTTGAATTGTTCTTTGGCCAGATCATAAGTGATGGCACTCTCCGTCTTGCTTTCATCATAAGGAATTTGATAATAGGACTGAATATCCATTTTACCTTTTGACAATTTCATAAAGTGGCCTGGCATTAGCTTCCTGACTTTAGTGAAAATAGTGTACGGTGCAGGAATGTAATTAAGTTGCAAATAAGTATGCAGTGAGGTAAAGTCAATGGTTTTGTCGATGCCATAGCACAACAGTGCTTTCATCTCAGAGGCAAACAGAAACTTATCTTCATCATGCAGGTACAGCAGTGGCTTGATTCCAAACCTGTCTCGAGCCAGAAAAAAAGTCTGGTCTATTTTATTGTAGACACAGAAAGAGAAAAATCCATTAAGCCGGTTTAGGCACGATTCTCTTTCTGTAATATAAAGTTGCAGTAGGACCTCCGTATCTGACTCCGATCGAAAGCGGATTCCTTTTTGTTGAAGCTCTGACCTTAATTCCTTGAAATTGAAAATCTCACCATTAAATACTATACAATACCTTAGGCTTTCATCCCACATGGGTTGATTGCCGGCTTCACTGGTATCGATAATGGAAAGCCTTCGGTGCCCCAAACCCACATAACCATCTGTATAAATACCCTGAAAGTCTGGCCCCCGCTTGGCCAATGATTGTGTGGCAGCCGTTACGTTGATCATGCTAAATTTGCCAACCAGATTGAAGGCAAAAACACCCGTTATGCCACACACGTTGGAGAAAATTTAGATTGGCGTTGGCTGCAGGAAATCATTAAAAAATTTTGCCAGGATTAAGAATGCCTTTTGGGTCAAAAACTTTTTTGATTCCGCGCATGAGTTCAAGGTTTGTTTCACTCATGGCGATCGACATGTATGGACGCTTTGTAATGCCTACACCATGTTCACCGGATAAGGTGCCTCCCAATTTGACCACCAGTTTGAAGACCTCACCAATTCCTTCCGGTACTTTCGTTTCCCAATCGTGATCGCTCATCTCATCGCGGAGAAAGTTGATGTGAATATTCCCATCTCCAATATGGCCAAAGCATACTGTATTAAAATTATAGGATTTGCCGATCTCTTTAATGCCTTTGATCAGTTTTGGTAATTCTGAACGGGGCACTACCACATCATCAGACTTGGTTACTGTTTTCCAATTTACAGCAGGTGATATATTTTTGCGCACTTTCCAAAGCTCTTCTTTTTGCAACGTACTATCTGCAAATAACACTTCGCCTATTTCAAAACGTTCAACCACTGACATGACGCGCTCCGCGTCTTTCATGAGTAATTCTTCATCATTACCATCCAACTCGCATAGCAAATAGGCGCCCATGTCTTCAGGCAGTTGGGTAGTAATCGGGCTATTCAAAACTTTTTCACAATATTCAATGGTTTTTACTCCAGCTTCTCTTTCAAAAAATTCAACACCCGATGGAGCAATGCCTTCCACAAAGATAGCCGCAATAGCTCGGCATGCCTCTTCATTAGTTGCAAAAGGAATGAGCAGTAACACGTTTTTCTTAGGATAACCGCGTAGTTTAAAAACAATTTTGGTAATCACACCCAATGTACCTTCACTGCCGCACATCAATTGTGTCAGGTTATAGCCAGTGGAGTTTTTCATCACGTTGGCGCCAGTCCAGATAACTTCTCCCGTGGGCAATACCACTTCCATGTTGATCACGTAGTCGCGGGTGACACCATACTTTACAGCCTTCGGTCCCCCGGAATTATTGGCCAGGTTGCCTCCTAAAAAACAAGAGCCCTTACTGGATGGATCGGGTGGATAGAAAAGCCCCTTAGCCTTGACGGCATCTTGAAAAACCTCTGTAATCACACCTGGTTCCACCGTAGCCTGCAGGTTTAGTTCATCTATGTGCAGAATCTTGTTGAATCTTTCCATAGAAAGGATTACCCCTTTTTGAACAGGCAATGATCCTCCGGCCAGCCCAGTGCCTGCGCCTCGTGGTGTCACCGGTATGCTATTATCATTACAAACTTTTAAGACTTCGCTTACTTCACCGGTATTCCCGGGCCTGACCACCACATCAGGTAGAAAGACCAGGTCTTCAGTTTTATCCTGGCCATATTTAATGAGTGTCTCGTCATCGATGAAACAATGATCGCGGCCAACGATTGCGATCATTTTATTAATTACGTCTTCGCTCAATCTCGATGAATCTAGCACCGCAGTTTCTTTCCCGTAAGCCATCAAAATATGTATCTTTGAATGTGTATTTCTTTGTAAGCCCCAAAATTACGCAATTCTCTTTTCAAAGGCTTGGGGTTTTTATTCTCCTTTTTTTTCTCATCAGCGGGTGTGCAACATCCCGAAAAGCCAGGTTGAGGGCGAAGCAGGTAGACCAGGTAATACAAACTGCCCGTACCTACACTGGAACCCCTTACAAATGGGGTGGCACAACTCGTTCTGGAATGGATTGTTCCGGACTACTAATAAATTCCTTTAGGTCCATCAATATTTCATTACCCCGCCAGTCGGCTGACCAGGCATTGATGGGAGATAAAATAAAATTGAAGCAACTTCAGGAAGGCGATTTGGTATTTTTTGCAACCGGAAAGAAAAGGAGGGAGGTTACTCACGTAGGGTTGGTTACCGAAGTAAGGGCTAAGGACAATGTAAAATTCATTCATGCTTCCACCTCTCTGGGGGTGATTGAAACCAATATATTTTCGGAATATTATTTGAAGCGATTTCGATTCGCCAGGAGAATAATTGACTAAGATTTTTAATCCCATCTGAATGAAAACATCTCGAAGGAAATTTATTGAACTTGGTACAGCCGCATTATCAGCCATTCCATTCATTAAGGCTTTTGGAACAGGTAGCGCCAGACCCGTTACCAGGCCCATTGTCGTGTCTACCTGGGATTTTGGAATTGCCTCCAATAAGGAGGCATGGAAAATTTTGTCAACAAATGGAAGGGCACTGGATGCCGTAGAAAAAGGGGTGCAGGTGCCTGAGGGGGATCCTAAAGAAAGTAGCGTTGGCTTGGGAGGGTTACCTGATCGTGAAGGTAAAGTTACTTTGGATGCTTGTATTATGGATGAGCATGCCAACTGCGGAGCCGTTGTTTGTCTGGAGCATATCGTGCATCCCATTTCTGTAGCCAGAAAGGTGATGGAAGAGACTCCACATGTAATCTTGGCGGGAGATGGTGCGCTCCAGTTTGCATTAGAAAAAGGATTTAAAAAAGAGAAACTGTTAACCAAAGAATCTGAAATGGCATGGAAGGAGTGGTTAAAAACTTCCAATTATAAGCCCGTGGTGAACATTGAGAATCATGATACCATTGGCATGCTAGCCATGGATTCAAACGAGAACTTGTCGGGAGCTTGTACCACCAGTGGTATGGCGTACAAGATGCGTGGCCGGGTAGGAGACTCGCCTATTATTGGAGCTGGATTGTTTGTAGATAATGAAGTAGGCGCAGCTACATCAACAGGCCTTGGTGAAGAAGTAATACGCATCGTAGGCTCTCATCTTGTAGTGGAACTAATGCGGCAAGGGAACTCACCTCAGGCTGCCTGCGAATTGGCTGTTAAGCGCATTGTTAAGAACCAACCTAAGAAATCGGAAGAAATTCAAGTGGGTTTTTTGGCCATCAATAAGAATGGTGCATATGGAGCATTTGCTTTGCAAAAAGGTTTTACTTATGCCGTGTATTCACCTGAAATCCCTAATAAACTTTATGAAGCCAAGAGCTATTATTAGTCAGAACCGCAGATTCACACTGATGATATTGATGAGATGATATTATTTTCGAATTGATTTGATCAACCTCTTAAACGCTAACCTGGTGTTGCCAAAATTAATTAGCAATCCGATTTCAAGTTTATATGCTTCAAGGTAGTTTAGTGCCTGAGCCAAATGCACTTTATCCAATTGGCTGATGGCTTTCAGTTCAACCATGATCTTTTCATCAACAAGAAAATCAACTCTTCTTGACCCAATATCTACTTGATCATAGAAAATTGGCATTTCCAATTCTCGGGTGCCCTTTGATAGATAACTTCTTGAAAACCGTTGCCAAGCGTATTATGAACTTTCATCGCGCAACCAATAACGCGTTCGGTTATGTCGCTGTATTTATATTCTTCTTTGATCATAATGTAACTTGAAATAAATTTCGTTATTATCATGTTAATCAGGAAATCAATGTTTATCAGCGGTTCAGACTATGATTTGTGAAGTAGTGGTGTATAATATTGATTCAGCACTTCGTGCACAAGAAGGTGGTGCTGACCGGTTGGAGCTTTGTGGCAATCCGGGAGAAGGCGGAACCACACCATCTTATGGCATGATTGAGCAAGTGCGACAAAATATAAGCATAGACGTTTATGTCATGCTGCGCCCCCGAGGTGGGGACTTTTGCTATTCCAATTATGAGTTTCACATTATGAAACGTGATTTGGCCCAGTGTCAACGATTGAGTGTAGATGGAGTTGTATTTGGAATTTTGAAGGAAGATGGCACGGTGGATAAAGAGCGTTGTACTGAACTCATACGTATGGCAAGGCCGCTAAAAGTTACCTGTCACCGGGCTTTCGACATGACTGCAGATCCGTATCAGGCCCTGGAAGATTGTATTGAAGTTGGTTTTGATCGAATTCTCACCTCGGGTCAGCAACCCAAGGCTTTGGCTGGAGTTGAACTGATTGCTGAAGTGGTCAAAAGGGCAGATGGGAGAATTGCTGTTATGCCAGGATCAGGGGTGAATGAAAAAACGGTAGTGGACATTGTTAAAAAAACATCAGCGCGAGAAATACATTTTTCAGCAACTGTTTTCAAGGAGAGTGTTATGCGTTATCGGCATTCAGATATTGCAGCCATGGGAGACGAGGCAGGCATGGAGTTCAAAAATAGAACGGTAGATCCTGGACGTGTCAGGTTAATCAGGTCCCTGGCCGAAGGCGCTAACCTTTAATAGCCAGCAAGGGAATCTCCGAATGATAAGCCATGGCCTTGGTGAGGCTTGGATTGTACAACTTTTCAAACAGCGCCCGTTTACGGGTAAACATGGCAATCCAATCAGCATTGACCAGCGAGGTGAACGACTCTAATGCTCTTGCAATATTCTCTTCGTACTTCACGAAGTAGGTAATAGGAGCGTAATCAGTAATGGCCTTCACACGTTCAGCAAAATTTCTTTTCAGCATTTCTTCTGAAAGTACTGCCTTTTCATCTGTAGTAATGTGCGTCATCATTATTTCCGCTTTGAAAGCATTGGCAATGGTGGCCAGCTCTTGAATGTGTTCCAATTCAAAATTGTTGAAATCAGTTGCGTACACAATTCGTTTTGGTATTTCAACCGGCATGTCTTTGGGAACCGCAAGAACAGGGCAATTCACCTTTTCTATAACACGGGTCGTATTGCTGCCAAAAAGTATTTTATCAAGACCACTTGCACCTTTGGTCCCCATTACAACCAGATTGATATTGAGTTCGGTAATCAGGCTTTCTATGGACTCCACAATTCCTCCAACAAGAAACTTATAGCTGCAAGCCAATGGATCGTACTGTTCTTTTACGACTTCACAGATAGTGGCGAGCTTCTTTTCGGCCACCTTCTTTGCATTTCCAATCTCTTCCTGGATCAGCGGACTGATTACATTGTAATGAGTTACTGCTGGCGTATAGGTATTAATAATCAATACATCTGCCCCAAGCTGCTTGCCCAACTCACAGGCATACTCAATGGCTACATTAGCATTTTCAGAAAAATCAGTAGGAACGAGGATGGATATCATTTAAGTATAATTAGTATCACCTCCTCAAAAATAGACAGTAATACCAATTAGGAAAATGACTATGGTCATTCTTTAGGCATCGGGCTATGACTGATTACTATTTTTCGCTCTTTTTGCCTTTAATCGGAAATGACCCAAACTGTCCTATGCTCATGGTTCCTTCGAAGGTATTTTCGCTAATGGCCAAAGTTACGCTAACGGTAGTTGTATTGGGACCAAAACTCCGTTGGTAGCTGAATGATAATCCGTTGCCTTGCAGTTTTACACCTTCCAATGGCGTTTTCTGATTATTTCTATTGTTAATAATTACACCGCTATATGAATCTCCTGATCGGTTTATAATCAATGACCCATCACCGCCTTGAGGAGATTCAATGATATATGTCCAGGTTCCGACTGGACTTACTACAACGGTAGAATCTGTTTGAACAGACTTGGCTGTAGGCGTAGACCCACCACGCATTCCTGGCGTGAAAGATCCCTGAGTCTGCGTAGGTTCTCCTCCGCCTATATCTGCGCCACCTCCATTGTCGCCTTCCTTCAGGTCATCATTGCTGATTGTCCTGCGGCTCCTGCGAGGGGCCGAAGAGCGGGTATTACCTTCAATCTTGCCAAAACGCAGATTGACGTTTACCTTGAAGTTGAGGTTTTGACGGACAGTGGTGCTTTGCTGATTGATGATTGGCGAAACTGTTTCTCCTTTGATGGTTATGCTATTACCCAGGAAGTTCTCAGCACCAAAACCGATACTACCTCTTTTATTGGGAAGGTCCTTATTAACACCCAGCGAATACATTCCAAATCCACCGCGAAAGCCCTGCAGCTGCACCTGATTTCCCCGCACAAAACTAAAGAACTGCACATTCCAGGTATCCGTTACTTTATAGCTTCCAAAGAGTCTTCCGCTGATCACATAGCCGTCATTTTTAGCGCTGTAAATCGGATCAGCTACATTGTTGGCAAGCGTCAAATAGTAAACTTCTGTACCGGTATTCAACGAAAACTTATCACCAATCATGATATTGGCATTTAGACTCAATCCATAGGCCTTTTCTTCGCCAATGTTAAAATAGGATGTTCTCACCGTGTCACCGATTATATCGCTTACGCGCTGAATAGAGTTATTGGTGTTGCGTACAAAACCTGTGAAGTTTAGGCTGGTCCCCTTAAGGAACGTGCTGTAGCTTAATTCATAATTATCAGTGTATTCAGGATCAAGGATCGGATTTCCAATGCTAATGTTAAGCGGATTAGAAGCCTGGATATTAGGATTCAGAAAACGAATAGAAGGTCGCTGAATCCTTCTGTTGAAGGCAGCCTTAATCATGTTGTTCTTTTTCAGCTTACGACCCACATTGACAGTAGGAACAAAAACTCCATATGATGGAATTACAATATCTATCTCATCCTGGAAAAACGCATTAATGGTGGTATACTCGTAGCGTCCGCCTGCTTTAAAAGAATATTTCTTCAAATTTAAAGTGTATGAAAGATAACCAGCACTTACATCCTGCCGATAATTAAAGGAGTTTGAAAGTTGCTGGTTGGCATTGACCACAAAGGGTCCGGTGCCTATGGATGTAAAATATTGATAATCGCTGAGCGCCCTTCTTACTGTTTGCTTTCCGCCTACTTCCACCAGCTGGTCTTTCCCAATTGGAGTTTGAAAATCGGTTTGGATCGCATATTCCTCATTGGTGCTTCCATTTATATTCTTAATCCTGCTATCAATTGAATTATCAGGATTAAATAGGGTGTTTTCAAAATCGTTGGTTCCATCATCAAGCCCGTACATACCAAGCACGCTCCATTCCTTATCCTTTTGATCATATAGATGTGTATAGTTGAAATTTACATCTACGGAGTTTGAGCTGTTATTAGAGAAAACATCACGGAGGCTGCTGTTAGTCAACACACTGTTTTGATAAGTCTCAGAACGCAAATGATCCTGGTAATCTTTTGATCCACGGGCACCGATGCGAACAGAACTGGTGAAATAGTTTTTTTCATTAAGGTCATAATCCAGCCCAAAATTGTAATTGGCCCTTAGGTAGTTGCTGCGGGTATCCGCGCTTTGTATGGTCCTACTTTCATTGCTGCCAATGCCAGTAGTTTGGGTGCTGACAAAATTTCCAAGCGTATTATAGCCGTACCTTCCCCAGCCTCCCAGCGAAAGTCCAAGTTTTCCTTGTTTAAATCCTCCGCGTAAACCAAGATTGGATCCCCGATTTCCAAAACTACTGTTGACATTCATAGTAGCGCCTTCCAAAACGGTTTTCTTGGTGATGATGTTGATAATACCTGAAGTTCCTTCTGCATCGTATTTGGATGATGGGGAGGTGATAACTTCCACGGATTTAATTTCATCGGCTGGAATTTGTTTTAACGCATCGGCTACGCTACCTGCAGTTATGGTGGACGGTCTGTTGTTAATCAGGACCCGGATATTCTCGCTTCCTCTAATCGAAATATTGCCATCAAGGTCAACGGAAAGCAGTGGAACGCGTCTTAATACATCGGCAGCATCTCCACCTTTTGAGGTGATGTCATTTTCAGCATTGTAAATCATCCGGTCTACCCGTTCTTCAATCAGCGACTTCTCGCCTGACACGGTAATTTCTTCGAGTATCTCAACTGAAGGACTGAGTTGCATCTCCCCAAGATCAATATTGTGGTTGCCGGCAGTAAATTCTACATTCTGGTTGATGGTTTCGTAGCCAATAAATGAAATGCTGACGATGAATTTGCCGTGAGGGATGTCTTTAACAATAAATTTACCTTTTCCGTCAGCTACGGTGCCGTTGATTGGTTTTTTCGTAACCGGATCATTGACCGCAATGGTGGCGTATTCTACCGGTTGCTTGGTAGTGGGATCGGTGATAATGCCCGTCAGTTTACCATTGCCTGATTGAGCCTCAGTGGTAAGAATGCCCAAGCAGAGAATGCCAAAGCCCAGTAAAATTATTTTTTTCATTTATTACTTCGTTGAAATAGTCAGACAGATGATCTTAACCGCAAATTTGATAAATAGTTTCATCTACTGGTTGAGTTTTAGACATCTGCCTCGTTTACTTAGACGAAAGGCAATATTTGGTCAACATTCGCAAATCACGCACAAACAATAGTGTTTGTCGATCAAAAAGGCGCAACAGCCGAAAAGGGATGGCAATGGTTACCTATGGTAAGCAGCCTCTCTATATTTGTCCAAATTTGATCATTAGAATGACGCTAAAAGCAAGTCGAAACCGAGTACTGCTTTTACACCTTTCATTTTGGAGTGTGTATCTGACCGTATTTCTTTATCAGTTGAGCTCTCGTGGACAGGAGGTTGATTGGAATCGGGTTTTTATCATCGCTTCCATTCAAATTGTATTTGCTGCCATTATCTCTTATATCAATTATTTCTACCTGTTGCCTATTTTGCTGGAGCGAAAAAAGGTAATGGCATACCTGCTTCAGTTTATTGTTATTTTTTCGTTGGCCATTAGCATTAGAATATGGCTGGATAGAAATGTGTTTGATGCCCTTATTGACCGATCCTATGTCTTTCGGACCCGGTTTGTTGTTCAGGTAGTCACCAGCAACTTGTTCATTGTCATTTTTGTGGGCATGCTGCGATTCGCCAAAGATTGGTTTGAATTGGATGCCAAGCGAAAGGAGATAGAGCGTGAAAAATTAATGGCAGAAGTTAATTTTTTAAAGGCACAAATCAATCCTCATTTTTTGTTTAACACATTAAACAACTTGTATTACCTGGCTTATTCAAAATCTGATAATACCACGGAAGTAATTGACAAGCTTTCCAAGATGATGCGATACATGATTTACGACTCCAATCATCCAAAAGTATTGCTGAGTAAGGAAATCGAATACATGCAAAATTACATCAGCTTGGAAAGTTTGCGTCTGAATAACGAAACGCCCGTTGAATTTGAAGTGATGGGAGAACCTGCCGACAATAAAATTGCACCATTGATTTTTATCACTTTCCTTGAAAATGCTTTTAAACACGGTGTCAGCAATACGCAGAAGTCGTGTTGGGTTCGTGTTTCCATAGCGGTAAAGGGCAAAAGGTGTACCTATACGGTTGAAAACAGCAAGATTCCTGAAAATCAAACTCATCCTAAATCTGGCATAGGTCTGGCAAATATCAAAAGAAGGTTAGAACTTAGCTATCCGGAAAACTATGAGTTAAAGGTGGAGGATTTGCCTGACTCGTACAAAGTTCAACTAACCCTGAATCTGGTTTGACTTTAAATTGTTTGGTGGTAGATGATGAGCCGCTGGCAAGAAGCCTGCTGAGTGACTACATAAACAAGGTTCCGCATCTTCATTTGGTTGGGGTGGCAGAGAATGCCCTCAATGCCATGAAAATTCTTCGCGAGCAGCCAATAGATTTGGTTTTTCTGGATATACAAATGCCAGAGTTAACAGGCATTAACATGCTCAAGGCACTGAAACTTAAACCTATGGTTATTTTCACAACAGCCTATTCTGAATACGCCCTTGAAAGTTATGAGTTGGATGCAGTCGACTACCTGTTGAAGCCAATTACGTTTGAGCGCTTTCTTAAAGCTACCGAAAAGGTGAGCCAAAGAACGCATACAGCTGAGGTTAGCGTGGGGCCAGCATCCAGGGATACTTTTGTATTCATAAAGGATGGTACCAAGTTAGTGAAAGTCCTTTTTAAGGACATTTTGTATGTGGAGGGACTGAAAGATTATGTGACGATTCATACAATCAATCAGAAAATAGTGAGCCTCCAGAGATTAAAGACACTTGAATCCCAACTGCCGGAAACTCAATTTCTTCGAATCCATAATTCTTATATCATTTCCCTTAGCGCCATTCACTCCATTCATAAGAATGAGGTGCAAATTGGTTCCGCCCGGCTTCCCGTTAGCGATTCATACAAAAAATCCTTTAAAGAATGGTTGGACAAAAATCAGTTGTTGGGAGGCGCCTGAGTTTTGCCATTAGGTTTGTCGGCTTCACAAATTGAAATATATTTGCATTCTTAATTGAACTAAGGGGGATTAGCTCAGCTGGCTAGAGCGCTTCCATGGCATGGAAGAGGTCATCGGTTCGACTCCGATATTCTCCACCAGACAATTGGTGATTGTTAAGGTCCCCCCTGCCGATGAAGTCATTCAGGCTGGGGTTTGACGAAGCTTACCTACCGAAGCTTCAGCGCAGGTAGATATTCTCCTCTATCCCTTTAAATCTTAGTCAGCTTTGAGACTGTTCTTAATTACTTCAAAAGCCTGAGGAGGTCAATCGCCAGTTGGCGGACGCTGATATCTTCAAGTCGAAATTCTCTAAGCACCCTTTGGCATATGCTCCTTGTTTTGATGGCAACCCGAGGACATTGTCAGCCGAAGGGCTGCGCTATTTTTCGGTTAAAACTTAGACCAAATAGTGGGATTGCAGGCTTTTGCAATTGGATTAACTCCTTTACCTTGTATTTTGTAATTTTTGTAACTTATCGATGTTATAATAATTTTTACATGGCGAAGCTTAAGAATATTGTCAAGCAGCTCTCAGAAAAGGATTTTAAAGCGATTTATGATTCACTGCTGGAGAACAATGCCGAAAAATCCGGCTACTTGCTGAAGGCATTAAGGGAACGTCAATTGTCTGACAGCAAGATCATGGTAGAGTTGGAAGTGAACGCCAATGCTTATTATACCCTTCGCTCCAGGCTAAATCAAAAAATTGAAGAACATCTCCTTGAACAAATGGAGAGCCCCAGAACGGATATCCTGCGCAAGGTGGCCAACCTGAATGAAGTATTGTTTACAAAGAAGCGGACCATATCTATTGCAACGTTAAAGAAACTGGAGAAAGAACTTATCGACTACGATTTGGCCAATGAGCTAACGATAGTTTACAAGTCACTGAAGAAAATGCACATTAATAGTCCGGAGCATTTTGGCTACTCTCAACTTTATAACAGGCATGTGGCATATATGCTGGCAGTAGATAAGGCCGAGGATTTGTTAGTGGAATACTTTAAGAAATTCGGGAGTTACCTGATGTCAGGTGATGAAAACGAAAAAATGGGTCTCATTTTGATGATGAAGGAAATGCACAATGTAGCGCATCTTTACGAATCGCATCGCCTTTATGTCTATCAAAGCTGCATGCTGATTCATCATCGCCTGTTTGTGGAAACAGAGGACAGTATGGAGGGTGAATCAACGGAAGACATCTTCGATCATGTTCAGAAGATATTTACTAATTATAACCTTGATCCATTATATTTTCACCTTAACCTTGTGTTCGAATTCCTCAAACTCGAATACTACAATCATTACAATGTATACAGACAGGCTGAAAAATATTTTGAGGAGGTTAATGATGCCATAGCCAATCTGCTTGTCAATTATCCTCACTATACGTTTTCTGCTCAAGTGCTGATATCTAAAATCGAGCGGTGTTTAAGACTTGGAACAGAGAAGGAGTTATATGCAGAAAATGAAGGATTGTTTTATGATTTTGAACCGGATCCTCTCGATATACCAAGACATACCATTTATACTTTATATCGGGCCTTGTCGAGTTATTATGTTGGCAAGTATGACGAGACAGCCAAAATCATTAACACTTTGCTTAATGAGGTCAGCCTTAAGCGGTATCCCTTTATGCAAATGGAGGTAAAGACCTTGTTGGCACTTCAGTATTGCATGATGAATGACTTTGAACTTTTCAATCAGTTGGCGAACAGTATCCAGCGCCAGATAAGGTTATTCGGGAAGCATGCCTGTGAAAACATTTTGCTATTTATCAAAATATTGAAGATCGCTGTCAGCGAATCAAAAAAGGATAAGCGTAAGAAAATCGCGACCATTGTGCCAAAGCTTCAGGCAACAAAGGTAAATTATTTTGCCCCTACCATGCTGGTGCGCTTTGATGATAAATTTATAGACAGTCTGGTTTCCCTGTAAGTCGGTAGCCTATACATTTACCTTTTGAATGCTCTCTTGAGAGAGCGGCTTGTTTAGGTAAAGCTTTACGTTTGTATATTTTTTTGATCGATTGAAATCCTGCGGATTGATAGAGGAAGTTAGCATCACGATCTTGCACATCTTCTTGGTGGCATCTGTAAGCTTTTCAAATTCATCCAGGAACTGAAAACCATCCATAAGCGGCATGTCAATGTCCAGGAAGATGATGTCTGGCAGCACGTCTTTGGCTACTTCTAATTTTTCCATATTGCGAAGGAACTCAATAGCACTTTTGGCTCCCGTATGGGTATAAATATTACCTGCAATGGAGGCAGCTTCAATCATCTTTTGATTGATGAGATTGTCAATCTCATTGTCATCAACAAGCATTACGGTACGATACTTTTTCGAAGCCATTATGAATTATTTTTTAAGCGAACTAAAGTAGCAGTAAAGGGCTTGATTTCCAAGCCGTCTAGATATCGAACTTAATGCCCTGTGCTAAAGGCAGGTCGTTGCCATAATTAATGGTATTGGTTTGTCTTCTCATGTACACCTTCCACGAATCTGACCCGGATTCACGACCTCCGCCAGTTTCTTTCTCACCGCCAAATGCACCTCCGATTTCAGCTCCGGAAGTTCCAATATTCACATTGGCTATGCCGCAGTCAGAGCCGCTGTGAGAAAGAAACTGTTCCATCTCCTGTAGACTGTTAGTCATGATGGCCGATGATAGGCCTTGCTTTACTCCATTTTGATAGGCTATGGCCTCATCGAGCTTTTTGTATCTTATCAAATACAATATCGGTGCGAAAGTTTCCTCCTGCACAATTTCATAGTTGTTCCTGACTTCAGCAATAGCAGGCTTTACATAGCAGCCAGATTCATATCCCTTTCCTTTCAATACGCCTCCTTCAACTAAAAACTTGCCACCCTCTGTTACAATCTTCTTAAGCGCAGCTTGATATAGTTTCACTGCTTGCCTGTCGATCAGGGGGCCAACGTGATTTTCCTGGTCAAGAGGATTGCCTATTTTCAATTTCCCGTAGGCATTTTTCAGGCGTGTACTTACTTCATCATATATTTTGTCATGGATAATCAGTCGTCTGGTGGACGTACATCGCTGACCTGATGTACCCACTGCGCCAAACAACGCGCCTCGGATGGCCATGTCCAGGTTTGCATTTTCAGAAATGATGATGGCATTGTTGCCTCCCAACTCCAGTAATGGGCGTCCCAGTCTTTCGCTAACGGATTTGGCAACGGCCTTGCCCATCCGTATAGACCCGGTAGCTGAAACAAGGGGAATCATTTCTGAGGTAGCCTTTAATTGGCCAATTT
>CAYNCP010000056.1:0-25409 GCA_964395905.1 uncultured Ohtaekwangia sp.
CCTCCAGATATTTACAAAACCCATTCAAGACCGACCCACTGTATTCTTTGAAATCATCGAACGCAATGGCGCAAAGTCTTTTGGCAAAGGGAACTTTAAGGCTTTGTTCGAATCCATTGAAAGGGAGCAGGAATTGCGGGGCAACCTGTAGGATGCCCCGCACTTCAACTATTTTTTAAAAATATAGCGGGTGATGTAGATTCCTTCTCCGTCTTGTTTGCCAGCATCGCTTTCAACACCACTGGTTACAAACACCAGCGACCAGCCCTCCTTGGCCATTTCATTAAGTTTGGATGATACCACTGCATCATTGGATGCGATATTCTGAAAATTGATTCCCACGCCACTATAAAAGTTGAGCAACTTGGTTTCTTCAAAGTTATCGATTTTGATATCTCCCCGTTTTACATCCCCCATTTCACTTTTTTTACCATCTGTCCTTTCCGTAGTAAGGTCCCTGTAGTTGGCAGTGGTTTGCGGATCCATCATTCTAGAACGTCCCATACCCAGCGAGGAACAATTGACTCCACGGTTGTAATTATTTTGTATTCCTGGGCCATCATGGATAATGAACAACCTGCAGCCAACATTATTAACAATAGTCTTTTCATAAATTGACAATTAAATTTTTCGGTTAAACGAATGTATCCATATTATGTTTTGTCCTGAGGCTAATAATTGTAGGTCAGTTTCCCTATTTTAGCTTTCTTAACAGCATAGACAATGTCATTGAAAAATGTAGCTGAAAATGCGGCCCATAAGTGGTTGAATGAGCCATCGGTGGATGAAGCCACCAAAACCGAAATCAGAAAAATGTTGGGGAACGAAGACCCTAAAAAGCTCATTGACAGCTTCTACCAAAACCTGGAGTTTGGCACTGGCGGACTTAGGGGGACCATGGGTGTTGGCTCCAATTGCATCAACAAGTACACCATCGGGTCGGCTACCCAGGGGTTGGCCAATTATTTGAAAAAATCTTTTCCCAGTCAGGAAATCAAAGTGGCTGTAGCTTATGACTCCAGAAATAGCAGTCGGGAATTTGCGCAGATTACCGCCAGTGTGTTTTCTGCCAACGGAATCAAAGTTTTTCTTTTCCCGGAATTGCGACCCACCCCGCTCCTTTCTTTTGCCATACGGTATTTGAAATGTCATTCGGGCGTGGTGATTACCGCCTCGCATAATCCCAAAGAATACAATGGGTACAAAGCATATTGGTCTGATGGCGCGCAACTTGTGCCTCCGCATGACAAAAATGTGATCCGTGAGGTGAATGCCATCGCTTCATTCGATCAAATCCAATTTGCCGGTGGATCCAACATCACCCTAATCGGTAAAGAACTGGAAAATGCATACTACAACAAGGTGATCCAGCTTATTCCCGCCAGGGAAAGCATTCAAAAAAATAAAAATATCCCCATCGTTTTCACGGGCATTCACGGCACCGGAAATACGATGGTCCCTGAGTGCCTTAAAAGACTGGGATTTGAAAACTGCATGGTGGTGAAAGAACAATTCGAGCCCGATGGCAATTTCCCTACCGTTGCCTCTCCCAACCCGGAAGAACACTCCGCCATGAAGCTGGCGCTTGATCTGGCACAGCAAGAAAATGCGGAATTGGTCATGGCCACTGATCCCGATGCCGATCGCGTAGGAATTGGTATTAAAAATGATAAGGGAGTATTCTTTTTACTGAATGGTAATCAGGCTTTTAGTTTGATGATCTGGTTTATTTTGAAAAACATCAATGACAAACAGGGCAAATACATCGCGAAAACCATTGTCACCACCGAACTGGTAGACACCATGGCCAAACGATTTGACATTGAGTGCTACAATACGCTTACCGGATTTAAGTACATCGCAGCACTGATCAAAGAAAATGAAGGGAAGAAAGCCTTTGTGGCTGCCGGTGAGGAGAGCTACGGCTATATGGTGGGCGATTTTGTAAGGGACAAGGATGCCGTTTCGGCATGTGCCTTTTTTGCCGCTATGGCTGCCTCAGCGCAAGACCAGGGGGAGTCCTTATATGATTGGCTGATCAATGTCTATGCTGAGTACGGGTTTTACAAAGAAGGGCTTGTCAACCTGGTAAGGAAAGGTGCAGCAGGGGCTCAGGAAATTAAGGCCATGATGGAGAAGTTCAGAAACAACCCACCTGAATCCCTTGGCGGTGAAAATATTGTTCGCATTCTAGACTACCAGTCCAGTATTGAAAATAATCTGGAAGCCGGGACTAAAGCGCCTATTCATTTGCCCAAATCGGATGTGTTGCAATTCTACACGGCAGCGGGCTCCAAGGTTTCCGTGCGGCCATCCGGGACCGAGCCCAAAATTAAATTTTACATCAGTGTGCGGGCGGACTTAAAGGACAAGCGTGATTATGAGTCAGTGAGTGCCCAACTTGATTCAAAAATTAAAGCCATTGAAAAAGATTTATCGCAATGAACAGTACCCTTGAATCCCTTCAGAAATTATTCTCTCGCGATCTGGACTCCCTGGCAACAGAGATTTCATTGTATCCCACGGAGAAGTCGCTGTGGTTGTTGGGTGGTGACATTAAGAATACGGCAGGCAATCTCTGCCTGCACCTGTGTGGCAACCTCCAGCATTTTATCGGTGCCGTGTTAGGCAAGTCTGGTTATGCGCGGAATCGCGATGCAGAGTTTGCGGACAAGCATGTACCCAAGGAGAAATTGCTGGCTGAGATTGAGGCTACCAAAAAAGCCGTTTCCGAAACACTGCGTGTACTGGACGCTTCGGTGTTGGAGAAAGCATATCCCATCCAGGTATTTGGTGAGCCCATGACCACAGAATATTTTTTGATTCATTTGGCCGGACATCTTAACTACCATAAAGGTCAGATTAATTACCATCGGAGGTTATTAGCCGCATAGGGAGATGCAAGAGAAATTTTGCCGCTAATCCTGAAATCGATATCTCCGGTAATTATAAACCGCAAGTCGCAGTGACGCAAAGTACCAACTTAACGCCTTTAGTGCCTCCGCGGTGAAAATCATTGGCAAGCATTTGAGAAGTGGAGCGGCAGGGTGAAGCATCATTGCAATCTGAAATATAGTCTATGGTTTCAATGACGCTTCGTGCCTCAGCGAATCAGTCCGGGACCCTGGAAGAAAAAGAGCGTAGCAAAGTATCATCACAATGCCAAAATCAGCCAGGCCTAAAAAGAATACAATGCCCATGTGAAAGATCACGCCCATCACCAAGAAGGGATAACGAAATTTGTTGAACCAGATCAGGATTGAAAATCCAAGTTCAAAAAGGATGATCATCCAACTGATGACTACACATTGCAGTTCGCCAAATTCCAAATTCAGAAAAGGGTTTTGAAAAAAAGTAAGTTGCGTGATCGAGTGTACAGCAGCACCGGATCGCCAGGCAGAACTGGATAATTTGTCGTAGCCGGACTGGAAATAAATTAATGCTAAACTGATTTGGCCCAGCAGAATTGCAGCATTGGATGATTGAAATAGCAACTTTGAATTGGCCAGCTTCGGATATACTGGAAGCAAAATCGCAATAATCAAAAATAAATTGAGCACCGAATCAGAACCATTGTTTATAGGCATGGTAAGCCTGCTCAGAGAAAACGAAAACCAGAAAATAAGAAAGGCAGAGATATAATTTAGCCTGATGAGCAGGCCAGTAAGAATTATTATTAAGCCCAGACTATAAAAAAGCCATTCATTGATCTGGAATAATTTCAATGGTGTATATAAAACGACATCCAGCACCGAATTGAAATGAAATGGATAGAAGTCAACCAAATCTGTAATGACGGGTATTAAAAAAACAATTTTCAGCAGCAGAAAAAAATACATCGATTTACAAAATGCATTGACCCAAAACCTATTGTCAAACGACTCTGCAATTCCATTAACCAATGAATCAAATAGCAGTTTCAAAATTTAATATTTTGCAGTGTATCAGTAGTTAATTGAAAATCAATCGCATCCCTTTTCAACAGGATCATCCTCCCTGAATCAAAATCATTCGGAATATCCTGATCCTTAGCATAGTACTTAAGCAAATCCCTAACGCTAAAGCCCAGGCTACTTTTGCCACTGTATTCAGTAGCAATATGAATATCCTCGTATACGCTTCTTTCCAATCTTGTCCGGTACATTTGAGTAGGATTCCAGTTTGTAAAAAAGAGATTGTAATGATTATATGTCGGATTAACAGGTGATTGTATACGCTCATCTCCGCTTGGGATCAATAATAAAAGGTGAGTTTCCGTAATTGTCTTGTCGCTAAAAAACGGTCCAGGAAGAAGATAGCGTCTATACAAATTTATCGCATTGTTGACACCAACCGGAGAAGGTAATAGGATCAGGAATGTGGAAATAACCACATGGATGGACAATGCGATCGCCAGTATTTTCGTAGAATTGTATTTCTTGATTTGCTTCAAAGCGTCTACCATTTATAGGTATTGTTGATAGTGTTATCTTTGCACAAATTATGAAGAAGGTCGCATTTTACACGCTGGGCTGCAAGCTGAATTTCTCCGAAACCTCCACCATTTCCAGGGGATTTGAGGAAAAGGGGTATCAGAAAGTCGATTTCACCGACACCCCCGACATCTTCATTGTAAATACTTGTAGCGTGACCGACAATGCCGACAAGAAATGCCATAAGATTGTGCGGGAGGCGCGGACCATTTCACCGGATGCCTATATTGCCATTATCGGATGCTATGCCCAGCTGAAGCCCAAAGAAATTGCCGAAATCCCCGGGGTAGATGCCGTGCTGGGAGCGGCAGAGAAATTCAGGCTGATCGAATTGCTGGATGGATTTGTGCGGCCGCCACAACCGGTAGTGTTTGAATCCGAAATCAAGGAATTAAAGCGCTTCAATACCGCTTACTCCCTCCAGGACCGTACCCGCACTTTTTTGAAGGTCCAGGACGGATGCGATTACAGTTGCTCTTTTTGCACCATACCCCTGGCCCGCGGAGGCAGTCGCAGCGACACCATTGAAAATATTGTGAAAGCTGCAGAAGATATTGCGCGGCAGGAAGTGAAAGAAATTGTACTCACGGGGGTGAACACAGGCGACTTTGGGTTGCAAGACGGCAAACGGGTTGAACATTTCATTGATTTGATCAAGGCACTGGATCAGGTGAATGGTATTGAGCGATTCCGGATATCTTCCATTGAACCCAATTTGCTTAATGATGAAATCATTGAGTTTGTCGCTGGTTCCAACAAATTTGTGCCACATTTCCACATTCCATTGCAATCGGGCTCCAATAAAATTCTGGGAATGATGAAAAGGCGATACCAACGGGAACTGTATCGCGAGCGGGTGGAGAAAATAAAATCATTGATGCCCAATTGTTGCATTGGTGTTGATGTGATTGTGGGCTTTCCGGGCGAAACCCATGAAGACTTTCTGGAAACGTACCGGTTTTTGAACGAGCTGGACATCTCCTACCTGCACGTGTTTACCTATTCTGAAAGAGAGCACACCTTAGCAGCAAGAATGGGAGATGTGGTGCCTAAGAAAGAGCGATCCAAGCGATCGAAAATGCTGCACATACTCTCCGACAAAAAGCGCAGGGCATTTTATGAAGAAAACCTGGGAAGTGAATTGACCGTGCTCTTCGAAAATGATATCGAGGATGGAATGATGCAGGGCTTTACAGAGAATTACATCCGCGTGACTGCGAAATATGATCCGTTGTTAATTAATACAACCCAATTGGTGAAGCTGACTTCTATTAATGAAAAGGAATTGGTGGAAGTTGAGGAAGTGGAGAGCGAAGTACTTTCTCACTGATTATTTCACTGCAGAGGTGCTGAGACGCTGAGATTCAAGTCAAATCATTTTATTCCATTAGTGTACTTTGCGACTTTGCGTCTCCGCGGTAAAAAAATTGAGATTAAGTCACAATTACACCGTCCTTCATCTCCAGTTTCCGATCCGCCATGTTGGCAAACTCCATGTTGTGGGTGACGATCACAAAGGTATGACCCAGTTCCTTTTTCAATTTGAAGAACAATTCATGCAAGTCGGAAGCGTTTTTGGAATCCAGGTTGCCACTGGGCTCATCCGCGAACACCAACGAAGGAGAATTGATGAGCGCCCGGGCCACAGCCGTACGTTGTTGCTCCCCTCCCGACAATTCCGAGGGCTTGTGATCCAGTCGGTCTGCCAATCCCAGTAGTTTCAACAAATCCGTTGCCTTGGTTTTTAACGCTTTTTCATCACTACCCGCAATGAATCCCGGGATCATCACATTTTCCAGGGCAGAAAATTCAGGGAGCAGGTTGTGAAACTGAAATACAAATCCGATGTGCTTATTTCTGAACTTGGCCAGGTCGCCCAGGCCATTGGCAAACAAATCCATGCCATCGATCAACACCTTTCCCTGGTCCGGAGAATCTAAGGTACCCAGAATGTGCAACAAAGTACTCTTGCCGGCACCGGAAGCGCCCACGATGGCCACTACCTCACCTTTTTGCACATGGATGTCCACGCCCTTCAGCACCTTGAGTGCTCCGTAAGATTTTTGTATTCCTTCGGCCTTTAACATGTCATGGTTTTAAGCTTGAATTACCGCCTTAAAAAAAGTAGCTTGCCTCAAAAATACACATCCATGAACATACACGAATACCAGGGCAAGGAGATTCTCAGAAAATATGGTGTTGCCATCCAGCGCGGCATTGTTGCCGACACGCCCGACAAGGCGGTGGCAGCGGCCAAGGAACTCAGCGCGGAGACGGGCACCAAGTGGTTTGTAGTCAAATCACAAATCCATGCCGGAGGACGCGGCAAAGGTAAGATTAAGGAAACCGGATCTAATGGAGTGGTATTGGCCAAGAGCGTGGATGAGGTCATGGAAAAATCCAAAGCCATTTTAGGAGGCACACTGGTGACCCATCAAACCGGTCCGTCCGGCAAAGTGGTCAACAAAGTACTGATTGCTGAGGATGTGTATTATCCCGGTGAGTCTGAGCCGAAAGAATATTACATGAGCATCCTGCTGGACAGGGCCACCAGCAAGCCAGTGATTATGGCTTCAACGGAAGGTGGGATGAACATTGAAGATGTGGCCGCAGAGACCCCGGAAAAAATCATCAAGGAATGGATTGATCCCATGATGGGATTACAGCCCTTTCAGGCCCGAAAAGTAGCCTTTGCGCTCGGTTTGGAGGGGCAGGCCTTCAAGGAGATGGTGAAGTTCATCAATAGCCTGTATGCCGCCTATGTGGGTCTGGATGCCTCCATGTTTGAGATCAATCCTGTATTGAAGACCTCTGACAACAAGATTCTGGCTGTGGACTCCAAGGTGAACCTGGATGACAATGCCCTGTTCAGACATAAAGACTTAGAAGAATTGAGGGATATCTCAGAGGAAGATCCTTTGGAGGTAGAAGCAGCCAAATCTGGCCTGAATTACGTGAAATTGGACGGAAATGTAGGTTGTATGGTGAATGGGGCCGGATTGGCCATGGCCACCATGGACATCATCAAGCTGTCAGGTGGAGAGCCCGCCAACTTCTTGGATGTAGGTGGTGGGGCCAATGCAGAGACGGTAGAGGCCGGGTTCAGGATCATTTTGAAAGATCCCAACGTAAAGGCCATCCTGATCAACATATTTGGCGGTATTGTACGCTGTGACCGCGTAGCCAGCGGTGTGGTGGAAGCTTACAAGAAGGTGGGCAATATTCCTGTTCCCATAATTGTGCGCTTGCAGGGCACGAATGCAGAGGAAGGCGCCAAAATCATCAAGGAATCCGGTTTGAAGGTGTTTTCAGCGATTTTGTTGAAAGACGCTGCCGCCAAGATTACGGAGGTTTTGGCCTGATGAAGCGGTTTCCTTATTGGGTTTTTATGCATAAATTAGTGGTTTAAGGCGCTTAGATGATGAAAAAAGTTGGCTTGGCAGTGCTCCTGATGATGCTGATCGCACCTTTTGTGGATGCGCAAAGCTTTTTTTCGATCAGGCGGGAGCGAAGTGTGATGATTGTTGGGGGCTTGGGTACTTCTACGTATTTCGGAGAATTGGCCAATGATGGAGATTATATTGATGCCAAACCTACATTGAGTGCAGGGATGCAGTATTATGTTACCAACAGAATTGCGTTACGCGCTGAAGCTTCCTGGTATCAGCTGCGGGGAGAAGATAGTAAGGCAGACGATCCCAGTAGAGTACGCAGAAATCTTTCCTTTACTTCCAATAATTTCGAAGCCAGCGCTACCGGTTTAATAAATTTTTACCCACAGGGAAGAAGATTTTACCAGCGACCTGGGTTTAATTTTTATGCCTTTGCCGGAATTGGCGTCACTTACTTTAATCCCAAGACCGAATATCAGGGAGACAAAATTGCACTTCAACCTCTTCAAACTGAAGGTGAGAAATACAGTCGAATTACCCCGGTAATTCCTTTTGGAATTGGAACACGACTAAAAGCGGGTCCGTTTTTCAATGTGGCTTTTGAGGGTGGTTATCGAAAGTTATTTACCGATTACCTGGATGATGTAAGCACTGTACACAAGGATCCTGCCTCATTTACCGATCCTATTGCCGCAGCGCTTGCTGATCGAAGGCCAGAAATTGGCCGTCCAACGGTCCCGGCAGGAACTCAACGTGGGAATCCAAATGACGATGATGGCTATTTCTTATTTACTGTTAAGGTTGAATATTATTTGCCTGACGGCATTCTATTTTCAGGCAACAAACAAAAGAAAATCAATCGGAAAAAAAGATCCTCCTTCTACCGGTACAACAAACGTGGAGGTTTGAGGAAATAATTAGCTATTTGTCCAAAACTTCATACCTAGAATAATTGCTCCTGTACTCGGGAACCAATTCTTTCATCAGTGCCACCATCTTCAATTCGTTTTTATCATAAACCAGATCATTGAACAGTTCCACATAGTTGTTGATTTCGTTGTAAGAGTATTCCTTCACCTTACCAATCAATATTTTGGGATGATGCGTGGGTACCGTATTTTCGGAATTGGTCAGTAACTCTTCGTACAATTTTTCACCCTCACGAATTCCGGTGAAAACAATTTTAATGTCCCGCTCCGGCTCAAAGCCAGATAGCCGTATCATTTTTTTAGCCAGTTCCAGAATTTTGATGGACTTACCCATATCAAAAATAAAGACCTCTCCTCCCTTACCCATTGTTCCAGCTTCCAGTACCAGCTGGCACGCCTCGGGTATGGTCATGAAATATCTGGAGATATCCGGGTGGGTAACCGTAACCGGACCTCCCTCCTTGATCTGACTTTTGAACAAGGGGATAACCGATCCATTTGATCCCAGCACATTTCCAAACCGCGTGGTTACAAAAGCCGTTTGATTGGGGTTTGACGGATTGTGGTTATTCAAGGACTGCACATAAATCTCGGCAATGCGTTTGGAGCAGCCCATCACGTTGGTGGGATTTACCGCCTTATCCGTGGAGATCATGACAAATTTATCCACCTGATATTTTACTGAAAGATCAGCCAATAGCTTTGTGCCTAAAATATTACAAGTAACAGCCTCTGACGGGTTGCTTTCCATCATGGGCACGTGCTTATAAGCGGCTGCATGATAAACCAATTCAGGAGCAAACTCCTTGAAAATATAATCGACTCGCTCTTCAACGGTAATGTCAGCCAGGTGAGAAATGATATTGACGGTGTTATTGCTCAATCTCAATTCCCTTTCAATATCGTATAGTGGAGATTCAGCCTGGTCCACCAGTACCAGTAATTCTGGCTTAAATAGCATCACCTGTCGGGCAATTTCGGAGCCAATGGAACCGGCCGCACCCGTAATCAAGATGCGCTTGCCAAATAGGTCCTTCTCTACATTTTCATTATCCAGCTTGATCGATTCGCGACCCAATAACTCTTCAATGTTGATCTCCTTGATCTGACTGAAACTCAGCTCACCCCTCACCCATTTGCCTACGGGTGGAACTGTTCTCACCTTGACTTTATGTTTTATACATACGTCAACCAGCTCATTTTTCCTGTCCAAGGACAATTCCTTGGCTGTAATCACCAACTCGTCCACTCCCAATTCACCAATTAACTTGTCCACTACATTTGATCTGGCGTCAAATATTTTAATCCCATCCAGCACCTTACCTACCTTGTACCCATCATCCTCCAGAAAGCCCACTACCTGCATTCTTGGGGTAGAGTTGATGACATGACGGGTTACGATTCCTGTTTGTCCCGCTCCAAAAATCAACACCCTGAAATTCTTAAGGATGGCGCTCTTGTAGTATGAGAAAATATATTTGACCAGTAACCTGTAATTAAACAGGAATAAAAAACTTGAAAGGAAGGTGATCAGGATGACAGAATATGGAATCAGGTTCTGCTGGATATTGTAGAACAAAATCAGGTTCGTGACTGACACGAGGGCCATGTTGAGCACCACCATGTAGAATATCCGGCTGCCATCCTCTACCCCTGTGTATCGAATGATACCCTTGTAGCTATTGGTGAGTAAAATTGATAGCAGACCAAAGCCGGTATACAATACCACTCCTTCCCAGTAGTGATTGGCATTCAGTTCTTCAACACTAAAATTAAACCTCAGGAGATAAGCTAAAATGGTACTGAATAGAATAAAAAAAAGGTCAATAAAAATGATGACCCAACGTGGAAGTATTCTAAGGTTCTTGATTAATTGTACAATCAAACCAATTTATTTTTGCTTTGACTTCCCCAGCAATTGCTTGATCCCAAATAACGCACCAACGGAAAGCAATATCTCGATACCAGTGATTGGAACAGTGGGGTTGCCACTTGGATCTCCTGGTTGACCAAAAACAACACTTGAAATAGAAATAAAGATTAAAGCTAGAATAATCGATCGCATTGAGACTACTTCTTAATTATTTTGGTCGACCTTAATTGATCTCCATATCTGATGTTCACCAAATACAACCCACTTGTTGTATATCTCATGTCGATTGTTTTGACGCCTGGCAACAACAAGCTGGCATCTGTTTCACTATTCACAATGGTCTTGCCATAGATATCAATTAATTCAATTGATTTTAAGGAGCTTTCCTGATCTGGCATCAAACTTATTTGAACAAAATCTACGGTTGGATTCGGAAATATCCGAATTCCATCATTGAAAGTTTCGAGTACCTGGGCTGGTTCTCCGTTGATTCTCAGGTGAAATCTACTTTGGCCATAAGAAAATTTGTTGGCATCAACCTGAAATTCATAAGAACTGCCCGCATAGATATCCATTTCCTTGTTCAAATAAGTATCTACCAAAACAATGTTATAGGATTCATGCAACAAAGACAAGTCGCCAAACGATAAGGTATAAGTGCCTAAGTTGACATCGGCTACATTCATTCTCACTATTTTTGGTCCATCCAAAATACCAATGGTGTTGATGGCAAACTCGGTCTGATCTCCATCCAAATAGGTGGATAAATTCAAATATTCATTTTTGCTAACCATGGGCAAAATCGGATCCATTCCATTTCTCAGCTTGATGGCATCGTACTCCGAATCAAAACCATCAGTTCCTTCATCAGCAAAACGCAATACAGACTCATCTTTTACTCCAGATGAAGAAATCAAACTCATTCTAAAGTAATTATCAGCCGTTTTGGTTCTCAAAAAATAGAATTGGCCGCCTGTTTTGTCGCTTTCATTAAAAGTTAAGGTAGACCCAGAGCCATTGGAAGTTACCCAAAAAGATTGTCCTGTAGCAACTTCACCGGCCCAACCAGGAAACGGCTCATTTGCTGGAACGCCACCCACGTATGAGGAGAATATATTGTTATCAACACGCAAATACATTGCATTATTAACATTTGTCTTTGTCACGTTATCCCAATCAATGGGCGATGGGTAAGGATTTGGTACCAGGTTAAAATTGTTATTTGTCGAGGATATGGTTACCGGCACACTCCCCTTTCCAATTGTGCCTCGATAAGAAGCGGTAATGGCTCCATCTAAATAATCATAGGCTACGTAGCCCAATGCATTATTTAAAGCCATTGCTGACGTGGGCCCACCTGCCCCATTGACATTCGTGTAGGACTGAGTTGTACTGTTGTACGTCCTCACGGATGGGTTCGTATTCCCAGAATTAAGGATATTATTGAATGGTGGGTTTGTACTCCTATCACTAAAATTTCCCGTGACACCAATGGTGGTTGTCCACATGCTCAAATTTCCATTGGTAATTGGTATAGAGAGATAGCGGTTATCACCGCCTGTTTTGCCATGTATGTATCTTTCAACAGTTACGGCACCAACAAAATTCGCAGGGGTAGTTAAGTTGGCAATTCGACCTCCAGCCGTTTGAGAAGTTGAACTAACTATAAATACTCCCGAACCTGAACCATCTGCATCAAATTTACCACTCCCTGAAAGTGTCAAAGTGCCATTAAGTCTTGTCGTGTTATTAATGTTTAGACCTGTCCCAGCACCATTGCTGACGGTTATGTTATTAAAAGTAAGAGCCGAACCAGTCACAGATTGAGCGACAATGGTTCCATTAAACAGCACGGTTCCACTATTATGGTTAAAGGTACCGCTGCTAAAATTCAAGTCACCGGCAATACCCAATGAGGTTGATGAAGGTGCGGTAAGGGTGCCTGCAATTGTGGTGGTGAAGAAGTTGGATTGCTGACTTCCAGAAATTGCTGTAGTCCCATTGAATGTTACTGATCCATTATTATGGTTAAAAGTGCCGTTATTCACAAAGTTGCCACCAATATTCAACATCGTGGCTGATGGAGCCGTCAATGAATTGCTGACAGTTATATTATTAAGTGACGTTGCACTGGAACCAGAAATTGTAGTGGTACCGTTGAATATGGCTGTACTTGTACTAGGTGTAATGGTTCCATTATTAACCAGATTTCCTCCAATATTGATATTGCCTGTTGGCAATGTAAGGGTTTGCATACTATTTATAGTGATGTTCGTGAAGTTAGGGGTCCCTCCGGTTGCCACAATGGTCGTATTCCCCGCAATAATTACTGTGCCCGATCCTCCTGAAAATGAACCAGAACCTCTGTTCCAATTGCCCCCTGCCATGGTAATGTTAAAACCCCCTGAAACCAACGTTGATCCAAGCAAGTTTACACTACCATTGACTGTAATATTCTTATCTAGAGTCACCGATCCACTACTATTAATAGTGAGATTATTCAACTCTGTAGCCGAACTAGGCAGCTCAAGGCCTGCGGTTACCGAGCCTGTGTAAGTTACATTAAAACTGGTCACCACATCCGGATCATTGGTTGTCAACGAACCGCCCGACCTTACGAATGTTGAATTCGTTGCCATGGTTAAACCGGATGAATGGGTTACCGTTCCAGCGGTGAGTGTAACATTACTATTAATTGTTACCGCGCTATTCCACGTAAATGCACCACCTGGTGTTGAAAAGGTTAAATTATTTAGTTGATTACCTGCACCCTGAAAAGGAACCGCGCCCGAATAAGTTGATCCACCAAAGGTCAGGTTCGAACTGCTGTTGCTGATCAAACCACGACCACCTCCAATGGAAGAACCGTTCATGGTCAATGTACGACTTGAGAAATCAAGATCCCCATTAGTCAAACTGATAGCGCCATTCACCGTTAAGTCGGTGCCAAGAACCAATACGCCCGTACGTGAAATTGTAAGATTATTTAATGATGTCGCTCCTGATGCCAAATTCAAATTCCCCATCGTTCCAGACCCCGAAAATGTAAGATTGGAAGTAGATGAACCACCAATGGTTCCACTACCGGTACTATTGAATATGCCTTGTATGTTTAGTGTATTGGAATTTCCTATGTTAAACCGTCCATTTGTTAAAGTAAGGACTCCCACTAAACTTGTGCTTCCAATATTGTTGTTAGTAACCACGGTTCCATTGGTGAGCTCCAGATTGACAGCTATTCCATTTAGTGCTCCACCCGAACTCCATTCATTACCAAGATTTTGGGTTACCCCATTATAAATAATATTTGAATTTGCAGTATAAGTTCTTGTTCCTGACACCCTAACATTTCCGGATCCTGTTCCAGTGACCAAGCCATTTGCACTGCCAACTCCAAGCGTTGCCCCCGCTTGCAAGGTGAATGCACCAGGGCCGGAGAAGAAATTACCATTTGCTAAGTCAACTCTGGAGCCATTTAATATTAAAAAGCTGTAATCGGTTAACTCCTGGCTTGCATTGTAGGTTTGTGTGCCAGAACCATTAAACGTTAGTAAGTAGCTCCCAGTGCCCCCATTGTTGATTGTCGGAGAAGATGACAAGGTGAAATTTCCACCCAGATTTATGGGGATGTTGCCAGCTCCGCCATAAGTTAGATTCGTTGTTCCTCCCTGAAATTCGAAATTCCCAGTTACATTAAAATCAACATTTCCATCAAAGGTAGGATTAAGGTCAATGTTATTGGAGAACAAAACATTTCCAGTAACATTTATTGTAGCGGCAGCAGTAGAGTTCAAACCGAAATATGAATTATCAATAGTAAAATTACCCCCAATGTTTAGTGTGTAATTGGTGGTTGATGTTAGGTAAATGTATGAGGATGGTATGTTTTGTACTAATAGATTTCCGTTAACAGTTGTCAAAGCGCCATTTAGATCGATAAATGCGGCCAAAGATGGGGTGTCAATGGTGAAGTTACCAAATGCTTGTCCAAGGCCAGAAGGTGCAGCCGAGTTTGTAGTATATCCAGTAATTTGGCAAATAGAATTCGAGTTCCAGGAAGCATTTGGAATCGTTCCTGCGGAGGTTGTGTACTGATGATCATAGATCGATCCAGATTCAAATATTAAAGTCGTTGATGATGCATTTGAAATGGTCCCGGAATTATTAATTCTTCCATTAACCCTAATTAGTGCTACCCTGGGTGGTGGAGGTGATACTACATTTTGAATCTGAAGGGTACCCCCACTATTAATTGTGACTGTACTTCCACTTGCAATGGTAAGATCATCACCGGTTCCCGCATTGACAGTAAATGTAATCCCACTATTAATGGTCAAACTTCCGCTTGAACTTATGGTCATTTGATCCCCATTTCTTCCTGCATCGGTTACTGTAATTGGATGGTTAATGGTAATGGATGAAGTATTTGTAGCAGTTGGTATAACACCAGTACTCCATGATGCTACATCATTCCAGTTTCCACTTCCAGCTCCGGTAGTTGTTGCAGCTTGACTAAAACCTGCAGTGATTGATCCGAATATTGCTATTGCGGTAAATAGGTGTCTACGGAAAATTAATTGATGCGCCATACCAAAGATCAATTTACAAAAATAACGAAAATAGCCTAGAACAGACTATTCCAAGCTTAAATACTGCTCATAATAGAGATTGTAACCAGGTCAACATTTTCTCAAAATCATCCCTCTTGCAGGGACCTGATGGCAGGCAAACTGCGGAGGCAAATAACGCCTCTGAAACCCCATTCAGGTAGGCTTTTTCCTCCACAAACAATGGCTGCTTATGCATGGGATTCCAAACGTTCCTGATTTCAAATTGCTGGTTATCAGTCAGTTGCTTTAATAGTCCCTTTTCAATTTGCGTATTGTTCAGCCTAACAGTTGTTAGCCACCGGCTTGATGCCATGACCCCCACCTCATTTTGAAATGTTACCTTATGACCTAATTTATCCACATACGTTGCGAAGACTTCCTGCCGCTCCGTGATTTCATTTAGTCCCCCGCTATAGGCCAGTAGGCCATAGGCCGCTGTTAACGGGCTTATGGCATAGTTGTAGCCCAATTCCCTGTGCTCATAAAAGGATTTGTCCTCGCGCGCATGTGTGGATAGTTTTCTGGCCCATACAGCATGTTCCTTGTTTTTTGTCAGCAACATACCCCCTCCAAAAGTGGTGATGGATTTGTTGTTGTTGAAAGAATAAATGCCCAAATCCGCCAGTGTTCCAGCCCATTGACCATTAATGGTTGCCCCAAAGGCTTCTGCGGCATCTTCAATGACAGGAACTCCCCATTTTTTGGCTATTGGCAGGATTTTATCCATCCGGGCAGTCATCCCATAGGCGTGAACGATAATTATTGCCTTTACCCTTTCTCCTTTTTTATCCAGATCCGAAAGTGCCTCCTCTAATAAATCAGGATCCATGTTCCAGGTAATCTCCTCACTATCTATAAACACCGGAGAAGCACCACAGTATAATACGGGTGAAACAGAGGCCACATAGGTGAATGTTGAAACCAGCACCTTGTCGCCCTTTCCCACACCCAGTACTTTCAACGCCAGGTGTAGCGCTGCTGTGCCTGAGTTCAATGCCACTGCATGTGGCGACCCAGACAAGGATTTCACCTGGTCCTCAAAATCACGAATGATGGTTTGGTGGTTTTCTCCCTTGTACTTTTCCAATACCCGATGCAAACCCTCATGGTCTATAGTGTTGTATGATAATGGGATCCGATATCCACTCATTGGTTAGAGGATGAAAAGTATTTTTGATAATAAAATGCAGCAATCAAAACGATCATCAATAATGGATTGACAATCATGCGATGAATGGGAGATAGTAAAGGAGAAGAAATTTCTGAGGGCCCTTCCACGGATAATTTGATCAGTAAGTAAGCGGGAAGTATAACGAATAGTTCAAGCATAAATATGATCCCCGCTAACCGCAAGTGTGAACGTTTTTGAAAAAGTGCAGCAATGAGCACCATGCACAGCGTGTCATTGATCATAAGCCTGATAGATCGATTGGCTGCGAAAGTAGTATTGCCGGACAAATTGAACCCCTGCACATAGTTGAGCTCCTGAAAGAGATATACCATAAAAAGCGAGATGATGGCAAAACCTATCATGCTAATCCTGAGTAGCGGGGGAATTGGCAATCTCTCTTTTTTCATGATTCAATATTATCCATAACCACCAAAGAATAAAAACAGCACCAAAGATGACGGCCGTAAAGAAGTATTTGTGAAAATAGTAGAAAAAAGTGGAGTTGTTGTAGGACAAATAGTAAAGCAAAATGATCCTGCCCAGGTTGAACAAATGAATGACCAATAACCCGCCAGGAATAAACCAGATCATCTTTTTGGTAGACCCACCAAAGGCCAGGATAAAAGCCAAAAAGACAATCACCACATTGATTCCATTACAGCCCTCGAATACATTCAGGATTATCCTATTCCCGGTCATTATCCTGATAGTGGGTCCTTCTGTATTAGGAACCGCATAGGCCTCATCACTTACCAGCCCTACGAGTTTAGCGGATTGGCTACTTACCCATTGGGTAGCAATGTCCGGCTTTGTACCCAGGCTTTCGATCCACACTCCATAAATCAAGTTCAAACCAAAGTAGACCGACAAGAATATCAGGAGAAAACGAAGGGCCGGTTTGAATTCATTTAGCTTAAGCATTGTGCATTAGAGCATTGTTTATTTCAGATTTCAGATTTCAGATAGTCACGAGCAGGGACCCCCACTACCGTCTTCCCCGCCCCAATATCTTTTGTTACCACCGCGCCTGCACCTATTATGGAATGATTTCCTATCGTAATGTTTTGCAAGGTGCGGGATCCTGTTCCAAGCAGGCATCCCTCACCGATGGTAACGTTTCCTGAAATGCTGCAACCGGGCATGATGGTTGAGTAGGCCCCAATGGTGACATCATGGCCAATCGTAGATGTCAGATTAACTATGCAAAATTTATTAAGCGTGACATGGGTAGTCAGCACCACGCCTGCCGTGATGATACAACCCTGCCCAATGGTATTAAACTCAGCTGAACCCATCTGAGCGTTGGGGTGAATGAGGGAAGGGAATTCCATTTTCCTATCCGGCAGCTTTGACACAATTTTCTTTCTGGTTTTAGGGTCGGCCACCGCCACTACCATGGAGGCCGTGAAGGCGCCAGCATCAGTTAGGCCTCCGAGTACCGTTAGGCCATCCACCCTACTTCCCTTTACCATGCCATCATCAAAAAAACCCTTGATGTTCCAGGTTGGATTTGCATCGTTGATCTGTCGTATCATCAAGGCTGTCTCGCGACCAAACCCGCCTGCTCCGTATATGGCAATGTCTTTCAATTCGTACCCGTAAATTTTTCTTCCTCCAAAGATCGGTCTTTTTTGAAAGATAAAAGCAAACCCACCGTTTTGATTAGTATTATTAAATCCAGCTTTAACGACACATGATCCACGTAGTAGGTATCCAACTTCAGCTTCTCCTTCCACGAAATGGAATGACGGCCATTGACCTGCGCCCAGCCTGTGATTCCGGGCTTTATGTTAAACCTCTTTTTCTGTTCCTCCGCAAAGAGTGGTAAATATTCTATTGGTAAAGGCCTGGGGCCGATTAAGGTCATCTCTCCTTTCAACACGTTCCAAAGCTGGGGGAGTTCATCCAGGTTAGAGGCACGTAACATATTCCCCAACCAAAATTTTCTATCGGATAAAGGTTTTGTTTCATCTGACATTAAGCTCCTGAATTTCAGCATAACAAAGTATTCACCATTTTTGCCAAGACGGGTTGATCGAAATAAAATGGGAAACTGAAAAGTTAATGAATAGAGCATTGCAATTAACACAAATACCCAACACAAGATTATAATAAGCAATAGGGCTCCGATAAAATCCAGGGTTGGTTTGCCGTATTGCAAATAGGTATTCAAAATAGACTAGGGTTTGAAAATGGAAACCAGGGTTTGCAAAATTATTTTAATATCCAGCCAAAACGAACGCTCCTCAATGTATTTGAGATTCAGCGAGAGTTTTACAGGCATGATTTCTCTGATATAAAAATCAATGGGATCACCTTTCCCTTCCAGTAATTCATTTTCATTTCTAAACTGAATAGAGGCATAGTCGGTGATGCCTGGTTTTACAGAAATAACTTTACGTTGTTGATCATTGTATAAATCCACAAATTTTTTGAGTTCGGGACGGGGACCCACCAGGCTCATATCGCCAATGAACACGTTAATTAACTGGGGCAATTCATCCAGTTTGAATTTCCTCAGGAAGTGACCCATCGTTGTAATTCTTGGATCTCGCTTCCCTACAGTAATTGCATTTCCCTTGTCGGCATCGATTCGCATGGTCCGGAACTTAAAGAGTTTGAAAAGTTTGCCATGCTTCCCTACCCTTTCCTGCAAATAGAAAACCGAGCCGCTAGAATTTATTTTAATCAAGATAGCGAAAATCAAAAAAAATGGAGCTAAAAAGATCAGCCCCATTAAGGATACAATGAAATCGAAAATTCGCTTAGCCATATGCATTATTCCACAAAGTAACACAATGGATCACAAAGTTTTCTCAAAGAGAATAATCAACCTTTGTGGAGCATTGTGCCTTCTTAGTTATCTTTGTGCAACAGCCACATAAATGTTGTGCTACAAAGGATCACAAAGCTGCGCAAAGAATTAAATCTTTAAACTTTTGTGAATCTTGGTGTCTTCTTAGTGCTCTTTGTGTTATAGCTTACATTATTCCACAAAGCAACACAAAGGATCACAAAGCTACTCAAAGTGAGGTCTCAGTCTTAGTGAACCTTTGTGTCTCCTTAGTGACCTTTGTGCAATAACCATCCATAGCTATTCCACAAAGCACAAAAAGAAGCGCAAAGGAGCTCAAAGTTTTTTTTTGAAGGCTTCAATTTATTATTCGCTTTATTCCTTCTTTTAATTTTGCAACGTGAAAATTAATTAGCAGACCAAGCTTATAATTTCCAAGTCGCAAATAGGTAAGCATTTGAGCGGTAGGTACATCGGTGAAAAATTCAATGGTTTTTATTTCAATCACAAGTTTACCCTCCACCAATAGATCCATGCGATATCCATGATCCAATTTTGCTTCTTTGTATATGATTGGCATGGGCTTTTCTTTTTCCACATACAAACCGTGTTGTACTAATTCAAAATAGAGACATTCCCGATAAGCCGATTCCAAAAGTCCAGGTCCTAAAGCTTTATGAACATCAATGCCTTGCCAATTACAATTTTGGATAGTTCATTTTCTGTCATAAGGTGTACTCTAGCTATACCACAAAGAAACACAAAGGATCACAAAGTTACACAAAGAGAGTACTCAGCCTTAGTGACACTTTGTGCTACAGCTTTTTCTATTCCACAGAGTTACACGAAGAATCACCAATACCACGAAGAATATTTACTATAAATATCATTGTGATACTTTGTGCCTCCTTAGAGACCTTTGTGCAATAGCAAATAGTTCACGCTTCACGCCTTTCCCAATAGGTTATAAGCATTGACAGCAGTATTTACGATGTATTCAATTTTTTCCTGATCCAGTTCGGGATAGATGGGGAGTGAGATTTCTCGGGAATAGTTATCAAAGGCAACCGGGTAATCTTTGATGTTATACCCGCGCTCCTTGAATATTGAAAGCACGGGCAACGGCTGAAAGTGAACATTTACGGATACCCCATCATTCATGATCAACTCAATCATCCGATCTCGTTGATCTTCAGTTATTCCCTTTACCCTTAACGCAAACAAATGATACGAACCTGATTTCTCCTTGTTATCCTGAGCTGGCAATTCTGCCCAGTCCAATTTGGAAAATGCTTCCACGTAGGCATTAAATACACGTTTGCGCTCAGGCAAGATATGAGACTTGTATTTTCGCAGTTGCGCCAACCCAATAGCCGCACATATGTCAGGCATGTTCATCTTGAATCCGGGATAAACAATGTCATACTTCCACCCACCATTCAGGGTTTTGGTGTAGGCGTCCTTGGTCTGTCCATTAAGGGACCACAGCTTGAGTGTCTTGTGAATTTCGGAGTTGTCGAAAGGTGCCGGGAGATTCAGACAAATGGCACCCCCTTCCGCTGTTGTAATGTTTTTGACCGCGTGAAAGGAAAACACTGTAATGTCGGCCAGGGAGCCAATAGCTTTGCTATTGAACGTTGCCCCAATAGAGTGAGCTGCATCCGCCAGCACCAAAATTCTTTTCAACTTCTTCTGCACTTCTGTGCTTGGGACAAATTGATACGATTCCTGATCAACCAATTTATTGATCGCCTCATAATCACAAGGCCAGCCTGCAATGTCAACAGGAATAATGGCCTTGGTCTTAGGAGTGATAGCCTTGGCAATTTTGCTGGCATCGATATTCAAATCAGAACCACAATCTACCATTACAGGTTTAGCACCCACATGCATTACTGCAAGTGCCGTAGCCGCATAGGTATAAGCCGGAATAATGACTTCATCTCCTCTCGTCACGCCAAACCAATGCAGCACCAGCATTAATGCAGAAGTAGCTGAGTTGGTGCAATTAGCCAATTCAACTCCTGCAAATTGAGCCACCACCTTCTCCAACTCCTTCACTTTCGGACCGGTCGTTATCCACCCCGAATCCAAAGCCTCCATCACTTCCTTCCGGATGTCGTCATCAATGTAAGGTGGTGAGAAGGGAATTTTCATTTCTTTTTCACCAAAAAATGGGATATGAATCCAAGGCCATATGCTATATGAATAGTTGGATATATGACAAATAGATTTTTTTTGACAGCAATACTCTTCTTATTCAGTATAACAAAAATAAAATCCAATATAAAATACAAAATGAGAGGTAGTAACCACACTACTGAAATTGTTGCTAATGGAAGGGTAAGTAAATAAATCACAAATAGCGCTGGAATAATATGCCGAACTTTTGCCTCTGACTTAATCTTCTTTAACACCAAAGGTTTATAAAAACCATACTCAAAATACTGTCTAAATAATCCTTTAATTGTGTGGCGCGGATAGTAATACAATCTAATTTCAGGATTCTGATAAATCTTAAATCCAAAACTTTTTGCGCGGTAATGAAACTCATCATCCTGGTTCCGCTTCAGGTCTGTATCAAATAGACCAATCTTATTAAAAATACTTTTTCGCCATGCTCCAAAAGTAATGCTATCGGTGTAACCTATATACTGGATATCATGAACTTTACTATCCCCAACTGCAAAACGCGTACAAATTGCATGAGCAACGGCTTCCTGCACATGCCCATTAAAAGCCGTTCGAGTCGGACCACCCACTATATCTGCATCTATAGTACTAAAAGTCTCAATTATCTTTGTGAAATAATCAAGTTCGTACCTCGAGTGAGCATCAACTCGCACAATAATTTCCGCCTTACACAGTGGAATAGCCAAATTCAAGGCATGTGGCACAATTCTTTGCGGATTATCCAACAGAATAATGTTGGAATTATTTTGTTGCAATGCAATAATTAATTCCCTTGTGCCATCGGTCGACTCTCCGTCTATAAAAATGAGTTCTTTTTCTAATGGGAGGGCACTGTTAAAAAATCGAACAATCTCATTAATATTTGGAGCTTCATTAAATACAGGACAAATTACGCTCAACATCATATCACGCTATGATACACTTTTACAATTTCCTGAGTCATTAAATTCTCGTCCAAAAGTTGAATGAATTTCCTCCCTTCAAAATGAGTTTTACCTTGGCTCAAAACTTTTTCCAAGCAACTTGCTATATCTTCTGCCTCCTCCCTGCAAATGTAACACCCGGGGATGTGAGAAATACGTTCTTTCACATCACCGACATCCACAGAAACAACAGGGGTATTACAGGCCAACGCTTCTCGGACAACATTTGGTGAGCCCTCATGTGCGGATGTCAAAACCAAAACATCTACTGCATTCATATATAAAGGCATTCTATCAAACGAAATATTCTCAGTATAGATCAGTTGAGCTTTAATCTTTTCATTTAACAACGCCACGGCCGCTGTAGCCAATGAATATCTCTTCTCCGCACGAGAAGGAACGCCTGCAAATAGAATATAGGGCTTATCCAACGCTAACCCAATTTTTATTCTAGATTCATCTCTTGGCACTGGTTTGAACAAATTCAAATTTATTCCTGAAGGAACTATTGTATATTTTTTCTTAGAGGGAATAAATTTTACAAGATTTCTTGAAACCAAGATTATTGCACTTGCGCGTTTCGCAGCCAATACGCTCAAAAATTTCAGGAATCTACCTTTTAGCGTATACTTACCCGTTTTGTCAACAATTCCTTGCAAATCGCTACCTCGAAATGTAACAATCAAAGGTTTTTTAGCAAAAAAAACAGGTAGAGCGCTATGACCCCATTGAGCATGAATCAGGTTGTAATTACCCTCCTTCAAAATTTGATTCGCTTTCCAACTTGCTTTAAGATAGTTTATTGGATTGCAAGCACTTCTGAAGTGAAGCACTTCAATAAAAATACCCTGAGACCTAAGTAATTCTACTTGTCTCACGAGAAATGGAACATGTGACGGAAACTTTTTGGTGGGCCATTCGGTCGTGATCATCAAAACCCTAATACTACTTTGCATTAATTCCTGGCTTACTAACAAAAGGCTGAATCAAACAGAGGCCATAAAAAAATCCTGGAACTGCCAAGCGCATAGCTGAATGGGACAGCGTAAATAGTACAAAAACAAAAATAGCCATGGGTAATGGCCAATGGACCGCTGGTAATTTAAAAATATAAATTATCGGTGCGATTATCATTATCAACAATGCAATAAGCCCAAACACGCCATGCTCAGCTAGCATACGAGTATATTCCATATGACTGTGAGCAGGTCTCCCAGCTCGGTTCGTTACCTTAAGGGAACCCATACCAGGCCCGATACCGAGTAGCGGATTCTTATAAAATTGATCAAGTTCATTGAGAATGATTTCCGTCCTTCCTGAGGTAATCTCCCTTTGTTTGCCGGTCATGTAGTTTCTTCCTTCATACCGGTACTCCAGCCTGCCCTTTGTTTGTTCATTCACATAATTCCACACTACTAGACTAACACCACCGGCAAACATCAAAAAGGAGAAAACAGTAACAAATGCCGTTGACCGTTTGGATGCAATTACTGTATACCCGATCAGGATAATACCTCCGATTACCGCTCCAATCATTCCTCCTCTGGAAAATGTTGCTAGCCCTCTTGCAATAAAGATTACAAGAAAAATGAGATCAACTGGGAAGCTTTTAACTAAATACGCTTTTAATAAAAGTCCAACAATCAATAAAAATACTGCCAGCCCAATAACGGTGGAAACCTGGTTAGGACCAAACCCGCCTGACGCCTGAAAATTTGATTCCGTACCAAACTCAATATCCTCCAGGTTAGGCGTAACAATAATCAAATACATAATCAACGCTAACAAAGGAAGCAACGTGCTTCTGAAAATAGCTACAACTTCGGACCCTGATAATTTTCTCTGATAGAAATAAATTGCTGAAATGGTCAATAAAAAAGGACCAGAAAGATTAAATGAAACCTCCTCCCTTCCCATCCCGAAATCAGGAAAATCAATAACCAATAACGAAGGAAGCATCAAAGTGAAATAAAGTAAGTATTTTTTCGGCCAGGGTCTTATTAGTTTTTCACTTAATAGTCCTACTATTAACAAGAGTGCAGCCCCATATTTGCCGGCTTCCCATACAATATTGCCACCTGTCATTCGTAGTAATACCTCCATCCCCACATAGTAGGCAGCCCATTTAGCGGCACGATCATTCAGGTTATTATTTAACATAATATCCAGAATACCCATACCCAATACAGCTAGACTCCAGTAAAATGAAACAGCAGGTGCAAGCGCAAGCAGATATCCGAGTGCAATGTGGGCAATAGCGATAATGAGTGATCTGTTTGCGATAACGCTTAATTTAAAGTTCCAATTTCTGACGGCAAACTTCTTCTACTCGTTTGGAAAAACACTCCAAACTGAAATCTTCTACTTCAAGCCAGCCACGTTTTCTGATATCATCAAGCTTACCAGAATCACTAAAAATTTCAACAATCGTATCTTTTAATGACTCAGGGTTTGGTTGAAATAAAAAACCGTTAACTCCGTGCCGAATAATGTGGCTTGATATGCCCGCCTCCACTACCAAAGGTACTGCACCTACCGCCCAACCCTCAATGATCACTTTCGGCCAACCTTCCTTTGTACCTGGCATCAGTACAATATCTGCAGTGGTTAATTTTTTCATCGAATCCATGTAACTCAGCTTCCCTTCAAACATAACACGATCTTCAATTTTTAAGTCAACACAAAGTTTTTGAAGGTTATTCAATTCTACACCATCACCAATTAAATGTAACTCCCAATCCAGGCGAGGTAGTTCCTGGCGCAACAGGCCAAGTGCACGAATGGGAAGGTCATAACCCTTAACCGTCATTAGCTTACCCAGCGTGAACATGCGTAGCGTCTCTTTTAACTTGCCTTGCGGTGAGCGAAGTGATTTTAATTGCTCAATCTCAGCCTGTGATATCGCTGCCGGAATAAAGGTTATCAAATGCTTTTGCTTGGCGGGACCATAGACCAAAACATAATGTGGAGGGCCTATGACCTTCTCAATAATATTTCTTTCCACAATGGATGGTATGCGTTCTCCTTCGAACCACGAGAAAAAACCGGCATA
>CAYNCP010000057.1:0-24928 GCA_964395905.1 uncultured Ohtaekwangia sp.
GCAGCCTAGTAAGTATGAAAGTGTCTTCGCAAAATCTAATCGTTCAATAAAGCTAACAAAAGGAGGGGGAAAATTGCAAATAGGGATTGCAAATTAAGAGATTAATTCATCATGCCTCCCAGCGAACCATCTTCATCTTCCTTTGAATCCTCATCGGCTGGAAGACTGAACATACCACTAAGGAGATCCTTAAATTGTAAACCCTTCACCAGGTTGTTCTTGCTGATTTGACTGTATTCTGCCAATCCGTATAAGGCAAATTCCATCAGAAGTACCTTAGCATGCTGGTCTTCTTTGTTGTGGTGATCATTGATCAGCTGCTTAAGCCCGGGCACACTTTCAAGGGCTTTCTTGTAATCTGAATCGGACATGTCATGAAGCAGATCAATTGTATTTCCATCACCAAACCATTCTGTTATTTTCCTGTAGGGACTCTTTTCCTTTTGTTTTCTGAACTTGTCAGGGTCAGGAAAGTAATTCACGAACTGTGAGCGGATGGCTTTGCCGATAAGATTTTGTGCTACAATGCCCGGACCTTCTTGTTCGCCTTCATATACCAGTTCTACTTTTCCGGTAATCGAAGGAACTACTCCGATAAAATCGGTCAGTCTGATGTGTGTATTTCTCTCTTCATTAATGATGCTCCTGCGCTCAGCCGCTGCCACCAGGTTTTCGAAAGCGGAAATGGTTAACCTGGCCGACACGCCACTTTTGGCGTCTACAAATTCGCTTTTACGCGCCTCCACTGCAATCTGCTCGATCAGGTCTTTTACAATTTCATTGGCGGACACCATTCGTTGTTGGTCATTGTTGATCTGCGCCTCCTGATGGGTTATCTTTTTTCCAATTTCAATGGTCTTTGGATAGTGGGTAATAATCTGACTGTCAATTCTGTCTTTTAACGGAGTGACAATGCTACCCCTGTTGGTATAATCTTCAGGGTTGGCGGTAAAAACAAATTGTATGTCCAGGGGAAGCCTCAACTTAAATCCCCTGATTTGAATGTCTCCTTCTTGTAAAATATTAAACAAAGCAACCTGAATCCTTGCCTGTAGGTCAGGCAGCTCATTGATTACAAAAATTCCTCTGTGCGATCGCGGAATAAGTCCAAAGTGTATGACTCGTTCGTCAGAATAGGGGAGTTTTAAAGATGCCGCCTTGATAGGATCGACATCCCCGATAAGATCGGCAATGGATACATCGGGTGTAGCCAATTTTTCTGTGTAACGCTCATCGCGGTGCATCCAGCTTATGGGGGTATCATCTCCCAATTCTTTAACCATATCAAGACCATACCTGGTTATTGGTTTAAGCGGATCATCGTTCAGGTCTGTGCCCGCGATAACAGGAATAAACTCATCCATTAATTTGGTCATCAATCGGGCTATACGGGTTTTGGCCTGTCCCCGTAAACCCAATAGATTGATATCATGCCGTGCAAGAATGGCCCTTTCAAGGTCTGGGATGACAGTCTCTTCAAAGCCCCATATGCCTTCAAAGACATTCTTCCTTTCTTTCAATTTCACAATCAGGTTTTCCCGCAGCTCTTCCTTGATGCCCCTTGACTTAATTCCTTCCTTCTTGAGTTGCCCCAGTGTCTTAATCCGTTTAATATCTGTCATGTTGTAGTTCTAATGTGCTATAAATTTTTTCTGCGGTTTCTTTTAAAATCCTCAAACACAAGATTACCCAGCCCTTGTAAGCTGCTGTAATAGGCGTTGCCATTATTAGCCTTTGTAAACTCCCTCACAAATGCCTTTAAGTAGGGATCCGTTGCAATCATGAAAGTGGTAACCGGAACTTTAAGTTTTCTAAGTTGTCCGGCCAGATTCAAAGTCTGCTTCAGAATTTTAGGGTCCAGGCCAAAACTGTTTTTATAGTACCGAATGCCCTGCTTGATACAGGTTGGCTTGCCATCGGTAATCATGAATATTTGCTTGTTGGCATTTTTTCTCCTCCGTAATATATCCATGGCCAGTTCCAGTCCAGCCACGGTATTGGTATGATAAGGACCAACTTCCAGGTAGGGGAGGTCTTTAATTTCTATTTGCCAGGCGTCATTTCCAAAAACCAGGATATCCAATGTGTCTTTGGGGTATTTTTTGGTAATTAATTCCGCCAGGGCCATGGCCACTTTTTTGGCGGGCGTGATTCGATCTTCACCGTACAAAATCATGGAGTGTGAAATGTCAATCATCAAAACTGTAGACGTTTGGGTTTTGAATTCACTTTCCATCACCTCCAGATCATCTTCGGTCATAAAAAAATTGTCAAGACCGTGATTGATCTGAGCATTCTTTAGTGAATCGGTCACGGAAATTTGTTCCAGGGTATCGCCAAACTCATAATCTCTTCGGTCGGTAGTGGTTTCATCACCGCGCCCACTATGGGGAGTTTTGTGCTCGCCCCCCCTTGACTTTTTCAGTTTGCCAAAAATTTCTTCGAGGGCTGATTTTCGCAAATTCTGTTCAGCCTTGGCCTTCAATTTAAACGCCCCACTTTTCTCGTCTTCGGAGATTAGTCCTTTTTTCTTGAGATCTTCGATGAAATCACCGATGCCGTAATTGTCGCTGGTTACCTTGTATTGCCTGTCTACTTCAGTAAGCCATTGAAGCGCCTCATTCACATTGCCTGAGGTAATTAAGACCAGTTGCATAAACATCTTTAGCAACTTGTCGAAATCGCTCTTTTCGTTGTCCGGGGGAGGAACGAACTTTGAAAATCTATATCCCAGCATGGTCAATGCGAATTATCCAGTAAAGCCTTAAGTTAAACCAATTAAGTCTTTAATATGTTCTTCAATCTCAATGATTTCTCTGCGTGAACTTACAGAGGGGTAAATTAAGATAATATTCACCCTGGTTTAAGCGGCCTATTTAGGTTCGCCCTTAGTTGTGACAGGGTTCATGGTACCATAGATATAGTCCCAAAGCGGAGAAGACACTCCGTATACTCCTTTGCTGTCTTTATAATGGTGTATGCTGTGGTTGATCCACAGATACCTCAAAAAATTCTTTGGTGGGGGATAGGCATGTACCATGTAATGGACTACAAGATAAAGCGAGTAACCAACCAGGAATCCAGGGAGGAACGAGAATACCAAGTCTCCCAAAAATAAACGGAATAAAAAAAGAAATAAAGTTGAAATGGTAATACTGAGAATGGGAGGCATGGCAAGCCGCTCCTTATCTTTTGGGTATTCGTGATGGATACCATGCATTGTGTATTGCAGCTTTGCGCGAAATTTAGTGTATGTGTCCATGTGAAATAAATACCGATGCACAAGGTATTCAACCCATGTAAAGGCAAACAGGCCAATGCAAAATGAAACGATAGACGAGAGCAAGCTAAGTTGCGTGTGCGTCACATTCCAGTAAAGCAATGCGGAAGAATAAACAAAAAAAACAGAAAGGGGAACAGCAATGTGGGTTCGCGTGAACTTTTCTAAAAAAGGGTTATCAAAAAGTTTTGCACTCCCTTTACTTTGTGGTTTTTTAATTTCTTTCATAGTATCACCTTTCAACTTCCAACTTTCGCGCACTACAAATAAAATTCGATCACTGAGGATCTATACACCCATATTCACAGCAGATTTCTCTATAACTTTCCTATAATAATTTTCATACAACGGCAAGATTTTGGAAATATCAAACTCCTTGGCCCTACTCAACGCATTTTGCTTAAACCGTGGCAAGTTGTTTTTATCCAGTATGAACAGCGCGTTCTTTGTCATAGCCTCAACATCTCCTATCTCACTTAGAAATCCAGTTACTCCATCCACATTTAATTCCGGAATACCTCCGGCATTTGAGGATATAACAGGAACTTCGCAGGCCATCGCCTCCAGCGCGGCCAATCCAAAACTCTCTTTCTCCGATGGCATCAGGAACAAATCAGCCACCGATAGCACTTCTTCAATGGCTTCCAGTTTGCCCAAAAAACGAACGTCACTTTCTATTCCAAGGTGACGGCTCAGGTCTTCGGCCATCGATCGCTCAGGTCCATCACCAATCATCAACAACTTGGCGGGAATAACTTTTCTGATGTTGTCAAATATTTTAATTACATCTCCTACTCGCTTTACTTTTCTAAAGTTGGAAATATGAACGATCAATGCTTCACCGGCCGGGCAGATGGCTTTTTTGAAGTGGTCTTTCTTTTGCTTCTTGAATTTTTCCAGGTCAATGAAGTTAGGAATAACTTCAATCTCTTTCTTGATGTCAAAGAATTCAAATGTCTGACTTTTCAAGTCCTCAGAAACCGCTGTTACGCCATCTGATTCGTTAATGCTAAAGGTGACCACCGGTTCGTAGGATGCATCTTTGCCTACCAATGTGATGTCCGTGCCATGCAAGGTGGTCACAAATGGGATGTTGATGCCCTCGGTTTTAAGAATTTGCTTGGCCATATACGCTGCAGAAGCATGGGGAATGGCGTAATGAACATGAAGCAGATCTAATTTTTCATTCTTCACCACACTTACCATTTTACTGGCCAGCGCCAGTTCATAGGGCGGATATTCAAAAAGGGGGTAAGCCCGTATGTCTACTTCATGGTAAAAAAGGTTTTCGTTAAGGAAATCCAGCCGGCTAGGCTGTGAGTAAGTAATGAAATGAATTTCATGACCACCCTTGGCCAGCGCTTTCCCCAACTCAGTGGCAACCACTCCGCTACCTCCAAAAGTTGGATAACAAACTATTCCGATCTTGCTTTTGCCTTCCATAAACCTTGTTTTCCAGTTCTTAAACCAACATTTCGGGTAATAAGTTTCTCCTGTATGATCAATTATTATTCTTACAATATTCGAATATGGACTGATAAATTACATCCTGTATCCTAGGACGTATATTGGCTGATAATAGTTTAGCGTTTAACATATCCGGGTGCACTCTGTTCGATAAAAAAACAAAAACGAGTTCGAATTGGGGGTCAACCCAAATGGCTGTCCCGGTGAAGCCTGTATGCCCAAATGTCTGACGGGAGGCATAGAGGGAGGTAGGGCCGTTCCAATCGCTGACAGTAGGTTTGTCCCAGCCCAAACCTCTCCTGTTCAGTTCATACTGTTTGTTTGTAAACAACTCCAGTGTTTCAGGCCTGAAGTATTGTATTCCACCATAGTTGCCTTTCTGCAACCACATCTGACCCATCTTGGCCAAATCATTGGCATTGCTGAAAAGTCCAGCATGTCCGGCTACCCCACCGTGCATGGCGGCACCCTGATCGTGCACATACCCAACCAGTTTGCTGCCCCGAAATTGCTTGTCCACTTCGGTTGGTGCAATCTGATTTTCCGGAAAACGTTGAAGCGGCAAAAAACCGGTGGTGGTTGCCCCTATCGGTTCGTAAATATTTTGTGATAAGAAATCCTGCATAGGCTGATTCAACAGTTTTTCAGCCACGTGTTGCATAATGTAAAAACCCATGTCACTGTAGGTGTAATCGAAGGGTGTCTTTGGCTTCTTTTCCCGAATTTTTGACTTTATGATCCACTGCCACAAGCTGTCCTTCATGGATTTTGTGGCGAACAAATCGCGGGCAACCGGATATGGAAAGGAATCATTCATTGAATAGCTGTAGTATTCAGGCAGCAAAGTCGAGTCTTTCATGGTTTGCTGCCAAAAGGGAAGGTAGGGCCATAACCCGGCCTGGTGGGTGAGAATATCCTTAAATGTGAAATTCTCTTTATTAGTGCCTTTTAACTCGGGTAGATAGGCGGAGACTTTTTTGTTGATATCAATCATTTTTTTTTCATGCAGAAACATTACTGTTTGCAATGTGGCTGCCACCTTGGTGATCGATGCCAGATCATAAATGGTATTCGGTGTAACCGGTTCCAGTTTATCGTAAGTTTTCCATCCAAATGATTTGTCATAAACCACCATCCCCTTCCGTGCTATGACAATATTGCATCCGGGTGTTGCCCCAGAATCCAGTGCCTCGGCAACGATCTTTTCAATTTTATTCAGGACCTCACTCTCCATGCCCATCATTTCAGGAATTCCATAGCTTAACCTGTTGATGGTTTCCAGTGGATGGCTGATTCCTTCGATAAAAAGATGACTGATGCTGAGCGGAGTTGTACCCTTGCCTTGTTGAACACCAAAAATTGTTTGCGCCATGATCATGGGTGCAAAACTATTGTCAGTGTAAGCTATGGCCAGGGTGGTGGGCTTACTTAACGCATTGAGATCATAGGGGTTGCCAAAGGAGCAAATGATCAGTTCTTTCTTTTCGCCCATCCCATTTATCCAGTTCATCAAGCTGCTGGAGTTCAATTCACCAAGTGAGTGAAGGCTGACCACAACGATATCATGAGCTGCCAATTTATCGCTGAGTTGAAGTGTGTCATCAATATGTACTACCTTAAAGTGATCAAAGTGTGCATATTTGTCGAGGTAATTTTCAAACTCAGCCACATTACCTTTTCCAAACGAAACAGATGCAAATTTTTTGTCATCCAGATCATGAATTGGCACTAGACCGGATTCATTCCTGGCTATGGTGATGGAAGCATTCGTTAGCTGATAGTTAAGAATATTAGCTGTTGGAGAATTTATGCGTGAGATCAAATGGTCGTTGGATGGTTTTTCGTATGAGGTTTGCAAGACATCGTATTTTACTCCCAATATCTTTTTCACGGAGACTTCCAATCTCAATCTCAGTACGATGTTCCGTTTTATTGAGGATTCAATTCGCCTGATTGCTCCATTGAGATGATAAGGGTTCAGCAGCAAGTCGTTACCTACTTCGAAGGCAAGTTTTTCAGATTCCACTTTCGATTTTCCGGCCAGTTCATGGAAATAGGGAATATCGGTTAGTGTAATACCTTCAAATCCAATTTTGTTTTTGAGTATATCGTTGATGAAAAGTTGAGAGATTGATGCCGGTATCGGCTTCTTCTTGTCTTCCGTAGTAAAGTGAAGATCGGTGGTAAGTATCCCTCCAACACCTTGTTTGATTAATTGCAGATATGGAAAAAAGGTTAGGGTGTCCAGTCGATTGTTTGCAAAGTCCGGCAAAGGGTCATCGTCTTTTTCGCGATCTACGACTCTGGCAGTATGCTTGGCGCATGCAATGACACCATTATTTTGAAGTCCGCGCATCATTGAAATTGATTTGCGGGCAACATTGTATTTATTGGTTCCATAGTAGGATTCTGGTCTACCCATAGATACATCAATGTCAGCGTTTGGGCCAAGATTGATATGCATACCTAATGCTTTCATTTGTCTTGCAACTTCAACGCCTAAGGCATAAATCAAACTATCGTCAGCGATTGCCCCCAGTGCGAGGGGAGTAGGAAAGGTCATCAAGCTGTCTAAGGTTTTACCCGGACCGGTTTCGGCATCAACTATTACCAATAGGGGAGTATTCGAAAGGCCCTGAAGTTTGTTGATGAGGTTCACTGTGCCAATTGGTCCGCCTCCTGTGATCAATATGCCACCCGGGTGATTGTCCTTAATTTGATTTTCCAATTCCTCCAATTCCCCCGCTTCATAGTAGGATGAAGCAGACACGATGAAGAGTTGAGCTATCTTTTCACGGGTATTTAAAGTTTGAAAAACACTGTCTACCCACTGCATTTTTTTATCCTGCGCCAAAACAGCGCAAAACGACATCAACATCACCAAAACTGTCAAAACTTTTTTCATCATACAGTCGTTAGGTTTTTGTAATTGCAATCGATAAGCATCATTTTTGTGAGACGTGAAGATAGCCACACCAGCGCTTCAGGCCTTACCGAAAACGTAAAAATAACAACTAATGAAATTCTTGTCTGTATTCACCAAGACACCAACTCATCAACGTTTTAATTATACGCCCCGGTACTATGATCCAAAAAAAGAAGAAATGCAGGAGCGGGAGGCGCGTATCAGGCGGGAGTTGCAGCTGGAAAAGGAAGAGGGACCGGGAGACTATCGGTCAAGAATAGCGGGTTCATTCCATGCGGCACGCAAACGCTCCAAGCAATCCAAAGGATCGCTGGAATCAACGCTGATGAGATTTGGAATCATCTTATTTTTGGTCCTTTTTATCATGGCCTACCTTCAATGGGGACAGGTCGCATTGTACGGTTTTGCGTTGTTTATCCCATTTTACATTTATTTGAAATTTAGAAAACAGTAGTTCTCGCACCTTTTCATGGCCGACATCATTCAACTTCTTCCCGACTCCATTGCCAATCAGATCGCTGCAGGAGAAGTTGTGCAGCGGCCTGCCAGCGTAGTAAAAGAGTTGATTGAAAACGCCATCGACTCAGGAGCGAGTGAAATAAAAGCAATCATTAAAGAATCGGGCAAGACACTCGTTCAGATTATCGACAATGGTTCCGGGATGAGTGAGACAGACGCCCGACTCAGTTTTGAGCGGCATGCAACGTCTAAGATTCGAAAAGCCGAAGACTTGTTTGCCTTGCGTACAATGGGCTTCCGAGGTGAGGCCCTGGCATCCATTGCCGCCATTGCACAAGTAGAAATGAAGACACGCCTGGCAAACAAGGAATTGGGCACACTGCTTGTATTGGAGGGATCAGAAGTGAAAAAACAAGAACAAGCTGCTGCAGAAAAGGGCACCAGCGTCAGTGTAAAAAATTTATTCTATAATATACCCGCCAGAAGAAATTTTTTGAAGTCAAATCCGGTAGAAATGAAACACATCGTGGATGAGTTTCAACGACTGGCATTGGCCTATCCGGAAAAATCTTTTACCCTTATACATGGTGATCAACTATTGCACGAATTATCACCCGGTAAACTGAGTCAGCGCATCGTTGTCTTGTTTGGTAAAGCTTACCAACAACAATTGGCAGCTTGCAATGAAGAAACGGAGCTCATCAAGATTACTGGGTACGTGGGCAGGCCCGAGTCGGCACGGAAAACCCGGGGTGATCAATTCCTGTTTGTGAATAAACGGTTCATCAAAAGCAACTACCTGAACCATGCCGTGTCTAATGCGTTTGAAGGCTTGTTGCCGGATGGCAGCCACCCTTTTTACGCGCTTTTCATGGAGATAGACCCTAAACACATTGATGTAAACGTGCACCCAACAAAAACCGAGATTAAGTTTGATGACGAACGTGCAGTTTACGCAGTAATGCGATCGGCCGTACGGCAGGCATTAGGTGCTCACAACCTTTCTCCGGCCATTGATTTTTCATCCGATGTGAACGTGATTAATAAGCTCAGCATGAGCGAGCGCCAACTGCAGAACACCTATTACGAGGAGCAGTTTGGGAGTTCGCTGTCCAGGGCAAATGTTGACAACTGGGAAAAACTATTTGAGCATGATGCCTCAATTAAACCCCAAAGGGAGGCAGATCAAAAACCTTTTTTGCGTTTTGAGAGTGCCCTGAACCAGCAAGATGCACCAACAACTCAAATTGAGCACAAAACCTTTCAATTGCATAACAAGTATTTGGTTCGTGCAGTAAAAGATGGACTGATGATCATGGATCAACAGGTGGTGCACGAAAGGGTGCTCTACGAAAAATTTCTATTCCATATGAAAGGAGTGGCTGGTAATAGCCAACAAAGCCTGTTTCCACAGACTGTTGAGCTAGCCCCTGCAGACTTTGCGATGGTCATGGAAATTCAAAATGAGATCAAAGCTTTAGGCTTCAGGTTTGAAGTATTTGGCAAAAATGCAATACTGGTATCAGGTATTCCTGCGGATGTTTCAGGAGGAGAAAAAGAGTTGTTTGAAGGACTTTTGGAACAATTTAAAATCAATAAATCGGAATTGTCTTTGCCCCTGAAAGAGAACCTCGCACGCTCATTGGCCAGGAGAGCTTCCATAAAATCGGGTCAAAAACTGATAAAAGAGGAAATGGAAGCGCTTGTGGAGGGACTATTTGCCTGCAATAACCCTAATTTTTCACCTGATGGCACGCCCACCTTCTTTATTTTTGACACTTCAAAGATTGAGAACTGCTTTAACAGGTAAATTAGGTAATCTTAAATTCACGACTTGAATGTTTAGACTCACTCCACTCGTACGCAACCTGATCATTATCAATGTGGTCGTTTATTTGTTGCAGCAGTTCATGGGGATTACCCCCTATATCTCTTTGTGGCCTATAGGCACCCAGTACTTTGCACCTTACCAGTTTTTCACCTACATGTTTGCCCATGGTGGTATTGGACATATTTTTTTCAACATGTTTGCTTTGGCATCTTTTGCGCCCATTTTGGAAAGCTATTGGGGTGATAAAAAATTTCTGTTGTTTTATTTGGCCACGGGAATCGGAGCAGCGGTGATCTATGCGATGGTCAATTACTTCTTTTTCCCGGCAACGGGCGGCATTATGCTGGGGGCTTCCGGGGCCCTGTACGGCATATTAATGGCCTTTGGAATGATTTTTCCCAACCTGGAAATCATGTTATTATTTCCACCCATTCCCATTAAGGCAAAATACATGGTATTTTTGATCGGATTTTTGACCTATGCGATGGACAGGAGTGGATCTGTGGCCCACCTTGCGCATTTTGGTGGTGCCTTTGTAGCTTTCCTGATCATCACCGCCTGGAGAAGCCAGGGGTCGGACCGTGGGTATTAAAGGATAAATGAATAGAGATCGTGTTTGACGAGTTTAAAACTGTTTTTCAAAAACCTAACAACGCACACGTTCAGTTGATCGTGATTAACGTGGCCATTTTTTTGGCCATGGGAATCGTCTATGTATTCAGCACGATTGGTGAATCTACCTGGATCTATGATTTTATCAGCAAGCAATTTACCATCCCTCCCAGGTTCAGTGAGTTTATTCTTCGCCCCTGGACCATCATCACCTATGCTTTTGCGCATAGCCTGACGGATATTTTTCATATTCTATTCAACATGCTGATCTTCTACTGGTTTGGCCGACTGTTCATAGAATACCTTGGCAATGATAAGTTGATTGCATTGTACGTACTTGGCGCCATAACTGGTGGGGTAGTATATTTATTAGTCTTTAATGGAATTCCCTACTTTATGGAGCGCTCTGGATTTATTGGCATGGTGGGCGCTTCAGCGGCCGTATATGCCATCGTTACCGGGGCAGCAGTTCTCCTTCCCAATTACACGTTCTACTTACTTTTTCTCGGCCCGGTAAGAATTAAATACATAGCAGGGTTTTACATCGTACTCTCATTCCTGGGTTCAGTGGGTTCCAATGCAGGCGGCAACATTGCCCATCTGGGTGGCGCACTGATTGGCTTCATTTATATCAAACAGTTGCAGGTAGGTGTCGACTGGGGAGGCTGGATTACCAGTACCATTGACTGGTTCAAAAGTTTGTTCAAACCCAGACCCAAAGTAAAAGTGACTTACCGAAAAAGTGAGCCTGAAGTTAAATCAAAAGGCGGGACGAAGCGCCCTTCTAAGGCTTCTCAGGATGAGATCGATGCTATCCTGGACAAAATCTCGGAGCGTGGCTATGAAAGCCTGAGTGCGGATGAAAAGGAAAAACTTTTCAACGCAAGCAAGAAGTAGCCTAGGCGCAGGTCAATGCCTGTTCAATATCCCATAAGATGTCGTCAATGTGTTCTACTCCAATAGACAGTCGAACCATTTTTTCTGATATGGCCATCTTTTCGCGATAAGCTGGATCCACACCAGCATGCGTCATCGAAGCGGGATGTTCGGCAAGGGATTCGGTGCTTCCCAGGCTCACGGCCAACTTGATCAACTGCAAGGCATTGAGGAAACGAAAGGCCTGTGGTTCTCCGCCTGAAAGATCAAATGAAAGCATCGCACCTGCCGAGCTATACTGCTTTCGGAAAATGTTATATTGATTTTTGTCTGATGGCGAGATGTTACCCAGATAGTAAATTTTTTCCACCTTGGGGTGTGAGATAAGATAGTCAGCTACCAGTTCGGCATTGGATGCCTGCCTTTCCATTCTCACTTTGAGCGTTTCCAAACTTCGCAAAAGCAACCAGCCTGTCCAGGGTCCGGCCATGTTACCAAGAAATGTACGCAAGGTTTTTACCCGTGATATTACTGCTTTGCTGCCACAACAAGCGCCAGCAATCACATCGCTATGACCGGCTATATACTTGGTGGCGGAATACAAAGAGAAATCAGCTCCAAGCTGAAGCGGGTGCTGCCAAAGTGGCCCCATATAGGTATTGTCTACTGCGATGTACACTGGTTTGTCTGCTGTACTGAATTCATTGGCTATGGCTTTGCATACGCCTATGTCGATGAGGGCATTGGTAGGGTTAGCAGGAGTTTCGATGTATATGAAACTCAATTTTTCTGCTTTTCCAGAATCTTTAATGGACTGAATAATTTCCTGTTGCGATTGACCCGCGTGAAACTCCAGAGGAGTAACGCCAATCTTAGTGAGGAAATGATTAATAAAATGATCTGTTCCTCCGTAAAGAGGTCCACTATGTAAAAGTAGGTCGCCTGGCTTCAAAAATTCCAATAGCACTGTGGTGATGGCAGACATGCCGCTTTCGAATACTGCACAGTCTTCTGCATTGTCCCACAGGCAAAGTCTGTTTTCAAGTATTTCAAGGTCGGGATTATTGATTCTGCTATAAATCAGACCCAGTTCCTCAGAAGGCCGCTTATCCCTAAGCCCATAGGCAACTTCAAAAAATGCTTTCCCTTCCTCAGCATTCTTAAACACAAAGGTGGAAGTCTGAAATATGGGACACTTAATGGCACCTTCAGACAAGGCGGGCTTATACCCGAATGACATCATTAAGGACTCAGGATGGAATTTTCGCTCACTCATTTGTTGGAATTTACTCACTGTGTAAAGATCCATATCACGCGATCATATTGAAATGACAACGCTCATGTAGTGGCGATTAGGCAGCGCTATATTTTATTGGCCAATTGGCCGCATGCAGCATCTATGTCTTTACCACGACTTTTGCGAATGCGGGTCGTAATGCCATGACTTTCCAGCAATTCCTGATACATGCGCAGCGCATCATCACTGGCCTGCTTGAATCCGTCTTCTTCAATGGGGTTGTACTCTATTAAATTAACTTTAGAGGGAACATGCTTGCAGAACTTCAGCAACGCTTGCGCATGTTCCATGTCATCATTGATACCTTTCCAAACAACATACTCATAGGTAACCTTCTTTTTGCGCTTGGCATACCAATATTTGATGGCCTCCGCCAGCTCTTCCAGCGAATTGGTGTCATTGATGGGCATGATGGATGATCTCGTTTCGTTGATGGCTGCATGCAGCGAAACGGCCAGGTTAAATTTCACCTCATCATCGGCCATTTTCTTGATCATTTTTGCCACGCCCACCGTGGAGACGGTAAGCCTTTTGGGCGCCATGTTCAACCCTTTCGGTGAAGTAATTTTTTCTATGGCGGAGATGACATTGTTGTAATTAAGGAGTGGTTCGCCCATACCCATAAAAACAATATTGGTTAATGGTCTGCCAAAAAACAGTTCACTCTGCTCTTTGATGGCTGCCACCTGATCGTAAATCTCATCTGCATTAAGGTTGCGCATGCGTTTAAGCCTCGCTGTAGCACAAAACTTGCAATCCAGACTGCAGCCAACCTGAGAAGAGACACATGCGGTAATCCTTTTTTCCGTAGGGATGAGTACAGACTCCACGATCAACCCATCATGCAACTTGACCGCATTCTTGATGGTGCCATCCTCGCTTCGCTGCATATGGTCTACATGGATATGGTTGATGACGAAGTGCGTTTTGAGTAATTCGCGGGTAGGCAGGGAGATGTTTGTCATCTGGTCAAATTCCTTGCATGACTTTTGCCAAAGCCATTCGTACACCTGTTGGGCGCGAAAGGGTTTGTCTCCGTGCTCAACAAAAAATGTTTTAAGTTCGTCCAGCTTGAGTTTCCGGATGTCCCGCCTGGCTTCTATCCCTGTCGTCATCTTTTTTCCACCCGTATGTAGGTACGCACTTCACAATCTCGATCCACGCGATGAAGCTTCAGTGTAACTGATGTAAGTTCATCTATCACGAAGCGCTCTTTAATGATTCCTGATTTCTTATCTAAGAATTGAAGCTCATCACCTGAAACTCTGTATTCCAGTGACTCTTTATCCTTCGATTTTTTATCTCCAGTGGAATATATTCCAGTTTTACCCTTCCCCTTTTCATCAAATCGAATGAGGACAGCAACGGATTGACTGGAAGAACCGAAGCTTGCAAGCAGCTCGTTTTCGGTTTCACTCCTTTCAATTTGTTCTTCAATGCAGGGCTTTTGATCTGTCAGTTGCCACACACCAACAATGGACTGACCGGAAGCGGATAGCGCTGCCAAAGAGATGACGAACATGATTAAGTATCGCATAAACTGGGGTTTAAATTCGATTTTACAAAGTTATCATTATTTACTCATTGAATAATCCAAGATGAGAATGGCAAAAAGCCGGCCAGAAAAAAAGGCGAAATCAAAGGTCCTGTGATGCTTCATCTTTTGTTTTCTAAGGGACGATAACCTTGTATAAGGTGGCTACTTCTTATGTAAACCTCTTTTTTAAATCAATTATAATTCCCGACTTTCGGCCTTTAAAATTTTTGAGATGGAAAAAAAGAACGCCATAATCATCACGGCCGGCTACCTTGACTCCAGCAATGGAAAAACGGCCCATGGGTTGATCAGGGGAACAGAAAGATTCAACATCGTAGGTGTGATTGACAGTAAAAGTGCCGGCAAGGATGCGGGTGAAGTCCTGGATGGCAAGAATAGAGGTATCCCCGTTTTCGCTTCCATTGTTGAGTTTGCAGCTTCAAACGATGAGCAGCCTGCTTATTGTATTATCGGTGTGGCCACCAAAGGGGGTGTGATCCCTGAGTCTTTGCGTAGCATGCTGAAGGAAGCTTTGGAACAGGGATATGGGTTGATCAACGGCTTACATGAATACATTTCAGATATACCCGATTTGGCCGATCTGGCAAGGGAAAAAGGGCTTGAAATTGTGGACGTGCGCAAACCCAAAAAGTTTAAGGACCTGCACTTCTGGTCAGGGAAAATAAGGAACGTGAAATGCCCCAAGGTGGCAGTACTGGGCACAGACTGTGCGTTGGGGAAAAGGACTACCACCCGCTTTCTGGTACAAGCCATGAGAGAGGCAGGATTCAAAGCAGAAATGATTTACACCGGGCAAACCGGTTGGATGCAGGGAGCAAAATACGGCCTGGTCTTTGACTCTACGCTCAACGATTTTATTTCGGGCGAGATGGAACATGCCATCGTGCAATGCTGGGAAGAAGTAAAGCCTGACATCATCTTTATCGAGGGGCAATCTTCCTTGCGCAACCCCAGCGGACCTGCCGGGGCTGAATGGATCGTTTCCTGCGAGGCCAATGCCGTGGTGTTGCAACACAATCCTGCCAGAAAACAATACAAGGACATGGAATTCTACCCGGCCTACATAGCCGATCCAAAAGATGAGATAGCACTCATAAAAATGTACGGGGCAGATACGGTGGCGCTCACCATCAATACTGCTAAAATGACGCAGGAAGATGCACGTGATTATGCCACGCAATATGAAAAAGAACTGAATATCCCGGTCATCCTCCCGCTGGAGGATGGTGTGGACAAATTAATACCTGTATTTCAACGGCTAATAGATAAAGTGGCTGTCGAGAAATAGAATGTACAACTATTAAGAAAGTAAAATACGATGACCCGCATTAAGGATATCAAAGTCTGGAGAGAAAACCTGAACAACACCAAGCCTTACACCATCGCCTACAAGACTACAGACGAAGTACACAGTGGCTTTGTGGAGATCACTTTGGAAAACGGCACGACAGGAATCGGTGCGGGCAATCCGAGCAGCTACGTGACTGGCGAGACACTGGAAGCTTGCATGCAGGCGTTGGCTGAAAAGAATATTCAGTTTTTAATTGGCAGAGATATTCGAGAGGTACATCAGCTTACTTATGAGGTTTGGGAAAAGTTGCCCAAGAATCCTGCGGCCAGGGCAGCGCTGGATATTGCGATATACGATGCCTTCACCAAGCACCTGGGTGTGCCTCTGGTGAAATACCTGGGTCAAAAGATAACATCGATGCCTACCAGCAATACGATTGGGATCATGAACGTGGAGGAGACCTTAAAGGAGGCAGCGGATTATGGCAAGCGCGGCTTCAGCGTGTTAAAGGTTAAGTTGGGAATAGATTTGCAGGAAGATATTGAAAGGATGGTAAAGCTGCGGGAGAAGTTTGGCAACAAGTTCACCATTCGCATTGATGCCAACCAGGGGTATTCAACTGCACAGACCATTGAGTTTTACAACAAAACAAAGCACCTAAACATTGAATTGATTGAACAACCCTTGAAGGCAAAAGCCATTGATGAAATGAAACGATTGCCGGATGAAATCAGGCAGGTAATAGCGGCAGATGAATCGCTCATTTCTCCAAAAGATGCCATTGAGTTGATTAAACCTCCGCGCGCATCCGGTATATTCAATATTAAGCTGATGAAATGTGGAGGAGTGAGCCAGGCATTGAAAATTGCTGACATCGCTGCATTGGAAGGTGTGGAATTGTTCTGGGGATGTAATGAAGAAAGCATTATCAGCATTACGGCCGGATTGCATGCTGCATTTGCATGCGCCAATACAAAATACATCGATTTGGATGGAAGCCTTGATTTAGGCACGGATGTTGTGAAAGGTGGTTTTATATTGAAAGACGGAGTGATGTATTGCAATGACAAACCAGGTTTGGGTGTGGAGCGAATCTAAGACCTGATCCAGGTCATTTGACTCAACGTACTGGAATACATACCTTCGTGTAGTCGGATTTGGCATGACGAAGTTTCTAATTTCCATTTTTTTAGTTGCTGCATTTTTCACCGTTGACGGACAATCGTTGTATGATATTTCAACGATTAAACTCAAGGACTTAAGAAATAAATCCTTCTCTATTCAATCCAGTAACAAGATTACGGTGATACTATTTCTGGGTACGGATTGCCCCATCACTCAGAAGTACATTGCCAGAATCAGAGACATTGCGGATGAATTCAATACGACAGCGGTATTCTATGGTGTATTTCCAGTTCAGTTTTCACTCAAAGAAATAAGAACATTCAAAAAAGAGTATGGTGTTGAATTTGCTTTTTTAAGTGATGATGAAATGCAGTTGGCCAAGCATTTGGGGGCCTCAGTTACACCCGGAGTATTCCTGTTGGATAAGGAACTTCAACTTCAGTATCAAGGGGCAATCGACAATTGGTTTTATGAGTTGGGTAAATCAAGGCTGAATACGACTGAGCATTATTTGATGGATGCGTTGGGTGCCGTGGAAAAGGGCGAGTCTCCGGCCATCAAAAAAACAGAAGCCATCGGATGCTTTATCCAAATGCCACACAAAATGATGGATCATCAAAAACACCACCCCTGATCCATGCGATTGATACTAACAATACTGGCGTTGGTTGGAAGAGAAGCGTTTGCGCAGTCGGTCACCTATTACCAGCACATTGAGCCGATCATTTTGAATCATTGTGCATCCTGCCACAAACCGGGTGGGATCGGACCTTTCCCATTGCAATCGTATAAGGAGGTGTCTGCCAAAGGAAATTTTATTGCGCATGTGACAAAGTCAAAATACATGCCTCCCTGGAAAGCTGATCCTGCATTCCAGCACTTTAGAAACGAAAGGTTACTGAAAGAAGCTGACATCCAACTGATACAGCAGTGGGTACAGGCCGGCATGCCAAAAGGGAAAAAATCGAAGGGCAAAAAAGATTCAACCCCAATAGATGAGCCTATCACCCAGCCAGACTTAAGTGTGAGGATGCAAAAGCCATTTACGATTCCGGATAAATCCATCGAAGAGTTCCGGTTCTTTTCTATTCCCACCCACCTAGAAGAGGACAAGTACGTTTCGGCAATAGAGTTCATCCCGGGCAACAGACGTCAAGTGCATCACAGTCGAATCATGACAGACACCACCAATAACATCAGGAAGATAGACGGTATGTCAGAGTTGGACCCACAGGTAAAACAATTTCAGAAGACTCCGCTGGTTGATGAGTTTTTGTACGGATGGGTTCCGGGCAATGATAAAATATTTTTTCCACCTGGTGCGGGTAAGCTGCTGCATAAAGACACAGACTTGATATTGAATATGCACTACTCACCCTCTTCCATTGCACAAGAGGATCAGTCAACAATCAATTTTTATTTCCACGAGACGAAAGTAGATCGGGAAGTCCAAACCCTAACGTTGCGGGAAGTGGACATCGTGAATCAGCCTTTTTATATTTTTGCGGAGACCACGCCTACTTTCTTTATCAACTACAGGGTGCCGAGGGACATGTCCATTATTTCAGTGCTTCCGCACATGCACTTTATCGGAAAGAATTTTAAAGCGACTGCCGTGACCCCATCCGGGGAAACGATTCCGCTCATCAGAATTAATGAATGGGACTTCAATTGGCAGATGACGTATCAATATGAAAAGCTGCTCAAAATTCCTGCGGGCTCTTTCATTAGGGTGGAAGCACAATACGACAATACCTCCGACAACAAAGCCAATCCATTCTCCCCTCCACGCAACATTGGTTATGGCTGGAGCTCTACCAGCGAGATGTGCAACCTCATCATTTACTATCTGGATTATAAAGAAGGAGATGAGGAGATTGATTATTAGTTTTTTTGAGAGAAAATCAACCGACCAAGAAAATATGAAACGCTAATAGATATAGAGTTCATGTTTACTTTTGGTTGCACAAATCCGTAATCGAATGTTAAAGATGCGTGTGTCGGCTCAGTAACCAAATTAGCCAGACTTTGGTCAACTGATAACAAAAGGGTAAGTGGAAATTTTTTTGCGATGACCAAATCTGTTCCTACAATAGCTGTTCCAAAGATGCTCCATTCTTTGTAAATATCAGAAGTATCAATTTTGTTTCCAATGATGGTAATTGTTCCGAACTTTTGAGATACCTTACTATGAGCGTTTAATAATCTTCTTGGAACGATTCCCATCCCCACAAAGAACCGGTGATTTGACTTTTGAACAAATTCGTAATTAAAAGTAAGTGGTAGCGCAAACCAGGAAAAGCTAAATGCTTGGTTGAGCGTTGTTAGATTATAATCATCCCGAATTGCTGTTTGTGTTTTATCCTTGATAAAAAGGAGGCTTACGGACAAGGTAAAACGATTGTGGGCAGCTGTTACAGGTATCCCAAAATGGTAACTCAAGTTAGGATCGGAATTTAAATTATTAACAACAGAGTAGGTCCCGGCACTCTGGTGTTGTACTTTAAGTTGTGTAAGATGGACTCCGGAAGTCAACCCAATCTGGAATTTGTAATTTTTTGAATTTTCTGATTGTGAATAAATAGGAGAGAAAATCCCTGTACAAAGAAAAATTGTCACATAAAATCTGATTGGAGGATATCCAATTGATCTAATAAAACGCATTTTCATTTTGTTAGACTACTTACTAAAGATATGGGGTTATTGGAGAAGTTTTATATTATTAAAGAATCTAAATTTTTTAATAACTCTGATATGGAATGGAGCTTGACATTTGAATGGCCTACCATTAAAGACCAGCAAAATTTTGGCGCATCGTTTATTTCGATAATTTTTTCGGCATAAGTGTTAATTTCATACCCATTTCGCTCTAACGCATTCTTGGTCCACAAATACGGATGACCTTCACCTTTCAATTGCACACCCACCTTTCGGTAGGGCTCGTGCTTTACCTTTCCCGTTTTCAAATCAAATCCTTTGAACTGAAACACCTCGTCAAAAGTCCCATCCAGCACCAGGTCTTCGGGTATGCCCATGCGAATGGACCGTTGTGCCGTTGCCAACCAGATTAAGTCTGCCGTTTGCAGCGCCAAATCCAGTTCATGCGTAGAAACCAGAATCGCCTTATTATTATTTTTGGCCAGGCGTCTTAGCAAATTCATAATCTCCAGCCTATTGTTCAGGTCGAGATGGGCTGTGGGTTCGTCCAAAAGTAAAACAGGTGTGTCTTGTGCCAGTGCCCTGGCAATCATTACCATTTGAAGCTGCCCATCACTCAGTTCATAAAGTGGTCTTTCCAGCAAATGACCAATGCGTACCTGTTCAATAGATGCGTTGATTTGATGGACATCAACTTCCTTCATTGAAATCGACCAGTCGAGGTAGGGATACCGGCCGTAGCTCACCAAATCCATTACGGTCATGTTGCCGGCACTTACTTTATCGGTCAGTACCACGGCTATGTTTCTGTTCCCTGTGCCCGTTACTTCGCCACCCAATGGTTTTTGTGCTCCCGACAACGTTCTTATTAAAGTACTCTTTCCGATGCCATTGGGTCCCATGAAACAAACCAGCTGACCTTGGTGCAGTGACAGATTGAGGTTTTGAAACAATACTTTGTCTGTTGGCCCGGGGTAACCAATTGATAATTGCTGTGTAGTAAGTGGTGCCTGACCTGTCATGTTATTACATTTTGATTCCCTTGCTCCTGATCACCACCCAGATCACTACGGGCGCACCAATAATCGAAGTAACCGCGTTTAAGGGCAACACATTGGCACTGCCCGGGAGCTGCGCAAGCAAATCACACAACAACATAAGTGAAGCGCCTCCAATCATTACCATGGGAAGTAACACCTTATGGTTAGTGGTGGGCACAAGCAGTCGCACCAAATGTGGAACGGCCAACCCAACAAAAGCAATGGGACCACAAAATGCCGTTACGCCACCGGTGAGTAAACTGGTTGCCAGGACAATCCAAAACCTTGACCGCTTTAGGTTAACGCCAAGACTCAAGGCATAATTATCTCCCAGCAACCATGCATTAAGGGATTTGATTGATCCCATTGAAATGAGGGTACCTGTTATTAATAAGAGGCCCAATATGAAAATCTCCTCCCAGCTGGTGCCGCCTACGCTTCCGAGTGTCCAAATGACGAAAGACTGAAGATCCTGTGCTTTGCTTAGAAACTGGAGCACACTTACAAAAGAGCCCGAGGCGGCTGCTATCATAAGTCCAATAATCAGGAGGGATGTGTTGTCTTTAACCCGGTGGGCTACGGCTATCACAATTAAGAAAATGACCCCACTTCCAATGCTGGCAGCCAAAGCCAGAGACCAGGGGTTAACGGCCGGAAGGTATTCCTGTGCGGAAGCACCCAGTAGGATGACAAACGCCACCATCAGGCTTGCCCCCGAGCTCAGACCCAATACATCAGGTCCGGCCAGGGGATTTCTGAAGAGGGTTTGCATCAACAACCCACCAATAGCCAGGGCTGCACCTGCTATAATACAAGTTGCCGCTTTGGGCACCCTGAGCTGCCAGACAATATTGGACAGCAAATCATCACTATTTGGGCCCTGCCATAGCAAAGAGATCACCCTGGACATAGAAATGGACACACTCCCAGTGGCAATATTGAATAAAAGCAACATGAGCAAGATCAAGCCAATCAGATAGACCTGCCATGACCTAAAATTCAGGCGCATCATGGGAGCGGGTGAGATGCTTTGGTGAGGCAACTTTTCAACATCGTAATGCGGTCAGTTCACAGGTTAATTGGCCCTGGTGACTACCTGATTTTTGCATGCCAAATTAGCCTTTAAAAAGGTTAAAAAATGGCGTTTCTAATTCATATTCAAAATTTTAAAACCCCCATTTGGTAACTACTGTATAGTTCATATCTTTGCAGTCCTTTTTGCGTGGAGAAACCCGCAAAACGACTCAGAAACAAGCAAAATAGGTTTTAGGCATGCCTGGAATAATTGGAAAAAAGGTCGGAATGACCAGTGTGTATGGCCAAGATGGTCAAAACATATCAGTAACTGTGATCGAGGCAGGTCCTTGTGTGGTTACTCAGGTGAAGAACGTGGAGACCGATGGCTACAGAGCCGTGCAGCTGGCCTATGGTGAGCGCAAAGAGAAGCACACCACCCAGCCCATGATGGGGCACTTTAAAAAGGCCAACACTACACCCAAAAGATTCCTGGCAGAATTCCGGGATTTTAGAAGTGAGTTTGATGGCATGGTGGAGTTAGGCAAAGAAATTAAGGTAGAGGAAATATTCAAGGAAGGTGACTGGCTGGATGCCATTGGCACTTCAAAAGGCCGCGGATTTCAAGGTGTGGTCAAACGCCACGGCTTTTCCGGGGTAGGTGGTCAAACGCACGGACAGCACAACAGATTGAGAGCTCCCGGATCCCTTGGAAACGCATCATTTGCATCTCGTGTCGTAAAAGGCAAGAAGATGGCTGGCCAGACAGGTGGAGATCGCGTAAAAGTGCTCAACCTGCGCGTGGTGAAAATCATGCCTGAACAAAATTTGATTCTGGTTAGTGGCCCTGTCCCAGGCGCCAAGAACTCAACTATTATACTAGAAAAGTAATGGACTTAGCTGTTGTAAAACATAGCGGTGAAGACACCGGTCGCAAAGTGAGTCTTTCTTCCGAAATATTCGGAATTGAGCCCAACGACCACGCCATCTATTTAGATGTGAAAAGTATTCTGGCCAACAAGCGCCAGGGTACCAGCAAATCTAAGGAGCGTGCAGAAATAAAAGGTTCATCCAAGAAGCTGAAGAAGCAGAAAGGAACCGGAGGCGCTCGTGCTGGTAATATTAAAAACCCGTTGTTCCGCGGTGGTGGACGCGTATTCGGTCCTCGGCCAAGAGACTATTCCTTTAAGCTCAACAAAAAGGTAAAGGACCTTGCCCGCAAGTCAGCACTGGCTTACAAGGCAAAAGACAAATCCATTGCCATCCTTGAAGACTTCGATTTTGAGACAGCAAAGACAAAACAGTACGTTTCTCTATTGAACGCACTGTCGTTGGCAGATAAGAAAACGCTGCTGGTATTGGCGGAGAACAAGCAAAACATTGTTCGCTCTGGAAGAAACATTCGCAACACCAAGGTGATTACTGCCGATCAGATCAATACCTATGATGTAATGAATGCAGATCAGTTGATTTTGATCGAAAGTGGCGTGGAAGTGATTAGCAACTTATTAAACAAACAGTAATCCGATGAGCATTTTAAAAAAACCCCTGGTTACTGAGAAAATATCTGCCCTAAACGAAAAAGGCAAGTACGGATTTCTGGTGGATGGCAATGCCAACAAAGTAGAGATCAAGAATGCAGTGGAAAAAATGTACGGTGTGAATGTTGAAAAAGTGAACACCATTAACGTGATGGGCAAATACAAGTCGCGTTATACCAAGGCAGGTGTGCTTTCAGGTCGTACGCCCAGCTACAAGAAAGCCATCGTAACCGTGGCAGAAGGAGAGGTAATTGATTTTTATAGCAACGTTTAATAATAGATAGCGATGGCGGTAAAGAAACTTAAACCAATGACAGCAGGAAGCAGGCACCGCATGGCGCCCAGCTTTGACGACATTACAAAAGGTCGTCCTGAGAAGTCGTTGGTGGCTATTATAAAGAAGAGCGGAGGACGTAATAACAACGGCCGAATGACCATGCGCTACATTGGCGGAGGTCACAAGCAGAAGATTCGCTTGATTGATTTCAAGAGAAACAAATTTGATATACCTGCTACTGTAAAGTCTATTGAATACGATCCTACCCGTACTGCCCGTGTAGCACTATTATACTATGCTGACGGTGCAAAGGCTTATATCCTGGCACCGCAAGGCCTTAAGGTAGGTCAGACGGTTGTATCTGGAGAAGGGGTGCCTCCGGAAGTTGGCAATGCCTTGCCCCTGAGCAAAATTCCTTTGGGTACCATTGTGCACAATGTTGAGTTAAAGCCAGGCAAAGGTGCGTCTATCGCGAGAAGTGCAGGTGTGTTTGTGCAGTTGGTAGCCCGCGAAGGAGCTTATGCCACATTAAAGATGCCATCAGGTGAGATGAGAAATGTGTTGGTGAACTGCATGGCTACAGTTGGCGCTGTTTCAAATCCTGACCACATGAACGAAAGTCAGGGTAAGGCAGGCCGCAATCGCTGGAGAGGAATTCGTCCACGCACCCGCGGTGTGGCAATGAACCCTGTCGATCACCCGATGGGTGGTGGTGAAGGTAGAGCTTCAGGTGGTCATCCAAGATCACGTAAAGGGTTGATAGCAAAAGGAAAGAAAACACGTCATCCTAAGAAATATTCAGATCGTCTAATCATTGTAAGAAGGAAGAAATAATGGGAAGGTCAATAAAAAAAGGTCCATACCTGGATTCACGTCTGCTGAAGAAAGTGGAGTCAATGGAGCAGTCCGGTAAAAAGTCGGTGATCAAAACATGGTCAAGGAGATCAACAATCACTCCCGAGCTTATTGGTCATACCCTTGCGGTGCATAACGGCAATAAGTTTATTCCAGTGTATGTAACCGAGAACATGGTTGGACACAAACTGGGAGAGTTTTCTCCAACACGTGTATTTAAAGGGCATTCAGGTAATAGAAAAGATGTTTAGGCATTAGTCGGTCATGGAAGAAACAGTAAAAAAGACAAAAAGATCAGTAGCAAAGCGCGCCAAAATAGCAGCCATTAAAGAGGCAGCTAAATCAGGTCCGGCTACGGCTTATTTAAAAGATGTTCCTACCTCTCCTCGTAAAATGAGATTGGTGGCTGACATGATCAGAGGAGTTAGGGTGAATCATGCCCTGAACCTGCTTAAGTATGAAACCAAGTATTCTTCTGACAAGCTGGAGAAACTGTTGTTGTCGGCCATCAGCAACTGGTCTGTGAAAAATGCAGATGCCAAGCTGGAAGAAGCTGACCTGTATGTAAAAGAAATATTTGTAGATGGTGGCCGTCAGTTGAAGCGTTTGAGACCAGCCCCTCAAGGTCGTGCACACAGAATCAGAAAGAGATCCAACCATGTCACCCTGGTAGTGGATAGCATGAAGCCTTTGGCAGAGAAGCCTGCAAAAGTGGAGGAAGCTCCCAAGGCTGAAAAAGCTGAAAAGCCAGCCAAGAAAAAAGCAGCTAAGAAAAAGTCAACCAAAAAAGTAACAAAGGAATAATGGGACAGAAAGTTAAT
>CAYNCP010000058.1:0-22500 GCA_964395905.1 uncultured Ohtaekwangia sp.
CTGGGTGGTGTAAAGCTGCGTCTGCGCTTTCAGCACGTCGAGGTTGACGCGCACGCCGACCTTGTAGCCGAGCTGGGTGGCCTCGAGCGCGAGCTTGTTGGAGGCTTCGGCGGCTTCGAGAGCCTTCACCGTGGCCAGGCCCGACTGGACGGTGAAGTAGGCCTGACGCGTGCCCTGGGTGACGCTGCGGCGCGCGAACTCCAGGTCGTTGCGCGACTTCTCCTCCAGCGACAGCGTTTCCTTCACGCGGTTCTGGATCGAGTAGCCGGCGAACAGGGGCAGGTTCAGCTCCACGCCGATCTGCGCGCTGGTGGTGCTGCCGCTCAGGCCGCTGCCGGCGGGGCGGCCGGTGTTACGGTTGCGGCCGACGCCGCCCACCAGGTCGACCGTCGGCAGGTGGCCGGCACGCGCCTTCTCGGTCTCGAGCTGCGCCACGTCGTAGGCCAGCTGGGCCTTGCGCACGCTGGGCGACTGGCCCGCCTGCGTCACCCAGTCCTCCACGTTGGCCGGCAGCACCTCGGGCAGCTGCACCGGGACCGTCAGCGGCCGCGGTTCGACGTCGGTGCGCCCGACGAGCTGGTCGAGTGCGATGCGTCGCACGCGCAGGTCGTTCTCGGCGGCGATCTCCTGCGCGGTGGCGAGGTCGAAGCGCGCCTGCGCCTCGCGCGTGTCGGTGATGGTCGCGGTGCCGACCTCGAAATTGCGCTTCGCCGAGGCCAGCTGCTCGGCGATGGCGGTCTTGTTGGCGCGCGTCGTCGCCAGCGTGTCCTGTGCCGCCAGCACGTCGAAGTAGGCCTGGCTCAGCCGCACCACCAGGTCCTGCTCGGCGCTCTCGAGGTCGGCCATCGACACCGCATAGCTCTTCTCGGCCTGGTCGATCGTGCTGCTGTTGCTGCGGTTGAACAGCGGTTGCAGCGCCGAGATCTGCGCGCCGGTGCTGGTGCCGCTCGCGCTGCCGGCCGATGTGTCGGTCTCGCTGCGGGTGGTGCTCGCCGTCAGGGCCACGCTCGGGCGGTTGAGTGCCTTCACCTGCTCGTAGCGGAACTGCGCCGAATCGGCCAGCGCGCGGGCCGCCAGGTAGCTGGCGTCGTAGCCGCGCGCGGCGTCGTACAGCGACTGCAGGCTCTGCGCCTGCGCCACCGCGGCGGCACCGAGCAGCAGACCGGCCGTCAGCGCCCGGGCCAGGCGGTGCCGCCGCGGCAGCGGCGACGGCGGGCAGTGCAGGGAACGCTGGGGCATGGGGATCTTTCTGCAGGGACCCGGCGCGCGGGATCAGAAACTGAAGGAGGAGGGTTCGCCGAAGCCGTCGAGTCGCGGCGCAAGCGTGTCGAACAGCTCGACGCTGTGGAAGCCGCCGCCCTCGGTGCGGGTCACGAGCACGGCGCGCATCCAGAAGACTATGAATTGTTATTCACAATCAATCAGACTGATTTTGAAAAAATAAAAAACCATCAGGATATTCACTTTATTGGGCATGTGCACGATAACCCCAAACAAAACCTGCTGATCACCAAGCAGGGATCAATAATTCCGCTGACGGCTCAGGGTTGGAATCATTTCAAGCCGGCTTAGTCGACAGGATAAGGAATGTATACAAACTTGGTAAACTCCCTGTCAACAACGAATAAACAACAAAATTCGTCCGGGTCCTTGTAAGAATCTTTAAACACTTGTTCTCTTTCCGGGGCAACGAGTTCACGCTCCATAAATTCTCCCAGGAAAGAAGCATAGTAATTCCAGTCCAGCTCCAGGTCTTTTTTGTCAATTAATAATTGCCCGATAGAAATGGAATCCTTAGCTATAGGAAAAATGGGATAATCAAAGCCTGCCTTTTTGATTTGATAAGATGATTCCTTCAGCGTGTCGGCCACTTTTACAAAATCCTTTGAAATCGTGCCTAAGTATTTGCCGTCCAATTCCGGGTCGTTATTCATGGGGTTGCTTGCGATAGTTGATTGCAAAAATAATGAATGTGACGCTGTTACATAGCACGTCTCATTTTGCTAAGTTCTCCTGAATCCATTTTTTTGAAAAGTCTGACAGGATTGGAAAAAATTCATTGAATTCATTTTCAAACAACTCGTAATGTTTGGAAAGATCTGTCACGGCCTCATCCATTTTAGAGTCAAAGGGAGTTCGCCTCGACATCCCTGAAAGTGCCCTGTGAATGCCTTCTTTATAAGCATAGTTAAGGAACCAATTGCCGCGAATCATGTAAGGCATCATCCTTTGCACATCCTCTGGCAGAATAGATTCATGCGCAGTAATTACACTGTAAAATCGCAGCGCGAAATCCGCAAGTGGCATTTTGTGAAAAGCCTCCCAGTTTTTGGCCAGAAAATGATCATAATACATATCTACGATCACACCCGAATAATGCCGGTACTTGGGCCGGAGGCGATCTTTGCTGCTTTGAACCACTTCGTGCTGATCTGTAAACTTATCGATGGCCCTGTGGAGTTCAATACCCTGCACGATTTCGGCACTGTACCGGTCACCTAAATTTCGGCCTTTCACAAAATCAGCAATGAAATTGCCAATCATCAGTTGGGTATCATCTCCTGAAAGATATACGTGTGCCAGAAAATTCATCGACTGTAAGGTAATTGATAAAGTTTATTTTTATTAAAGAACTTTTTGATCCATTTTTGAAGGATACGTAACCCATTATAACCTAAAAAAAAGCTATGTCAGCGCTCCCACAGCTAAAACTATTGGTCAACCTGGCCCTAATCGATGAGGAAGTAGCTGATCAAGAAAAGCGATACATCACCAATATTGGTTTGGCTAATGGTTTGTTGGTCCAGGACATCGAATTTCTTTTTAATCAAAGGCATGAGGTTATCGTTCCAAAAGGACTATCGGATGATCAAAAGTTTGATTACGTATTTAGCCTGGTGCAGCTAATGAAAATAGATGAGCGACTTTATAAGAATGAGATAAAGTACTGCTCACAAGTGGCTGCTAAACTGGGTTACAAGCAGGAGGTGATGTTTGAACTCATGTTAAAGGTAAGTGCCCGGATGAACAAAGGAGAAATTGATTCTTTAAGGCAATTAATAGCAAATTATTTGGTGAGGTAGGTTCTTGGAAAGTGCTTCAAAAGCGGACCGGTTGCGCGACCATGCCAATGAAAATGACAGCGTATCCACCCACCAGAATAAATTCCAATCCTGATGTTGGATAAACGCTTTATGCTCTTCAAGTAAAACATTCATTCGGTGTCAAAAATTATTCCTTGAGGTTGCCCTTTGCTTTTTTTTCCCTTCCCATATACTCGTTTAATGAGTTGGGTTACTTCCGCGATCCTTTCCGCGGGAGTCAGGCCTAGCCAATATTGATAATCATGGAGAGACTGCTCTTCAACGCTAGAGATGCAGGGTATCATAAAATTAACCAAAAACTCCCCTTCGCGATCGGAGGATAAATATCTACCTTTGCGGCCTGCTTGCCGCCTTAGGCAGGCTCAAATTAAGGAGTTGATGACGGGAATGGATCAAATTCGCAATTTCTGCATAATCGCACACATAGACCACGGCAAAAGCACCCTGGCTGATCGCCTTTTGGAGGCTACCGGCACGCTTACCTCCCGCGAAATGCAGGCTCAGGTGCTCGATAGCATGGATCTGGAGCGTGAAAAGGGCATTACCATCAAGTCGCACGCGATCCAGATGAACTATCCATTTGAAGGGAAGGAATATATCCTCAACCTGATTGATACCCCGGGTCATGTGGATTTTTCATATGAGGTGTCGCGTTCGATTGCTGCATGTGAGGGGGCTCTACTTATTGTGGATGCTGCCCAGGGGATTGAAGCGCAAACCATATCCAATTTATACCTGGCGCTGGAGCATAATCTGGAGATCATTCCAGTGCTCAATAAAATTGACTTGCCTGCAGCTCGGCCAGAAGAAGTAACTGACGAGATTGTAGACTTAATTGGTTGCAACGCGGATACAGTTATTCATGCCAGCGCCAAGCAAGGAATTGGCATCAATGAAATACTGGAAGCTATTGTAAAAAGAGTGCCTCCGCCTAAGGGTGACCCCAATGCTCCGCTCCAAGCGATGATTTTCGATTCAGTCTTCAACTCCTTTAGAGGCGTTGAGGTTTATTACCGGGTGTTTAATGGCACCATGAAGCAAAAGGAGATCATCAAATTTGTCAACGCAGGACGAACTTACGATGCAGATGAAATTGGCGTACTTAAACTGCAAAAGCAACCACGTCAGGAAATCAGTGCTGGCAATGTGGGTTACCTGATTTCAGGAATAAAGGAAGCAAAAGAAGTGAAGGTGGGAGATACCATTACTCATGCCAATCGACCGGGCGCCTCCATCAAGGGATTTGAAAATGTGAAGCCCATGGTTTTTGCCGGAATCTATCCGGTAGAAACCAGTGAATTTGAAGAATTACGCGCGTCTATGGAAAAGCTTCAACTCAATGATGCTTCACTTGTGTGGGAACCTGAGACTTCTGCTGCTTTGGGTTTCGGTTTTCGATGTGGGTTCCTGGGGATGCTCCACCTGGAAATAATTCAGGAGCGGCTGGAACGTGAGTTTGGAATGACCGTGATTACCACCGTTCCCTCTGTTCAGTTCAAGGCGAAGTTGACCAGCGGGAAGGAAATTAATATCAATGCGCCTTCTGAGATGCCCGACCCTACACGGCTGGATTATATAGAAGAGCCTTACATCATGGCACAGATCATTTCCAAATCGGAGTATATCGGCCCAATTATGGAGCTGTGCATTGACAAGCGAGGTCAGGTGAAAAATCAAGTCTACTTATCTTCAGACAGAATTGAGTTGTCATTTGAAATGCCTTTATCTGAAATTGTATTTGACTTTTTTGACCGACTAAAAACAATATCACGCGGCTATGCATCGCTTGACTATCACCTGATCGGATTCAGGGAATCGGATATGGTGAAGTTAGACGTGATGCTTAATGGAGACAAAGTGGATGCACTATCAGCAATAGTGCACAGGGCAAAATCATATCAATGGGGTAAAAAGCTTTGTGAAAAACTCAAAGAACTAATACCCAGACAGATGTTTGAGATCGCCATTCAGGCATCCATTGGACAAAAAATTGTGGCACGCGAAACGGTAAGCGCGATCAGAAAGAATGTGCTGGCGAAGTGCTATGGTGGAGACATCTCCCGCAAGCGCAAGCTTTTGGAGAAGCAGAAAAAAGGAAAGAAGCGCATGCGTCAAATTGGAAACGTGGAGATACCACAGGAAGCATTTATGGCAGTGTTGAAGATTGAGTAAGTTTTCAATTAACCACTTGCACATTTGAGCACGAATAACGAGTTTATAATAATGTTTCTATTGACGAAAAGCACATGGTAGACACAGGTAAATACACATTGATAGATGGCCGTAGGGTGGCTTCCGAAATCAAACAGGAAATTGCTGACCGTGTGGCTGAATTGAAAAAGCAAAATAAAAAACTGCCCCACCTGGCCATCATCCTGGTAGGTGACGATGCCGCCAGCACTACCTATGTGGATGGTAAGGTGAAGGCCTGCAAGGAAGTGGGCTTCCATTATTCATTGCTTCGCTTTGCAGATACCATTTCTGAAGAACGACTATTGAAGCATATCGATCAAATCAACCATGATGATGATATTGATGGTTTTATTGTACAGCTGCCATTGCCCGCACGTATCTCTGTGGAAAAAGTTACCGCCAGTATTTTGCCAGAGAAAGATGTAGATGGATTTACCAATGAAAACTTTGGCAGCATTACCTCAGCCGATCCTCATATTTTCCCAGCTACACCTTTTGGCGTAATGGAACTCCTGAGAAGATACAATGTGGAAACAAAGGGAAAACATTGTGTCATGGTGGGCGCAAGCCGACTGGTAGGTGCTCCACTCAGCATGATGTTGGCGGAACAAGGAAGGGCCACGGTAACCATTTGCCATAAATATTCTGAAAATCTCGCAAGTCACACCCGGCAGGCAGATATTCTGTTAACAGCTGTAGGTAAACCGGGTCTCATTACAGTAGACATGATCAAAGAGGGGGCTATTGTAATTGATATTGGCACCACTCGTGTGAATGATAAAACCAAACCAAGGGGCTTTTCTCTAAAAGGTGATGTGGATTTTGAATCCGTTGCCCCAAAATGCTCCATGATTACCCCCGTACCAGGTGGTGTAGGACCCATGACGATTGTGTCATTGCTGCTCAATACACTGAAGGCTTCCGAGCAAAGGACGGACTCCAAGTGAACCCAAAAGGCAAAGTGTCACCCGTTGATCTTCCATTGATGGAGGACTTTTACACCATCCAGGGAGAAGGCGCGTTTCAGGGCAATGCCGCCTATTTTATTCGACTGGCAGGATGTGATGTTGGATGTGTGTGGTGCGATGTAAAAGAATCGTGGGTTGCATCCAGGCACCCGGTCGTGAAGGTATCAGATATTGTGGCAAGGGCGAAGGCGAGCAATTGTAGACTGGTGGTGGTTACCGGAGGTGAACCTGCTCATTATGATCTGAACGAACTCACCAATCAACTCCAAAGTGCTGGATTGCGAACGCACATAGAAACTTCGGGTGCCTATGAGATCACCGGTCAATGGGATTGGGTCTGCCTGTCTCCGAAAAAATTTAAAGCGGCTCAAGAATCTTCATTTCAATTGGCTGACGAACTCAAGATTATTGTATTTAACAAAAGTGATTTTGATTGGGCGGAAAAACACGCTGCCCATGTGAATGCAAAGTGCAAATTGTATCTTCAGCCTGAGTGGTCGAAAGAGAAAGAAATGTTACCATTAATTGTAGATTATGTAAAAACCAATCCGCAATGGAAAATATCACTTCAGGTTCATAAATACATGAACATTCCTTAGTGGTCATGTAATTTATACTCCAAATTATATCACCGTCCTCTCTTTTGACCGTTTAATACTTGACGCCTCTCGTTGAGATGGTTAGATTTATGAAATGTTCGATATGTTGAATAGGTTTTTTTTAATAAATGTTGCGGTTTTTTTTCTCATCTCATTGCCCAAGGCCGAAGCACAGTATAGCACGAAAAAGAAGAAGGCGATTGAACTCTACACCCAGGCTGACAACTATCGAGTGAGAGGTCAGTACTCCACAGCTATTGCGTTGCTCCAGGAAGCCATTGAGAAAGATCGAAATTTTGTTGAAGCGCATTTTAGATTGGGAATTACATTTAAGGCCATACGTGATTTCAATCGCTCAAACCTAAGTTTGGAAAAGGGATTGTCACTTACTCAAGATGTAAAAAAACAGAAAGGTTTTTTTCTTGAACTTGGGGATAACTATTTAAGACAAGGCGATTACGAGAGGTCGCTCAATTTTTTGAATCATTATTTGGATGTGGAGACGACCAATCGACAGCGAATATCTACGGCTGAGTTGTGGAAGCGTAATGCCGAATATGGATTAAGAAATAAGCGGATTCAATCGCAATATCAACCGAGGCAACTGGGGGATACGGTCAATCGATTTGGCCTACAGTATTTTCCAGTCCTAACCGCGGATGAGCAGGAGATGATCTTTACGCGAAGAATGGGACCAGGACCTGACGATGATGAGGATTTGGTGGTATCAAGGAAGGACGAAAAGGGCAACTGGACCATACCAGTTTCAATTTCAAAAAATATCAATTCTAAATTTAATGAAGGTACCTGCACAATCTCAGCTGACGGACGCACCTTGATTTTTACTTCGTGTATTGGACGGAGGGGATACGGAAATTGCGACTTGTTCTATAGTAAGAAAGTAGGAGGTGAATGGTCAGTGCCGGTTAATATCGGGCCGGAAATAAATTCAAGCGCGTGGGAGTCGCAACCTTCTCTCTCAGCAGATGGAAGAATACTGTACTTTATTTCCGATCGGAGAGATGGTATTGGAGGGCGCGATATTTATTATTCTCGTAAATCAGATGATGGACATTGGTCACAGGCCGAAAACATGGGACAACCCATTAACACGCCTTTTGACGAAATATCCCCTTTTATTCATGTCAATGGACGCACATTGTTTTATGCTACTAATGGAAAGCCAGGGTTTGGCGGATTTGATATTTTTAAATCGGAATGGAATAATGGAAAATGGGAATTGCCGGTCAATTTCGGATCACCAGTAAATGACCATGAAGATCAATTCTCTCTCTTTATCACAGCCGATGGGTCACGTGGGTACTACTCGCATGAAGATGGCACCCGTGAGAATTCTTCACGGTTGTTTGAAATAACCATCCCGAAAGAATTACAGATTGAGTATCGCAGCAATTTTGTAAAAGGAGTAGTCAAGGATAGTCAAACGGGCCATCCCATAAAGTCACGAGTAGAGTTGTTTGATCTTAAAAATGATGAGTTGGTTTCAGTGGTTGAATCCGACTCGGTAACAGGTCAATATTTGATGGTGCTCACCACCGGTTCCGATTATGCACTTTATGCAACAGCCCCAGAATACTTATTTCAAAGCCTGAATTTTAATTATGAAAATAACCTGAACCCCGAGCCTGTGATTATTGATATTATATTGAACAAAACAAACGCGGGAGCAAGGGCGGTGCTGAATAATATATTTTTTGACTTTGATAAGTATGAACTGAAAGACCGGTCCATAACCGAACTTAATAAGGTAGTTAAATTCCTAATAGAGAAACCGGAGGTAAAAGTGGAGATTGGAGGATATACTGACAGCGATGGCTCAGCCGCGTACAACAAGCAACTCTCGTTGAAGCGGGCCCAGTCGGTGGTTTCCTATTTGGTGGAAAAAGGTATTAACCCAAGTCGTCTGACTGAAAAAGGCTACGGAGCCGAAAACCCCATCCGGCCCAATGATACTGAAGAGAATAAACAGGCCAACAGAAGGATTGAATTCAAGATTGTCCAGTAGGTGATTGTATGATGATGAAAATAATCTGGCTGCAAAGTAGAATTTATGCCGTTGCACTGATTGTACTGCTAGGTAGTTCCAATTGTTATTCTCAAATCGCCAATTCAATCCAGTCTATCAAAAATAGTTACCAGTCATCCTACGAAATTCAAAAACTGAATGCTGTTGAATATGCAACTAAGCACGCCATCCCCATTTCACAAATTACCCTGGAAGGCAACTACCTGCTACTTGTAGATGTGGTCGATGGCATCCCGGTTTTCATCTCTACACTTAATGCTGGCGCGGCCACCACTATCGGTGTTCATAAAATTCAGAACGGAGTATCCGGATTGAATCTGCAAGGTGATGGGATGTTGATTGGTGTCTGGGATGGAGGCAGCCTGAAGGATCATGTCGAGTTTGGCAATCGAATAATTTCTAAAGAAGTGGATGATGATGATTCACATGCTACCCATGTGACAGGGACTCTTATTGCTGCCGGGATCAATGCCAATGCGAAAGGAATGGCGCCCAAAGCATCAGTTACCAATTGGTATTTTGATAACGACCTGGCAGAAATGGCCGCATTGGTAAAGCCTGATGAAACTTCTTTGTTGTTTTCCAATCATTCCTATGGCACGGTTACCGGCTGGACCAAAGTAAATGGAGTGTGGAGTTGGACAGGCAATCCATCCGTTTCACCCGATGAAGATTTTCGATTTGGGCTGTATGGTAGCAAGGCGAAATCATTGGATCAATTGGCCAACATAGCTCCCTATTACACCATTGTTTGGGCGGCTGGCAACGATCGGGGTGAACCAGGCGATGGATCAAGGCCAGCGGACTGCAATGGCGGCACTGGATATGATTGCATCATTCCTGAAGGGGTGGCGAAAAACATCATAACGGTTGGAGCAGTAAACAAAGTCAGTTCTTATACGGGGCCATCAAGTGTGGTGATGAGTTCATTCAGCAGTTGGGGACCCACAGATGACGGGCGGATTAAGCCGGATATTGTTGGGGCTGGTGTGGGTCTGTTATCTTCCAGCGCGGTAGGCGATGACACGTATGAGGTGCGAAGCGGTACTTCGATGGCCACTCCCAATATAGCGGGTTCTCTGGTGCTCATACAGGAACTGCATAAGAAACTTCACGGGGGTGCACCCATGAAATCTTCAACGCTTAAAGCACTTGCCATACATACTGCAAAGGAAGCTGGGCTATTACCCGGTCCGGATTATGCTTTTGGTTGGGGGTTATTGGATGTGGAGGCTGCCGCTCACCACCTTATTTCTAAAGATGGTGTCAATAATTTTGTAGAGGAAAAAATTTTAAACGATGGAATGGCTTATGAGAAAATCCTCACTCCAAAAGCAAATCAGAAAATTACGGCCACACTGGCGTGGAACGACCCAGCGGCAAATTCATCTCCCTCAGCGTTGGATTCTCAAATTCTTACATTGGTCAATGATCTTGATATTAAACTCGTAGCCGAAAATGGAACCGAATATTTTCCATGGCTTTTGGATCCGGCCATACCAACGGCTCAAGCTATTAAGGGGAACAATTATCGCGACAATGTGGAGAAGCTTGAATTCAACCTTCCCGAAGCAAAACCGTATCGGTTGGTTGTAAATCATAAAGGGCAACTGCTGGGCGGAGCGCAATCTTTTTCGCTAATCCTGAGTTACAAGTCTTCACTCTCCACAACCAATACATTTTATTGGGTGGGCGATTCCGGAAACTGGGGTGACAACACGCATTGGTCTTTTACAAGCGGAGGTTCACCGGCTTTAATGGTGCCAGGTGCACTGGATCATGTAGTGATTGATGAGAATTCATTTGATGGTATAGGAACGGACCAAATTTCTGTTCTGGAAAACAGATCTGTAGGATCGGTGAAGTGGTTACGTACTTCATCGGCTGGCCTTGAATTGCAAGGCAACATTTTGTCTGTGGGCAAAGAGTTAATCATTTCCAACGGATCGTTTATGGCTGCCGGAACGGGCATAATTAAATGCATATCAAATGGAACAATTGGAAATCTGTACTTGAACGATGCAGATTTGGGATTGATGCAGTTGGTTTTTGAAGCAGGTGACTGGACAATGCGAGGAAAACTAACTGTGGATCAATTGGAATTGATGTCAGGTAAGCTGACAATCAGTCAAAGTGAATTGAATGTGCTAAGACTTAATGCAACGACTCTCGCAAGCAAAGAACTTGTTGTTGAAAATTCAGAAATAAAAATTGCTGATCAGAGTGACTTAGATGGAAGCACACTGGATCTTATTGGGACCAACTCAAAAATTGTACTGCAATCACCAACCACGGTCTTGAATTGGAATGAAATTAACTTTAATGGAATAATAGAGGTTGCTGCAGCAGCGGTTACAATCACAGGTAGTAATTATGTGAATCACCTCAAATTGAATCCAGGTTCGACAATCAAACTCGGTGATGGCTTTGTCCTGCAAATTGATTCGCTGTCAGGGTTTGAAGGTCAGTTAGGCAATCCGATAAGTATCTCCAGCCCATCAAAATCGACCATCATGGTTGCCCGTCACTTTTTACTTTGCACCGATTATGTCAATGTGACTAATGTTGATTTAGAAGGGGCAGCACGGATTAACATGGGCGAAAACTCAACTGTTTCCAATTCGCTCAACTGGCTGTCTCAGCCTTGTTCATCGGTGCTGTTCGCCAATTTTGATGAGGCATACCTCTGTCAAAATGGTTTCACGGAATTTATTGACAGCAGCAAGGGCCCTGTTACCGCCTGGGATTGGAATTTTGGTGATCCTTCCAGCGCAATCAATACAAGCACTTCTCAGAACGCTTTTCATGGATTCGAAAATCCGGGTCGCTATCAGGTCAGCCTCACTGTAAGAGATGGTCAATTATCTCATTCCTACACAAAAGAAATTGAGATCTCACCGTCTGCATTAAGTCAGATTGACATTGCTGTTAATGCAACTAATCTGACCTGCTCAGCAACAGCCACATCATATCAATGGTTTTTAAATGAACAGAAAATTGAAGGTGCTACCAATCGTGAATATGCCTATAATGGAGCGGATGGCCTGTATCGAGTAGTCATTTATGACGGGGAATGTAATCGAACCTCATCGCTCATAACCATTACTGGTTTGGAGGAACAACGTGAAATCAAAGTGTTTCCAAATCCAACAAAGGACATAATCAATGTCCAGGGTATAAAATCAATGTCGTGGATTACTATAATGGATGCAATGGGCCGGAATGTTTATTTTGAAGAGGTTGCTCAGGACTTAATCATACCTGCACATCATTTTCCAAGCGGAATTTATTTTCTGCAAATTAAAAGCAGCGGCCTCCCCATCATCCAAAAAATAGCCGTCAATCGATAGCTAATATGGCTTCATGGAGGGACGGAGATAATTAGACACATAATCCGCCACCCCTTCTTCCAATGAATAGAACGGTTTGTCGTATCCAATCTTCCGAAGTTTATCCATTTTAGCTTCTGTAAAATATTGGTATTTATCCCTGATGTCAACAGGGGTGTCTATGAATTCAATGCTTTCATTCTTATCAAGACCTTTGAATACGGCTTTCGTCAGGTCCATAAAAGTTCTCGCTTTGCCTGAACCCAGATTATAGATGCCAGCGTTTTTCCGATGATGCATGAGAAAGTAACACACCTCAACAACATCCTTTACATAAACAAAATCCCGCATTTGCTCTCCATCCTTGTAGTCAGGATGGTGTGATCGGAAAAGCTTCATTTTGCCGGTGGTTGAAATCTGATTGAATGCCTGAAAAATAACCGATGCCATTCGGGTTTTATGGTATTCATTTGGCCCATAGACATTGAAAAATTTCAGACCTGCCCAATAGAATGGTTTTTTTTCCTGAGCCAAAGCCCACACATCAAACTCCTGTTTAGACAGCCCGTAAGGATTCAGCGGGTTCAACTTGTTAATAGTTGATTCATCATCATCATAGCCTTCTTCACCCAATCCGTAAGTGGCAGCTGTGGAGGCGTATACCAGAGGTATTTGATATTGTACACATCTTTTCCATATTTCCTTTGTGTAGTCTGTATTGAGTCGGTGCAGGAGGTCAATATCAAATTCAGCCGTATCGGTACGAGCGCCTAAGTGGAAAAGAAATTCAACATTTTCATGGTTTTTGTCCAGCCATTCCATGAAATGGTCGCGGTCTACTTTTTCCTGAATGACAGCATTGATCAGGTTCTTCGCCTTCGCAGGGTCACCAAATTTGTCCACCGCAATGATGGCATTAAAGTTTTCAGCATTCAGTTTATGAATGAGGCAGCTTCCGATAAAACCTGCGGCTCCTGTAACAATGATCATTGAGCTAAAATAATTTGCTGCAAGTTAGCGTATATTTGCGCCAGAATAAAGACATGGTACACGTTAGTAGAAAGGAGCATTTTAACGCAGCCCATAAGCTGTACAATCCGAGCTGGTCTAAAGAAAAGAACTTTGAAGTTTTTGGCCCTTGCGCCAACGAAAATTGGCACGGCCATAATTTTGATTTAATCGTTACGGTAAAAGGGAAGCCGGATCCGGAGACAGGTTTTGTAATTGATCTTAAAAAATTGAGTTCGCTGGTCCGGACCGAAGTGATTGACAGACTGGACCACAAAAACCTCAATTTGGATGTAGACTTTATGCGTGGCAAGCTCGCGAGTTGTGAAGTGCTGATTATTGAAATATGGAAAATTTTAGCGCCCAAGATTTCTTCCATTAGCAAGTTTGGCGTGCTTCACTCACTTCGGCTCTATGAAACCCCGCGCAATTATGTTGAGTATTATGGTGAATAATTCCCTGCCACATTGAAATACTACCTGATAGCCGGTGAGCGCTCGGGAGATCTCCACGGAAGCAACCTGATGAAGGAGATCAAGAAGCGCGATGCAGAGGCCCAATTTCGTGGTTTTGGCGGAGATTACATGACCAATGCCGGACTGGATTTGGTCATCCATTATCAAGACATGGCCTTCATGGGGCTGATCGCTCTTTTTGTCAATTTGCGTACCCTGTTGGGACGCCTTAAGCAATGTAAAAATGATATCCTGCACTATAAGCCAGATGTGGTAATCCTGATTGACTACGGGGCCTTTAACAAACGCATTGCCAAGTTTTGTAAAGCCAATGGTGTAAAAAACTATTACTACATCTCTCCAAAAGTTTGGGCCTGGTATCAATCACGGGCCAAAGAACTGAAATCCAACGTAGACCGGATGTTTTGTATTCTCCCTTTTGAAAAGGATTTCTTCAGCAAATTTGGGTGGGAGGTAGACTATGTGGGTAATCCTGTACTGGATGCGGTCAAAGCTTTCGAACCCAACAATGAGTTTCTTTCGCAAAATGGATTAGCAGAAAAGAAGCAACTGGTAGCCCTGCTGCCCGGAAGCAGGAAGAGTGAGCTGGTCAAAATTATTCCGTTAATGAAAGACGTGATTGAGGCAAATCCTGATTTCCAATTTGTGGTAGCTGCGGTTAAGTCCATGCCGGTAATGATGTACCAGCCCATTTCCAGGTACTCAAATGTCAGGTTGGTCTTTGACGCTACCTATGATTTGCTCTTCCATGCGCATGCAGCTGTGGTGACATCGGGGACAGCGACATTGGAAACCGCTTTGATTAAGGTGCCTCAAGTAGTCGTGTATAAAGCCAACAGGCTGGAATTTTTTTTAGCCAGCCTTATGATCAAGGTCGAATTTGTTTCGCTGGTAAATCTGATTGTGAAAAAGGAAGCCATCCGCGAACTCATTCAAAAAGAAGCCACGGCAGAAAATGTAATCGTGGAATTACGCAGGCTCGTATACGATCAATTTTATCGCAACAGGTTATTAAAAGACTATGACCAACTTTTAGATATTCTGGATACAGGATCAGCATCCGAAAATGCAGCAAAACTTATGATTGGTTACCTAAGGGAACAACGCTAAGCAACCTTCAGTTTACTGTAGTGCGACTTGCTGAATTTTTCTTCCGCATAAGCGCGGTTAATGGAGAGACGTTCAGGCGCTTTCTCGGAGGGTAGATCAAACATGGCATCGTTGATAATGGCCTCGCAGATGGAGCGCAATCCGCGAGCCCCGAGTTTAAATTCAACTGCCTTCTCTACAATAAAGTCCAAAGCACCTTCTTTAAATTCAAGCTCGATGTTCTCCATCTCAAACAATTTCTTGTATTGCTTTACCAACGCATTTTTCGGTTCGGTCAAAATTTTGCGCAGGGCTTCTTTATCGAGTGGATTTAAAAAGGATAATACCGGAAGACGGCCAATCAACTCAGGTATCAGACCAAAGGATTTCAAATCCAAGGCGGATACAAATTGAAGCAAGTTGTCTTTATCAAATTCTCCTGGCTTTATGCTGTCAGCGCTGGCTGCGAATCCAAGCGGTCTTGTGTTAAGCCGACTGGCAATAAACCGGGAGATTCCTTCAAAAGCTCCACCACAGATGAAAAGAATGTTGTCCGTGTTTACCGTGATCATTTTTTGATCCGGGTGCTTTCTGCCTCCTTGTGGAGGAACATTAACAGCCGTGCCTTCCAGAAGTTTCAACAATGCCTGCTGAACGCCCTCGCCACTTACATCGCGCGTAATAGAAGGATTATCGGATTTTCTGGCAATCTTGTCAATCTCATCAATATATACGATCCCCCTTTCAGCGGCTTCCACATTATAGTCAGCCGCTTGCAATAGCCTTGTTAAAATACTCTCTACATCTTCGCCAACATAACCGGCTTCAGTGAGCACTGTGGCATCTGCAATACAAAAAGGTACCTGGAGGAGTTTGGCAAGTGTCTTTGCCAGGTATGTTTTCCCGGTTCCGGTTTCACCCACCATAATGATATTCGATTTTTCAATCTGAACTTCACTGTCTACTTTCTTTTGCATGAGTCGCTTATAGTGATTGTATACCGCAACAGACATCACTTTTTTAGCCTCATCCTGACCAATCACATACTCATCCAAAAACTTCTTGATTTCCCTTGGCTTTATCAGCTTGAAGTTAGGCAGATTGCCTGCCTCAGCCTTGTTCTTTTTTTCTTCTAGCAAAATCTGACTGGCCTGGGTCACACATTTGTCACAGATATGGGCGTGAATCCCCGAAATCATCAGGTCCACGTCTTTTTTATTCCTCCCGCAAAACGAACACGTAACTTCTGCCATGCAATTCAAAAGATTGAACTACAAATGTACCAATAAATGAACAAATAAGATTATTAGCCCTTTTTGAGCCTATTTCTTCTTTTCAAGGACTTCATCAATCAATCCGTAATTTTTGGCTTCTTCCGACCGCATCCAGTAATCGCGGTCAGAGTCTTTCTCAATTTTTTCAAATTTCTGACCACTATGTTTTGCAAGGATGGTGTACAAATCCTTCTTCACTTCAAGGGTTTGGCGCAAAGATATCTCCATATCCGTAGCCTGGCCTTGCATGCTGCTCATGGGCTGATGGATCATGATCCTGGAATGGGGTAACCCTGATCTCTTCTTTTCAGCCCCTGACGCCAGCAGAACGGCAGCCATAGAAGCAGCCAATCCCGTACAAACGGTGGCTACATCCGGATTGATGTATTGCATGGTATCGTAAATCCCAAGCCCCGCGTAAACGGACCCGCCCGGACTATTGATATACATAATAATGTCCTTTTTGGGATCTGAAGACTCCAGGAACAGCAGTTGCGCAGTGATCAAATTGGCGATTTGATCATCCACTCCCATTCCCAGGAAAATGATTCGGTCTGAAATTAAGCGGGTAAATACATCAATCGCTCTGAAGTTTCCAGGACGTTCCTCAATCACGTACTGGGTCATGTTGTCAATTTTTTGGGCGTAGTTATCAACGGTATTTCCACTCATACCCATGTGGTGGACAGCGTACTTTCTAAATTCATTATGGTTATTCATGATAATTGTGTTTAAGCCTAAAGTCGAAATACGATGTATATTATTCTATTAATTGCATTCAATGTTAATAAGAATTTCGTAATAAAAAAGCCCGGTTAAGGGCTAATACGTTTAACTCAATGAAGAAGTTAAAGGTTCGGTTTTATTATTAATGATTATGTTTTTCAACAATCTTCTTAAACTCATCAAGGGTCACCTTTTTCTCATCGATGGTTACTGTAGCCTTTATGGCTTTTATTATTTTTTCATGTCTTAGCTGATTGTACAATTTCATGAAGTTTTTCCCCTCCTGGTCTGATAAGTAGTTATCAGCGATACCATCCAGCTTATCCCCCAACTGTGCGGCAAAAGCTTGACCTCCAAACTGCTCCATGATCATTTCTTTGGCCTTGGCCTTCACTTCTTCTGCCTCCACGTTGATCTTTAAATCCTCAGCGATTTTGTTTTTGATCAAGTCCCATTTGATGGAGTCTCTATATTGTCCAAATTCTTTCTCCAGAATTTCATCGGTGATCTTTTCACCTCCGGTATTCTTCAGCCACATTCTCAAAAAATCATCCGGCAAATTGATCTTGGTATGGTCAACCAGATAGTGCTGGATTTCGTGATCCAGCAGATGATCAGTTTCACGTTGGTAGTTGGCCTGAATGGTTTCCTTTATTTTGCTGGTGAACTCTTCTGCAGACTTCACTGCATCTTTGCCAAATACCTTATCAAATAATTCCTGATTAATTTCAGCGGGAGTCACACGACTAATGGAAGTGATTGTAAATGTATATTTTCCTTTCTTGGCTTTAGCTTCTTCTGGTGATATGCCAAGAAAATTCCCAATTTCTTCATCACTTGAAAAAACCTTGCGAATGTCCAACGCTACGGCCTCATCCTTTTTCTTTCCGACAAAGTCCTTAATCATCTTTTTGTTGATTTTGGACAGTTCGAGGTGGGCACCGACAGCGCCTTCCGTTCCTTCCTGGCTTACCTGACCATGAAGGTTGTCACCTTCCTCACTCGCTTCAGGATGGGTCACCTCACCAAAGCGTTTGGTTAGATCATTGGTAGTGTCTTCAATCACTTTATTGTCTACTTCGATTGCATGTGACTTTAATTTAACCTTGGGGGATAGTTCATATTTAAAGTCATCTACCAGCCCAATTTGGAATTCAAATTCAAAATCTTTTTGAACGTCCCAGTCAATCAGATTAGCTTTTTCCTGATTAGGCATCGGGTCACCCAAAATCTTAAGGTTATTGTCTTTGATATAATCAGAAACGGAATGCGATAGAATGTGGTTGACCTCTTCAACCAGTATCGACTTGCCAAACATCTTCTTAATCACACCATGTGGAATCTTTCCCTGACGGAAACCCTTGATGGTTGCCTTGCGGGCATAGCTCTTAATTTTTTCTTCCACTTTCGGTTGATAATCACTTTGCGATAGCTTAATTTTAATAAGACCGTCTGTAGTGCTTTTTTTGTCTAATGTAATGTCCAAGGTGATCAGGTTTTTTGTTATTCAAATAAAATTATGAACCCTCGATGCCAGTCCTTTTTTACTGGGAACGAGGGTTCGATGGTAGTGCGGGTGGAGGGACTCGAACCCCCATGGATCGCTCCGCCAGATCCTAAGTCTGGTATGTCTACCAATTTCACCACACCCGCTTTTTATTGCCAGCCTTGTAATTGGGCTTTTCAGCCATTTTCATCCCAGTTTGGACGGCTTGCGCTAAAAAAAGGATTGCAAATTTATAGATATTTTGTTACCAATAATGAATTTTTTCAAAATTCGGGTGAATTGACAAAGCTTGTTTCACGTTGTTAATTCATAAGATAAAATGAGGATGTGTGTAAGGCTAAAATGAGAATCAGGTGGTAATCGATGAAGTTGAGGAAAAAAAGGAAATAATCAATCGCTATCGCAGGCTCCTTCGCAAAGCAAAACCTATTCTTGAACCTGGCGATGCAAAACTGATCAAGAAGGCATTTACAATGGCCCTGGATGCGCATAAAGATATGCGCAGAAAATCAGGAGAGCCCTACATTTTTCACCCCCTGACGGTGGCAGAGATTTGCGTGGAGGAAATTGGACTCGGCACTACATCCATCATTGCTGCACTATTGCATGATGTGGTCGAAGATACTGACATTGAACTAGCCGACATTGAAAGAATTTTTGGTAAGAAAATCGCTCAAATTACCGATGGATTAACAAAGATTAGTGGTGTTTTTGAGTACGGGACTTCAGCTCAGGCAGAAAATTTCCGCAAAATGCTGTTCACCCTTTCTGAAGATGTGAGGGTAATTTTAATAAAACTTGCTGACCGCCTGCATAACATGCGAACGCTGGACAGCATGCCCAGGAACAAACAACTGAAAATTGCTTCTGAAACGATTTATCTGTATGCACCGCTGGCACATCGGTTAGGGCTCAATGCGATAAAAAGTGAACTGGAAGACCTTTATCTGAGATTTACCGATGCTGCCGTATTTGAGGAGATCGCTTCCAAAATAGACGATACCAAAGCCTCCAGAAACAAGTTTATCAAAATGTTCATCACCCCAATCAAAGAGGAACTTGATAAACTGAAAATAAACTATGAAATAAAAAGCAGACCTAAATCTGTACATTCAATTTGGAATAAAATGCGCAAGCAGAACATTCCATTCGATGAAATTTATGACTTGTTCGCAGTAAGATTGATACTTGACTCCCCGGAGGATCAGGAGAAATCATATTGTTGGCAGGCATATTCCATCGTTACAGATTATTACACACCTAATCCGGACAGGTTAAGAGATTGGATAAGTACTCCAAAAGCCAATGGCTATGAATCGCTACACACTACTGTAATGGCCAAGAATGGCCAATGGGTAGAAGTACAGATTCGAACAAGGAGGATGGATGAGATCGCTGAAAAAGGTTATGCGGCACATTGGAAATACAAGGACAGCGCAGGCACCCATGAATCGAATCTGGAGAAATGGTTAATACATGTAAGAGAGCTTTTGGAACGACAGGATCTGTCTGCATTGGAGTTCGTAGATGATTTTAGAGGTAACTTGTTCAATGAAGAAATTTTTGTATTTACACCAAAGGGAGAGCTTAAAACCCTGCCCAACGGAGGTACTGCGCTGGACTTTGCTTTTGAAATACATACAGACGTTGGCGCAAAATGTATAGGGGCCAAAGTCAACCAAAAGTTGGTTCCAATCAATCAGGTACTTAAAAATGGAGATCAGATAGAAATCCTCACGTCTGCCAAGCAGAAACCCAACGAAGATTGGCTTCGCTTTGTAGTGAGTTCAAAAGCGAAATCAAAAATCAAAGAGGCATTAAAAGAGGACAAAAAAGTAATAGCTGAGGATGGAAAGGAGATTTTATTAAGAAAACTCAAGCAAATCAAAATAGAACCGAATAGTCAGACATTTGAGCGAATGAGAGCATACTTCCAGGTCAACTCTCAGTTTGATTTGCACTTTAAGATTGGGAAAGGACTGATAACTGGCAACGATTTAAAGCGCTTCAAGGAGTTTAAGCCCTCCTCACCGGTAAAGTCAAAGCCGCTTATCAATGACGCGAGGGGAATAGAGCAGGAACTTTCAAAAGCAAAAGGAAGATATGATGATATCCTTTTGATCGGTGAAGACATGGATGTGGTGGAGTACAAACTCGCCAAGTGTTGCACACCTATTCCGGGCGATGAGGTTTTTGGATTTGTTACTGTTAATGAGGGCATAAAGATTCACAGGGCCAACTGCCCTAACGCTACTGAGCTTCTGGCCAATCATGGCAATAGGGTAATTAAAGCCAAATGGACGTCTCAGCACGAAGTAGCATTTCTTACCGGCCTTAAAATTATTGGCACAGATCGCGTGGGACTAATTAATGATGTCTCCAAGATCATTTCTGAAGAGCTAAAAGTGAATATGAGCTCGATTTCATTTCGAACAGACAATGGAATATTTACCGGAGAGATAATGCTCTACGTCAACGATACGCGTCATCTCGACTTTCTGATAAAAAAACTGGAAAAGGTGGAAGGTGTGGTAACGGCAAATCGGTTTGACTCAAAAAGTATTGATGGTTCCAGTTTTGAAAAAGCGAACGGCCAATAATGCTCGGTTCGCTACAATACCCTTATATTTGCTTGGTTTTATAAGGTATGCCAATAGATCAAAAAATATACGAGGAAGTTCAGAATATCTTTACCGCATATCTTGAAAGGAAGGAACTCAGAAAAACACCTGAAAGGTTTGCTATACTGGAAGAGATCTACTCATTAGATGGACATTTTGATGTAGAATCCCTGTACATCAACATGAAAAACAAGAGCTATCAGGTGAGTAGAGCTACCGTCTATAATACGCTTGACCTTTTGGTTGAATGTGACCTGGTCAGCAAGCATCAGTTTGGAAAAAATTTAGCACAGTATGAGAAGTCATTTGGTAACAAACAACATGATCATTTGATTTGCACCGATTGCCATAAAGTAACCGAATTTTGTGATCCTCGAATACAAAATATTCAAAATACGGTGGAGGAACTTTTGCATTTTAATGTGCTTCATCATTCATTAATTCTTTATGCTTCTTGTACCAAGAAAAACTGTGAAAATAGACCGACATGAACTTTAGACAAGAAATTAGCGCAAACACACTAATACTTCGGATCACGGGTGATCTGATTGGCGAAGATAATGGCACACAGCTAATTGAGGCTGTTAATGAAGCCGTCAGCCATAAAGTGGTAACCTGCATCGTTGACATTTCCGAATTACGATATATAAACAGCAGTGGAATCGGTGTTTTAATAACAATCCTTACCAAATTCAGGAACAAAGGGGGTGAAGTATACCTTATGAATCCTTCTGATAGTGTTAAAAAATTACTGGCCATTACAAAACTCAATGCGATTTTCCAGATCGTAAAATCAGAACAAGAAGCCATTGCTTTATCCAAAAAGTAAAAATTGAATGAAAGTAGATGTATTACTTGGCCTTCAATGGGGAGACGAAGGCAAAGGCAAAATTGTTGATGTGCTTGCTCCAAAGTATAATGTTATTGCCAGATTTCAAGGTGGTCCAAATGCGGGGCATACGCTTGAGTTCGATGGCATCAAGCATGTGCTTCATCAAATACCTTCCGGGGTTTTTAGATCCAATACCAAAAATGTAATTGGCAATGGTGTGGTGCTCGATCCGATTGTTTTTAGATCAGAAATTGAAAAATTGGACAAGTTTAAGCTCAAAGTAAGGGAGAATCTGTTCATCTCTAAAAAAGCTACCATTATCCTCCCCACACACCGGCTGCTGGATCAGGCATACGAAAAGGAAAAAGGGGACAATAAGATAGGAAGCACACTTAAGGGAATCGGACCCTCTTATCAGGATAAAATCGGAAGGCAGGGACTTCGGGTAGGCGACACACTGGCCGAAAACTTCAAGGTGCGGTTTAGGAAGTTGACTGATTTGCATTTCGCCATTCTTAAAAATCATGATTTGCAATTCAATTGGGAGGAACTGGAAGGTCAATTTTTTGATGCTGTCGAGTTTTTGAAAGGATTTCAACTTATTGATAGCGAGTACTTCCTGAACAACGAAATAAAAGCAGGGAATTCAATTTTAGCCGAAGGCGCACAGGGGTCTTTGCTGGATATTGATTTTGGAAGCTATCCATTTGTAACAAGCTCCAGTACG
>CAYNCP010000059.1:0-24095 GCA_964395905.1 uncultured Ohtaekwangia sp.
AAACCGCTATGAGCACATTCAGGTAGGGGATAAGAACGAGATAGTTTCAATTACGCTGCTGACGCCCATAAATGAAAACGAAACGGAACTTAATCACATCTTTTACACCACGATAGGCTTGGCCAAAATGCTATGGGCTCCACTGAAAAGCCTCGGAAAAACATTTATTGGTCAGGATCTCGGGGTATTTCATAAACTGCGTGAAGGGCTGGATACCAATCCTACACTAATGCTGATTGGTGAGCCTGATGAACAAGCCAAATGGTACTATGAGTTAAAAAGGAGTTGGCACAAGTCCATTGATGAAAAAATGCCTTTTGTCAATCCTTTGGAACCGAAAACGCTTAGATGGGTAACTTAGTTTTAGCATTGAGTTGGTTGAGCTCCTCATCTAATGCTTTGAGATCAGTGAATTGAAGTTCATCTACATCAGCAGGTTCACTTCCTTTCCAGATCATTCCGCCTGTCATGATAATCCCACTGATGAGGATGGAATAGAGTAAAATGCCACTGCTGAAAGATTCCTGTTGGAAAACAGGAGGAATGGCAAAAAACAGCAGGACCGTTATTAATCCCCTGGGTGCAAGGAACAATTCAGGCAATACGCTTTTCATAAATGGTCGTAAACATATGAACCTGACGACATAAAGTGCCACAATTACACTCACGCTAATGATGGCCGTATTTACATTAAGAAGTGATTGCAATTCGAGTGTCATACCAAAAACGACAAAGAAGAAGGTTCTGACAATGAAAGCAGACTCCAATGTGACCAGGTGAAACTCCTTATTGATTCTATTCAATACCTTCGGGTCAATCAACGAACGCAACTTCCCAAAAAAGAATAGTTGATAGTTGCTGAGCGTAAGGCCAAAGACCAGAATAACAATCAATGAAGAGAGGTGGAATATTTTACCAATTGCGTAAAGCAAGATCAGCACTGATATCAATAAGAAGAGCCTGGCATCTTCAGTGATTCGTTGAAACAGTAGCACCAAAAGGTAGCTGGCCAATACAGAAAGGCCAATCGTGAGTGCAATATTGATGGATACCTCTGAAATCAGTTCTGACGCCCTGGCATTTTCATCACTACCTATCACAAAATAAAATAGCATGATGCCCAATATATCGGAGAAGGTGCTTTCATAAATCATGAATTCCTTTTTCTTAGGTGCCAACCTTGAAACACTGGGAATGATAATGGCACTGCTCATGATGGACAAGGGTATGGCATAGACCAGTGCAGTGTAATAATCGTATTGCATAAAGTAAATGAACAACCAGGTGATGGCGGCTGAAGATCCTATCAAGGCAAATAGCGCGATAAAAAATGATTTAATGATCAGTGGACGCTTGTCTGCGGTCAGCTTGAGGTCCAACGCAGCCTCCAGAACGATCATAATGAGTCCCACAACGCCAAGCAGCTGAAGCAAATCGAAGACATTGCCGCTGATATTGATTTGAAGTTCCTTCAAAAGAAACTGCAGTCCTATGCCCACTACAATCAAAAGCAAAACGCTGGGTATTTTAGTGAGTTTGGATATCCAACCCAGGGTATAAGAGATCACGACAATGCTGCAAATGGCGATGATATCAAAATAAGTATTGCCTGAAATCATTTAACTTTAAAAGTTAAGATTAAAACAATTTTCAAAAGTCATTCAAAAATGGATAAAAAATGTGACTTTAATGGTAAGTTAAGGTCTTAACTGAATTAGATCAATAGTGCATGTCAAAGGTAAATAAGTTTGGAACGTTTGGTGGTGTGTTTGTTCCATCCATACTCACGATTTTAGGTGTGATTATGTACCTGAGACTTCCCATGATTATCGGGGAAGCCGGACTGTACATGACATTGGGCATCATCTTGATTGCGCATATTATTTCAGTGACCACGGGTCTCAGCGTTTCGTCCATTGCCACCGATAAGAAAGTGGAGGCAGGCGGCACTTACTATATGATATCGAGAAGCCTTGGCCTTCCGATTGGCGGCACACTGGGACTGGCTCTTTTTGTTGGTCTTTCATTCAGTGTCAGTCTTTACCTGATCGGTTTTGCGGAAAGTTTTCTGGGATACTGGGGCTATGAAGTAACCATCGATTCCATTCGCATAGCAGGTACTGCCATTCTCATACTGGTTACCATCATTACTTTTGTCAGCACTTCCCTGGCCATAAAGACACAGTATTTCATTATGGCCGCGATTTTCTTGTCGTTGCTTTCAATCCTTTTTGGAAGTCATGGTTTTGTGCCTGAGGCTCCTCACCTTAACCCAAGCTCTTCTGACTTTTCTTTTATGCTCCTCTTCGGTATATTCTTTCCGGCAGTAACAGGATTCGAAGCAGGTGTTTCCATGTCAGGAGATCTGAAGGATCCTAAAAAATCAATTCCAGGTGGAACCATATCTGCCATACTGGTGGGCTTGCTTGTGTACGTGGCACTGGCCATATTTTTTGCTTTTACGGTGAGTCCGGAAATCCTGTCAGGGGATTCACAGGTTTTGTTGAAAATTTCCAGGGTACCCGAACTGGTGATTGTAGGGATTTGGGGCGCTACACTTTCGTCAGCACTGGGCAGTATATTGGGCGCACCACGCATTTTGCAGGCCATCGCAGTAGACAAAATAGCACCCCGTTTTTTTTCCAAAGGAGTAGGCAAGTCAAATGAGCCCAGAAATGCTTTGCTGCTTACTTTTGTCATTGCCGAAGCCGGCATTCTCATTGGAGAATTGGATGTGATTGCCCGTATCGTTTCCATCTTCTTCATTACTACCTATGGTTTCTTGAACTTAAGTTGTGCTTTTGAAACCTGGACAAGTGCAGACTTCAGGCCGAGCTTCAAGGCACCTGTTTGGGTGAGCTTGTTGGGTTCATTAGCCTGTATTTTGGTGATGATCCAATTGGATTTCATTGCCATGTTATCGGCTATCTTGATATTGGGTCTGCTCTACTTCTATTTGAAGCGTAAAGAACTTTCGTTGTCATCGGGTGATGCGTGGAGCGGGGTGTGGGCATCCCTGGTCAAATCTGGGTTGCAAAGATTAAACAAGGAGAACTTGCAATCCAGGAACTGGAGGCCGAACCTCATTATGTTTGCGGGCGCTGAAGAGAGAAGACCTTACCTGACTGAATTGGGACTGGCCATTACCGGTAAACTCGGGCTGCTATCATCTTTCGAGTTGGTAGAATCCAAAGAGGGCAGTTTGACCAAGTTATCTCAGGAAGAAAAACGAAATGGGGAGTTGTCCACTTTTTTCAAGCACAAATATCAATGCGGTAATGTTTACAGCGGTATTGGTGACATCAGTAGTCTTTACGGATTTGCCGGCATTGAACCCAATACGGTACTGATGGGTTGGAGTGAGCGCAGAGAGCATAGGACTGAATTCACTGAACTAATAAGAGGTTTTGAGCGCAGGAATCTAAACTCCTTGTTTCTCCACTTTGATCGGGTTAAAAAGTTTGGCGAAAATAAAACCATCGATGTTTGGTGGAGCGGATGGGGCAGGAATCTTTCGCTGGCCCTCAACCTGCTGCGTCATATCACTTCTACAGCTCAATGGCAAAGTGCAAGGATCAGGCTGCTCATCATTCAAAATCAACCTGGTGAAGTGGATCGGGTATTTCAACAGGTAAAGCGAATACTGGCCAGCTACCGGATATCGGTTACCCTAAAAGTGCTGAACAACTATGCCGATCAAAATTCAAAAGGTCATATCATCGCATCAGAATCTGGAGCAACTGACTTGACCATTGTTGGAATACCGGATAACAGTTATGACGATTTGTCCACTACCTACGATTACGTTTGTGATCTGGGACAAAAGTTGGGTACTAGTCTTTTTATCAATGCGGCCTCCACTTTTGAGGAATACAATGTGATTTCCAATGATGAGACGACAACAGGCTTGCAAGCAGATACACAACAATGGAAACTACCCGACCTCGAAATTTCAAAGTATCCTGAAATAGCCACGGATATTTCCAAGATTGATGAATATGGGCAGGTAGTGCTGAAACTTTTTATTGAGAAGACATTTAAAGGCTATTACAGGTTGGACGAACCCTTTTACCGAAACCTCCAAGAGCTGGTTGCTAATACATCAAAGTCACTAACCAAGGCTGGCAACATCGGGCACCCTTACAAGCGAGGGGAGGCCATTGCAAAAAACAGAAGACACTTTATTGAGCATGTAAAAGCACATTTATTGAAGTACAAGGAGTCGGAAATTCAATTGAAAAAAGAGGTACTGCAGCATGGTATAGAATGGTATCTGGAGCGTTTGTCAGCGGATGTGAACAAATTTCCAAAACAACTCCGGGTACGGTATGATCGGGAAGAGTTTAAGATTGAATCGAATGACACCTTTGATATCAGGTGGTTTAAACTTCTGAAAAGAATGGCTCATCCATTTTCCAAAAAATCAATACCAGTGACAGTGCATTACCGGGAAGTGGCGACACACTTCTTACGGGATAACCGATATCAGTTTCTAACTGTATTGTTGTCGGATTTTGAAAGAACAGAACGAGAGAGCATGCGGCAGGTTTCTGAGTTCATCTCATTCTGTGAAATGAATTTCCAGCGACAAGCCACACAGTTGCATAAGGATGCCGATGAAAATGGTGCCAATGATCTATCGGTAAAAATGGTGGAGCGCATGGAGAAGTTGGTCACCCATAACCTGAATCTTTACAAACTATACGAGGGCCGCATACTTTTAGAGTTTAGAAAAAACTTATCTCAACTGAGTCATTACCTGGAAAGGATAAGGGTAAATGAGGAATTGAGCAAAAAGAAGAGATCAAAATCTTATTATGCGGCCAAGGCAGAGGGGCTGCGGGGATTTGCTTCCAATTGGGAAGAAAATCATAGGCTCACATTCAACGGGGTACTTTCTAATATCTATTTGCTTGATTTTTTAGGGAAGCTGGAAAAGGAATTGCAGCAGTTTAGACTCAAACTGAACCAGTGGATTGTCAAGGAGGGAACAGAACCCTACGACCAAATAAGCCAAATACTAAGCAAAATTAAGGAAGGAGCTATAGAGAAAAGGCAACCCATTGTTCCAGCCTGGAATATAGATGGTACCCGGTTATTGGATGAGTTTGAAGCGATGGGTGACCAGTTGATTACTTATGCCAAATCCCTTCCTGCTGAAATAATAGTAGACACCAAAGAATCAGAGGAGCCTGTTATCATCCCGCTCAGCTCACTAGTTATTCATTTGTTGGAAATCCGTTTGTCAGGTCCATTTTACGATTACCTGGAAATGTTTCAGGAAAAAATCAGGCAGGCGAGCCTGGTCATACAGGATCACGCCAATCTGGCTATTTTCAAAATCTACAATAAAGAGGAGGAGGATACAGGCAAAAATGCTTCAGAGGTTATCAGTGCAGCCTTATTTTCTGTAGAGACTGAGCAGCGGAAAATGATCAGGAGTGCTGAAGAGTCTATTGAAAAATTAGCTCATCTATTGACCGAATTGAGAGATTCACTCCATATCAGCACGCTTACCGCCAACATCGGTGAGTTTTCTCAATTGATAAGGAAGCACAGGAGCAAGAAAATTTCATCCAAAGTAGGTGCTGTCATCAATAAAATTGAGGTGAATATCCGCAAGTTGCTGGTTGGAGTTTTATACTCTCAAAGCAAAGGCGTATTGCTTGCCGAACGTCTCACCAGGATGCACCATCAATCTTTTTCCGAAGGCGTTTTGAAGTTGATGGATAACATCACTCCCGATCCATCTTTGATGCAGAAACTTCCGCACTACTATACTTCTCTTTTTAGCGGCAGGTCCAATATCAGCGACAATTTCTGGGTTAAAAGGCCGGTGGAGGAAGCCCAAATGCTTTCTGCCCTCGATCGTTACAAAGCGGGCATGTCAGGAATGATCATTGTATTGGGCGAACGCAATGCCGGCAAAACCGCATTGTGCAAATATTTTTGCGAGCGCAACTTTGCGGATGAGCGGGTTTACCATGTGTTTAGCCGTGATGGTGGATCAGGGATTGATGAATTCAATTTAGCGCTCCAAAAAGCGACCCGGATGGAGGGTGATTCAAACGAGATCTTTAATTCACTAGTGTATGGTAGCGTGATGGTACTTCACGACCTGGAGCTTTGGTGGGAGCGCGCGGGTGAGGATGGACTTGATACCATTCGACACATTAAAAAGTTGATTGATCTTTTTTCATCAAAGTGCTTATTCATTGCCAATCTCAATCCATTTGCATACGAAGTTTTAAAGCGAGTAGAGGAGTTGGATACTTATAGCCTGGGTACCATTCGATGCAGACCTTTCAACTCCTTTGAAATAAGAGAGCTGCTGTTGCTGAGACATAAATCAAGTGGGCTGCAATTTAACCTGGGGAATAAAGCAGAAGAGGATGTAACAGAGATTTCGTTGGCCCGTTTGTTTAACAGAATTTTTGAATACGCTCATGGCAATCCAGGGATGGCCATGAATGCATGGCTTTGCGGCATCAAGAAGCTCAGTGGCAAGACGATCAGCATATCGATGCCAGTGATATCCGACACAGCAGCCATTAACAAATTACCGGCTGTTTGGAGTATGATTTGCGTTCAGCTATTGATGCACAAGCGAATGTCACTGCGAAAATTAAGCCGGGTGCTTTCGCAATCAGAAGGGGAGATTGATGAGCAACTGAAGGCGATGACCAGAATGGGTATAGTTAAGGCCAGAAATATGGAGCTCTATGGTCTTAACCCTTATATTGAATTCTTGCTGATAGGGGAGTTTAGAAAAAAGGAGTGGATATGATCAACTATATTTTATTTGTCGTCATAGCGGTGCTGCTCTTCCTGGTGTTTAGGGTAGCCCGACTCCTCAGTTACCGGATCAGAGGATTGAAAAAAGTATATGCAATATTGGTAGCAATAGAATTGGCCATCTGGATCACTTTTCTTTTTTGGATGATTCATTTCTTTTTCAAGGAAAAATCTTATTACAATGAATTGCTGCTGGTGCTGGTAGTGACTGCGGTGGTATTGCTGGTTTGGTTCTATATCAAAGATGTCGTAGCAGGCTTTTTATTTAGGATCAAGCATAACCCCTCTTTGGGGCAAATTTTAGATTCCGAAGAGGCACAGGGCGTAATTAAAAGAATGGATCCTTCTCAGGTATTTGTAGAACATGATGGGGGGGAAGTAATTCGCATACCCTATTCCAGGCTGATGGGTAAGAGCTTGATCTTGCGAACCGAAGACGTAAGATCCGCCAGTGAAGTAACGTTGCAGTTGCCAGTAAGTGGCAAGCGAGATCAGGTTGTGTTAGAGAAGAGAATAAGACTTCTGTTGCTGCAGTCTCCCTGGTGCGTTCCTGCTAAACCCATTAAAATTGAATTTACCTCAGGAGATCATGAAAGGATTGAGATTTCATTGCATCTGGTCAGCAAGTCGTTTGCGGAAGCCGCAAAAGCAAGGGTTGACCAACTCATCAATAGGCAACAGAAGGAAATTGCATAGTCTTTAATTTTCAATTTTCGAGCTTGTCAGCGTGAGTATTACTTGGGTAACCCGAATCCCCTCTACCTGAATAATTTCTGCCATCACGCTATCATCAAGGCTTACCTGAATTCCTTTTTCCAATTTATGACCAACCTTTTCCACGATTAGCCCTGAAAGTGTGGTGGCATCATCTGAGAGGAGGTTAATGTCAAGCTTTAGATTGATATCGTTGAGTGTTACATCTCCGTTGATTTGAAACTTATTAACATCCTTTTGAATGATATCCTGTTCTTCATGGTCAAATTCATCTTCAATACTTCCCACCAACTCCTCAAGCACATCTTCCAGGGTGACTATGCCCAGAATGGTTCCGTGTTCATCCTGTACGAGTGCAAATTGTTGACGCGCTACACGGAATTCGTGAAGCAATTTTCCGATCAAGATGTTTTCAGGAATCATCATCATCGGTCGGGAAATGGATCGTAAGTCTACATTGTCATTTTTGTCATTTCCTACAAGATCCTTAATATGAACGACACCGATCACTTTGTCCAGAGAGTGATCACAGAGGGGAAAGCGCGTATATTTTGATTGCTTAGCATAATCAAGATTCTCAGCAAAAGGTTTATTGACGTCCAGATACTCTACTTCTCCTCGTGGCTGCATGATTTGACCGGCCACCTGATCATCGAATTTGAAGACAGCATTCAACAAACTGTGTTCGTTCCTTGTTAACTCACCTTTGGCATGCGCTATACTCAAAGATGCTCTAATTTCTTCCTCCGTTAATGGCGTATCATGAGTATCGTCTTCATTTATGCCCAGCCATTTAAGAAATACATTTGATATTCCATTTAATACATACATAAATGGGTAAAGTATAATGTAAAAGCCTTTTAGCAATAATGCTGAACCAAGGAACACCTGATCGGATTTTCTAATGGCATAAATTTTAGGGACCTGTTCTCCAATTACGATATGAAATGAAGTAATCAGTGAGAAAGCGATTGTAAAAGCAATTCCGTGAATGAGATTGGTTGAAGTTATTCCGAGTTTTAGAATTAATGGTGTAATTAAATGAGCTATAGCAGGTTCGCCAATCCAACCCAGGGCCAGGGAGGCCATGGTGATGCCAAGTTGACAAGCAGACAAAGCCAGGTTTTGCCGCTTGAACAACCACATGGCAGTGGTTGCAAAGGGTCTTCTTTCGTTCACCATGGCCTTAATGCGAATTTTGCTAATTTTCACCAGGGCAAATTCAGCGGCAACAAAGAATCCATTTAAGATGATAAAGATGAAGGTCAATCCAAGATTGATGCCATCCAATGTATAATTTGGTTCCAATGCTATTAGGCAGTTGAGGTGTTAAGGTTACAAAGGTATAATTATTCTCAAGCTTGAAATTGATGTCGATGAAAGTTAGTTAGCCATATTGTCATGTTTGAAGGGAGTAGCTTACATTTACGGAATTAAATACACTTATGAATCATCAATTTACTCCCATTGCTTTTTTTCTATTGCTTCTCTTATCTGTTCAATCCGCTTTCGGGCAATACAACGAAACCATCCGATCCGGCCGTCCTGGACAGTCAATTGGACCATTCACAGTTGGAAAGGGTATTTTGCAAATACAATCCGGAGTTGACTTTTATGGATCTGAAAACAAAGACTTTGGTGTTTCAGGAAGCGGATTCGTGCATAATACCGTTGTTCGCTACGGTATCTTTGAACGATTTGAAATCAGCGGGCTTGTTGACTACAGGAATGAAAAATTCAAGGCCACTGGATCTGAAACCGATGCCGGTGGTTTGTCAGCGCTTGACCTGGGCGGAAGATATGAATTTCTTGAAGGCAAAGGCGCCATACCAACCATTGGATTTCAGATGAGGGTACGCCTGCCCGTACTTTCAGAAGATTACCAGATTGATAATATAGCTCCACGTTTTCTATTTGTAACGGGTCAGAAGCTTTCTGACACTTTTACATTAACTACCAACTGGGGTGGAAGTTGGAATGGTGTTAATTCTGTGGGCACGGCTGTGTATGTGATCAATCTTAGTTTTCCACTTACTGATAAGCTGGGAGGGTTTGTAGAAAACTATGGAGACATTACGGACGGTGATTTTGACTCCAGGTTTGATGCCGGCCTGGCTTACTTAAGCAACAATGATTTACAGTGGGACATACTGGGAGGACTTGGAAACAATGACGGGGTAAGTGATTATTTTGTGAGTGTTGGAGTGTCCTGGAGGACGAAACTGAAGTAATCATCAGAGATTAATTGAGAATGAAAATGAAGCGTATATTAATTTTATTAGTTAGCTGTTCATTTGTCTCGTTGGGAGTTAGCCAAAGCGTTGACTCACTAACTGTTGTCAGTGCAGGCCTGCCGGTAGTTTTCAAAAATGACACACTTTTTTTTGTGCATTCCAAGATTGGTCCTTACAAGCCGGCCGACCGTGTGAACACCATCAACAGGCGAATTGCATCCCTTATGAAGGATGCTGAGTTTGACCCAGACAGCCTATATGCACTTGACAGCGAAATGAGCACCGATATTTGGTGGCGCGATCGCGTCTTATTCAGCGTAACGGATCTGGATGCAGCCGTTGAAAATATATCCAGGCAAGAGCTCGCCACTAAGGAGTTGGATGTAGTGAAGGATGTGCTTAACAAGGAATTGAAATCTAAGAGTATTAAGAGCATTCTTTTACAGGCTGGACTGACCTTACTGGTGCTGCTTGTAATTTACCTGCTCATCAAGTATGTCAATAGACTTTTTGTGTTTACACGCAAATGGTTGATCAATGCACGTGGGCGCATATTGAAGGGAATCAAGTTTAAAGGCTATGAGTTGCTGGACACTGAACGCGAACTCAAAGTGGCACTCTTCCTGAATAATATTTTGAAGTGGGTGGTGATTGTAATTGTGCTGTACCTGGCACTGCCTATTTTATTTAGTATTTTTCCATGGACCCGGGGTTGGGCAGAGAAACTATTTGGCTATGTACTCGATCCACTGACCAATGTGCTATCGGCCATCTTCAATTATATTCCAAATCTGTTTACGATTGGTGTCATCTATTTTGTTACGCGTTATGTAGTGCAATTCGTTGAATTCCTGGCTGGTGAGGTAGAAAAGGGATCCTTGGTTATAAGTGGATTTTATCCGGATTGGGCTAAACCGACTTTTGGTATAATAAAAGTGTTGATGTATGCCTTTATGTTCATCGTCATTTTCCCTTATTTGCCAGGATCGGATTCCCCTGTTTTCCAGGGTGTAAGTGTTTTCCTGGGTGTGCTTTTTTCACTGGGTTCGTCTACGGCAATCAGCAACATGGTGGCCGGGCTAGTAATCACCTATATGCGGCCATTCAAAATTGGAGACAGGATCAAGATTGGAGAAATAACAGGACTGGTGTTAGAGAAGTCCATGTTGGTGACACGAATACGAACCATTAAAAATGAAGACATTACAATTCCCAATGCTACCGTTCTCTCGGGCCATACCATTAATTATACTACGTCTGCAAAAGAGCTTGGGTTAATCCTTCATACTACCGTTACCATTGGTTATGATGTGCCCTGGCCCAAAGTTCATGACCTGTTGATCAGCGCAGCCAATGAGGCGGATGGCGTATTGAAAGATGAAGCCAAGAAGCCTTTCGTGTTGCAAACCAGTTTGGACGACTTCTATGTGGCCTACCAGCTAAATGCCTATACCGATCAGCCTGAGAAAATGGCGCTGATTTACTCCAATGTGCATCAGCAAATTCAGGACAAGTTTGCAGCAGCTGGCGTAGAGATTATGTCTCCCCATTTTGGTGCTATCCGCGATGGAAGCGCAGTTAATATTCCGGCTGATTACTTACCCAAAGACTACAAAGCTCCTGCCATTCATGTTGAACTTAAAAACAAAACATGAGGGATTGGATTGAAGGTATGAATATTCCCCCATGGGTAGGCACATTGGCCCTGGCACTGGCCATTATTGTCTTCATTCGATTGGTTTTTGTTTTTATCAAAAGAAGAATAGATAAGTCGGCACTGGATCAGGATCAATACAAGACAAAAAAGGTTCTTGATTTTGTTTCCTACGTCATTATCATTCTGGCGCTTCTGGTCACTTACAGCAAAAATCTCGCTGGCTTCACGGTTGCTCTGGGCGTGGCCGGAGCCGGTATTGCATTCGCCCTGCAAGAGGTGATCGCCAGCGTTGCGGGTTGGATGGCACTGATGTTTGGTAATTTTTATAAAACCGGAGATCGCGTTCAGTTGGGAGGCATCAAGGGAGATGTGATTGATATCGGTGTATTAAGAACTACCCTCATGGAAACCGGTCAGTGGGTGGATGGCGATTTGTACAATGGCAGGATCGTGCGGGTGGCCAATAGTTTTGTTTTTAAAGAACCAGTCTTTAATTACTCAGGTGACTTCCCCTTCCTCTGGGATGAAATTAAGATTCCCGTTCAATACGGGAGCGATTATGCGCTGGCAAGGACATTATTCGAAAGGGTGGCAAATGACCTTGTAGGATCAAATGCGGAAGAGGGAAAGAAAGTTTGGAAGAGCGTAGTGAAAAAATACATGATTGAAAATGCCAGGCTTGAGCCAATGATCAGTTTGATAGCCAATGACAACTGGGTGGAGTTTACCATTCGCTATGTAGTCGATTATAAGCGCAGAAGGATGACTAAGAATGATTTGTTTGAAGCCATACTCAAAGAAGTTTCAGCCACCAATGGCAAGGTTCGCTTTGGGTCTGCCACGTTTGAATTGGTGGGAGCACCAGATCTTCAGGTGAATCTGAAAAGCAAATGAACAATAGGATACAAGAAATATTGAACTACAAGTTATTCGAAACGGGAACTTATTCGTTCACCATTGGATCGATTCTCTTAGTTGTAGTTATTTATGTGGGAGTAAGGATATTTCTTTTCGGACTGAAAAAAGTCTTGAATAGAATTTTTGAAAAGCGAGGAATTGATAGAGGAAGGAGATTTGCACTGTTCAAACTGGTACAATACTTCGTATGGACTTTCGCATTGATATTCATGATCCAGGCTGCAGGATTTCAAATCACAATCCTGTTGGCGGGTTCTGCCGCACTGCTTGTTGGTCTGGGTTTGGGACTTCAGCAGATTTTTCAGGATCTGGTTTCGGGAATTTTTATTTTGATTGAAGGCACCATTCAACGAGATGACGTCATTGAAATTGACGGATTAATTGGAAAGATAGTGACCATTAACCTACGCACTTCAACGGTGCTGACCAGAGATGGAATCATGTTGATTGTCCCTAATCATAAATTCATTGTAGATAATATCATTAACTGGAGTCACAGCGCTACGCCTACCAGGTTCAAAGTGGTTGTTGGCGTTGCCTATGGCAGTGATGTAGACAAGGTGAGGGAAATCCTGCTGGAGTGCACGCTTCAGCATGATAAAGTGTTGAAAAATACAGCAGATGGCAAGGATCCTTTTGTTCGTTTTGTAGATTTTGGAGACAGCGCATTGCTGTTTGAAGTATTTTTTTGGAGTGCCGATATTTTTCCCATTGAAAACACAAAAAGTGATATTCGTTATTTGATTGATAAACGTTTCAGAGAAGCGGGTGTCACCATTCCTTTCCCACAGCGAGACCTGCACATCAAGTCTGGAATCATGCCGGGTCAATCTCACCAAACTAGCTAAAATGGGCTTTTTTGACTATCTTTGACCCTTCTGGTTAATATTACCTCGCAATCCATCTTTTGTCAAGCGCATAAGTTCTGGGTGGTCATTTACATGGTGAGGTATACCGGGATTCAACAATTGCAAAAAACTGGGATTTATAAATCATTGATATGAAAGTTGAGATTGGTGCATTAAAGATGGCTGATTATTTGGACCTCAAGGAAAGTATGCTGGAGGCCTATAAAGAATGGGGTGCTTACTGGAGAGAACATCACATTCAAAAGTTGATTGATATTTTTCCAGGCGGTCAAATTTGCATTAAAGTGGACGGTAAGGTAGTGGGCACTGCATTATCTATTATTGTTGACTATGAACGTTTTGGAGATAACCATACCTACGAGCAGATTACAGGGAACTATACTTTTTCCACACATGATCCCAAAGGAGATGTACTCTACGGGATAGAGGTATTCATTCATCCTGAATATAGGGGAATGAGATTGGCCAGACGGCTGTACAATGCGCGCAAGGAATTGTGTGAGAAATTGAACCTGGAAGCGATAGTAGCGGGTGGAAGGCTGCCACGATATGCCGAATTTGCCGACAAGTATAACACCAAACAATACATTGAAAAGGTGAAATTGAAGCAGGTGTATGACCCCACACTTACTTTTCAACTCTCCAACGATTTTCACGTGAAAAAAATCCTTAAAGGTTACATGCCCGGTGACAAGGAATCAATGGATTATGCAGCGCTTATTGAATGGAATAATATTTATTATGAACCCAAAAGAAAGCTGTTCAATAGTAAAAAATCTAATGTAAGAATGGCGCTCATCCAGTGGCAGATGCGTTCATTCAAAGACTTTGATGCGTTGGTAGAGCAAATTGAGTTCTTTGTAGATGGCGCTTCCGCCTATGAAAGTGATTTTATTTTGTTTCCGGAGTATTTCCATGCCCCTTTAATGGCCACCCTAAATGATGTGCCGGAGGCTCAGGCAATCAGGAAATTAGCGGATTATACAGACCGGCTACACGCCAAGTTCAAGGAATTTGCTGTCTCCTACAATGCCAATATCATCACGGGCAGTATGCCTTTAATTAGAGATGGAAAATTATATAATGTGGGCTGGCTTTGCAGGCGCAATGGCACATCTGAGATGTATGAAAAACTGCACGTAACGCCAAGTGAGAAATTCGATTGGGGAATGGCTGGTGGAAATTCACTGAGGGCATTCGACACGGATTGTGGAAAAGTTGGTGTGCTCATATGCTATGATGTTGAGTTCCCTGAATTGTCAAGACTTCTTGCAGACGAAGGTATGAACATACTTTTTGTTCCTTTTGTTACTGACACCCAAAACGGGTATACCCGTGTCAAACATTGCGGACAGGCGCGTGCCATTGAAAACGAGTGTTTTGTTGCCATCGCAGGATGTGTTGGTAACCTGCCCAAAGTGCACAATATGGATATTCAGTACGCGCAATCTGCCGTGTTTACGCCAGCCGATTTTGCATTTCCCACGAATGCCATCAAAGCCGAGGCAACCCCTAATTCTGAAATGACCCTGATAGTAGACGTTGATTTGGATTTATTGAAAGATCTTCATTACAATGGATCAGTTCAAACGCTCATGGACAGAAGGACTGATCTCTATAAACTGGAAAGAGTGATTCCAAATTCCGCGATTGACAATGGAACTCAACAAACGAAGCCCATACTGGAAAAAAAGAATTAACAATCCCTTCGCAAGTTTACTCCTGCTGCTGTTCCAAATACCTTAATCCGGGTGACTTAGAAAATCCTGATTATTTAGCGCACTTCGGATGGGTATTTGTATGATTCATTTTATTTTCTTACTCCAATATTACATCCTTCATACAACCCCTGTTTTATTTTTTAACTTGACAAAATTGGAAAAGTTTGCCTGTTTCTTTGGAGAAACAGGTGAGGCAATTGCCTCTAATTGGGGGAGTTAATTTTTGTCAAAATGAGGCTGTATGTCAACAGATGGATTGTCTCCGGATTTGTGTCTGCATTGTTTGTTATTCTATACCTGGGATATCTCACCCATACCAATAACCAGGAGATTATGGATGCAAGGGAACAGATATTTCATACTAACAATGTGCTGAAACACATTGAGCAAATACAATCTAATGCATTGAGGGTTGAGGAGAGACTTGGTAAATATATCATATCAGGAGACACAACATTTCTTAACCAATACAAAGAAGAGTTAAAAATTGCTTCACAGCATTACAACACCATAGCATCGCTTACCAGAGACAATGACAGGCAGCGTGTAAATATTGACAGCTTTCGCACTGCCGGAGTGAGAAAACTGGAAATCCATAAGGACATTATTAAAGAAGTAAAGCTAACGGGTTGGCGTGCCGGGGAAATATTTGTTAACGACAGGAATCTATTATCTACGCTGGAGGTAGACGCGTCAATAAACGCAATGAGAAATGAGGAGCAACGATTGCTTCAAGATAGGATTCTCAAGAGTCAGTTCGAATTGAAAGGTTTCCAGAAAATATTTTTCTCCCTGATGGTAGCGATTGTAACGATCACGATACTACTCTTTGCTCTTGTAAACACAAGTATGAAAAGAAGACTGGTGGCTGAGCAAAAAGTAATGGATATCAATAAGGAGCTTGAGGCTTTTACTTATTCGGTTTCGCACGACTTGAGAGCTCCTTTGCGCAGCATAAGAGGATTTTCTGAAGTGCTTAAAGTGGAATATGGTTCTGCACTTGGCGAGGAGGGAAATCGCTTGTTGGATATTGTAATGCGAAACTCAAGCCGCATGGGCCACCTCATTGACGATCTGCTTGAATTTTCCAGACTGGGCAGGAAATCACTTACCTATTCAAACTTGAATATTCAAAATATGGTTGAAGAAGTGAAGAATGAATTAATGGCAATTGAGGTACGGAAAGTGGAATGGAAAATTGGCCCCCTGCCAAATACCCGGGGAGATTTCAGCATGATACGACAGGTTTGGGTAAACCTGATGTCAAATGCATTGAAGTATTCGAAAAACAGGGTTGATTCGATTATTGAGATTGGATCCCTTGAGGAGCGAGGAAACACCATTTACTTTATTACCGACAATGGTGTAGGTTTCGACATGATGTATAGTGACAAACTTTTCAAGGTTTTTCAGCGATTGCATAATGTCAAAGATTTTGAGGGTACAGGGGTCGGTCTGGCGCTGGCACATCGAATAATATCTAAGCACAACGGTCGAATTTGGGCTACTTCCAGCGTTGGAGAAGGATCGACATTCTATTTCAGCTTACTTAATCCAACATTATGACTACAATCAGTCAACAAATTGAAATTCTGCTCATTGAAGACAGCCACGATGATGCCGAATTGACCATAAGGGCTTTAAAGAAGAGAAACCTGGCCAACAGGTTGTTGCACATTAGTGATTCGGAAGAAGCTTTGGAATATATTCTTCAAAGAAGTCCGGGGGATTATCCCAAGCTTATTTTACTGGACCTTAAAATGCCCAAACTGGATGGTATTCAAATTTTGAAAAAGATTAAGAACGATCCTGAAAGAAAGGTGATTCCGGTGGTCATGTTAACTTCTTCAAAAGAAGAGAAAGACATCATTGAGTCTTATCATCTTGGTGTGAATGCATACATTGTCAAGCCGGTACAGTTTGACAAATTTATTGAAGCTGTGGACCAGCTTGGCTTATTCTGGCTTCTGATCAATCAACCTCCTAAATAAGCATGAGCAAGTTGAAGATATTGTTTCTTGAAGATGTAGAAGAGGATGCCGAATTGGTAGCCCGTGCATTGCGGTCAGAAGGGCTTGACTTTGAGCTGACCCGCGTAGACACCAAGGACGATTTCTTTAAGGCAATTCGACTATCACACTTTGATATCATTCTCTCTGATCATTCTCTTCCGCAGTTTAATTCTGCGGAAGCACTGAAACTTTGTAAGCGACTTGGCATTACGGCTCCTTTTATACTGGTAACCGGATCTGTGTCTGAAGAGTTTGCCATTACCCGAATCAAACAAGGGGCAGATGATTATATATTGAAATCCAATTTGAGCAGGCTGCATTCCGCTATTCTGAATTCCCTAAATACAAGAAAGCTTGCAGCACAAAGACTTGAAGCTGAGATTGCCTTAAGAATTCAAAATGAAGAGTTGACCAAAATCAATAGCGAACTGGACAGCTTTGCTTATAGTGTTTCTCATGACTTGCGCGCACCATTAAGATCACTGCTTGGATTGTTAAATATTTCCAAAAGAGATAGCCGGCCACGTGATCCTGTTTATGACAAATACTTCGAAATGATGGAGTTGAGCGTTAGCCGGCTGGATGCTACCCTTAAAGAGATATTGGAGCATTCTCGCAACGCAAGATTCGAAGTTGTAAAAGATGACATCGATTTCCTTACCTTGATAAATACATGCATATCCAAACTTGAATACCTGGATGGGTTTAACGAAGTGAATATCAGCATTGAAGTAAATGGTGATTTTTCACACTTTGTTTCTGATGCCTACAGGATTTGTGTGGTCATTGAAAACCTGCTGTCAAACGCCATAAAATACAGGGATCCATCAAAGCAAAAATGTGAATTGGCAATTGAAGTTGTTCAGATAGATGATCATGAAGCAGAGCTGTGTTTTAGTGATAACGGACTTGGTATTGCGCCAGATCTCACCGGTAAGGTTTTTGACATGTTTTTCCGAGGCAACACGAAAAGTGATGGTGCAGGATTAGGGCTTTACATTGTCAGGGAGGCCGTAGCCAAATTGAATGGCAAAATAATAGTTCAGTCTGAATTGGGTAAGGGGGCAACCTTTAAAGTCTCCATTCCAAATTTAAAAAACTAGTAGGCCGGATACGCAAGGATATTTTAGATATCAACTTTCAGAATAGACTTTACCGGGATTGCATAACCCCCTTTCAATTCAACCAGTTGCCCTTCAAACTCAATAAAGTCAGAAAGGTATTCAACCTGTTCGCCAGTGGCAAGTTGAATAATAAGTCCAATCTCATCGTGTTCAATATTGGTGTAGGCCATGGCACTGCGCAGATCGTGACTCCGCAATTGTCGATCCTTATCATCGCTCAGCACATCATGTGCTGGGAATTTTGATTTCTTGAGTTCTTCTAATGATATGGTTCGATATTCCATTTTTATTCAAAAACCTTTCATTGTTTTTACTCATTCTAATTTACACAATGATGATGATATTTTAAACCAACTGGAGCGTAGTCATTTCGGGGATTTGAAGTAAACCCCTAATTTTACAGTTACCAATTGAAAACCATTGGAATATATAATAATTGCCGGGCGGGTGGCCTAATTATTGTATGGGAGTTGTTTGGAACTAAATAGCATGATAATATGAAAATAGTAATAAGTGTGTTGTCAATGGTGGTCCTGATCAGTTTTTCAGCTTGTGAGGATACAGTAGTTGATATTGTCACCACTGAGCAGAAGGATGCAATTAATGATCAATCGTTAACTGAGGCGTATTTTAATGAAGCAGGTGATCTTGCTACCATGGCTTTTAATACACCTACATCTGATCAGATTAAAAGCGGGCGCACGAATGGTACCATCACCATTGTAGTGGATGGGGATACGCGGTTCAATGGTGCCACCGTCACTTTGGTCACAGAATCAAACAATGATCCACAAAATCCGAGAGGTACCATCACCATTGATTTTGGGGATGGACAGACGGATCCGAGAGGGGTAGTTCGCAAGGGAAAAATCATCATCGTTTATGTGGGACAAAGATTTGCTGTAGGCTCTACCACGACAACTACTTTTGAAGGATATTCAGTCAATGACGTAAAAATTGAAGGTGACAGGAAAGTTACCACCACTGCTTTTACGCTTAGTCCCAGCATATCTGTCACATTTAGTGTAAAGGATACAGGCGGCAAGGCCACCTTTCCAGATCAGACATTCATCAGCCGGAGCGCCATTCACACCCATACCATAACTTTGGGAAATACAATTGGGGCTACGAGTTGGAAAGTTGAAGGATCCGCCAGTGGAATCACCCGTGCGGGCTATGACTATGTTTCATTGGTGACACGACCGCTCATTTTCAGGACGGAGTGTGCTTTTCAGGGATATCAATTGCCCGCGGAAGGGGAGTTGCTTTTCACCGTAAGCGCTACTCCAATTACTTTGAATTTTGGAGATGAAGGCGCTCAATGCAATAATGTACTTTCAGTTTCAATTGGCAACCAATCGCAGAATATCACAGTAGGCAACTAGTGCACTAATAGAGCCATTCGAAAAGGCGCAGCTATTTGCTACGCCTTTTTTTATTAATTTGATATTCAAAAAATATAACATCGATTATGCGTGTGGCTGCGCTGTATGATATTCATGTATTGGTCCCTCCAAGTGAGGAGGCTATGGTAGAACGCTTAAGTAAAGCAGAACTATAATGTCGCCATTTGGTACCATCCGGATTTTTGTGTTTGTAAGTCTCATTCTTACCAGCTGTAGAGGAGGAGTGAAGCTCAGCCATAATGATCGTTACTTATTCTATCTCCATGGGGGTGTGGTCACTGTGCTGGGTGATAACGCGATCAACCAGTCTGTACCCGAATGGGGACCCTATGAGTATTCCAATATCCTGGATTCATTGCGCAAGCGCAATTTTGTTGTGATCAGTGAAATAAGAAAAGAAGGTGTATCGGATAGCGTTTACGCGGGCAGAATCATAAACCAAATTGATTCGCTAATACAGTTAAATGTGACAACGGATCGAATAACTATAGTGGGCGCTTCTGCCGGATGGAACATCGCCCTTTTGGTGGCGGGGCAACTCAGAGATCCAGGCATGAAGTACGTGTTGATGGGAGGCTGCTGGCCCAATACACATGAAGGTTATTCAAAACTTGATCTGAGCGGTAGATTTTTGTCCATTATTGAGCGCACTGACCCTCATGGGAGTTGTTACAAGATTTTCGAAGGTCGAAACACAATCACCAGTTTCAACGAAATTACATTGAACACGGGGTGGAGCCATGGATTTATTTACAAAGGATACAAAGAATGGATTGACCCCTTGGTCAACTGGGTGGAAAAAGAAGATGAAGCTAAAATAAACGGTAACCCCTGAAGTTTCATTATGAAAATATAAACTAAATTGAGCGCTGTACAATTAATGATGGAGCGTAATGAGTGATAAAACAGACAGACGAAAGTTTCTAAAAAAGGCAGGTATCATTGCGGCCGGAGCGGTAACGATACCCTCGATAGCTTCCGCCAAAACCAAACCTTTTTCAATAATATCCAAATCAACATTGTATGGCCCTGCCGACACTCTAAATATTGCTTTAATAGGAGCAGGGGGCATGGGAACGGAAGATACAAAAACAGCCTTACAGCATGAAGGAATTAAACTTACGGCTGTATGTGACCTTTATACAGGTCGAATCGATCGATCCAAAAAAATGTGGGGTGATCATATTTTTGCTACCGATGACTACAAGGAGATATTAAGAAGGAAAGACGTTGACGTAGTCATCATTGGTACGCCTGATCACTGGCACAAACAGATTTCGGTAGATGCCATGCTGGCAGGCAAGCATGTATACTGCGAAAAGCCCATGGTGCAATCTGTGAAGCAAGGCATGGAGGTGATTGACGCCTGGAAAAAATCCGGGGTCATCTTTATGGTAGGCAGCCAGGGATTGTCGTCATTGGGAAATGAGAAAGCCAAGCAGCTGTTGGCAGACGGAGCCATTGGCGATCTTAACTATGCCGAAGGATTTTGGGCGCGCCATTCTCCGGAAGGTGCCTGGCAATATGCCATTCCCAAAGATGCATCGGAAAAGACGGTGAGTTGGAATAAGTACATATCCAACACAACCAAGCGTCCATTCGATCCATTGCGATTTTTCAGATGGAGAAATTATACCGACTATGGTACCGGCATGGCTGGAGATCTGTTCGTGCATTTGTTTTCAAGTCTGCATTTTATCGCCAACTCAAAAGGACCCAATGAGGTAAGCGCGATGGGCGGACTTCGCTACTGGAAAGATGGCAGGGAAGTACCTGATGTGCTGCTGGGTATGTTTCAGTACGGTGAGGCCGAAGAGCACCCCGGATTTAATTTATCGTTGCGTTGTAATTTTGTAGATGGCACCAGTGGTACCACCTATTTAAGACTGGTAGGCAGCAAGGGGTCCATGGACGTGAAGTGGGAAGAGGTGGTGTTGAGAAGAAATAAGGCGGAATCTACAGATGATCCATTTCTGGAAGCGCAAAAATTGGAATCGGCAACGGCCTACACGGCACGTAAGAAAATGCTGCCCCCTGAAGAAATTGTTTTCAAGGCGGAAGATGGATGGAAGGGTGCTCACTACGATCACTTTGCCAATTTCTTCCATGCCATTCGCACCAAAGGAAAAGTTGTTGAGGACCCGGTGTTCGGATTCCGTGCGGCAGCTCCGGCCTTATTGTGCAACGACAGCTATGCACAAAATAAGTTTATCAAATGGGATCCGGTAAATATGAAAGTGATTGGTTAATAAAAGATGATGATGAAAACACGAATTACTTTGTTGGCTTATTTGCTTTTGATCATGATGATTATCGCATCTTGTTCATCCAATAAGCAAGCAGAGGCAGAAAAAGAAACAGCCGATGATGCTGATTGGATCATGCTATTTGACGGTACGTCATTGGACGGCTGGAGGGGATTCAATGCCGACAGCCTTCCATCCAATTGGGTTTTAGAAGCGGGCACGTTGAAATCGCTGGGCACCGGAGGTGACATTGGAGGAGACATTGTCTACGGAGCAAGGGCGTTTGATAATTTCCAACTGGAACTGGAGTGGAAGATCAGTGAAGGCGGCAACAGCGGCATATTTTACCATGTGGTGGAGGGAGATCAATACAAGGCACCTTATGAAAACGCACCTGAGTATCAATTAATCGATAACTTAAAATTCCCTGATCCACTTGAAGACTGGCAAATGGTAGGTGCGGATTACGCCATGTATCCGGCCGATCCATCCAAGGATGTGGTCAAGCCGGCCAATGAGTGGAACACCACCAGGATCATCTTTACAGAAGCTAAGGTTGAGTACTGGTTGAATGGCGAAAAGGTGGTTGAATTTGTTCCGTGGTCCGAAGACTGGACGACCCGAAGAAACAGCGGCAAATGGGATGCCTATCCGGATTATGGAAAAGCCAAAACCGGGTTGATAGGCTTGCAGGATCATGGCAGCTTTATTTGGTTTAGAAACATCAGGATCAAAGAATTGTAGTTCAATGAAGATCATTGTCGGAGTGGTGCTTTCAATGCTGGGATACGTGGCTTATGCGCAACCGGTGTCGTTGTTTAATGGCAAGGACCTGGCCGGGTGGAAAGTGTATGGGACCGAAAAGTGGTATGTGAAGGATGGACTGCTGATTTGCGAAAGCGGACCTGACAAGCAATACGGATATCTGGCAACGGAAAAAGCGTACAAGGATTTTGAGTTGACACTGGAGTTCAAACAAGGGGCGGATGGCAACAGCGGAGTTTTTTTCAGGTCATCGATAGAAGGAACCAAAATAACAGGGTGGCAGGCGGAAGTAGCACCACCGGGATCCGATACAGGAGGTATATACGAATCTTACGGCCGAGGCTGGTTGATTAAACCGGATAAGGAAAAAGAAAGATTTTTAAAGTTTGGAGATTGGAATTTGATGAAGGTCAGGGTGGTGGGTGATCAGGTGACCACATGGTTGAATGGTCAGCAAATGATTCATTTGATTGATCAAAAAATTGGTGAAGCCACGGGAAGCATTGCGCTTCAAATACACGATGGAGGAGGAATTAAAGTATACTGGCGTAATATTCATTTAACCGAAATAAAATCAACCAACATGAAGACACCATTTTTAGGCCTTCGCACTTGTATTTACATAGTTGACGATCTAAAAAAAGCGATCACGTGGTACTCAAAGGCATTTCAAGTAAAGCCTTACTTTGATGAACCATTTTATGTGGGTTTTAATATTGCAGGGTATGAACTTGGGTTGATGCCCGATGAAAGCCATTCATCAGGGAAAGGAGAAAGTGTAAATACGTACTGGGGGGTGGATAATGTCGAGAGAGAATATGCCAGATTGATATCGTTGGGTGCAACAGAGCATGAAAAACCACATAACGTGGGAGGTGAGCTGGTGGTGGGTGCTGTTAAAGATCCCTGGGGAAATATAATTGGTCTGATTTACAATCCTGATTTTAAGCTGGATTAACGCTCCATTTTATTATTTACCGCTGTCTATTTGAGAATTTCGTTTGACTAATTTTAAGAAAATTGGTAAATTTTCTCATCAAATCGATGGCAAATGAAACATTCACTTTTTTTGGTGAGCCTGGTTCTTTTAGCCTGTTCGGAATCTCAGGTTGAGCCGACATCATTTAAGCAAATCAATCCGCCTTCAAATCCCAAAAGTTTGCCTGCTGAACTAGTAGGTGTTTATTATTTGGATCAGGTAAAATTGCAAGGATCAACCATGGAGGTTTCCTATGGCGAGGATCCAAAGATAACGGTTGTATATGGTCACGATGATGATATTACTGAAATGGTCAGGGGAATAATATTCAATAATTCAATCGACTTAACACCTATAAGAAACTGCTTGTATTCTCAATTGGGAATATCCTTTGATGCTGATGGACAAACATCTTATACCTGTGTAGGAACAAATCTTGAGAAGGTGAGAATGGGTTATTGGAATACCACGGGCGCTGACAATTCGTTGCTTGCCTGGAGTCTTTTTATTTATCCCGATGCCATTGAATGCGAAATCGTTCCTTATGAGGTCTCTCATGAAAAACTTGAAGGATTCCTGGTATTTCCATTACCAAAGAATGGAACTCAGCCCTTTATGGAAGACGGCAACATACAATACCGGAAAATAAAAATCA
>CAYNCP010000060.1:0-16354 GCA_964395905.1 uncultured Ohtaekwangia sp.
TAGCGCTTTTTGTGATCCTGTTCAAGTAGCAGATTCCTTAGTAAATACCGGGACTTTATCTCAATGAGCGAGCTTGAGTGAGCGAAGGATCAAACTTAATCCTGGAGAACTGCTAATTGAATAGAAAGCACAAGGCACAAAAAGCGCGGGTCACTTACCTTTTACTTTGTAGAAAGCTCCAAAGCACATGGCGCATACACCGTGTTAGCGGCTTTTATTTAGTCGACCTATTATTACATTTTCTAAATCCTTAGCAGTCCCTAAGTCAATTAGAGTCATCCAAATATGTCGCGCGTTAATATATATAGTCGAACTATCATTTAATAGATGGACCTCGTGCCAAAAACTAAACCCTTTAGGTTTAACAAACAGAACAAAGTAGTTGTTATCTTTTTCAAGCAGTTCTACATTATCGTTCATTAGGAGTCCATTCAAGTTTTTCTCTAGTTCAAGATCCGAAACCAATTTTGGATGAGCTGAAATCTTCAACCCATGCTTCGCACGATAAAGGATAGCCATTCCACCGAATAAAAATACTACTAAAATGAAACCATACTTAAAATCAAATTGTCCAGTTCTGATAAGACCAGATATCATAATTGCCAATCCAAGTACAATGAATAATAATCCAGTGAAAATATTTGAACGAAAGTCCGAGCGTACTTTGTGCTTGAATTGAACTGTGAAATCACTAAAGTCCATTGCTGATAATTGCCGCTAACGCCCGTGTATGCGCTGTGTGCTGTACTTTGTTTATTATAGCAAGCTAGCGCTTTTTGTGATCCTGTTCAAGTAGCAGAATCCTTAGTAAATACCGGGACTGTACTAAATGAACGAGCTTGAGTGAGTGAAGGAATGAATTTAATCCCGGAGAACTGCTAATTGAATAGAAAGCACAAGGCACAAAAAGCGCGGGTCAATTACCCTACACTTTATTAATAGAACCAAAGCACATGGCGCATACACCGTGTTGGCGGTAGTGTGCTTCTTGATGTTTTAGTTCATTTTTCCCTCCGCCACCTTCAGATTGTCCACAACATTACTTTTCAGTTCAATGCCAACTTGTACGTTTTGAACCTTTTTAATGATGTCTCTAATGTCAAAGCCATCATTGATAGGAGAAGTTAACTCGCTTAAAATTAAGTCTAGTGAAATAGATTTTTTGTATTCTTCAATTGTCTGAAGAGTCAATTCGGTCTGTTTATCAAGAAGTATAAATAGTAGTCCATTGCTTCCTTCTGAATACTCAACATTATTCTTACATGTATTGTCAAAGGTCAGCAGAAAGGATTTGATTTCATTCTTTGTCAACTGTCCAATTTGTTTGCCATACAGAAATGAAAGGTCGCACTTATTTATTTCCTGGCCATAAATAGTCAGTGTTGTAAAAGTCAGCAAAGTCAAAAATATAAGTCTAAAACTCATGTTATTTTTGTCCGCACATTACCGCCAACACCTGTATATGCGTACCAGGTGTCTTTATTTTCCTTATATCAGTCTAAATATAGGGTATTTCTGCCATTTTTGAGCCATCTCCTAATTTCTAAACAGCTATAGAAAATTATCCGTTGCCAAACGTTTATACACGTGTTGCAACACGGCTATTTAAAATAAAATGCTTATAACAAAAAAACCCCTCTAGCTATCTCGACTTGAGGGGTTTCATTTTCCGAACACTTGGCATGTACTCATACGCGGGAGGGTTTCGTGAAACTTAGATTTACTACCTGCTTCATCTCATCGCTGTTGAAGCCATACACCACGCGCACATAACTCTTCACGCGGCTGGCATTGTCAACCAGAGATTCCACATCCTCATACAACACCTTGTTGCGATGACTGATTGCCTTGCTGCGGGCGGCTTTCGCCAGGGCTACCTCTTTGTTCAGCTCATGCAGCCGATCCACCTTGGCTTGCAACTGCTCTACCTGAAGCTCCACCTCGTTGGGTTTGTACTCCGGCACAGCGCTCACCAGGTCTACCAACTTTCCCAGGTTGCCGGCTCTGGACACATAACCACCTTGTGTGTGCCTGCGCGCCTTCAACGGTTGCTCCTCTCCTTCTGCAGCTGGTATCGGAGCGCGGTATTTCAGCCTGCGGGTGATCAACCTAAAGTAGTACCGCGCATCATCCAGGGTCTGCCTGGGTACGCCTGCTGCCTTTAGTGTGAACGTGATCTGTGAGGCCAGTCGATCTACATCCGCAAAGAAAATCTCACGCGCATTTGTCACATGCTTGTAAGCATTCGTTTTGGATTTAACATCTTGCAATGAACTTTGTGCTTTTACAAGCAAAGCTCTCATCGCTTTAAGCTGGAGGTTTTGTTGTCCGGGTTTATACGTCTCTCCAAACCCGGTGCAGAGGCCTACTAACCTTGAGTAAGCGTCTACGGTTTTGGAATTGTTCATACTTATATCACGAATTCCCTACCCATAAAGTTTCACGAAATCAGAAAAAACATAAAATTATTTTGTATTTTTTTACTTCTTCAAAACATCCATCGCACCAGCTGCTTACTCAACCCTTCATAGCCACCTGCATCAAGCTATACCTGCACTGCCCTCAGACTGCTTCCATACCACGGCCATGAGTAAGTTCTTCCTATTGTATGTACAAGTGACCAACTCACCATGGCATCTGCCCTGCATCCTAAGTGCAGCTAGTCCTCCCCTTAGGTGCAAATCACCAGGCGTCCAGGTACAAATACTGCATATGGTCCTTACAAATACTCTGCATGGTGTGGGCAAATGCCGCCTATTATCTGTACAACTATTCCGGATGGTATGTACCAATGCCGCATATAGTCTGTACAAGTTGTACACATGGTGTGTACAAATGCCCTATAGGGCGGTGCGCACTTTCTTATTGCCTCTATTGTTGCCGATTTGCTATATTGAAGACTATCCCAACCCTGAAATCACTTGGCCCTGCTCTCCTTCCTTGATCGCAATCACTCTATAGCCAATCCCGGTTACAGCCGTTGGCTGGTCCCCCCTGCAGCACTGAGTATCCACTTGTGCATCGGACAGATTTATGCATACAGTGTATTCAATGAGCCCATGACGCGCATTGTAGGGATCACGGAATCCGCACCTGATGATTGGGCCCTTACTACGCTGGGTTGGATATTTAGCATTGCCTTGTTTATGCTGGGTGCTTCAGCAGCCGTATTTGGCAAATGGCTGGACCGCGTTGGTCCACGACAAGCTATGTTTACATCAGCAGTCTGCTTCTGCTCCGGATTTGGAGTGGCAGCGCTGGGTGTTTATCTCCACAACATCTGGATCGTTTACCTGGGACATGGGGTGCTCGGTGGCATTGGATTAGGCCTGGGATACATCTCTCCCGTATCTACTTTAATAAAATGGTTTCCGGATCGACCTGGCCTGGCCACCGGCATGGCCATCATGGGCTTTGGGGGAGGTGCCATGATTGCTTCACCGCTGTCAGTTAGCCTCATGGATTTTTTCAAAGGACCACACGCAGTCGGTGTGGCTGAAACGTTTATAGCCATGGGCATCATCTATTTTGTATTCATGATGTTTGGCGTGTTTACGGTACGCGTGCCCCCTAAAGACTGGCAGCCAGGTGGTAATAATTTCAGGATAAAAAAGAGTGCCCTCATTACCACCGAGCAAGTAGACGCGGATACCGCTATCAGGACGCCTCAGTTTTGGCTGATTTTCGTGGTGCTCATGCTCAATGTAACCGCAGGCATTGGTGTGTTGGGGCAGGCTTCTGTCATGATCCAGGAAATGTTTTCTGTGACAGCAGTAGGAGAAGCCAAAGCTGTGACTGTGGCTGCTGCTGCCGGATTTGTTGGGTTGCTAAGCCTGTTCAATATGATCGGTCGTTTCTTCTGGTCCTCCATCTCGGACAAGATTGGGAGAAAATCAACATACAGCATTTTCTTCTTACTTGGGGCCCTATTGTACATAGCCGTTCCACAATTTGGTCATATGGGCAGTTCTATTTTGTTTATCATCACTTTTTGCATCATCATCAGCATGTATGGCGGTGGTTTTGCTACCGTACCGGCTTATCTCAAGGATATGTTTGGCGTGATGCAGGTAGGTGCGATTCACGGTAGACTATTGGTAGCCTGGTCGCTGGCTGCATTATTTGGCCCGACACTAATCAACTACCTGCGGGCTTACCAGATAGAGACCGTTGGTCTTCCTCCTGCACAAGCCTATTCATTCACCATGTACATCATGGCGGCATTGCTCGTCATTGGTTTTGTGGCCAACATGATGATCAGGCCGGTGAGTCCAAAATATCATTTCAAAAAAGGAAGTGATTAACCGCGGAGGCGCCAAGACGCTAAGATTAATCCTTGCGCCTTTGCGACTTAGCGGTAAATATTATTTGATGGTCAATATCCTTTGATTAATCGGATACAACCAGTTTGGTAGTTCGTGAAGGTTTACTGAGCACCAGTTTAACAAACTTATTCTCCTTCAGGCTATTGTTGGGCCGACACTAATCAACTACCAGCGGGCCTACCAGATCGAGACAGTAGGATTACCTCCTGCCCAGGCGTATTCGTTTACTATGTATATCATGGCCGGACTGCTTGTGGTAGGCTTTATAGCCAACATGATGATCAGGCCGGTGAGTCCAAAATATCATTTCAAAAAAGGAAGTGATTAACCGCGGAGGCGCCAGGACGCTAAGATCAATCCTTACGCCTTTGCGACTTAGCGGTAAATATTATTTGATGGTCAATACCCGCTGATTAATGGGATACAACCATTCAATTCCTCTTTCCGTTACCACGGCATCATCCTCCAATGGAATGCGTAACTTCTTGCCTCCCCATTCCGGCAGCGGAGTGTAAGCAAACAACTCAATGGAGAGCAAGTTGGTGGGCTTGACCACATACTTAAAGCGCACCGGGTTCCACTCTGCAATACTCGGTCCTATTCCGTGGCCCCAGTTGCCAACGGAATGACAGCCAATAACCACGTCTGTCTTGCCATCTGCATTAGGTTTGTTAAAGGCAATCTTAGAAAACCCAGCCTTTTCTAATGCTTCGTAAATGTTAGTCATGTTTTGTTCAGCAGTGATTCCCGGTTTAATTGTTTCCTTAATTATGGTTCTCACCTTCACACCCTGATTAAACGCATTCTGAATACTTTCGGGGACAGCAGTCTCTCCCTCTTTCAACACATAAGCCATTCGTTTCATGTCTGTGTACATGTTCATCAGTCCCACACCCCAGTCGAGCATCAGGATGTCACCGCGCTGAATGATTCTATCTGTTGACGTGGCTACGATTCCTTCGGGGCCGGTGATGTAAACCGATGGCATCCCAAACGAAGTCTCCAAATTATTCTTAAACTGTTGCTCCCTCATCCACCAGGCCACATCTTCCAGCGTGGTTACTCCCGGTGTAATCACTTCATTTGAAAATGCCTTTTCAGCAATCGTGTAAGAATAGTTCCCGGCTTCCGCGAAGGTGGCAATCTCTGTGGCCACTCGCCTGGACCTGAAATCTGAAACCAGTTTCTCTGCTGAAACAAAACGGGCTTCATATTTTTTACCCAGTACATCAGACAGGCGCTTATGCATGGTATACGATAGTCCATCTGCACCTCCTATGGCATCAGACATGTTCAACCCTATGCGCTTGGGATCGCGCTTGGCTACAAAATCCTTTAATTCACTTTCACTGCCGAAGTAATCATAAGCTCCGCCCCCTTCCAACAATCCGCCATCGATGCCAAGGGCTGCCCTTTCAATACGTGGCTTGCCCGTGTCAGTAAAAATATAATACCCATTTTGACTGGCATATCCCCCACCCATGTCTGGATAAAGCGGGTCGAAGTTTCCCTCCTTGTTGGTAATGATCCACATGTCAATGTTGTTTTCGCGCATCACCTGGGGCAGCACCAGGTCAAACTTATCGTTTCGAATCTGATTCATAACGCGCCACCTGCGATAAGCTTCCTGGCCAAATGAAGGTGAGAGCAGCAAACAAAAGAATAGGGAAAGAATTGACTTGTTCATCTTCGAATATGTTAAGGTGTAAATATAAGGGCATTAACCTCAAAGGCGCAAAGACGCAAAGCATCAAGTCCCTCACCCATCTTCTTAATTAAATATCTATTCAATCCATATTCCCTCTCCCTCGGGAGGGGGCAGAAATTAATTTTTAAAGAAAAAATCTAACCACAGAGAACACTGAGTAATTACACAGAGGTCGCAAAGAGAATTGGTAAATCTATCCTTGCCATTGGCCAGTATCCAGTTTCAAACTCCCTCACCAACTTCTTAAACCACCCATAAACAATATGGATTGAAGTTCGAAAATTGGGATTAATTTAGTCGTCCATCAACAAACCATTATTACCATGAAACGCCTTGTGATTCTATTTTATCTGCTCACTCCTTGCCTTTTGTTTGCACAGATGATTGGTGCTCCCGACCGCAAGGCGGGAGAAGGTGAAGGCCCTTTTGATCGCCTGATTATACGGGGCGTCACGCTGATCGATGGTACGGGTGGGCCTCCCACAGGTCCGGTTGACATCGTGGTGGAGAAAAATAAGATCGTAGACATACAAACAGTTGGCGTTCCTTATATCGCCATTGATCAGGACAAGCGCCCCAAGCTGGGCAATGGCAACACCAAAGAAATTGATGCTACCGGCAAATACCTGATGCCAGGTATCATCGACCTGCACGTGCACACTGGTGGGGAAGGCAAGGCACCTGAAGCGGAATATACCTACAAACTGTGGATGGCCAACGGCATTACAACCGTTCGGGGCGTTCCTACCGGACCACTTGAATGGTCACTCAAAGAAAGGGAGCGAAGTGCTGCCAATAAGATCGTAGCTCCACGAATCATTTCATTTCACCGTCCGGGTAGTGGTGAGGAATGGAAGAACAGAAAGATCCTCACCCCTGCAGACGCTAAGGAATGGGTACAGTACGCCCATAAAAAAGGAGTGGATGGATTGAAGCTGGGATCGTATCGGCCTGAAATCATGAAAGCACTACTGGATGAAGCCAATTCATTGGGAATGGGAAGTACCGCCCACCTGGGACAAAGTGGAGTGGCACAAATGAATGCCCTGGACGCTGCAAGATTGGGTTTGACAAGCATGACCCATTTTTATGGTTTGTTTGAATCCATGTATGAAAACCATGACGTACAGCCCTGGCCGGTAGATATGAATTACAATGACGAGCAGCATCGGTTTGGTCAGGTGGCACGCCAGTGGGATATGGTAAAGCCAGGTGGAGAAAAATGGAATGCCCTGATGGATGAATTCTTGAAGCTGGATTATTTCATCAACCCCACCATGACCATTTATTCTGCAGGCAGGGATGTGATGCGTGCCCGCAATGCCGACTGGCATGCCAAATATACCTTGCCCACGCAATGGGATTTCTTTGAGCCCAGCCGTACCAGTCATGGTGCCTACTGGTTTGACTGGACAACTGCAGATGAGGTGGCGTGGAAGAAGTTTTATCAAGTGTGGATGCAATTTTTGAATGAGTATAAGAACAAGGGTGGTAAAGTTACTGTCGGTTCTGATTCAGGTTTTATTTATCAATTGTATGGCTTTGGCACTGTTTTAGAATTGGAGATGCTTCAGGAAGCAGGCTTCCATCCTTTGGAAGTGATTCGTGCTGCGACCATGCATGGCGCAGAGGAAGTATTTTACCCAAAGCAGAAACCAATTGAATATGGAGTGATCCGTGAAGGGTTACTTGCCGACATGATTATCGTGGGTGAAAATCCGTTGCAGAATTTGAAAGTGCTGTATGGTACCGGTGCCATCAGATTGAATGACGAAACAGGAAAGCCGGAGCGAGTGGGTGGCGTTGAATATACTATCAAAGATGGCATTGTGTATGACGCCAAGGCCTTGCTCAAAGATGTGGAAGAGATGGTCAACAAACAAAAATCAAGTCTTCCCGCTGATACGAAGGTAAAGACACAACAGAACTAGAATTGGAATATCTCTTTGTGTTCTCCTTGGTAAAAAAAAATAACCACAGAGGCCACATAATCCCACTAATCCCACTCAGAGTCACCTGAAAGGGACTCTGAGTGACTCTGCACCTAAAACTACTTCAAACGGTCACAGAGTAAAGACAGATAGCTTAGCTCAGAGTCCTCTACGAGTGACTCTGAGTGGGATAAGCTTTTAGATATAATCCTGAGTGACCCTGCACCTAAAACTACTTCTCAAACATTAAATCCTTATAGTGAGTAATAAATTTATTTCCCTTTTGCAGTTCATAAAAAGAAGCACTAGAATGTGGATAATCTGTAAAATCGTCCACTAAACTCCATTTTCCCTTTACTGGGTTTGTATGGATATAATCTAATTTTTGCTCCAGCATCTTTTCACTATGACATTGCCTCGCGTCAAAAGACAATCTAAATACTTGATGCTTTTTAGACTTTCTCCTTTCACTCTCTTGAACACCAGCTTCAAGTTCCTCCAAAATAGACCATTTTCTTAGTTCAATGAGATTCTTTACAATAGCATAGGCCATAAATCGTTTGCCTTCGCTAACTAATTTATTTAATGTCTTCTGAGGTTTAGTTGGAGTTACCAAGCAATGAAGGTGATTAGGCATGATCACATACGCAATTATGTGACAATTATCGCGCTTTAAGTGCTCAAACCATGTGTAGACTGCTGAATAGGCATTGGCTTCTTCAAATAGTGATTTCCACTTATAGCAAGTCAAAGTACAAAAGTAAGTTTCATTAATTTCACTATGTAGAGTATGTGTAGACATTGAATTACAGCAAATGAATCACTTTTTATTTCGCTGAAGCGCGATACACAAAATACAAATGGTTAGCGACTTTCAAAAGGCAGATAGCTCAGAGTCCTCTACGAGTGACTCTGAGTGGGTCAGAAGGCAGACAGCTCAGAGTCCTCTGCGAGTGACTCTGAGTGGGTCCGAATCAAGTCCCTCGTCCATCTGCTTAATTAAAATCCATTCAATCTATATTCCCTCTCCCCTCGGGAGAGGGAGCAGAAATTAATTTTAAAAGGTAAAATGATTTGGGTGAGGGGTTTCTCTGTGCACATTGTATGCATTTTTCTATGTGTCCTCAGTGGTAAAAAAGTTAACCACAGAGAACACAGAGTAATTTACACAGAGGTCACAAAGAGTTGGCGACTTGAATTGAAAATTTTCTAATTCAGCAGCTTCTCCAAATAATGGAAATCGATTTGATAATCTTTCTTTATTGAATCTATTTTCTCTTGAATGGATTCCTGATCGCTCAATTTGCCCTTTACGCCTACCAGCATGGTATTCTTTCGGGTATGCTCATTGGAAATGAATTCAAAGATGTTGGATTTGTATTGATGTTTCTCCAGCATCAATGCCCGGATGGTATCCGTCACCATTTCAAATTCACGCTCCTTGAATATCCCATACTTCAGCATTGGGCTATGTTGCTCCTTCCCTTTTACCTGCTGCCTGATCTGCTTGTGACAGCAAGGCGCACATACAATCAGTGAAGCATTCGCAGCAATACCTTTGGCTATCGCATCGTCCGTGGCCGTATCGCATGCATGCAGGGCTATAAGTACATCCAACTGGTCAATTTTATAATCTTCAATGGTGCTTTCTTCAAAGTGCAAGTCGCTAAAGCCACATACTTCAGCAATGTCATTGCACTGAGTTACAAGCTCTTTGCGCTGCTCTACACCGATTACTTCTGCTTTAACTTTTAATTTGTTATTCAAAAAGTCATACAAAGCAAAAGTCAGGTAACCCTTACCCGCTCCCATATCTACAATCTTTAACTTCCTGGAGGAAGGAACTGACTTCAGTTGTTCCTCCATCACCTCCAGGTACTTGTTAATTTGCTTGTACTTATCGGCCATCTTTGGAATCACTTTTCCGTGTCGATCAGTAATTCCTAATTTGTTTAAGTAGATATCAGTTGATCCAGTCCTTTTTACTTTTTGATTGTCATGGCTTTTGGAAGGCAGGGCCACATGTGATGGCTTGGTTCTAGAAAGATCCATTTTACCCTTCTTTGAAACCCTAAGTACCACATCTCCGGTTGTTGTTAACAAAGTACCTATTCGAAAATCATCTGTCAGCCATTCTCTTACCAGATTTACTCCTTCTTTTATTTCCAAATTCCTGGTTTCGTCTTTGGTGGGATAGCGATAGGTAAATGACAGCATGGGTTGCTCTTTGATCAAAACCAGTTTACCATAGATATTAGCCAGTTTGGTGGTTCGCGAAGGCTTACTGAGTACAAGCTTAACGAACTCATCCTCCTTCAGGCTATTGTTCAGATCAGTGATCCATTGATCCAGCTCATTCATGTGGCAAAATTATGGATTATTAACCAAAGCCGCATGTGGCCAGCCTTGCCCTAATGTCATATGGGGTATAATGTAATTAACCTGGCCGAATCGGCTGACAAAAGTTATTGACTTTACCTCCAGCGTATTATCTTCATTCACATGCAAGCACTGAAGTTAAGTATTATCATTACTGTTCTGTTAGCAAGCCTTTTCCCGTCACTGCAAGCGCAGCAAATACCAAACCCCTGCACCAGCGAAGAAGCCCATCAGTTTGACTTTTGGTTGGGCGAATGGGATGTTTACCATACGGTTGCAGATACCATTATTGGTCACAATGTCATTACCCCAGTAGCCAATGGCTGTGCGCTGCTGGAAAACTGGACCGGGGCAACTGGCTTTACAGGGACCAGCATTAACAAATATAATTTCTCAACAAAGATGTGGGAACAGATGTGGGTGGATGTTTCTGGATCTACATTGCATATCAAGGGGGTGTATAAGGATGGAAAAATGGTTCTGGAAAATGAACAACCTGCCGGCAAAGGTAAAGGAACTGTGAAGAATAAAATCACGTACTACAATAATCCGAATGGTACCGTGCGTCAGCATTGGGAGTTTAGCAATGATCAGGGCAAGACCTGGCAGAACGCCTTTGATGGATTGTATCGAAAAGTGAAGTAATCATTAGTACCTGATGCGATAAAAAAAATCGTCATTCAATAAATATATCTCAGCATGGACTAAATGTTTCTATATTTAGCCATTCAAGATTTTAAATATTTATAGTCAACCCAACAATAACTTGAGCAAAATCAGTCTTTCTCGCCATATGGGTTTGTTGGGTCTTGCAGCTACCGGCATATGTTCCATGTTGGGCGCTTCTATCTATGTGGTTCCATTTATGATACAACGCAATGTACCGGGGATTGGCCCCTATGTACTCCCCGCGTTTCTATTAGCGGCAATGCCGGCTGTTTTTGCTGCGCTATCATATAGTATATTGGCATCGGCTATGCCGCGTGCCGGTGGTAGTTATATATACGCGAGCAGGGGCTTGCATCCGTACCTGGGATTTGTTGCCAGCTTTTCGCAATGGTTTGGACTCTCCATAGCTATAGGAGTAATTTCCTACGTTATCATACCATTCTTCAGAGACATTGCCACCCAACTGGATTTGTTTGGACTTGCCAGCACACTAAATCAGGGAGGTGTACGCGTGGCATTGGCGCTTGGTCTGTTATGGACTTTTGTTGTTGTCAATATTCTGGGTGTGAAATCCTATGAACGAACCGTGGTGCCGTTAATGATCCTGATGTTTGTCCTTGGTGCCGTTGTAATCGTAGCCGGATTTTCATTTGATCATGAAGACTTTGCGGCAGCTATTAAAGCACAAAGTATGGCCATGTCTTCACCTTCAATTCAATTAATGACATTCTTTTCTGCTTCCGCCATACTTTTTTCGAGTTTCATTGGCTTTGATTCTATTGCCCAAGCTGGGGGTGAAGCTAAAAATCCATCTTCATCACTTCCTAAAGCCATTGCCATAGCCGTGTTAACGGTTGGCGGTTTCTATTTCTTATTCACAGCCGCTGTTTATCATGCCGTACCCTGGCAGTTTGTAGCCAGCGAGGCCATGTCAAACGACATCACCGCTGCGGGCATGCTTAGCTATTTGCTTCCCTCAGGGTGGGCTATCCTCATTGTTTTGGGCGCTGCCATCGCATTGCTCAACGACTTGCCCGCCATGATTCTTTCCGTTTCCAGGTTAATGTTTGCGTGGTCGGCAGATGGTATATTTCCTAAACCCATTGCCAAGGTGAGCACACGGTTCCACACACCTGTCAATGCGATCATTGTTAGTGGCGTGATGGCGTCCATCGGAATACTGGGAAGCCACTATGCTGGCGACTTCTTTTTGGGTATCGACATCATGGTCACCTCGATGTTAGTCAACTTTTTGCTGATGTGTATTACGGTCGTGGCGTTTCCCAATAGAAACATGTTACTTTATAAAGAAATAAAAGTGATCAGGAACAGAACAGCCCAACTGGTAATCGGGTGGATCGGCATCGTGCTGTTGGCTGGCTTTTTGGTAATTCACATTTCCAAAGACCTCAACAGTACTGTAGACGCCTGGTATTTTCATTCTACCCCCGTGTGGATCATCGTCATGGTCGGAGCTAGCATTCTCTACCTGATTAAACACATTGCATTAAGAAAGTCTGGCGTTGATATGGTACGACACTTCAAAGCGTTACCAGAAGAGTAGGCCATGATCCCTTATTATAACTCTTTATTTGTCCTTATCATCATCAACGCAAAACCTCCAAACACATTTCCAATCCCCCTTTCGCTCTACTCTCCTAATTTTCTCGATTTACATATTTAAGCCCTTTGTAAAGGGCAATTAATGGAACAGAGCGATGATCTTCTTGTTCAAAATAGGCTATTTCAACATTTAGATCTCCCTTCGATTGTGCTTTCATTAAAGCATAAAGCGCATCATGTCTTTTCTTATTCCTTACGTAATTGGCTTCCCCCTGATTTGCTGTAGCGATAAAAAGTTTCTTATTTACTGATACTGCAGAAATTGACTCAACTTTGTGTTTCATGGTTTCTTCGTCCCACCAAATGCTTGGGTCTATTGAAATGTAAGCATCAAATAAGCTATTGTTATCCATATACGCGTTCAAAGTTAGAAGTCCTCCCAAAGAATGCCCGACCATTGTTCTGACAGGCTCGGTTCTGTAATTTGAATCAACAAAGGGTATCAGTTCCTCTTCAATGAAACGCAAAAAGTCTCTCCCCCCTCCCATCGTATTAGGTCGCCTGGTTTTTAATTTTGTTACCGTAAAATCTCTTTCGCGGTCTACATTTTCGATCGCCACGATAATGGTTTCTGAGATGAAACGATTGCGGTTTCTAGCTGAGCTCATAAAATGAACTACGCCTGAGGCCATTTTAAAATGAACAGTGCCATCCAACAAGATCAAAACTGGATATTTTTTATCTACAGTGGCTGGGTCATTATAGGATTCTGGCAGACTTAACAGACAAACTCTGTCTTCATTGAGAATTTCAGAATGAACGATAAACTTTGTCTCCGAAACGATAGTTGTACTATTCTGCCCGAATGAGAACTTCACAGGAAAAAGAATAATACAAAATGGAATTATGAAACGAAGCATACATTGAATTTTGTGATTATCACTATTTATGGCGGCTTTTTCCTATTCTATCCAGGATAATTCTGATAATAGGTCACACCAATTTGAAACACCTGCATATTTACAATATTCTCAAATTTAAATCCACTTCTGATCATGTACTGTTCGCTCATGTTCTACCGCACCGGTATGGGCAGTGTCTTTGGGTTCAAATAACAAAGTCCATACTTCTTCTCCATTTGTTCTGGGGTTATGCTCCACGCCTTTGGGCACAATGATCATTTCCCCTTCTTTCACCTCCTCCGTTCTGTCTCGAAATTCCATAAACAATGTGCCTTTAAAAATCATGAACAGTTCGTCTTCATTTTCGTGGGCATGCCATACGAACTCATCTTTCACTTTGGCTAACTTTACATATTGCCCGTTGAGTTCGCCAATGATTTTAGGTGTCCATGTTTCTGAGAAGAGTTTAAATTTTTCTACAATGTTGACCGGCTGCATAGCTACTGATTTTTAATTCTGGTGAAAGCCAGTAAATTTAGTTTTTTAGGTCCTCAAATGACAATGAATGAACAGCAAAGTTGAAACGTGTAGCCTATCTCCCACATTAAAGATATCCAAAGTACTGACTGGCTTGTGGCAGATAGCCGATATGGAACGCAGTGGCAAAACAGTGGAAATCAAACAAGCCGCTGATGCCATGCAGGCCTACGCAGCTGCGGGATTCACTACCTTTGACATGGCCGATCATTACGGGTCGGCAGAAATTATTGCAGGTGAGTTCCGAAAAGTAACGGTTGATCAGGTACAATTGCTCACCAAATGGGTGCCCAAACCCGGACAAACATCTAAGGAGGGAGTGAGACAAGCTGTGATCACTGCCTTGAACAGGCTCCAGTCCAAATCCATCGACCTCCTTCAATTCCACGCCTGGAATTATGCCGATCCCAATTGGCTGGATTGCTTGTATTGGCTTCAAGAACTTAAACAAGAAGGACTGATCTTAAATCTGGGCGTTACCAACTTCGATACGGCCCATTTACGCATTGCTTTAGCCAGTGGCATAGACATCGTCTCCAACCAGGTTTGCTTTTCATTGATAGACCAGCGTGCCTCCGGGCCCATGAGTAACCTGTGTGCAGAATTCAATATCAAGTTACTCGCATTTGGCACGGTGGCCGGGGGATTTCTTACTCAAAAATGGCTGGGGAAAGCTGAACCCGTTCTTAATGAAGAATTAACCTGGTCTCAGATGAAGTACAAACGCTTTATTGACGCTGCAGGCGGATGGCAAAAGTTTCAATCATTATTGACAATACTTGACCAGGTTGCGAAAAAACATCAAGTTTCAATCGCCAATATAGCCAGTCACTACATGCTTCAACAACCTGCGGTGGGTGGTGTGATCATAGGCGCCAGGCTGGGACTGAGCGAGCACATTGCAGAAAATCAAAAATTATTCGCGTTTTCATTGGACGAGGAAAGCAAATCAGCTATCACTCAGGTGTTGGCCACCCTGGATCCCATTCCTGGTGACTGCGGGGATGAATATCGAAAGCCACCTTTCCTGACTGCATCCGGAGACCTCAGTCATCATGTAGACACCATACCACCGCCATTTCCAACTGTAACAGGATCGGATGGCCGAACAAAAGCATTGAGCGGAACTGTATGGGAAGACATTGCCGGATTCAGCAGGGCGGTAAAAAATGGAAATAGAATTCTTGTTTCCGGAACCACGGCCACGCACGGTGATAAAGCCATCGGAGGCAGTGATCCCGTTGCACAAACACATTTTGTGATTGACAAAATTGAAGGGGCACTGCAATCGCTTGGTGGAGCGCTCGAACAGGTGGTGCGCACCAGAATATTCATAAAAAATATTGCTGACTGGGAGCCTATTGCCCGTGCACATGGGGAAAGATTTAAAAACATTCAACCTGTGAACACCATGGTAAAAGCTGAACTTATTGGCGATGAATACGTCATCGAAATGGAGGCAGAGGCCATACTGGCAGGAGACTAAGCCTTGTGTTTAGTTGGGCTTGATCCATGTATGGCGCAGCCTCAACTGCTCGGGAGTGGCCTCCGCATTGAACGAGATGACATGCTTCTTTCTGGTTATCGTTGGCGTGACAGGTGCTTCCAGGCGTATGGATTCATATTCACCCGCGGCACTTTTCCGTAGCACTGTAAATGACAAAGTCTTACCCTCAGTCAGATCAGTTCTGTGCCTGGCCAAAATCGATTTAGCATCATCGCCAGCTGGTGGCAGCGATTCATCATTTATTTTCATGAGAATATCGCCATCCTTAATTTCCAAAAGTCGGCCCTGGTCGCTCAGCATATTACAATTTTGAAATGCATACCAGACGCTGTTATTGTAGGACAATGTGGTGATGTTGTTATTTCCAAATCCCAAATCATAAGATCGGTTCTCCACTTCTTTTGCATAATCAACGCCAACCAGCCTGAACAGTTCAGTCAGCGGTAAAGGTGCCGAACCGGCTACATGCGTCTTGAGAAAATTTTCAATTTCAGGATAGGTCATTTTTCCGATTTCGCTGAAGAGCATGTTGTCCTGGAATGCCTTGTCTTTGCCGTATTTTTTTGAGAGTTCGAGAATAAGGTTTTGGAGTCCGTAGCTCCCGCCCGACAAATGTCTTAACTTAATGTCGAGGCACAGGCCGATCAAAGCACCCTTCTGGTATACATTGTAGAACTCATCGCCATATTTGTCCAGGATGTGTCTGCTTAATTCTGTGAAGGGAAGATCATCCCTAAACTGATCTGACATGATCATTTTTTGTCTTAAGTCTTTCAAATATTGATCCGGTGTAATCAAACCAAATTTCACCTGCATATTGCCCGAGAAATATT
>CAYNCP010000060.1:16364-23891 GCA_964395905.1 uncultured Ohtaekwangia sp.
AAAGCCAAAGGTGCTGCGACATTTTGGGGTCGTTGAAATCGAAGTGACCTATCTCCTCCGAATGAATATTTAACGGGGTAACGATGTGAAAAAATTCATGCGAAGCAAAGTCCTGCAACGAACTGCTCATGGTCTCAATGCTTCTTTCTGGCATGAAATAAAACGAAGAGTACGAATGCTCCAACGCTCCAAACGACATAACCATCCTATCGGTAAAATAAAATATAAACGCATACTTCTCTACCGGCAGCGTGCCGCCCAGGTATTCCTTTTGCGCCATCAATACTTTGGATATGCTTTCGGCAATCGCTTTGGCTCGCACGCGGTTGTTGGGTGAATAGACACCAATCAATACGTCTGTGTTAGCCACTTTAATAATGGCCGTATCTGCTTTGGCGTACATGAGCGGAGAGTCCACAAGTCGGTCAAAATTCTCAGCTTGATATGTGTCTACTCTCTTCTCTTTTGAGGCATTTACTTCATTGCTAATAATGGGTACCGGTGCACCAGTCTTTACCGGTATCAGACCCGTTGAGCCATACATGGATTTATCTCTGATCACTTCAAAACTGAAAGGCATTTCTTTCATATCAGCAAAGTATCCAAAGAACCCACCCGGATTGATTACAAAGTTCTTTCCTGCTTCAATATTGGTGCCGGCAGGCCAAAAAATAGTGGGACCGTTTAGTTTGGTATCGAAACTGTCCTCAATCCAATAACTGATCTTTCCAATTTGGGTAGCGTCACGAATTAGCCATGAATTGGTATCTATTTTAACCACGGGCAGGAAGCCACCTTTCTTGTCTTTTACTTCAAAGCCTGAAACAAATCGACCGTAATCCTGAAGCGCATATGTTCCGGGGATTATTTTGGGAAGATGAAAAGTTATCTGACTTTTGGTGACAGGTGGGGGTACCAGCTCTACCCTTACCCGGTCATCTACAACCTGAGTTAAGTCAAGTGTGTACACGTACCTTGACTGATCCGTTTGCGCATCAACTCGCAGGCAAAGAAGAAAAACTGCAATGAGTACAAAAGTATGCTTCATGAGGGTGGCTTTCTGTAGCCGTCATTCTTCGGCTAAATAAAACTGATTACGTTTAAATAAGAGTATGGTTACGGCTTTTATTTCTAAGGCTTGATTTGGTGGTGTTTCTATGATCGACCATTTTTTTTGGACTAAATTACAGGCGATTATTGACTTTGAAGGAATGAGCTATTCAATACAAGAAGTAAAGGACCTGATCCATGACATTTATGGCTTGCAAGGCACTTTGAAACAGTTGCCTGGTGAGCTCGATTTTAATTATCAGTTGACTCTCAAAGATGGCACCAGGTACACATTCAAGATTGCCAATCCAAATGAAAAAAAAGAGAACCTGGAGTTTCAGAACGCATTGATGCTTCACCTGCTTTCAAAGCAGCTTGGGTTGGAGATTCCACAGGTAATCTTCTCTTTGGAAGGCCAACTGATAACCTCCATTGTGGACAAGGAAGGGAAAAACAGGTTTACAAGGTTATTGAGTTGGGTGGATGGGCGCCCATTTGCCACGGTCAATCCGCATACTCCTGCGCTGCTGACAGGCCTGGGTAATTTATGTGGAAAGTTGAATGCGGCTCTGCAAGATTTTGACCATGAAGCAGCGCATCGATTTATTAAATGGGATCTGGCTCAAAGTGACTGGATCAAGCCACATTGGGATAATGAAAAAGATGCTGATAAGAAGCAAATATTTGACCACTTCATTGCACTTCATGAAAATGTTGTTAAGCCCCTGGAGAAATACCTGCCTAAAAGTGTGATCTACAACGACATGAACGACTACAATGTCCTGGTTAGTCATGACCTTGAAAATCCCAGGGTTCCGGGAGTGATTGACTTCGGAGATGCCGTTTACACACATCGGATAAATGAACTGGCCATCGCCTTGGCGTATAGCATTATGCATAAACCTGATCCCCTTCAGGCTGCCCGCTATATTATCAAAGGACATCACCACGTGTGTCCATTGGCGGCCGATGAACTGCAGGCTCTCTTTCCATTGATTGGCATGCGGTTGCTAATTAGCGTTACCTGTTCCAGGCTGAATAAGGCAGATGAGCCGGATAATGTGTACTTGCAAATTAGTGACAAGGCTTCCTGGGAATTGCTGAACAAGCTCAAAGCGGTCTCCCCTCAGTTCGCCTATTACTCATTCAGGGAGGCGTGTGGTATGGAACCGCATCCCATGCGCCTAACTTTAAGAAGTTGGGCAGAAAAAAATAAATCGTCAATCAAACCCATTCTTGGAAAGCAATTCAAAGCCCAAGAAGTATTTTGGCTTGACCTGAGTATGGGCAGCCTTGAGTTGGGCAATCAATCCAACGTGCTGGATGGGGTCAAATTAGATCAGCGGATCCTTCAGGCCATTCGCCTTTCCGGCAAATCTACAGGGTTGGGAAGATACAGCGAAGTAAGGCCTTTCTATACCTCCGAGTCATTTGAGCACGAAGGGAATGATGGACCGGAATGGCGCACATTGCACCTTGGTCTTGATATCTTCAAAGAGGCAGATACTCCGGTTTACGCACCCGTTGATGGCATTGTTCATAGCGTTGTCGACAATGCAGGGAATAGAAATTATGGACCTACTGTAATTCTGAGGCATGATGTTGAACCTGAGTTAAGGTTTTATACACTTTACGGCCATTTAAGCAGATCAACGTTAATCCATTTGAAGCCTGGTGACAAGGTACTGGCAGGAGATCAGTTCAGTTCGCTGGGAAACTTCGAAGAGAATGGGGGCTGGACACCTCATCTTCATTTTCAACTTATCCTGGATTTACTGGGTAAACAGGGTGACTTTCCTGGTGTGGCCCTTCCCACACAGGGAGAAGTTTGGAAAAGCATCTGTCCCAATCCCTGGCTGTTGATCGATGGCTCTGATTCCTATGCCAGCGCGACTGAAAGCAACCTGGATTTGATTGCTTATCGCAAATCCCACCTCGGAAAAAATCTAAGCCTGTCTTATCATCAGCCATTAAGAATAGAGAGAGGATTTGGTACCAACTTGTATGATTCGAATGGCAGAAAATACCTTGACACGGTAAATAACGTTGCGCATGTCGGACATGAGCATCCCAGGGTTGTGGCGGCCGGGCAAAAGCAGATGGCAGTATTGAATACCAATACCCGGTATCTTCATAAAAACATCATCAACTTTACAGAAACACTTCTTCAAACTCTGCCCGAAAATCTCGAAGTAGCCTACGTGGTAAACTCCGGAAGTGAGGCCAATGAGTTGGCATTGCGCCTAGCGAAGACCTATACTCAACAGCGGGACATGGTAGTGGTGGAAGTGGGTTATCATGGCAACACCAATGCTTGTGTTGAAGTAAGCTCGTATAAATTTGACAGAAAAGGAGGCAAAGGTGCACCTGACCATGTTCACGTTGTGCCCATCCCTGACAGCTATCGTGGCATTTACAGCCGAGGGCATAACGTTGGGGAAAAATATGCTTCTCATATCGGTGAATCGATCAATAAAGTAAAATCCAAAGGCAAAGGAATTGCCGGGTTTATTTGTGAATCAATACTTAGTTGTGGTGGTCAGGTGGTTTTGCCTGAAAACTACTTGCGGCATGCTTATGAAATGGTGCGAGGTGCCGGTGGAGTATGCATCGCTGATGAAGTGCAGACAGGATGTGGACGGGCTGGTGATTATTATTGGGCGTTTGAAAGTCAGGGAGTGGTACCTGATATTGTCACCATGGGCAAACCTATGGGTAACGGTCATCCGCTGGGCGTGGTGGTTACGACTCGGAAGCTGGCGGATGCATTTGCCAATGGAATGGAGTACTTCAATACTTTTGGAGGAAATCCGGTATCCAGTGCCATCGGGCTGGAAGTCCTGAATGTCGTTAAGGATGAAGGGTTGCAACAAAACGCTAAAGAAGTGGGCGATTACCTACAGGAAGGACTGAAAAAATTACAAAACTCGTTTCCCATAATCGGAGATGTCCGTGGCTTGGGACTTTTTATTGGCTTCGAACTGGTGAAAAACGAAAAGCTCGAGCCTGCTACTGCCCAGGCAACCTACCTGGCCAACCGCATGCGGGAGCTGGGTGTATTGATGAGCACTGATGGACCTTTTGAGAATGTAATCAAGATCAAACCTCCAATTGTCTTTAGCAAAACGGATAGTGATTTTTTGTTGGCCACCTTAGAAAGGGTTTTCAAAGAGGATTATATGCTGATTTGATCAGAATTTGAAATTATAACCAACCCGCACCACCTGGGTCTCCAAATAATCGGTGCTGACATAACTGAATCCATTTCCTTGAATTTCCTTTTTGATGATCATCGTATTCAACATATCGTTAGAGTTAAAAAAAAATTATCATCTACCCTTCTGAATCATTTTTTTCAAGCCTGCATCAAGAGAGAATCGATAATCTATTCTTCCCTGGGGAATAATATCGGGCGCCAGATAAACTACGCTTATTTGTCCGTCTAATCCTTTAGGAAAGTGAAAAATCCCATTCACTTTCAAGCTCCACGAATTGATTTCTTGATTGTCTGCCGAGAATAGACTTGTAACTGGATACTTATTCTCTACCGTAAAGGCATCTATTTGATTGTGATAGGCATTCAGGTTAATATTATACGAAAAATGCCTGGAAAGATCTTCTGACAACAGCAACTCGATGCCAGTATTGTAACTCAACCCTGCATTTTGAAAGACATTATAGATCAAATTACTATTCTTAACTGTGGTTCCAATTCTGACAATGGTGCCATCAATCATTTTGTGATATACTGCTCCGTAGAGATAACCTCTCTGACCACTTTTTTTATAGCCTAGTTCATACGTGTTGGTGAATTGAGGTTTCAGAGCTGGGTTTCCAACCTTTATGATTTCGGCATCATCGTATTTCGGAAAAATACGAATGTCCACTTCATTGGGTCTATCCACTCTTCGGTTGTAAAACAAAGATACCTTACTTAGTTCACTAAACTTATAAGCAAGCCTTACATTGGGAAAGGGCTGTGTATAGTTATAACCATCGCTGGCATAGGTAGGATGATTTGGTCCCACCACATAATTTAACTTCACATACTCCATTCGCAGTCCAACTTCTGCTTCATACCTGGGATCTTCATACACATAATTTCCATATAATGCCGGGATCGTTTCTTGATAAGTGGCAGGTCCTCCTGCGCTGACATCCAAGGGCGAATTAATCCCCGGTATGAATTGCATATTCGTGGGTATTTCACGAAGTCGGAGTTTCATTCCTCCCTCAAATTTTCCATACCGCAATGGCCGAACGTAGTCAACAGTCAGGTCGCCTACGCTTTCGTCAGAAATGAGTTTAAATGCATCCTCACCGATGAAAGTAGGCATCGTATTCGTGAAAAAATATTTCTCATCTTCCCGGTGAAAGGTGTAGTTGAACCCAACATTCAATAAGCGTCCTGGTTGGATGTACTTGTGCTGGTATATAGCTGAGGCGATTACCGTTGTCTTTACCTCATCTTCCAAAAATTGCCAGAGCCGAAGTCGCTCAGTAAAGTCGTCATTAAAAAATGGTTCATCACCTCTATCGATGATCACTTCACGGCTGTAAAGTCCGGAAATGGTTAACAGATCGTGATCGCTGAGGCTCCAATCGATTCCAGCCTTAGTAGTGGTAAACCCGGTATCCCGGTTGCGTTTGGTTTGCTGTTTTACGGTAGCTGCTGTATCATATGCTCTGGTAACGAATTCATTTTTATTTAATGTCTCTGTGTATAAATAGTCACCTTGAAAGAAGGCGTTGATTTTATGCTTACGATAGTTGAGTGATAAGGAAGGATTCACTTTAGGTGTGAGTTTATACTGAGGGCGAATTCCAGGAAAATTAGCTTTCCTCACCCACCAGGAACCAAGACCTGTGCTCAATCCGGCCTTACCGTTAAAGCCTTCCTCATTATTCTTCTTAAAAATGATATTTATAATACCGGCATTCCCATTGGCATCAAACTTCGCGGATGGATTATTGATGATTTCAATTTTATCGATGGCTGAAGCGGGTAAGTTATCCAACCCGGTTTGATTGCCAAAGCCGGTAAGTGCAGTTTGCTTTCCATCTATTAAAACCGCTACACGATCATTACCTCTAAGGAGTACCTTCCCTTCCTGTATGGTAACCCCCGGCAAGTTTTGCATCGCTTGAATAACCGATCCACCTCCCTGGCTGATATTATCTGCCACCGAATATGTTTTCTTATCTAGCTTTTCACGTATGGCATCTTGCTTGCCCTCCACTACAATCTCACTTAGCGTTGAAATCTCTTCTTCCATCTCGATGGTGGCCAGATCAAGGAAAGGCGTAAGCGAGCCAATGTAAAGTGGTCTACGTTGAGTTTTATATCCAACGAAGGAAAGTTCTAATACATAATTCCCTGGGTTGGTATTATTGATTGTAAATCTACCTTCATCATTAGTTACTGTTCCACCAACGAAAACGGAGTCTCTTTCTGTTTTCAGAATGACATTAGCATACGGCATTCCAGCAGCCTCGTATTTTGCTTTAACTACTCCAGAAACAGATACCGCAGTTTCCTGCGCAAAGCATGCGAACTTAATGCCTAGCATAAATACAATCAAAACAGGGAAAAAAAACTTAACCCTAAAACCAATTGACATCAAATTCCTCATTTCCAATTTGTAAAAATAATTGCAAACGAATTGCGCTCTGGATAGAATTACTCAAACGGCAATTGAGGTCGCTGGTCTCTACCTATTCCAGTTTGCCATCCAGCCAATGAATAATGTTAAGCAGAAGTTGATGGTTTTCTTTGGCCAGATTGGAGTTCATGCCCATTTTAGACTGGTTGGGCCCAGCAAGTTGAGCAGAAAACATAGCCGCTTCACCAAAAGCTACTACCCTTCCCTTGCCATGTTTTTTGTAGGCCCCTTGCATTAATCCCTCAACCATTTCCCTTTTGGTATTGTCATCAAAATGCCAGGCTGTGTCGGGCAAAAGGTTGATGTAGTCGTCTGTAAAAACTAAAATGGGCGTTGCATCTGCCGGAATGGTGAAAGCTTGTCCGGTAAAGGTGGCTACTTCATTCACGCGTTCCTTGGGATTTCGCCCAATAGTAATCGAACTTTCAACCAGGGTACTGTCAGAGGATTTGAAAACAGCAGGGATATTTCCTTTCTTGTTCATGACAAAACCATTTGAGAATTGGAAACCAAAAGCGGTTGCCATCGCTGAAGCTGCACCACCCATGGGCATATGGTCGGCAATCAAAAACAAACTGCCGCCTTCATTTACCCACTGCTGCACAATCTTTATTTCCTTTGCTGTAAAAGCAGAGGGTGTAGGCAAATACCAATGCTCCACATTCATTTCATGGAGTGCATTAGAAATCACCAGAATTTTTCCAGCTCTGAGTTTAACCATTTCAAACTGCCCCTGGTAAGCGTTCACTACATAGCCATCGCGCGCTAAAAGATTCGCAAATGATTTGTACCGGCCTTCCCTGGTATGAAAATT
>CAYNCP010000061.1:0-23833 GCA_964395905.1 uncultured Ohtaekwangia sp.
AAAGAGGAACAAGCAACGCTGAGAAAGAATAGTAAAACCAAGGTCATTCAAACTGAGAGTAAAAAACTGTCTTACATCGAGCAGAAAGAACATGAAAAACTGGTGGGAGAAATAGAAGCCCTCGAAAACGAAAAGGCAGAATTGATCAAGAAGCTAAGTTCAGGAACGTTAGCTACAGATGAATTGGTAGAAAGTTCGAAAAAAATAAAATACCTGACAGATCAAATTGATTCGAAAACCATCAGGTGGCTTGAACTAGAAGAAATCAGTTAGTACCACACATAGTGGTATATGTGCCCGCAACCTGCCGACTTAAGTCAGGATAGCCTCATTAGGTAAAAAATTGGCTAAATTTATGCTTAAGTTGATTGAATGCTGAATATGCACCTCGCCATCTGTTTATTCTTTTTTTATTTGCATGGAGTTCCTCAGGATGCCATTCCTTATAAAGCTGCGGAGGAGTTTGAATTTGAATTAAAGCTGGAGTTTAGGCCCAAACCTGGTTTGGAGGAAGAACCAGACGTGGGACACATTATCTATAAGCTGAAGTCGGACAACGCCAGTATCATTGAAGCCAACAAGCAGACTTATGACCCAACTACACTGCCATATGCATCAATGATAATAAAGCCTGTGAAATTGTCGGCTGATGAAGATCGGGTCCGCGTGGAAGACAATTTGGGCAATCGGCTTTACAACCGGAAGGCTACCCTGGAAGAACGTATTGAATTTGAAATGGGATTTACTGACGATTTGAAAGATCACATCTCGCCTTACCAATTTGAGGTCGTTTTCTACTCCAAAAGAAATGAAGTAAGCCGCATCTCTATCTATTTTGATAAAGATGGCAACCTGATCATTAATGAAGAAATTAGGGGAAAGTTCTGATTTAAAATGCTTCACCACTCACTGCCTGAATTTCGCTAATCATATAACTTTTGGGCCAAACCTTTTGATTCGTCACTACCTTTTGTTGTTTGAAACGTTAATTTTAAAAAATTAGCCAACGCGTTATTCAATGAGAATCATATCACTACTAATCTTTATTTCTTTTGGTCTTTCAGCGCAGGTAAGAACACAGCCAAACGCAGCCGATATTAAGCTCCGAATTAAGAAACTCAACTTTTTAGGTACTGTATTGTATGTGGCCGCCCATCCAGATGATGAAAATACAAGAGCCATAGCCTATTTGGCCAGTGAAAGACTTGCCACCACAGGATATTTATCCATGACCCGGGGAGATGGCGGGCAAAATCTGATTGGCCCGGAGATAAGAGACCTGCTAGGGTTGATACGAACACAGGAGCTGTTAGCGGCAAGAAGAATTGATGGCGGGCATCAGTTTTTTACGCGTGCCAATGATTTTGGATATTCCAAGAATGACGAGGAAGCATTTCGAATCTGGAACAAAGAAGAAATCCTGTCGGATGTGGTTCGGGTGATGAGGAAATTTCAGCCTGATATCATATTGACCCGTTTTCCAGCGGATGCCAGGGCTGGCCACGGTCATCACACGGCATCGGGCGTTTTGGCTGAGGAGGCATTTGATCTGACCCATGATCCAAAAGTATTTCCAGATCAATTGGCAACATTAGGGTTATGGCAGGCCAAAAGTTTGTACACCAACACAGGTAGATGGTGGAATAGGGACATTACTGCGGAAACTCCGGGTATAGTAACTATGGACATAGGCACTTACAATCCGCTACTCGGAAAATCCTATTCCGAAATCGCTGCCGTCAGCAGGACGCAACACAAAAGTCAGGGATTTGGATCGTCAGGAAGCCGGGGCGAGGCCATGGAGTTTTTTGAGTTTGTAAAAGGATATCACGCCAAGAAAGACATTTTTGAGGATGTAAACACCACATGGTCGCGGGTAGAGGGCGGAAGCAAAGTTGAGCCCTTGATTAAAAAATTGATCGTAGAATACAATGAAGAGAATCCATCTGCATCGGTGCCCGTGCTGCTACAGGTTAGGAATGAAATACTGAGATTGAAGTCAGGAATTTGGAAAGATCGAAAGCTGAATGAAGTGAATGACTTGATCCAGGATTGTCTTGGCCTTTATGTAGCCGCTGCCTCAAATCATTATAATGTGGCACCAGGAGAAGAAGTGACCACCTCATTTGAGATCGTGAACAGGTCGACCGTACCAGTTAAGGTGAAAAAGATAACATCACCTGTTTTGCATTATGACACTGCATTGAATACTTCTTTGGAAAACAACAAACCTTTTGAATTCAAAACCAGAAAAACAATAGATGGCAAAGCACCTTTTTCTGATCCGTACTGGCTAAAGGAAAGTCATTCGTTGGGATTATTCAATGTGAAAGACAAGTTGCTAATCGGAAAACCTGAAAATGATCCAGCGGTGGTTTTCAATTTCCAAATTGAAGTCGGAAGTAATCTCATTAATATTGCTGCACCATTGATTTATACATGGACTGACCCTGTAAAAGGAGAGCTGGTAAGGCCATTTGAAATAGTGCCTGCTTTAACCCTTAATTTGTCTGAGACTGTAATCGTATTCAATGATGCCAGCGCAAGACCTATTACGGTACGGGCTAAATCTAATTCCAACCATCCGATCAAAGCAGAATTGTCGCCAGAATTACCTGAAGGATGGCGGGCAGAACCTTCCAGCCAGTCAATCGAGCTGGCCAAAAGAAACGATGAGCAAAGCATAAGCTTTTTGATTTATCCTTCAAACCAGGAAGTGACCTCAACCATTAAAATGAAGGCCACCAGCGGAAATACCATTTTTGATAAATCCATTCAATTGATCAGCTATGATCACATTCCAATTCAAACCCTTTTGCCTCCTGCCGAAGCAAAATTGGTGCGGATCAACCTGAATAAAGCGGGAAACACTGTGGCGTACATTCAGGGAGCTGGCGATGAAATTCCTGCCGCGCTCCGTAATATGGGCTATGAGGTCTGGGAAATGAAGAATGAAGAAGTAACAAAAGAGAACCTCAAGAAAGTAGATGCCGTAGTGATGGGAATTCGTGCATTGAATACCAACGATCGCATTCAGTTTTTCATGGATGACTTGCTCACTTATGTAAATGAGGGAGGTACGCTGATCATGCAGTACAATACAGCTTTTAGATCGGATATTGACATGAGGAAATTTTCGCCCTATCCGATAACCATTTCCCGCGATAGAGTTACTGATGAAAACAGTGAGGTAACCATTTTAAAGCCAGATCATCCCGCTTTGAGTGTTCCTAACAAAATATCCAAAGGTGATTTTGAGGGATGGGTTCAGGAGCGAGGACTTTATTTCCCCGACAAGTGGGACACTCATTTTGAAGCTTTACTGTCAACCCAGGACCCGGGAGAAGATTCTACCGAGGGTGCTTTGTTAGTGGCACAATATGGAAAGGGCCATTATGTTTACACAGGCTTGTCATTCTTTAGAGAACTGCCGGAAGGAGTGGCTGGAGCCTATAAGCTCTTTGCGAATCTTGTTTCATTGGGAAAATCGAACCAACCGAATAATCAAAAAATTAAATCCGGAAGATGATGTCAGAAGAGATAGGCGAAAGACCTCCTGTATTTCCCAGGTGGAGCATGTGGTACTGGTTGGTAATGATAGTACTGGCTGTTCAAATTATAATTTATCTTTTCATTACTAGCTCTTTCTGATGAATACATTCGACTGGGTAATTTTATTTTCTACCCTGATTTTAATAGTTGCTTATGGAACATGGAAAAGCCGGGGCAGCAAAAATATTGACGGCTACCTCTTAGGAAATAAGAGTTTACCCTGGTGGAATGTTTGCTTATCCATTATGGCAACTCAGGCCAGTGCCATCACCTTCTTATCAACGCCAGGTCAGGCCTATGAAGACGGGATGCGATTTCTTCAATTTTATTTTGGGCTCCCGCTGGCCATGGTGATCCTGAGCATCACCGCTGTGCCGCTGTATCACCGGCTAAAAGTTTATACGGCTTATGAGTATTTGGAAAGCAGATTTGATCTGAAAACCAGATCACTTGCGGCTTTTTTCTTTTTGATGTTGCGCGGGTTGTCCGTAGGAATTACCATTTACGCGCCCTCCTTGATTCTGTCTACGATGCTGGATTGGAACATCAACATCACCACTATTTTTATTGGTTCGCTGGTCATGATCTATACCGTGAGTGGGGGAACCAAAGCAGTAAGCATGACGCAAAAGTATCAACTTACGATTATCATGGGAGGGATGATCATCGCAGGCTGGACGGCTTTCTCAAAACTTCCCAACAACATCACATTTACAGAGGCTTTTCAGGTAGCTGGCGAGATGGGGAAGTTGAATTTGATTAACCTTTCTTTTGACTTAAGCGACAGGTACAACATCTGGTCGGGATTAATTGGCGGACTTTTCTTGTTCCTGTCATACTTTGGTGCTGATCAATCGCAAGTGGGTCGATATTTAGGTGGGAGTTCCGTAGCTCAAAGTCGGTTGGGGTTGATATTCAATGGATTGCTGAAAGTACCTATGCAGTTTATTATCCTCTACATCGGCATACTGGTCTTTGTTTTTTATCAGTTCAATCAGGCGCCAGTTTTCCATAATCAATCTTTGAAGGACAAGGCCATGCAAACAGAATATGCTGCAGACATTACCGCATTGGAGTCGCAGTACGACAAAGTATTTGTTGATAAGCGAAGGGAGGCTGAAAATTTGGTTGGAGCGATACGCCAAGACGACACCGCACTGATTGAACAGACTAAACAATCGATAGACAAAATACAAAGCGAGGAAAAAAATATTCGTGAGCAGGTGAAAGAAAAAATTGTGGCGGCCATTCCTGGTGCCAACACTTTGGACAAAGACTATGTCTTTATCACATTCGTCATGACTTACTTACCGCATGGTTTGATTGGACTTTTACTTGCGGTCGTCTTTTCAGCAGCTATGGCCTCAACTGCATCTGAGCTTAATGCACTGGCATCAACCACCGCGGTAGATATTTACAAACGATCGATTAATGCTAACGGAGACGATTACCATTATGTAAAAGCATCCAAATGGTTTACCGCAGGATGGGCTGTCTTTGGAATGATGTTCGCATCCATTGCCAATCAGGCCGAAAATCTTATTCAGTTTGTAAATATTATTGGCTCACTGTTTTACGGAACCATATTGGGTATTTTTCTCAGTGCCTTTTACATCAAGTACCTCAAATCAAATGCCGTCTTTTTTGGGGCCATTATTGCTGAAGCAGTGATACTATACCTTTATTTTTTCACCGAAGTGGCCTTCTTGATGTACAATATCATTGGGTGTTTGGTGGTGGTGGGTGTTGCTTTTATCATTCAGTTTTTGGAAAACAGACAAATAAAAAAAGCATCTCAGTAAGTTGAGATGCTTTTGGTCGGATTTATTAATGAAGATTACTTTATTGTCTTGAGTAGATCTTCGTTTTGTTTGATGTATCCAAAATCACTGTCTGCACTTTTGGCCAGTTCCAGAGATTTCTGAGCCGCAGCTTTTGCGCCTGCCATATCACCCGCTTCTTTTTTCATCTTGGCCAGGGTATGAATGTTCCAGAATGCTTTGGGATTTCCCTCAGCGATTCCTTTTTCCATCCAGGCAATGGCTTGCTTGATGTCTTTCTTGTTGTTGTAGTAGTAATTTGCAGCCGCGATGAGGTTTCCAGGGCTTACTTTTGTGTTGGCCTCAATCGCAGCCATTACTTTTGAGTCAAATTCAACACCAATTTTAAACTTCACAGAAGTATTTTCCCAGGCCATTTCAATATTAGCACTTTTGCTATCAGCAGCAATATCTGAAATGTTCATCGTCAGTGTTTCAACTGTTTCTGTGAGCTTACCCGCCTTTACTTTAAAGTTTGCTGCTTCTTTACTTTTGTCATAAGCAGCAGTGTTGCCTCCCAATGAAAGGTCACTATACAACGAAACTGTCCATTCAGCAGCAGCGGGCCATGTAAAAATCAAATATTCACCTTTAGGTACCTTCGTTCCTTCAACGGTTACATCATCTGAAAAGGACACAATGGTTCCGTTGTTAGCTCCCGTTCTCCAAATTTGCCCGTAAGGCTGCAAGAACGCATCACCCTCACCAAATATTTTTCGTCCTTTCATTTGTGGACGAGAGTAGTTTATCTTCACTTCTGTCAATCCTACAATTGTGGAGACAGAACCTGCGGGGCTTGGCTGCGGGGTTTGGATCTGGGCTTGCGCAACCCATGCAAACGCAACCAACATCATAGTAATGCAATTTTTCATATTTGTATTTTAGTTTGTTATTGATTTAAGGGCGTTAAAGTTAGCAGACTTTATCTATAAATACTACCGACTTTGAAACTGGATTCATCTTATTATCAAAGGAAAAATGTTAGTGTCATGGCAAGAGATTTGCTAGGTAAGGTGCTTTTTTCTCACGTCAATGATTCGCTTACCAGCGGAATCATTGTAGAGACGGAAGCTTATTCCTATAAAGAGAAAGGATGCCATGCCTACAATAATCTAAGGACCAGGCGTACAGAAGTGATGTTCAGGGAAGGAGGCATTGCCTATGTTTATCTATGCTATGGAATACACCAGATGTTTAACATTGTCACAAATAAGAAAGAGAAACCTGAGGCCATATTGATCAGGGCCCTGGAGCCATTGGAAGGTCAGGAAATGATGATGACCAGAATGAACCGGACCTCCGCAAGCAGAATAACCTCCGGGCCGGGTAAGCTAACGAAGGCATTAGGTATTGACAGAAGCATGAATGGCATATCGCTGACGGATGATGAAATTTGGCTCGAAGATCGCGGTATCAAATTTGCAATGAAGGAAATTGTATCCACCAAAAGGGTAGGAATAGCCTATGCAGGAGACGATGCTAACCTTCCGTGGCGGTTTTATGTGAAGGACAGTCCGTGGATAAGTAGGCCTTGATGTGTATTTAGCTATTTTTGCAGCAATGAAGCATTTTATTTTTTTTCTGGTTCTCATAGTCTTTCCATTTGATATTACGCAAGCCCAGTCTCCGCGCCTAAGCCAAAGCTCATTTGATAATCTAAACTCCGCATTGGATGAACTTAACCCGGTGGTTGCTCCTGATGGAAGAACCATGTACTTCACCATTGCCAGGCACCCTCAAAATGTGGGCGGTAAAAGAGATGAAGGAGATATCTGGCAGTCCGTACTGATAGGTGACAACTGGTCCGCACCTATTCATGCCGGACCCGTTCTAAATAACAAAAATTACAATGCAGTAGCAGGTATTTCTGCTGATGGAAAGCGCTTGTACTTGTTTGGACACTACGATCAGGGTGGGGATGTAACCAGCCAGGGTATCGCTGTTTCTACCAACAATGGATCAGGGTGGTCCTTTCCTCAAAATATTTCGATCCCGTACTTCCTCAATAAATCAGCCACTATATCCGGCCATATTAATACCTCTGAAAATGTACTTGTGTATGCAGGGGAATCTTTTAACACATTGGGGGTTGAAGACATCTACGTTTCAGTGAAATCACCTGAGGGCAAATGGAGTGAACCCAGAAACCTGGGCCGTAATATCAACACGTCTTTCCAGGAATGGAGCCCGTGGCTGAGTGAGGATACCAGGTACCTGTACTTTGCTTCCAATGGCCGCCAGGGCTATGGAAGTTTTGATCTGTACTATGCACAACGCCTGGATGATACCTGGGCGAAATGGTCTGCACCCATCAATATGGGAGCCGGTGTCAATTCTGAAGGAAGGGAACAATATTATGTTCCTTTGTTAAAGCAGGAGATTGCGTTGTTTACTTCAACTACCAACAGTGATGGATATGGCGATATTAAAATGTATAAGCCGCCCAAAGAGGTTTTGGATTCATTGATGAAAAAAATGGTGGATCTGCCTCCCGACACGGTGGTGAAACTGGTGGAGATCAAAAGAGAAAAGCCAATCGCCAGCGATGAAAAAAAGGTAAGAATTTGGGGTAAGATTGTCAGTACAACGGATTCAAATCCCGTTGCAGCAAATGTAAATTTTCATTCAGACTCCACTTTTCAGGTCGTTGCCGGACCTGATGGATTTTTCTCCATCCATGTGCCATCCGTGGATGAATACAGCATCAAAGTAGAAGCGCCAGGCTATGTTGGAAGTTTTGAAAAGTTGGACATCCGCACCTTTGAAATGAAGGAGCTGGAATTGAACTTCAAACTGCAGCCAGTTGCGGTCGGGGCAACTGTTAATCTTAAAAGTGTATTGTTCCAGCAATCCACAGCAAATTTGCTGGACGAATCTTACGATGAGCTTAACATGGTGGTTGATTTCTTAAAGTCAAATCCAAATGTGGAAATAGAATTGGCGGGTCACACCGATAATCGTGGTTTACAAATTCACAACATGAGATTGTCACGCGAAAGAGTTGAGAAAGTAAAGGAATACCTGACCAGCCAGGGGATAGATGGAAAGCGAATCACAGGCAAAGGATATGGTGGCATCAAGCCCATTGCCGACAACGATGCTGAAGTTACCCGGAGATTAAATAGGAGGGTGGAGTTTACAATTATAAAGAATTGATACTTGCTTGATTTTGTTTTCTAATCTGAACACTACCATCCAGTGACTGGCATCTAGTAACCAGCGGCAGTGTCATCTCCACGTGGATCTGCACCCCCTTCAAGTTTCCCATCTGGTAAGACTAGGATTGCGTCAACTCGACCAATTCCTCCTCGCGTCATGAATTGATGTCCCATTTCCACGAGCTTGAGGCTGTCTTTAGTTGTAAAGGCGCCCTGTTCGTTAAAAACAAAATCCGGCAACCATTGACTATGAAAACGCTTGGCATTAACGGCTTCCTGCATCCCCATTTTGTGGTCGATTACATCCACAATAATCTGAAATACCGAAGTGATGATAGTGGTTCCTCCCGGGGTACCGACTACCATTAGTAATTTCCCGTCTTTTTCCACGATGGTTGGTGTCATAGAGCTCAGCATCCTTTTGCCAGGTTCTATTTTATTGGCTTCCCCACCAATGGCACCATACATGTTAGGTACACCGGGTTTTACACTAAAGTCATCCATTTCGTTATTCAATAAAAATCCGGAACCAGCCACGACCACCTTTGATCCGTATCCACCGTTGAGCGTTGTGGTTACCGACACTGCATTTCCTTCTTTGTCCACCACAGAAAGGTGAGTGGTTTGCTCCGACTCATTCATGGCTATGGCTCCTTCTTTAACACTACTACTTGATGTAGCACGTTCTTTGTCAAAATTGGCCATCCTGGCTTCGAGGTATTCCTTGTCAACCAGCGGAGCGACCGGCACATTTACAAAGTCCGGATCTCCAAGGTAGTACGCTCGGTCCGCGTATGCTCTGCGTTCTACTTCCACTAATAAATGAGTAGTTGCCGTAGTATTAAAACCCATTTCCGCCAGGGGATAGTTTTCAACTGTCTTCAGCATTTGTATCAGGGCCACACCCCCGCTTGACGGTGGTGGCATTGAAATTATTTTATGACCTCTGTAATCGCTGGTAATGGGAGTGCGCCAGATGGCCTTGTAGGATTTTAGATCTTCAGCCGTAATCAAACCTTTGCCGCGTTCCATTTCAGCCACGATGTTTTCTGCAGTTTTGCCTTCGTAAAATCCTGCCTTACCCTGGTCGCGAATCAATTCCAATGTATGGCCCAGGTCTTTGTTCCAAATCGAATCACCTGCAGCCCAATCTTCCTTCAGAAAATGATCAGGCATCACCGTATTGTATTTTCTGAAATTTTCCGCTACGCGATTCAGGCCATTTGCCTCTTTCTCAGTAAGTAAAAATCCTTTGATCGCCAGATCAATGGCTGGTTGCACCAGCGCTTTCCATGGCAACTTTCCATATTTCTGATGGGCTGCTTCCAGACCGGCTACTGTTCCCGGAATGCCACTCGCCAAATGGCCTGCAGTACTCATTTGCGGAATGGCTTCTCCTGTCTCACCGATATACATGTTGGTTGTAGCCTTGGCCGGGGCAGCTTCCCTATAGTCGAGGGCATCGGTGGAGCCATCATTGAAGCGGGCAACCATAAATCCACCACCGCCAATATTGCCTGCTGTGGGGTAAACTACCGCAAGTGCAAATTGAATTGCAATGGAGGCATCAACAGCGTTGCCACCTTGGGACAACACATTCACGCCAACTTGTGAGGCCAAAGGATGGGCAGACACCACCATTGCCTGATCCGCAACGAGGCCTACAACCGGCTGTTTTGTTTCTTTAACCTGGCACGAAACTGTTGCAAATGCCAGTAGTAGGATAAAGGTGCGACTCATAGAATACCGTTTTGGTTTGTGCGCATAAATGTATTACTTCATGATTAACAATACTATGAGTCTAAGGAAGGAAAAAGCCGCTCGTCTAAAGTTATCGGTTCTGGAGCACACCCTTAAGTTAATTGGCAAGAAGTCCTTTGATGACTTGTATGTAGATGAGATTTGTGCAAAGACCAAGATCAGTAAGGTCACTTTGTTCAAGTACTTTCCCCAGAAGGAAGACATTCTTCTTTACTACTTCAGGATTTGGTGTTTAAAAAGGGCGGTTGAACTAAATGAAAAGCCAAGGGAGGGCATTGCTGGTATAATTTATCTCTTTGATAAGTTAAGTGAAGAGTGCGAGGCCCATCCCGGGATCATCCTCAGTTTGTTTGCTTACCTGGCAGACTTGCGGAGACCACCCAAGCCTTTTCCTGTGAAACTGGAAGAGAAAAAACTACTGTTTCCCAGCAAGGCTAACATCAGTGAAATCGACATTCAGTCGGTGGACCAAATGTTTGAAAAGTTTACATTGGAAGCCATTTTCAAGAAAGAGATCACCAAAACAGCTTCGACCCGAGATACAACCAACTTATTTACCACCATTTTTTACGGCTCGGTGGTAACCGCTCACATTCAGCAAATTAGTAACCTAAAATTCTTTTTCAGAAAAAACGTGGAACTTTTGGTGAAAGGCTTGTGATTACCCTTTCATTCTAACTGTTTTGGTTCCTTGTTTTTCGAACAAGCGCAGTCGAATTCTGCCTACCTGGATTTTCTTGTGCCACTTGTGGTTTTTGTACCAGGTATGATGATAACGAGGCTTTTGTACTTTCACCGTGTGGTAATTGTGCCTGCTGCAGGCACTGAGCAGCAGTAAGAAAATGATAAAACCGAGCCATTGCATTTTCATGTAACGACTAAAGTAAAATATTATTCTAAGAAAAGGGTACTTGAGTACCTGGCGGGCTAATTCAAAAATCATTTCTGAAGTGATGTTTTGGATAGATTGGGGCAAGTTCTATCTTTGCGCACCGATTTAGGGTCGGTAATAATGGTCTGGTAGTTCAGCTGGTCCTGACGCGACAAAAGTCGGTCAGGAGGCTGACCAAGGCGTCAGCATTAGAATGCCAGATTTGAGGGAGGGATGTAATTAATTATTGGTCTGGTAGTTCAGCTGGTTAGAATGCCTGCCTGTCACGCAGGAGGTCGCGGGTTCGAGTCCCGTCCAGACCGCTTAAAAAGCCTCTATTTTAATTAATAGGGGCTTTTTTATGCCAAGTGGTCAAGGTATAGGTCAAGGCTAATAAGTCAATTCGCACCCATAGAAGTACGTCCCTTTCTGTAGCTCGTTCCGTTTACGCCATACCATTTGATCGCGTTCTATATACTCCTGAATCCCGTATTCAACCACTTTAAGAATGTGGGGTGGTCTAGGTGGTCTATTTAGCTTTTGGTTAAGCCTGGGATTGAGAACCCTAATGCCATAGTCCAGAAAGTAGGCCACTTCATCCGCCTTGCTGAAGGCATTAAAATCCTTAATAAACTCCTTGTGTAGCTTGATGGTATCAAAGCCTATCCTCCTGAATTGGGGGTAAACCTAAAGACCTATCATTGGAAGGGTTAGGACGGTCTTATTTCGTAGGGATTGACATGCTACTAATTTATACCTAATTTCAGAAGGTTTTCCTTCACTCAAATTCTGCTAAAGCGTTGGGTTCTTTTAATCTTTTTTCGAATTCAAAAGGAATCAAATCTAGCCTTTCCTATTCAGTAGGGGTATCAGGGGTTACTCAGGGGAACAGGCAGGCTCTTATTAGAAAGTTTGCCAAGGTGGGTGACAAAGTGAGGCTAGTTCACGATAAGAATAACCGATACGATAAATATGCTATTGCTGTTCTTCTTAGTAATAGAGATCAAATTGGATGGGTAAAATCACCTCGCAATGTAACGGTAGCTGAAGACCTTTCTAGTAGCAAAGTTGATGCTACGATAGAATGGGTAACAGATCGTGAAAATGTTGGCCTTGGCTTGCTAGTCAATGTAGAATAAATGCTTCATGAATTTGACACCCTCTCCCTAACTGAGCGAGCCGACATTTTGTGGTCTAATGGGGTGTCCCTGGTGTTTATCCAGTAAACTACGGTAATACTGTTTGCCTCTATTCGTTGGATGAGGGATTTGTTGAGGTTCATTATAATGGAGACGTAAACGAGATAGGTAAGATTCAGACTATGGATTGTGGATGAAAAAGTATGTTAGCAGGATTGTATTGCCTTTTCGTATTAAATGATTAGCACCTAATATAAACTAACTTAAACCCAAGTACCATGAAAACAAAAATCAGAATATTGCTTTTGGTGATATTTATTTTAGTCGGACCACTGACTGCTTCACAAGCTCAGGATAAATATGACTATGCGGTGATAACATTAAACCCTTATGCAAGAATTATTGGAATTTCAATAAATGGAACTGAATTTAAAGAGGTTAAAAGTCAAAAAGATGATCTTAAAGATCCAAAGTTTGATCAACCTTTAATGAATCCAAACCTAGCTTTAAGAGAATTAAAAAAAATGACTGACGAAGGATGGGAATTATTTGATACTGGAACACCTGGCATGGGTGAAGCCTTTTTTCATGTTTTCTATTTAAGAAAGAAAACTGGGTAAGTGACCAAAGGTTTCAAGGTTATCATTTAACAGACCTTTGGCCTGGATAAGGAGAGTCTTGCCTAATATGGAAGTTATCTTTTGTTGCGTGTTGTATTAGGTAATGTAGACTGAAGGACAATTGGGATGGTTTTCATTGATGGGAAGCCTCTCTCAATGCACAATAGTTGGAGGACGGAAATCAGCAGCCTCCATGAATCTGGCCAATTCACTTTGGATAAAAGTATCATAAAAGAAGAACAGGGCAACCAGAATAAACAGTGCCAAAATCAGCTGTCCGTAACGCGTGATTAAGTTTGCAATGTGAGTGGCTATTACCGAACCCTTTAATTCTAGAGGAATCATGGACATGATTGATCTCATGAGCATTAGGTTTAGGTATCAAAATGTACCCAAAATGCCCGCTCATTCCTAGTTAATAATTCAATAATTTAACGTGCAAGAGGGCAGTGCTTTAATAGCTTGCAGCGGCTAACACAGTGAAAATCATTGAAATAGGTCAATAAATTTAATCCTGCTATTTTTGTGCTGAACGAAAGCTGAATATGGAACTCGATTTTGAAAAGCCTATCGCTGAGCTGGAAGCGAAACTCGAAGACATGAAGGAATTGGCCAAGGACAGCGACAAAGATGTGCAGTCGGCCATCTCTGCGCTAGACAAGAAAATAAAGGCGCTAAAGAAAGAAACATTTGAGAATCTTACGGGCTGGCAAAGAGTTCAATTGTCCAGGCATCCTGACCGACCCTATACGTTGGACTACATCTATGAAATGACCACTGATTTCATCGAATTGCACGGAGATCGGAGTGTAGCCGATGATAAAGCGATGGTCGGAGGCTTAGGTACCATCGATGATCAGACTTTCATGATCATCGGGCAGCAAAAAGGAAGAAATACCAAGCAGCGTCAATATCGCAACTTTGGCATGGCGAATCCCGAAGGCTATCGCAAAGCACTGCGACTAATGAAAATTGCAGAGAAATTTAACAAACCCATTGTCACCCTCATTGATACACCCGGAGCATTTCCCGGACTTGAAGCAGAAGAACGCGGACAGGGGGAAGCCATCGCGCGCAACCTGAAAGAAATGTTCAAAATCAAAGTGCCAATCATTTGTATCGTTATTGGCGAAGGCGCTTCGGGCGGTGCACTTGGCATTGCCATTGGCGACCGTGTGCTCATGCTGGAAAATTCCTGGTATTCTGTCATTTCTCCTGAGAACTGCTCAACCATCCTGTGGCGCAGTTGGGATTACAAAGAGCAAGCCGCTGAAGTATTGAAACTCACCGGCAAAGACATGCTGGCCAATAAACTGATTGATGGAATCATTAAGGAACCTTTGGGCGGTGCGCATAAGGATATCAAATGGATGTCTAACGAAGTAAAGCGTGTGATCATGGAGAATTTCCACGAGCTCAATAAAATGACTCCGCAAGAACGCTGCGCCAGCCGCATTGAAAAGTTCAGTGCCATGGGTGTGGTGAAAGAATGATTGCTAGCGGATGCACAATGCAAATCCAGCCGTAAGTGCTAACCCATCCAAACTCCAATTTGACTTTAGATTCGGGGTGTTATTTCCCTGGACATTTCGGTTCCTGGGAGCCTTGGCGGCTATCGGTGCTCTTTTCCTTTTACTTGACTTAAGCTGGCCAGGGATTCCGCTTTTAATAATCGGACTGGTTGTTGTTTTTGCCAACGAAGGAGCAGAGATCGATCACCAGAAAAAGATCTACAGGGAGTATACCTCATTCCTGCTGCTAAAGACCGGCAGATGGATTGCTTACGATTCCATAGAGAAAGTATATATCAACCGAAAGTGGGAATCACAAAAAATGTATACCGCACACACAAGCAAGTCGGCCACCTTCAAACATGAGGTCTATGATGCTTACCTTAAATTTTCTTCCGGAGAGAGAATACTTTTGCTGCGCAAAAAAAATAAGGATGCCCTGTTAATGCGACTTCAGCCCTTTATCCAATCGTTGCAAATTCAGATTTTGGACAATACCTAGGTAGATATGAATTTACATGTAATAGATACAGGATTTTTCAAACTAGACGGAGGGGCCATGTTTGGAGTGGTGCCCAAATCGCTATGGCAACGTACTAATCCTGCTGATGAGAATAACCTGATTACCCTGGCCATGCGCTGCCTGCTGATTGAGGATGGCAATCAACTCATCCTGATAGACAATGGCATCGGCACAAAACAGGATGAAAAATTCCTCAGTCATTATCATTTGCACGGAGATGGTTCCCTGGTGGGTTCGCTCAACCAAGCTGGTTTCGAACCCGGAGATATCACCGACATGTTTCTGTCACACCTGCATTTCGACCATTGCGGGGGTGGTGTGGTGCGCAAAGGAGAGGGGTTTGCGCTCACCTTCCCGAAAGCCAACTATTGGTCAAATAGGGAGCATTGGAAATGGGCTACCATTCCCAATGACCGTGAGAAAGCGAGTTTCCTGAAAGAGAACATCGTTCCGATGGAAAAAAGTGGCCAGCTTAAGTTTGTTGACCCTAATGCTCCTCCGTTTTCATCTTTTGACATTACTTATGTTTCGGGCCATACAGATAAAATGATGATCCCCAAAATCAAATACAAGGATAAAGTGATTTGCTACATGGCCGATCTGCTTCCCACATTCGGACATATCCCGTTGCCTTATGTAATGGGTTATGATACACGGCCCTTGATCACGATGGAGGAGAAAAAGATTTTCATGAATGAGGCTGCAGATAATGGCTACATATTATTTTTGGAACACGATCCCAATCATGAATGCTGCACCGTGAGGCATACAGAGAAAGGGGTTCGGTTGGATAAAACCTTTCCGCTCAGCGAAGTTTTATGAAGATAGGAATGGCATTGTCGGGGGGTGGTGCACGCGGAGTGGCACATGCGGGAGTGCTTAAGGCGCTGGAAGAAATGAGCGTTAAAATTTCCTGCGTTTCCGGAACCTCAGCTGGATCTATTGTGGGCGCACTGTACGCCTATGGCTACAAGCCGGATGATATTTTTGATATTGTCAAAGAAGTCTCTATGTTCAAGTCAGTGCGGCCTGCGTGGGCATGGACCGGCTTGCTCACCATGGACGGTCTGAAAGAACTGCTGATCACATCCATGCCTGAAAATGATTTTAAGGCCCTCAAGATTCCCATGCGAATTGCTGCAACGGACATAAGAAAAGGAGAGGTGCACTATTTTACGGAAGGGGAACTTATTCCTGCTATTGTCTCCTCATGTTCAATTCCTGCCGTTTTTAATCCTGTCAGTTACAATGGCGGATTGTATGTGGATGGCGGCATTTGTGACAACCTGCCCAGTAAGGTAATTAGGGATGATTGTACCTTTTTAATTGGCTCGCATTGTAATCCCATCAATTCCACTTTTGATGCGAAAAGTTTAAAAGTTGTAATTGAAAGAAGCTTGCTGATGGCCATCTACGGCAATACCAGGCAGAGCAAAACCTATTGCGATTTGGTGATTGAACCAAAAGACCTCCATAAGTTCAGCAGTTTTGAAATAGCCAAAGCGAAAGAAATTTTCGATATTGGATATGAGTATACCATCCAGCATTTTAAGCCGGAAGATTTCAAAGTCAAAAATGGTTGATACATCACTCCGTTTTCAAGAACAGATTCAGCAGGGCATCCCTGACGAGTTGCCAGAGGCAAAACCATATGATGAGTCGGCAAACCACGCCCCGCGCAGAAAAGAGATATTAACGGTTGAAGAGCAGAAGCTGGCCATTAAAAATGCCCTTCGGTATTTCCCTGTCAGGTTTCATCATACACTGGCGCCAGAATTTTACCATGAGTTGGAGCGATTCGGAAGGATATACATGTATCGCTTTAGGCCATCCTACTCCATGAAGGCACGGCCTATTGATGAATACCCCGCACGGTGTAAGCAGGCGGCAGCCATCATGCTGATGATACAAAACAACCTTGATCCGGCAGTGGCACAGCATCCACATGAGTTGATCACCTATGGTGGGAATGGGGCGGTCTTTCAAAACTGGGCGCAATACTTATTAACGATGAAGTACTTGTCGCAAATGAATGAATACCAGACGTTACACATGTATTCGGGCCATCCCATGGGATTGTTTCCCTCTTTACCTAGTGCGCCAAGAGTTGTAGTCACCAATGGCATGATGATTCCCAACTACTCAAGCCAGGACGATTGGGAAAAATATAATGCACTGGGTGTAACGCAATACGGGCAGATGACAGCGGGTTCGTACATGTACATCGGGCCACAAGGTATTGTACACGGCACCAACATCACCATACTCAATGCCGGTAGAAAAATTGCTAAAAGCGGGGAAGGACTTGCAGGAAAACTATTTGTGACTTCAGGATTGGGCGGCATGAGTGGCGCACAACCCAAAGCCGGCAACATTGCAGGGTGCATTACGGTTGTGGCTGAAGTAAATCCCAAAGCAGCTTACAAAAGGCATGAGCAGGGATGGGTAGATGAAATCATAGACAACCTGGATGAATTGGTATCCAGGGTAAAACGGGCGCGACAAAATCACGAAGCTGTGTCTATTGCCTATCAAGGTAATGTCGTAGACGTGTGGGAGAAATTTGACAAGGAAAATGTTTTCATTGATCTGGGTTCAGATCAAACCTCGCTACACAATCCCTGGGCTGGCGGCTATTATCCGGTAGGCTTGAGCTATGAACAGAGCAATCAGCTGATGGCCTCCAACCCCGATCAATTTAAGGCTAAGGTGCAGGAAACATTAAGACGGCATGCGTCAGCGATTAATAGGCACACCTCCCGGGGAACGTATTTCTTTGATTATGGCAATGCTTTCTTACTGGAAGCATCGCGGGCTGGTGCGGACGTGATGGCCAAAAATGGTTTGGACTTTAAGTATCCGTCCTATGTGCAGGACATCATGGGACCCATGTGCTTTGATTTTGGATTTGGACCCTTCCGTTGGGTGTGCACATCAGGAAAAGATGAGGACCTTGATGCGACAGATTTGATTGCTTCAAAAGTTCTGACCACAATCAAGGAAAATGCTCCGGAAGAAATTCAATCGCAGCTTAATGACAATATCAATTGGATCAATGCGGCAAAGGGAAATAAACTTGTAGTTGGTTCAAAGGCAAGAATACTGTATGCAGATGCCGAAGGTAGGATAAAAATAGCACTTGCCTTTAACAAGGCCATCAGGGATGGTAAAATTGGCCCGGTAGTTTTAGGAAGGGATCATCACGATGTATCGGGTACAGATAGTCCATTCAGGGAAACCTCCAACATCTATGATGGCTCAAGGTTCACTGCCGACATGGCCATTCACAACGTGATTGGGGATTCGTTTAGGGGGGCCACCTGGGTTTCTATTCACAATGGAGGGGGTGTAGGATGGGGTGAAGTGATCAACGGAGGTTTCGGCATGCTTCTCGATGGATCAAAAGAGGCAGACGCCAGAATTCAATCAATGCTTCATTACGATGTTAACAATGGTATTGCCCGCAGGGCCTGGGCACAAAACAAGGGCGCGGTCAGTGCCATCCAGCGTGCTCAGGACCAGGAAAAATTGTTGACCATCACGATGGCGCAGCAGGCAGATGACGCCATCATAGAGAATTTATTCAATGCTTAGACCTCTTTATCTCCTTATTTTTAAATTGCTCGGTTGGAAAACCAGGGGGCATTTTCCCAAAGAGCTCAAAAAGTATGTTGTAGCAGTCGCTCCTCACACGAGCAATTGGGATTTTCCACTGGGTGTTGCCGGCAGGAGCATACTCCGCTTGAATAAGGCCAAATATTTGGGAAAAAGTCAATTGTTCAAGCCTCCGTTCGGCTGGTTTTTCAGGTGGATGGGTGGCTACCCGGTAGATAGGTCGAAAAGTCATGACATGGTGGAACAGGTGGCTGATCTGTTTAACGCTCATGATGATTTTATACTTGCATTGGCACCTGAAGGCACCCGCAAAAAGGTGGACAAATTAAGGACAGGTTTTTATTATATCGCCAAGTCAGCAGGAGTACCCATCGTACCGGTAGGTTTTGACTATAAAAAGAAAGAAATTATAGTGGCTGAGCCTATGGAAGTGACCGATAATTTTGAGGATGATATGGAGAAATTGTTGGGCTTTTATCGATCAGTAACGGGTAAGAATCCGGAATTGGGTATTTCATAGACTTTATCGTTCGAAAACAGAATTTCCAACCGGATTTTGACCTTAATTATTAACTTTGACTGGATAACCAATTAACCCAATGCATATGAAAAAGATAGTTGTACTCATCGCATTTGTTTCAGGGCTGGCCGTTACGGGCTATTCTCAATTTATCAAAAGAGGGACCATCATTGGAGGTGGAGCATTTGAATTCAGGTCTCATAAAGATGGCGACACAGATAATAAGCAATCCAGTTTTGGTCTTACACCCTGGGGTGGCTATTTGGTGGCTGATAATATTGTCGTTGGTGCACTGTTGTCGGTTTCCACGCAGAAGTTTGAGAACACTTCTGGTACCACCACATTTTCAGATCTAATGTTTGGTCCGGTTGCCAGGTATTATATGGATAACGGACTGTTTGCTCATGGTCAGTTTGCCTTTGGCAGTGGTAAGACCAAACAGGAGTTTACTGGTTCGACAAGCGAGTTCAAGCAAAGCACTTCTGAATTGAAAATTGGTGTGGGTTACGCAGCGAGAATTACCGATACTGTTTTATTTGAACCAATAGCAGGCTTTCTTTCTGAAGGTTCAAAAGACAAAACTTCCAACGTAAAGAGTACAGAAAGCGGATTTTTTTTAATGGCCGGATTCACCATATTCTTACATTCAACCAATTAAATCCTTGTATTTAATAAGTTGGCCTTGTTTTTGTCGTTAGTTTTGAAACAAAATTTTGTTGTATGAAAAAAATACTTGTTCTTATTTGTCTGGTGAGCATGATAGGCGTACCCAATACAGCGCAGGCACAAGCCCAGGCTGCTATTGGCATTAAAGGCGGACTTAATTTCGCAAATGTTGATATTGAAAATGTTTCAACCGACAGTCGTACCGGGTTCCATGGTGGGGCGTTTATGCTGTTCAAGTTTTCAAAAATCGGCATTCAGCCAGAATTAATTTTTTCGAAGCAAGGGAGTAGTTTCAAGTTTAACTCACAGAATCTTGAAGCCAATTACGATTACATCAATATTCCCATTATTCTTAAGCTGTATACGGTAGCTGGAATAAACATTCAAGTTGGGCCTCAATTTGGTTTTGTAGCGAAGGCAGAGCAGGATGTTTTTGATATCAGTACCAATACGGTAACCAAACAGGATGTGAAAGATCAGATTAAGGGATCTGATATCAGTGCTGCCATCGGCCTGGGTTGGGATTTGCCTTTTGGATTAACGCTGGATGCGCGTTATAACCTTGGTTTGTCAAAGATCAATGACTCTTCCGGATCACCTGAATCGAAGAATCAGGTGATACAAGTTGCATTGGGCTATAAGTTTTTCAAAATAGGTAAATAAGAAGAAATTGGACTAAAAGAAAGCCACTCTATAAGGTGGCTTTTTTTATTTCAACAGGGTCTCTAATTTCGCGCCTTGCCTGAATGAATAAATCTGCTTACCAAGAGACATTAGATTACTTGTACACGGTGCTTCCCATGTTTCAGCGGGTGGGCGCTGTGGCCTACAAACGTGATTTGACCAACACCATAGCCCTTTGTGATGCATTGGGCAATCCCCAAAATAAATTCAATTCGATACACGTTGGTGGTACGAATGGTAAAGGCAGTTCAAGTCATATGCTGGCTGCGATCCTGCAAAGCGAAGGATACAAAACCGGCTTGTACACATCACCGCATCTAAAAGAATTTACCGAGCGCATCAAAATCAATGGCAAGGAAGTCGCTCCAGAATATGTAGTTGAATTTGTAAGGAGGATAAAGCCGCAAATAGAAAAAGTAAGGCCATCCTTTTTTGAAATCACGGTGGTAATGGCATTCGATTATTTTGCGAGCGAAGCGGTTGACTTTGCCGTGATAGAGGTTGGGCTAGGGGGAAGATTGGATAGCACCAATGTGATTGAGCCGTTGGTTTCTCTAATTACCAATATAGGTTTTGATCATAAGGATATTTTAGGTGATACGCTTGAAGCCATAGCCAAAGAGAAGGCAGGTATCATTAAGCCAAATAGGCCTGTGGTGATCAGTGAGCGTCAACCTACGATCGAGCACGTTTTTATTGAAAAAGCTAGTGTGTTGAAAGCCAAAATTCAATTCGCGGAAGACAATTATCAAGTAAGGATGATTGATGCAAATATATCCGGGTTCACGGTTAAAAAATCAAATGCCCTTATATATCCTGTGCTGAACTCCGAATTGACCGGAGGATATCAGCGAAAGAACATAACGGGTGTGCTTTCGGTAGTCGATGTATTACGCTCATCTGGGATTAACGTATCCGATGGCGCTGTGAAAAAAGGCATCGAATCCACTGTAGCCCTTACTGGCTTGAAGGGCAGGTGGCAAAAATTAGGTGACCGTCCCCTGATCTATTGTGATACCGCGCACAACGCAGAAGGCATAAATGAGGTACTGCAAATCATTAACGAACTGAAATTTAACCGGCTTCACATTGTATTTGGCATGGTTAAAGACAAGGACAGCAGCTCAGTATTGTCACAACTACCTAAGCACGCGATCTATTATTTTTGTGAGGCAAAAATTCCAAGGGCACTAGACGCAACAACATTGGCAGCCAGGGCAAAAGAATTTGAGCTGATTGGGCAGGCGATTGCCGATGTAAATGAGGCCATTAAGGCCGCAAAGGAAGCGGCTCATGAAGATGACTTAATTTACATTGGCGGGAGCACCTTTGTGGTAGCAGAAATAATGGATTTATAGCCATGAAAAGTAAATTGGCGCGGTTTGCAGTAATTGCTGAAAGAGATAACGTGCTTGAACCGGGTAAGGAGATTTACTTTTCCATTAAAGGCAAGTGGAACGAGTTGTATTTCAAGAATAACCATCCAATTACGTTAGAGTTGGCTTGTGGACGAGGAGAGTATACTGTCGGAATGGCCGAGCGATTTCCCGAAAGAAATTTTATTGGTATAGACATTAAAGGAGATCGCATCTGGAAAGGCAGCACCTGGGCTGTAGAAAAACAACTTTTAAACGCGGCTTTCCTTCGCACTCAAATTCACTTGCTGCAAAATTTCTTTGAAGCCGGGGAGGCAGATGAAATATGGCTCACATTTCCTGATCCGAGGCCAAAGAAAAGAGACATAAAGCGAAGGTTAAGCAATAATTGGTTTCTGGATCTTTATAAGAAAGTACTGAAGCCAGGGGGTGTTTTCCGGCTAAAAACGGACAACACTGACTTGTTTCATTTTACCCTTGAGGAAATTGAATCCCGAAAAGATATCTGTAACCTGAAATTTACCCATGATGTCTATCACTCTGAATTTTGCGATGAAGTTTTCGATATCAAAACAAGGTACGAAGCGATGTTTGCCGGCAAAGGCGAAACGATTAAATACCTGAGGTTTGAATTTTGTTAATGGAAGTATCAGTCCATGCTTAATGACTCCAGGACGGTCGCCAGCTGATCGTAGTCTTTTTGACCTGGTTTATCCTCCGATGTACCCTCCAGCAAAATTCCTGCGATAGGAAATTCAGCCGCATCCGAATCAGGGGGAAGGTGTGCGTAAGGAATGAGCACGGGTTGGGTGGAATTGATTTCTTTAATTTGATTCCAATCCGGTTTATTATCATCTAAAATCAAATAGGCAATAGAGTCCACTTTAATTAATTCATGGCGCTTCTGTTTCCATTCATCCAAATTAGTATTGATAATGAATGACGAATTCACTGGTGTCGATCGGAGGCTTTCAAACTGATCCATATTCAGCTGGATATGCTTAATCGACTCCATAAGGGTTACTTTTTCCACTAAATCCCGATCTATTTTGTCAGGTAGTTCTAAAATAAACTCTGGACCAGCCACCCATGCTGCGATCTCCTGGAATGTCTCGATTGAAATTCTACCCACACCCATTCCAATGGGAAAGCCCAGCATATCAACACCCATACCTGCGCAATAGCGTGCGTCACTGAGGTTGGTAATGTTGCCTACTTTAACTTTGGTTTTCAATAACATGGTCAAAATGTCAAAAAGAAGAAATAACTTTATGGATCGATAGCAGTATGATGCGTTGTGCAGGCAAATATCTTTCTTTTTTTTTACTCGCCCTACTTTTTCTGAAGTGCTCGAGTGATAATGAGGTGATCATTGCATCCGATGCTTCCTACTTTCCACTGTCCGTGGGTACATTTCACATTTACGACATAGCGGAAACCAAATATTCGATCATCAGCGGTCAGGAGGATTTTAACTACGAGCTGAAGCTCACCGTAACAGATTCATTTAAGAACAATGCTGGTGGTATAACCTATGTCATCCAGCGACATGTCAGAGACAATAGTGGTGAGGAATATGAATACCTGGATACCTGGTCGGCCCGTATTGAGGCTACCCAAGTCGTAGTGAGCGAGGGAAACGTATCTTATATCCGGCTGGCTTTCCCTATACAGACCGGCAGGAAATGGAATGGAAATGCATTGAATAATTTGGAAGGTGATGAGTCTTGCCTGGACAATGAATCATTTACCTGCGATATCTATCGCATTGAATCCATCGGTGTTCCCTATCAATTTGGGGAAGAAGTATTATCCGAGACCATCGAAGTGGTCCAGAACAACAATGTAGACGTGATTGTAATGGAGGACGTGCGCAGAGAAATTTACGTCAGGAATTTGGGCTTGGTATACAAGGAAAGTTCAATACTTAATTATTGCACTGTAGGTTCATGCATAGGTCAGCAACAGATTGAAGATGGCTATGCACTAAGGCAATCCTTGAAAGCGTATGGCAAAG
>CAYNCP010000062.1:0-23776 GCA_964395905.1 uncultured Ohtaekwangia sp.
ATGCCACCCCGCTTACTTTGGGTCAGGAGTTTTCAGGTTATGTTCAACAATTGGACAATGGGATTCGATCTCTTAAAAATGCATTGGAAATGGTACGCGAGTTGGCGCTGGGCGGAACAGCCGTTGGCACGGGGTTGAATACACCTAAGGGATATGATGTGTTGGTGGCTAAAAAAATTGCTGACCTTACCGGTTATCCTTTTGTTACAGCCCCTAACAAATTTGAAGCACTGGCTGCACACGATGCCATGGTCGAACTTTCGGGAGCGCTAAAACGCTGCGCTGTTTCGCTCATGAAAATTGCCAATGACATCCGCATGTTGAGCTCAGGGCCCCGATGCGGCATTGGAGAAATCATCATTCCTGATAATGAACCGGGCTCGTCAATCATGCCTGGCAAAGTGAACCCCACACAACCCGAAGCATTAACGATGGTGTGTGCCCAGGTTATTGGCAACGACACGGCTGTATCTATGGCAGGCGCAACTGGTCATTTTGAGCTCAACGTTTTTAAACCCGTTATCGCTTCCAACGTTTTACAGTCCGCATCGCTCATTGGAGATGCTTGTGTTTCTTTCACTGAAAAATGCGCAATTGGCATTGAACCCAACTTGCCCATGCTCAAACAGCATTTGGAAAATTCACTGATGCTGGTTACTGCGTTGAATACACACATCGGGTACGAAAATGCCGCCAAGATTGCCAAGAAGGCACACAAGGAAAACAAAACATTGAGGGAAGCCGCAGTAGAATTGGGACTGCTTACCTCCGAACAGTTTGATGAATGGGTGAGGCCAGAAAATATGGTGGGATCCGGTCTGTGAGCTGCCGCGATAATCGTTGGTTGGCCAATAATTCAGTTCTAGAAAGTACCCGGAAAGCCTGAAATCAAGTTTTTTTATTACTTTTAGTTCATATTTTAACCCATAAACGAAATTTAACCAGGGTTTGGCTAGTCCGGTAACACCATTTGAATACTGACCAACTCGATAAAACGCAACCATTAAATAACGTAATTATGAAAACTAGAGTAATGTTTCTCTGCCTGGCTTTGATTTTTTCCGGCACGCAGGTTTTCGCGCAACTTTCTAAATCAGAGAAGAAAGAATGGAAAAAAAGAGCAAAAGAGTACGCTAAGAATCCTGATAACTTCAAAACTTTTGTCGAAGCTAAACAAACAGCCGACAACCAGGTTAATTCGCTTTCCACCCAAGTAAACCAACTAAAGTCATCAGTGAGTGACAAGGATGCAAAGATTGCCGAGCTGGAAGATCAGATTTCCAGAATGCGTGGCGACCTGACTTCCACAAGATCTGAATTGGCCAAGCTTAAAGAAGCGCCTCCAAAAAATTCGATGGACTTTTCAAAAGGTGTTGTTTTCAAAGTTCAGATTGGAGCCTTTAAGAACAAGGACCTCTCCAAATATTTTGAAAACAATCCCAACTTCGGTGGTGAGGCTGCAGAGACGGGTGAACAAAAATTAACCATCGGAATTTTCCGAGACTACTGGGAAGCCGATACCTTCAAAAAGTATATGCGCGAAATGGGCGTAAGTGATGCCTGGATCGTTCCCTACAAAGACGGAGTCCGTGTTGAAATAAAAGATGTGTTGGAAGGAGTGGTAGATGGAAAAGTTCCAGAGAAGAAGGCTGACAAATAGATTTTTAACACCCAAACAAAGAGCAGTGCCCAAAGCACTGCTTTTTGTATTTATAGAGTTGTTTGGATCACTTACTTTTGCTCTCATGAGATTTGGGTTGTCCTTTTTCTTTCTTACTTCCATGTCCCTGATGGGCACGGCACAAATCAGAGAAGATAAGCTGGTAATTGGAGAAAACGAGAGCTTCGAGTTGGTCGGATCCGACATCATTGTGGTGGACACCCTGATCATGCTCGATTCTTCCCGGATAATTCTCAACAGCGAAAAAGCGGACAATTTCATTCACGCCAAATTTGTTCAAGTAGGTGTCGGATGCAAGATCTATGGAAAAGGCACGGATGGCCTCAATGGAGAAACCGGACGCTCTGGTTATACCGCCATTGGCCCATGTAAAAATGGTATCCCCGGAAGAAATGGCACCCCCGGTACATCTGCCAGCGATGGTATAAATCTCTATCTGTATTTTGATAACCTTTCCATCCAACACAGCCTGTCGATTGAGTTGAGTGGGGGTAATGGCGGTGATGGCGGGCGCGGGGGAAATGGAGGCGGAGGTAGTCCTGGTACACGACTTTGTCAGGGTGGCGATGGTGGCAGAGGCGGTTATGGCTCAGCCGGAGGCAATGGGGGCAATGGGGGCACTCTCACCATCTCTTGCAAAGGTTGTCCTGACTTGCGCACCTGGTTGGGTAATAAGCTTGTAGTAAGAAGCTATGGTGGAAATGCGGGCCTGGGCGGAGATGGCGGGCTTGGTGGATTGGCTGGGCTGGTAAGCGCAGGGAAAACATTGGATGGAGACCAGGGCAGCAAAGGCAAGCCAGGCACAAGCGGAAAAAGCGGAAAAAATGGCGCTATAAATATTGAGCAACTTTAAATGATAAAACGCTGGGAGAGAAAACCGCTGCCAAACCAGCATGAGATTGAAGTGCTGAGCGAAAGCATTAATGTCAATCCCTTTCTGGCTACTATTCTGGTACAGCGCGGCATTACTACTTTTGATCAGGCCAAAGATTTTTTCAGGCCCTCATTGACACATCTTCACGATCCTTTCATGATGATGGACATGGACAAAGCAGTGGATCGTATTCACACTGCCATATCCAACAAAGAAAAGATTCTCATTTTTGGTGACTACGATGTAGACGGCACCACAGCTGTTGCACTGGTGTACAGTTATTTAAGCAACTTTTACCCTAACTGCGATTTCTACATTCCCGATCGATCCAAAGAAGGATATGGAGTCTCTCAACAAGGCATTGAGTGGGCTGAAGAAAATGGATTCTCTCTCATCATTGCACTTGACCTGGGCATCAAGTCTGCAGACATGGTTTTGCTTGCCGATCACAAAGGCATCGACTTTATCATCTGCGACCATCACTTGCCTGGCGAGGTGCTGCCTAATGCAATCGCTGTGCTCGACCCGAAAAGAACAGACTGCGCTTATCCATTTCCCGAACTGAGTGGCTGTGGTATTGGATTTAAGCTCATCCAGGCCTATGCCCGGCAATTTCGTGATGAGTCGGAAATAACCAACTACATTGATCTGGTGGCCGTAAGCATTGCGTCCGATATTGTGCCCGTAAACGGTGAGAACAGAACGTTGGCGTATTTCGGTTTGCAAAAACTGAACAGTGAACCCATGCCCGGGTTGAAGGCGTTGATTGATTTATCAGGTAGCAAAAATGAATTGGATGTCTCCGCAGTCGTATTCACCCTTGGGCCACGCATTAATGCAGCGGGCCGCGTGAGTCACGCACGATTTGCTGTGGAGTTACTCATTGCTAAATCGGAAAGTGAGGCCATGAAATTGGCTGAAAAAATAAATGTGAACAATGACCTGAGGCGTGAGTTCGATTTATCCATTACGGAGGAGGCCCTGGCCATGATCGCTTCGGACGAAAAAATGAGAAATGCAAAATCTACTGTACTTTTCAAAGAGAGTTGGCACAAAGGGGTCATCGGCATTGTAGCTTCGCGTTGCATTGAAAAATATTACCGCCCCACCATTATTCTCACAGCCTCCAATGATTTGATCACCGGATCGGCACGAAGTGTCAAAGATTTTGATTTGCACCAGGCCATTGCAAGTTGCAGCAATCTGCTGGAAAAATTTGGCGGTCATAAATACGCGGCTGGGCTCACCTTGTCAAAACAAAATCTTTCTGCCTTCCAAAGAAAATTTGAAGAAGTGGTTTCCGCCACCATTACCGATGAAATGCTCATTCCGGTGGTAGAAATTGATCTGGAGCTACCCTTTGATGCCATTACCTCAAAATTTAGATCCATTGTGAAGCAAATGGCTCCGTTCGGTCCCGAAAATCATAAGCCGGTTTTTGAATCAGGCGAGGTTTTTGTTGTTAACTCCCTCACCAGTTTTAAAGACAAGCATATTCGGTTTCTAGCAGGGCAGAAAAACAATTCAACCATCATCAATGTGGTTGGTTTCGACATGATTGAATATTATGAACAAATTGCCGGTGGCGATCCATTCCGAATTGCATACACCATTGAAGAAAACACTTATAATGGAATGACATCATTGCAATTGCGATTGAAAGACCTCAAATTTGATTAGCATGCTATTAAGGGCACAAAACCTGATTAAGAAATACAAAAAGCGCACCGTGGTGAACAATGTTTCTGTTCAGGTAGAGCAGGGAGAAATTGTAGGATTGCTTGGCCCCAACGGTGCGGGAAAGACCACCAGCTTTTACATGATCGTGGGATTGATCAAACCTAATGGTGGGGAAATTTTTCTTGACCAACAAGACATTACCGAATTACCGATGTATCAGCGAGCCAAGCTGGGCATTGGTTATTTAGCGCAGGAAGCATCCGTATTCCGCAAGTTGACTGTCGAAGAAAACCTGATGGCCCCGCTTGAAATGCGCGATATCAGTAAGAAAGATAGAAAGGAAAAAGTGGAAAAGCTGCTTGAAGAATTCAGCCTTACCCACGTGAGAAAAAATTTAGGAATGGTGCTTTCCGGAGGTGAACGCAGAAGGACTGAAATTGCCAGAGCGCTGGCTGTAGATCCGCTTTTTGTCTTATTGGATGAGCCTTTCGCAGGGGTTGACCCCATTGCCGTTGAAGAAATACAGTCCATCGTATCGCGGTTGAAGAGAAAAAATATTGGCATACTAATCACCGATCACAATGTAGACGAAACGCTTTCGATTACGGATCGCGCTTACCTCATGGTAGAAGGAAAGTTGTTCCGGTCGGGGTCTGCAGAAGAATTGGCCAATGATCCAATGGTGAGAAAAGTTTATCTCGGACAGAATTTCAGACTGAGACGTGCCAACGTGGAACCATCATCCTGAGTACACTATTTTGTTATTTTAGGGCCAGTCGTACATTCGGTTTGCTTAATCGGTCCCTTCACCCTTAATTTGAGATACTTCAAATATGCAAATCTTAAATTCCATACTAACCTGGGTGATGAAGAAGCGAATGCACCAAATGGAGCTTTTCATGAAGTATCCGCATGAGGTGCAGGACGAGGTGCTCAAAAGAAATATCCTGATGGGAAGAGGTACGGAGTTTGGGAGAAAGTATGCTTTCGATGATTTGATCAGGTATGACGATTTTAAAGACAGGGTTCCCGTCTATACCTATGAACAAATTTTTCCATTTATAGACCGCACCATGCGCGGTGAACAAAACGTGCTGTGGCCTACTGAAATAAAGTGGTTTGCTAAATCAAGCGGCACTACCAATGCGAGAAGTAAATTCATTCCAGTATCTCCTGAGGCGTTGGAGGACTGTCATTTTAAAGGCGGTAAGGACATGCTGTCGCTGTATGTCAATAATTATCCAGATACGCAGATTTTTTCCGGCAAAGGGGTAGCCGTGGGTGGCAGTCACAAAATGAATGAATTTGATCCCACTTCAAGCTCGTTTTATGGAGACGTTTCTGCTGTGATCATGCAAAATTTGCCGCCATGGGCGCAGTTCATCCGCACTCCCAGTCTCAACGTTGCCTTGATGGACAACTGGGAAGAGAAAATTGAACTGCTGGCATCTGAAACGGCCAAGGTAAACGTAACCAACATTGCTGGCGTGCCCACCTGGACCATCCTCTTGATTCAGCGCATCCTGGAGCTTGAAAAGAAAAGCAATATACTTGAAGTGTGGCCCAACCTGGAAGTTTTCTTTCATGGTGCTGTAGCCTTTCAACCTTATAGAAACCTGTTCAAGTCGCTGATCCCATATGATCAAATGCGCTACTGGGACACCTATAATGCAAGCGAGGGGTTTTTTGGCATTCAGGACCAGCGGGATTCTGATGAACTGCTTTTGATGCTTGACTACGGTGTTTTTTATGAATTTATTCCAGCAGAGGAGGCGCATAGCGAATTTCCTAAAACAATTGGCCTGGATGAAGTGGAGATCGGTAAAAATTATGCGATGGTTATTACCACCAATGCAGGTTTGTGGCGCTACAACATTGGTGATACGGTGAAGTTTACCAATCTATCTCCATACCGCATACGGATTTCCGGCCGCACCAAACATTTCATTAATGTGTTTGGCGAGGAGGTGATCATAGAAAATGCAGAAACTGCCATCACAGAAGCTTGTGACAAAACGGGAGCGGTAATTGACAACTTTACGGTGGGTCCTATTTTTCTTGAAAAGGACAGTAGAGGCGGCCACGAATGGATTATAGAATTTAAAGTAAAACCCGACAACCTGGAAAAATTCACCATCCTGCTCGATGATGCCTTGCGCAACGTGAATTCTGATTACGATGCCAAACGAGCATTTGATCTGGCGCTAATGAGACCCAAAGTTCACAGTGTGGAGGAAGGCACATTCTATAATTGGATGAAGAAACGCGGAAAACTGGGCGGACAGAATAAAGTGCCCAGGCTAAGCAACAGCCGAGAGTACATCGATGACATTCTTGCTATGATTATATAAAAAGCCGGTAAAATACTTACCGGCTCTTAAACGAATTTGTCTTAGGAGTTTTTCCATTTGATGGTACAACCAATTGCTTTTGTCTTGGTGACGGGTATACTCTTTGATTCCAAAAGTGCGTCCACAGCGTCTTCAACGTATTTTTTAGTTACCGCAGAAGCATTTCTTGAGTTGTCATCTATTGCTCCTATGTAGGCCACCTTTAAAAGCTTCTCCTCTACTTTGTTTAGTACAAACACGTGAGGTGTATTGGTGGCGCCATAGGCCCTGGCTACCTCCTGTGTCTCGTCCATCAGATAGGGGAAATCATAATTCTTGCGTTTCGCCTGGCTTTTCATTTCATCGAAGGAATCGCCAGGAGAAATACTGGGATCATTCGCGTTGATGGTAAGCACAGGAAATCCCATAGATGCATACTTCTTATTTAATGCAATAATCCGTTCATTGTACGCTTTGGAATAAGGACAGGTATTACAATCAAAAATCACAATAAATCCTTTGGCGTCCTTATAGTCTGCCAACGAAATCATTTTACCGTCTACGTTTTTCAATCGAAAGTCAGTGGCAGTATCTCCCACTTCATAGCCCTTTCGTTCCGGAACGGCTGCCGAAATTACCACCAGCAACACCATCACAAAAATTGTTCTTACTGCATTCATAATTATTAAAATTGAGATTTGATGATTATTTCACACTATCAACTAATTTTTCCAACTCTCCTTCCCTTAGCTCCTTCCCGACAAACTTTCTTTTGCCATTAATCCGGTTGACGACCAATGTGGCCGGAATAGCCCCCTCCCAACTTGTATCAATTTTGTCAATCCAGCTATTGGGGTCTCTCTCATCTAACAGCAAAACGGTGGACTTTAATTTTTTGCGGGCCATGAAGCGATATACCTTATCCGGATCCGGATCAAGGTCCAGGTCGATGCTCACCAGATTGACCTCGACATCATTTCTGTTAGTGGTGACCTGCTCAAATTGTGGCAACTCCTTGATGCAGGGGGCACACCAGGTGGCCCAGAAGTTGACTACAAGAATTTTGTCAGATTTCAGTTCGATCATTTTTTGAAGGTCACCAATTTTTACCGTTTTTGCAGGCTGTGCCTCCAAATGATATGAACCCAACACAAATATTGCTGACAGCACTAAGACCTTCATAATAGTTTTCAAAAACGAAGAGTTGCGGCTTAAGTTCATATAGGAATGCTAATTTACATATTCGGCAAAGCGGCCGTGTAAGATTTATGAAAGGATTCTACAAAAAGTGCTAAAATTCAAGCAGTTATAAATAGCAAAAACGGTGCAAATTAGTTTTCCACAAAATTGACCACTTATCCACATTATCCTTGTGTTACCCATTAACTCACTGTTTTTCAGTTACTTACGTGATTACAAATCAATCAGTTCTTTGTGGACAACTAATCGTGACCCAAGATCAGACCCGCAAAATCCAAAACTTTCTAATGTTCAGATTTTCAGACTTATAGCTCAGCATTAAGTACCAAAATTGTCATTTTGATGATCGACAGAATAACGAACCTTTTTAAAATTGAGCTGCCCATCATCCAGGCCGGAATGGTATGGTGTAGTGGCTGGAGACTTGCCTCAACCGTATCCAATGCTGGTGGACTTGGTCTTATTGGTGCCGGCTCTATGCATCCACCCACACTCCAGGAACACATTAAAAAATGCAAAGCTGCCACTGCCAGGCCTTTTGGAGTTAATGTACCCTTGCTTTATCCAGAAATTGAAAAACTCATAAAGATTATTGTAGAAGAACAGGTGAAAATTGTGTTTACGTCTGCTGGTAATCCTGCTACCTGGACAGCCTATCTAAAAGATCAGGGGATAACTGTTGTGCATGTAGTGTCCAGCGTTAAGTTCGCCAGAAAGAGTGTCCAGGCGGGAGTGGATGCTGTAGTAGCCGAAGGATTTGAGGCCGGAGGCCACAACGGGAGGGAAGAAACAACCACATTTTGCCTTATCCCTATGGTGCGCGATGCTATTGATATTCCCCTTATTGCAGCCGGGGGCATTAGTAGTGGTCGCACCATGCTTGCCGCTGAAATTTTAGGTGCCGATGGCGTGCAAATTGGAACCCGCTTTGCTGCCAGCAAGGAGTCATCTGCCCATGAGCAATTCAAAATCCGAATTACCCATAGCGAGGAAGGGGAAACTGTCCTCACCTTAAAACAATTGACTCCTGTCCGTTTAATCAAGAACAAATTCTACCAGCAAGTGCTGGAAGCTGAGCAACGGTGCGCTTCCAAAGCAGAACTTGCTCAAATATTAGGGAAAGCACGTTCTAAGCGCGGAATATTTGAAGGTGATCTTGACGAAGGAGAATTGGAAATTGGTCAGGTCTCAGCCTCAATTAGAGAGGTGAAGCCAGCTGCAGAAATCGTAGATGAAATATGGAAGGAATACAACGATCTGAAAAATAAAATTTGTGGCCATGAAGTTTAAGCAAATAAAGGAAACCTGCATTTATTTTCGAGACCTGGAGCGGGCGCGTAAATTCTACCACGACAAACTTGGCCTGGAAGTTATCGGACATATTAAGGGTAAGCACATATTCTTTCGTGCAGGCACTTCAGTTCTTTTATGCTTCAATCCGGATGATAGCCGAAATAAGAAGAGCCCGCCACCGCACTACGCGGAAGGTAAATATCATTTTGCCTTTGAAGTAGAGAAAGAGCAATACCAAAATCAGCGACAGGCACTCATCGACAAGGGAATTACTATTACTGAGGAGGTGGTGTGGAAGGATGGGCTTAAGTCAAGCTATTTCGAAGACCCCGTTGGCAACGTACTGGAGATTGTCCCAGAAGGTGTTTGGGATTGATTTACCTCCAATTTAGGCGATAAAATGGGTGATTGTGGCCCGGTGCCCGATTCCGTCTTAAAGGATTTGGCATACCATGCATCGTAGTGCTTGTACTGAATGCAGTCTGTCAACAATTCATTTTCCCTAAGAATCTTGATGATGCAATCAGAGGGCAATGCCTTGACAATAAGCGCCTTTTGAACCTCAGGCAGTCTGGATAATCGAACAAATTCTATCCCCTTGTAGTTCTCAGCCAACACTTTCATAGAAACAGCAATGTACAACTTTATTACCATTGATGATTACAGGTAACCAATGGCTTAAATTGGACATGGAATTTAATGTATTATAAATTAGTTTTCACGTATGCACCCGATACGCTTATTACTTGGACTGGTCATTATAACAGTAGCCCTTGGTTCCTGCAATCAAATCGCACATTCTCAGAACGCACACGCAGGGCTTTATGAGTCAGAAGCATTTAAAAATTATTGGTATGCTGGAAAAGCAGAAGTAAATGCCTATGATCTTGTGCAAAATCGCTATGGAGAGCAGCGATCGGGAAAAGCCATGCTCATATTCGTTACCGAACCATTTTCAGCGTCCAGGCAGGTGAAGTTGGATAATCCAGCAACAGCGCCCGATGACAACATAACCGTGATGAAACTCAACTACACCAAAAATTTTGTAACCGGTATATATCCTTATTCAATGATGCTGTCCTGTTTTACCCCGGTCAGCCGAAATCGTTTCCCACATACTTTGAAGGCAACTATGACCTCACAAGAATGGTGCGGTCATGTTTTTGCTCAAATGAATTTAAATGGGAAAAAATATGACGTCTCAAGTTATTCCTACTTCGAAAGTGAAGGAGATGTGAAATTTTCAACCGACAGAATTTTACTTGAAGATGAATTATTCAACCTGATCAGAATTGATCCAGATGACATTCCTCTCGGTCAGGTTAATATTCTACCGGGTCTGTTTTTTACAAGGCTAAATCATGAAAAATTGCAACCCATAAAAGCATCCTTATCAAGGTCGGACTCTGGATCAGAGAATAATTACGAATTAAAGTGCAGGGATAGATTGTTGACCATTCGCGTGGCTAAGGAATTTCCGTATCAAATCCTGGGCTGGGAAGAACAAATCAATGAGGGAGAAAATCTACTCGTCACAAAGGCTACATTAGATAAATCGCTGGTGACCGACTATTGGAGAAAGAATAAAAATGAACATCTCCCGCTGCGCGACTCACTGGGGCTTTCTCCAACCAACTACTGAATATGCTTACACTACAGCGATCAAAATTTTCTTTGCCGGCCGGCACTACTTATTTAAACTGTGCCTACATGTCGCCATTGATGAAGGCGGTGGAAAAGTCAGGAACAGAAGGAATCAAAACAAAAAGAAATCCGCTTGCCGTCACGCCAAAGGATTTTTTTACACACGGAGATTTATTAAGAAAAGAGTTCGCAAAATTAATTGGATCCAAAGAGGAGAACCGAATTGCACTTATACCATCTGTATCTTATGGCATGGCCAATGCAGCTAAAAATATCAAGCTCAGCCGGTCTGAGAAAATAATAGTTGTCGGAGAGCAGTTCCCCAGCAACTACTACCCTTGGCAGCGTTTAAGTCTGGACAGCGGAGCAAAACTTCAGGTAGTCGCTCCACCGGCAACCCTTACCAACAGAGGTAAAACCTGGAATGAAGATATCCTGAATGCCATTGACAAAGACACACGAATCGTTTCACTCGGCAATGTGCACTGGGCCGATGGCACCCTTTTCAACCTGAAAGAGATTAGAAAAAGAACCCTTGAAGTGGGTGCTTTGTTGCTGATTGACGGCACGCAATCGGTCGGAGCGCTCCCCTTCAGCATCAAAGAAATACAACCTGATGCTTTGGTGTGTGCCGGCTACAAGTGGCTGATGGGTCCCTATTCAATCGGGATGGCTTACTATGGTCCGTACTTTGATCAAGGAATCCCCATTGAAGAGAACTGGATCAACCGGTTGCACAGCGAAGATTTTGCTGGGCTGGTCAACTACCAATTGGATTACCAGGCTGGTGCGTTAAGATATGAGGTTGGGGAACACAGCAACTTTATTTTGGCACCCATGATGCTTACCGCACTAAAACAAGTCAATTCCTGGGAGCCTAAAAATATTCAGGTGTATTGCGAACAAATCTCTAAGAAGCCTATCGAGCTGCTTAGAAATAATGGATTTTGGATTGAGGATAGTAAATTCAGGAGTAGTCATTTGTTTGGCATTCGACTTCCTGCTATCAAAGACATCAAGTTGATTAAATCAAGTCTTCAGAAAAGAAAAATTTCCGTTTCTTATCGCGGAGATGCCATTCGGGTTTCGCCTCATCTATACAATACGGAAAGGGAGTTGCTCCAATTGGCAAGAGTGCTTATCGCTACCTAAATGACCGAGAAATCTTCCGGTTATCTTCTTGGAGGGGTATTGATCACCATTCTTGGATCCATTTGCTTTTCCGCCAAAGCTATTTTTGTAAAGCTGGCCTACTTCGAAACTTCGGTAGATGCCGTTTCTCTGCTTGCGCTGAGAATGATATTTGCTATTCCTTTCTTCCTGGGATCTGCCCTAATCACCTCATCAAAAAAAGACAATGTAAAATTCACACGCAAGCAATGGATTTATATCGCATTTATCGGATGCCTTGGATATTATGTAAGCAGTTTGTTAGATTTTCTAGGTCTCCAATACATTTCGGCAGGTATGGAGCGGCTTATCTTATTTATGTATCCCACCCTAGTGGTGCTCATGTCTGCCGCAATTTTGAAAGAAAGAATTAAGGCTAAACAAATTATTGCACTGGTATTGACCTACGCAGGTTTACTACTGGCTTTTGCCGGTGAAGTCAATATGGGTGCATCCAAAGATCCCAACTTTTACCTGGGGTGCTTCCTGGTCTTCGCATGTGCGGTTACGTTTGCGGCCTATATCGTGGGCAGTGGTAAACTCATTCCACTGGTTGGTCCTGTTAAATTCAATAGCTATGCCATGAGCTTCGCGGCCATCGGTGTCCTGCTTCATTTTGTAATTACCAGTGACAAATCCTTGCTCCACCTGGACAATAAAGTTTATTTGTTCAGTTTCCTTATGGCCATCATTTCAACGGTAATTCCATCGTACCTTAGGTCAGAGGGAATAAAAAGAATCGGTCCAGAAACTGCATCTATTGTCACAAGTATTGGACCCGCGTCCACGATTATTCAGGCCAACATTTTTCTTGACGAGCCCATTTTTGCGCTGCAAATAGCTGGAACCGTACTCATTTTATCTGGCGTGACGTTGATTAGTTGGAAGGCGAAACGCAACCTCAATTAGAAAGACTTAAGCAATCAGTTCAATATTTTTCCGGTTAAGCTTCGTTTCGTTCTGTTTCAGCAATAAACTACAAAGACTAGCTTAGCCCTTATTAGTATAATTCGTTACTTAGAGGGATGTATTTCAAATATTGATTAAAATGAGAATTACCCTTATCCCCCTGCTTCTCTTATTCGCTCTGAATGCTATTGCACAGGAGCCACTGTATACATTTGTTTTTCTTAACACAAGAAAAGACAAGGCAGAACTGCCAAAAGAGGAAGTGGACAAAATAATGGCAGGTCATCTTGCCAACATCTCACGACTGGCTAATGAGGGCAAACTATTGGTAGCTGGTCCTTTCGAAGGAGGCGGGGGTATTTTTATTTTCAACAGCCCCTCATCAGATACGGTAAGGCAATGGCTCAACACCGATCCGGGAATTCAGGCCAACCGGTGGCGGTTAGAAGTGTTTCCTTATTTGCCCAGAGTTGGTTCGGTTTGTGTTGTGAGTCCCGATGCAGAAATGGTGACCTATACCTTTATCCGCTATACTTCAACCATCACCAAATTCAATGTTCAAAAGTCTGGTGAAACCTTTAAGAAACATGATGATTATCTGAAACAGATTGTTAAAACAGGAAACGTGATCACAGAAGGTATTTTCCCTCCTCGTGATGGTGGCATATTGATTATGAAAGGAGATGTAGATCCTGCCCTCATTGAGCAAGATCCATCCTTGTCAGAAGCGTTGTTAACTGTAGATATGAAGAAACTATGGGTAGGCAAAGGAAGTTTTTGTGAAAGCAATTGATTTACTCGCTCACCACAATTGCCAATTTTTTACCATCCTTACTAATGGCTAAACGACTGATGCCCGCAAGTTTGATATCTTCCAAATTCATGTTCACTTCTTTCCAGCCATCTTTCGCTTTGGTGTCATAGAAGAAAAATTTTTCACCATCACTCATCAATATTTTCCCATCATTTGTCCATGTCAAATCTTCTCTTCCGGGAAGTGTCGTTACAATTGGCTTTATTCTTTTTGAAGCAATGTCAAGTCGATTAATCGCATGCTTACCGTCATCTCCTTTTTTCACATAGCTCATTGCTTTTTGGCCAGGAATCCTGTGGAGTGCCCTGCCAATATTTTGATCCAAAATGGTATGGGTGTTCTTCTCCAGGTCGTACCATTGCAATGTCATCGTGTCTCCCAATACGAATAGAATAAGATGTTGATCATCAACCCATGCGTGATATCCTACAATCAAGCTGTCAATAAGCGTGATGGCTTCTCCTCCATCGATGGGATACTTACCCAGATCCTGGGCTCCATTATCTCTTTGGATGATACAAGAAACAAATTTGGCATCTGGTGTAAGCGTGGGTGAATATTCCCTTTCTTGCGTTGCCGTCAACGCATTTGTCTTGCCAGTCTGGTAGTTATAGATTTTAATATCAGAACGACCGTCATCGTTGAATGATGCATAATATAAAAGTGGCTTGGTGGCATGAAAAAAAGGCTGGTTGTCATAGCCCGGATGATTGGTTACGTTTATGGCATGGCTAACCGAAATGGTTGATTTTGTTATATCAACATCAAGTAAATAAATCTCTGATCCTGTCTGGGCATAAACAGAGAGAGACATCAGCACAAATACGAGGCACGCCCCCTTTTTCATATCTTTTCTAAAGTTGAAGAAATCAAGCTACAAAAATTTATTACATCGCAAATGAATTAATTTTTAAGCGGATGAATTATTAATAGTTACTCATCTTGTTTTCGCACATGATATGTAATTTGAAAGCCAATTTATCCTTGGAGTTTTAGAATGAACGAAAAATACGACTTAGTTATCATAGGAGGTGGTCCTATTGGGTTGGCCTGTGGTATTGAAGCCAAGAAAGCGGGTTTGAAATATGTGATCATTGAAAAGGGGTGTTTGGTCAATTCCTTATTTCACTATCCGCTCAATATGACATTCTTCTCTACCTCAGAAAAACTCGAAATAGGTGATGTGCCATTTATTTCGCATGGCTCCAAACCCAATCGGTTCGAGGCTCTTGAGTACTATCGCAGGGTTGCGTCAAGTTGGGGTCTTAATATCAATTTATATGAAAAGGTAGAAAGTGCATCAAAGGCAGATCATGCGTTTCATATCAAAACGCCCAGGGGCCAGTACACTGCTTCGGCCCTGGTTCTCGCTTTAGGCTTTTATGACCTCCCTTATTTGCTAAATGTACCAGGAGAAGATCTTCCCAAGGTAAAGCACTACTATGATGAACCACATCCATACTTTAACCAAAATATAATTGTAGTAGGTGCTGCCAATTCTGCTGTTGATGTGGCTTTGGAAACCTGGCGTAAAGGCGCGAAGGTTACCATGGTCATTCGTGAATCGGCCATACGAGAAACCGTAAAGTATTGGGTAAGGCCCGATATTGAAAACAGAATCAAAGAAGGAAGCATTAAAGCTTACTTCAACTCAAAAATTATAAGCATTGAAAATGATTTTGTTGAGTTCAGCACACCGGAAGGTATCTTGAAAATTGAGAATGATTTTGTGCTGGCCATGACAGGCTATCAGCCTCCCTTTGAATTTATGGAAGCCCTTGGCATCCAATTTCAAAGTGACGAGTTCCACACGCCTGTTTATGATGCAGCGACCATGGAAAGTTCCGTGTCAAATTTATATTTAGCAGGAGTGGTTTGTGGTGGGCTGAAAACCAACAAGTGGTTCATTGAAAATTCACGCGTGCACGCCAATCTTATCGTTGAGGCCATCAAAAACAAAAAGCCTCGCTAGAGGCCTTTTGTAAAAACATCAATCGCACAAATTTCTTTACAACGCATCTGCTTTAATCGTACACTTCAGCGTAACCGGCACTTTGAATGCCACAGGCGTTGAAGAAAATGTTCCTGATACCTGAAAATATACAGGTTGTAAGTCTTTCATTCTGGCTGCGATTTGTTCCAGATCACTTACTGAGTAATTAAGACTGAATGACCCTCCAACAGATCCCTGAATATCCTGGAAAGAAAGCACCGCTGAGGCGATGGCAGCGCCCCCGCCTGCAGTTGCAGAAAACGATCCCATGCCTCCTGAAAACAATACCCCTGGGGTGGCAGGGTCATAATCCGTAACGGTATACACTACCTCGTTGATCGTGAGGTCCTGTATTTTGTCTTTGTATTTGGCAAACTCCGGATTCTGATTGGGATCAATAAGATCCGCATCCAGGTAAGTAACGGAAGATCCCTGGGAATCTAAATTTTCATCTATCACAAAGGTGTGCTCGATTTCCACATCAAAGGTGATGTCATCGGCCTTGTCAAATAGGTCGCAAGACAAAGATGAGCCCAAAAAAGCAAAACCGATAAAGAGGGCCGATCTTAGCATTATGTTGAAGATTTTCATAGAAATAGTGTTTTGTGTTGTGATCCTATAGGAATACGATTTGTACGCCAGAGGTAAATCGAATTTAGCACTTTTCTTTATTAATTCATCGATTTTTGCGCGATCAACGATATTTCTTAACAATTGATGAGATACCGGACAGGTAGCTCTGGCCGAATAAATTGGCATGGACAAGCAAAGGATACAGGTTATACAGATCCACGCGCTCGTTAAAACCCGGTTGCAATGGAAAGTGACTTGAATAGGCTTCGTAAAACGCGTCATCAAATCCCCCAAACAGTGTTGTAAATGAGAGTTCCGCCTCGCGGTGGCCATAATACACTGCCGGATCAATAAGGATCGGCCCCGATTTTCCTACGATTACATTTCCTCTCCACAGATCACCATGCAGCAATGACGGAGGTTCTGATGGCATGAGCTCATTAAATTTGAGGTACAACGATTCCAATTCTTCAGTAAATTTCGCGTCTACTTTATTTGATGTAACGAGCAAATTCAACTGTGGCACTATTCTGTTTTCAATAAAGAAATCTGTCCAGCCCTTAGTGAAAGTATTTTGTTGATGCAGCGCGCCAATGTAGTTGTTATGGTCCAGGCCAAAGTTTGGATGGGTATGCCGATGCAGCAGCGCCAGTTGCCTTCCCAATGCTGACCAGCTCTGTTTGTTTGAGATTCCACTTTCAATGTACTCCATCAAAATAAATTGCCAATCATCCGCTTCTGACGAGCCTGCAGTTTTTGGCACGTGCACCGTCCGGGTTTCCCTTAAAAGCTGCAATCCCTTTTCTTCCAAATTGAACATCCCTGGAAATCTTTTTAAACTGTTCCATTTCAAAAAATAGTCACCCGCAGTGGTGGATATTTTCCCGCCATTGCTGATGCAGCCTCCTGCTGCCGGTACAAATCCTGTTATTTTTGTATCAAGTTTTGAGGAGATGGCTTGCCGGATTATTTCAGGTATCATAGCTATCAAAATAGATTAACCGTTAGTCCAAATTTACTTATCTTGACGTTCTAATTCTTTCTGTAAAGCGAGATGAAAAAAATTCTAATTCCGTTTATTGGTATTTTTTTAGTGGGCCAGGTTGTCATTGCACAATCCCATGATGATATCATTGAAAAGCAATTAGCGGCATACAATGACAGGGATTTGGAGCGATTCATATCCCTCTTCAGTGATCATGTGGAGCTCTTTAATTTCCCTGGTGAGAAAATTTTGGAAGGAAAAGAACAAATGCGCGAACGGTACAAAATCCGATTTGAAAGCCCCAACTTACATGCAGAGGTAGTAAGCCGAACATACCTTGGCGATTATGTGATAGACCATGAACGTGTCTCTGGCATAAGAGATGAAGTTGTTGAGGCAAGTGTTATCTACCACATCTCAGACGGATTGATTGACAGGATGTGGTTTATAATCAAGTGACCGTCTTTAAAACCAAACACTGATACAGATTTTTTCGAACCGTCACGCTGATAAATTCTATTTGTCGTTATCTTCGCGTCCAAATATTGAATGATGAAGTTAACCGCCCGCAATACACACCGCGACATCGCGTACTTCTTTGTAGGATTAATCATTGCCTTTGCATTCTCAGGCATTTTCCTTAATCACCGAAGGACCTTCAATCCAAGAAAATATACATACGAAACCAAAGACGTTCAGCTAAAGCCGTTTTCTAAAGATCAGGTCAATGATGCTTTTATTGCTGAATTTACAAAAGCTAATAATGTTGAAGATGAGTTAAGGCGATTTGCGGCCAATGAAACTGAATTGACCATTTCTTACGCTTCCAACGATGTTAAAATTGATATGGCTTCAGGTAAGGGTGCTATCATTACCTATCGAACCATCCCTTTGTTGGGCCAAATGACCCAACTTCACCAGGATACCAGCAGCTGGTGGATATATTACAGCGATGGATTTGGAATAGCTATGCTTGTGATTGCCTTTACGGGTATGTTTATTGAAAAGGGCAAAAACAGTTTTCGGTCGAGAGGGTTCAAACTCGCCTTAATCGGAATTATTTTCCCACTGATCTTCTTATTCCTGCTTTCCTAAAGATGGCAGGTTGCCACTATAGCCTGTCAAATCGATTTCCGTACGCTTAGCAGATCTTTATTGGAAGGGCCTTCCAATTATGGCATTTTTAATCCTTGAATATGCCGTATCGAAATTTCAACTTATTAACCATCATTTATGATTTATTCACTTAAGAGGACCCTTGTTTTGCTTGCTGCCTTCTGTTTCGCATTTGATTCGCAAGGGCAGGATAATTCCTCATCAGACTCCACTTTTTTCAGTGCACTTTCCTTTCGTAATGTGGGCCCTACCCGAGGCGGACGATCGACCACCGTGCAAGGGGTTATAAAAAAGCGCGGCACCTTCTACATGGGCACAACCGGAGGTGGTGTGTGGAAGACTGAAGACTTCGGCATTTCATGGAAGAATATTTCTGATGGCTTTATTACCTCACCATCAATTGGAGCCATCAAAGTATATCAAGACAATCCTAATATTATTTATGTAGGTACCGGCTCTGATGGCATTCGCTCCAATGTAATCGTAGGAGATGGTATGTATAAATCAGAGAACGCTGGAAAAACCTGGACACCTATCGGGTTGAATAAAGCAGGACAGATTGGAGCGGTGGAGACGCATCCTTCCAATCCGGATATCGTTTTTGTTGCCGCACAGGGCCAACCATTTAATGCCAATGAAGAACGCGGGGTATTTCGCTCTACCGATGGAGGCAAAAGCTGGAAGAAAGTGTTGTACCACTCCGATAGTGTGGGCGCTGTTGATATTGAATTTGCCCCCAACAATCCAAACATCATCTATGCCGCACTGTGGCGCAACGAGCGCAAGCCATGGACCATCATTAGCGGTGCAAATAAAATCGGAGGAATTTACAAATCTATTGATGGAGGCGACACCTGGAAAAAATTATCCAATGGATTACCCCAAGGTCTGATCGGCAAAATTGATCTTGCCGTATCCGGTGCTGATCCACAGCGACTTTATGCGTTGATCGAAGCGCCAAAAGCTGAACGGGGTGTATATCGATCCGATGATCAGGGTGAATCCTTCAAAATGGTGAGCAACAAAAAAGAACTAACTGATCGTCCATTCTACTATTGCAACATTGAAGCCAACCCGCTCAACGCAGATGTAATTTTCGTGTTGGCCACTAACTTTTACAAATCCGTGGATGCAGGAAAAAAATGGAAGGAAATTGATCCTCCCCATGGTGATAACCACGACATGTGGATCAATCCGACCGACACCCTGGAATTCATTCAGTCCAATGATGGGGGAGCCAACGTAACAACCAACGGAGGAAAAACTTGGTCAACCCAACTTAACCAACCAACCGCAGAATTGTATCAGGTAGAAGTTGACGACCAGTATCCTTATTGGTTGTACGCGGGTCAACAAGATAATAGTACCATTGCAGTTCCTTCTATCCCTCCTTACAACGCAGCTGGCGGACCACAGGCCTTCTGGATGGCCGTTGGTGGTTGCGAAACTGGGCCAGCCGTGCCCAAGCCAGGCAATCCTAATATTGTTTATTCCAATTGCAAAGGAAACTTCGGAGTGTATGACAAACGCTCAGGACAAGAGCGTCAATATCATGTGGGGGCAATGAATATTTATGGCCACAATCCGAAGGATTTGAAATACCGATTCCAACGCGTTTCTCCGATTTATGTATCCTCCCATAACCCAGATGTGGTCTACCACGGGTCTCAATTTTTACACAAGACCACCAATGATGGTGTGTCATGGGAGACCATTTCGGGTGATTTGACCGCCAATGAGTCAGGCAAGCAGGTTATTTCCGGTTCTCCCATCACACGTGATATTACCGGTGAAGAGTATTACAGCACGTTGTATGAAATCAACGAATCAAGATTAAAAGAAGGTCTGATTTGGACTGGCGCCAATGACGGCCCTATTTACATCACTAAAGATGGCGGCAAGAGCTGGGAAAATGTTACTCCAAAAACGGTACCTCCTGGAGGACGTGTGGACTGCATTGAGCCATCATCTCATCAGGAGGGAAAAGCTTATGCTGCCATTCTCCGGTATCAGTTGGGAGACTGGATGCCGTACATTGTAAAGACCACTGACTATGGCAAGAACTGGGCACTGATAACAAACGGAGCCAATGGCATCCCCAAGGGTTTCCCGGTTCGTACCGTTCGTGAAGATCCGGAGCAGGAAGGACTGCTGTTTGCCGGCACGGAATACGGATTGTTTATTTCTTTTGATGATGGCAAAAACTGGAAACCTTTTCAGCAGAACCTGCCCGTCACGCCCATTACGGATATCAAAGTGTTCCGAAATGATTTGATCCTATCCACCATGGGCAGGTCCTTTTGGGTGATGGACGACATTTCCATACTCCATCAATTGGTAAAAGCAAAAGAAAGCAAAATAGCCTATCTATTTCAGCCTGAAGAAGCGCTGCGCTTGCACTACCGGGGAACTGGCAAAAATGCAATACCGAATTACCCAGGTCCGGGTGTGAATATTGATTATTACCTGAAATCAAATCCATCTGAGGATATTAAACTTGAGATTCTAAATCCTGACAACAGGGTGATTCGCACTTTCACCAGTGTGGAACCCCCTAAAGATACCACCAAAGTTGGAGTGGACATGGCTACCGGATTCGAAACTCGGGCCACCAGATCCGATATCAGCAAGAAAGCCGGAACTCACCGTTTTCGCTGGGATCTAACGCATGAAGGCCCATGGGATAAAAATCCGGCAAGAAGCCTCCGCGGTGGACCGGTCGTTAGGCCCGGAGTATACCAGGCAAGACTCACTGTAAACGGACAAACGCAGCTTCAACAATTTGAAATAAGTGTTGATCCAAAACTGGATTTGACCAAAACCGGTCTGGAAGACCTGCGTGCCCAGGAGATGCTGGCCTTACAAGTTGTTGCGCTGGAAGATTCAGCCAAACGGGTGGCAGAAGAAATCAAAGCAAGAAGAAAGGAGCTGGATAAGCTGATTAAAGCAAGAAAGAAAACCAAACAGTATGTTGAAGAGGACAAACGATTGGCACAAATTCTGGATCAGTTGGAAACTCCCGAAGGCATTTACATGACGCCCATGCTCATTGATCAACTCAGATACATCAGGTACATGCTCAACCAGGCCGACCAACGCCCGGGACAGGACGCTTACGATCGATTTGATGAATTGAAAAACAGATTTAGCAACATCATCACCCCTTACACCAAATTAGCCGGTAAAATGTAGGTGAAACTATTAGTTGACTTTAGAAAGCGCTGAGAAAACCTCAGCGCTTTTTTTTCAGTAAAAATTAATACGTAAAGAGTTCAAATAAGCTCCTGGCTATTCCGATTCTTTCGGAGATGTTGCGGGAATAGGTTCACAGATAGAATTTGAGTGTAAAAAGTTTTACATTCAGGATTGCATCCACAATCGATGATCAATATGATTAATTCCAGCTATACTTATCCATTTCTTATCCTCTTTATTCTCTGTTCAACTTCATGCATTGGTCAGTTGAAAATACAGGCCAAACCTGATCGCATGGAAGCACGAATCAAAGCACTTTCTCAATTTGGTGCCAATCCTGAGGGCGGAGTAAGCCGGGTAGCCTACAGTGATGCCGACATTGCCGGCCGAAAATATGTAATGGAGCTGATGAGCAATGTCGGCCTTGAAGTGTATGTTGATGCTGCAGGAAACATCATCGGAAAGCGAAATGGAAAGAACAACAACCTGCCTGTTATTGCATTTGGTTCGCATATTGACAGTGTGCCCGGGGGTGGAAATTATGACGGAGACGTAGGGTCGATTGGTGCTATTGAATGTATTGAACTGATGAAAGAAAATAATATCCTCACAGAACATCCACTGGAAGTGATCATTTTTCAAAATGAAGAAGGTGGATTGGTGGGCAGCGAAGCCATCAGTGGCATACTCACGGAAGAGGAACTTTCACTCGTGAGCAGCAGTGGCAAATCCTTACGTCAGGGGATGATTGATATTGGTGGAGACCCCACACGCTACCATGAAGCAGCGCGACAAAAAGGGTACTTTAAAGCGTTTTTGGAATTGCATATTGAACAAGGCGGCTTCCTCCACCAGGAAGGCATCAACATTGGAGTGGTAGAAGGAATCGTGGGCATAAAACAGTGGATGGTAACCTTTCAAGGCAAGGCCAATCATGCGGGAACCACACCTATGGACCAGCGGCAGGATGCCATGCTGGCGGCAGCTAAATTTGTAGTTGCGACCAACAGTATTGCCCGCTCCATTCCCGGTAGGCAAGTAGCTACCAACGGCAAGATCAAAGCAGAACCCGGAGCACCCAATGTGATCCCGGGCAAAGTAGAAATGACTTTGGAAATCAGGGATCTTGACTTTGAAAAAATGCTTTCTCTTTTTGAAAAAATAAAGACTTCAGCCAATGCCATTGCTGAAGAAACAGGCGTGGTCATCAGTTACAGTCCGCTTAATGAAGACATTCCTGCAGTCACCGACAAGCGAATTCAGGATATGATTGCAACATCTGCCAAAAATCTGGGGCTCACCTACAAATTCATGCCCAGTGGTGCAGGTCATGACACACAAGATATGGCTCGTATTGCACCTACCGGAATGATTTTTGTGCCCAGCAAAGACGGCATTAGCCATTCGCCAAAAGAGTTTACATCTGCACAAGATATGGCCAATGGTGCTACCGTTTTGTTCCACACGATATTAGCATTAGATAAAGCCAAACTGTAAAACTTTTTCGTTGACCAACTCGAATTATCCTACTATGAAAAAATTATTATATCTGTTCATTGCCCTTGCCATCTTCCACCTTGCAACGGCACAAGGTCCTTTAACCCCCGAGCAATTATGGTCGCTTGGAAGGGTGAGCGGCATGGGCATTTCTAAAGACGGAAAAAATGTAATCTATCGGGTAAGCACACCTGATATAAGCGAAAATAAAAGCAGCAGTAAAATTTACAGCGTACCCATTCAGGGTGGTAGTACCACTGAGCTCACCAGCACCAAAGATATCCTGGTCAACAACCGCGTTTCTCCAGATGGAAAATATCAGCTTTCAAGTAAAGATGTGAAAATCAACAAAGTTCGAGGCAACGAAATCTATCCCGATTTACCCAAGTCAAACGTGCAGGTTTATGATGACCTTAATTACCGCCATTGGGACGAATGGGAAGATGGAAATTACTCGCATATTTTTTATCATCCGATAGTCAATGGTCAACCCGGAGAAGGCAAAGACATCATGGCAGGTGAGTCTTATGATTGTCCACAAAAACCTTTTGGTGGTGATGAAGACTTTATATGGTCACCTGACAGCAAAAACATATTATATGTTACCAAGAAAAAAGTGGGTAAGGCATATGCCATCTCCACCAATACAGATATCTATTCCTACAATCTGGAAACTGGTAAAACGACAAACCTGACCGAAGGGATGATGGGTTACGATACGCAACCTGCCTTTTCGGCAACAGGGTCATTGGCCTGGCTCAGCATGAAGCGTGATGGATATGAGTCCGATAAAAATGACATTATCGTTCGCACCAACAACGT
>CAYNCP010000063.1:0-23753 GCA_964395905.1 uncultured Ohtaekwangia sp.
TGCCGCTTATCCTGCTGATGGAAAGAAAGAAGAAGGCCAAACCACGGCCAATCAGGGCGACAATCCCAATACCGTAGGGGATAAGGGCAACAAGGAAGGCTCGCTGGATGCAAAGGCGTTGTATGGCACCCAGGGTGGCGGTGGCGGAGGTCCAGCATTAGACCTGGCAGGATGGGACTGGGATGAAATACCCCGACCAGCAATTCCTAGTAATGAATCGGACGGACGAATTGAATTCGAAATCAGAGTGGATGCAGAGGGAGCGGTAATCGGATATCGGGTGCTGCAAAGAAGCTTAAGCATTGAGGCAGAAAGAGCTTGCAGGGAAGCGATTGCCAAGCTGACTTTTAGCAAGAAACCAGGCGCTATCGTACCGGAGGTTTCAGTGGGTAAAATCACTTTTGTGGTGAGGACGAGATGAGCCTAACCTACGCTGATCAGGTAGTAATTTTTCTTGCCCTTTTGAGCCAACAAATACTTGTGCTGTAGCAAATTAAAATCAGGTTTCTGATTGGGGTCCTGAAGTTTTGTTTTGTTGATACTTACACCGCCCGCCTGCACCATTCTCCTGGCTTCCCCTTTTGAAGCGAACACAGTACCTTTAGTAACTTCAGACAACAGGTCAACCACATTGGCACATTGATCAAACGCTTCGCGTGAGATGGAGGTTTGCGGTACACCTTCAAACAAAGCCAGCAGGGTAGCCTCATCCAGACTTTCCAGGTCACTGGTAACCGAGTTTCCGAAAAGAATATTAGAAGCTTTAAGTGCCATCTCAAAGTCGGCTGCCGAATGAACACGGGTAGTAATATCTTGAGCGAGTGCCTTCTGCAATTTTCTTTCGTGGGGTGCACCGCTGTGTTCAGCAATCAGGTCATCGATCTTTTTCTTTTCCCATGTAGTAAATATCTTTACAAAATTGACAGCATCCTCGTCTGAGGAGTTAAGCCAGTATTGATAGAATTTGTAAGGTGATGTGCGCACAGGATCCAACCAGATATTGCCGCCTTCGGTCTTACCAAATTTAGAGCCATCTGCTTTTTTGATCAGGGGGGTGGTAAGGGCATAGGCTTCCCCATTTGATTTCCGCCTGATCAGTTCCGTACCGGTTACGATATTACCCCATTGGTCTGATCCACCCATTTGGAGTTTGCAGTCTTTGTGGGTGTAGAGCCAGTAGAAATCGTAACCTTGCACCAATTGGTAGCTGAATTCCGTAAAGGACAGCCCTGACTCCATCCTGGATTTAACTGAATCTTTGGCCATCATGTAGTTCACTGTGATGTGCTTGCCTACGTCCCTGATAAAATCCAGAAATCGAAACTCTTTGAACCAGTCGTAATTGTTGACTACTTCCGCTTTGTTATCTCCTGTAAAGTCGAGGAATTTCTCCAGTTGCTGTTTGACAGATAGCAGGTTGTGATTCAAAGTGTCTTCAGACAGCAGATTTCTTTCAGATGATTTGCCAGAGGGATCACCCACCATGCCGGTAGCACCTCCTACCAGTGCGTAGGGCTTGTGGCCGCATCGTTGAAAATGCACCAGGGTCATTATCTGCACCAGGTTACCAATGTGCAGCGAATCTGCTGTGGGGTCAAAACCGATATAACCAGCGGTGGATTTTTTATTTAACCACTCCTCAGTTCCAGGCATGACGTCATGCACCATGCCTCTCCATCTTAGTTCTTCAACAAAATTCGTCATCGATTCAAAATAAGCTCCAAATATAATCAGATGAGCGTAACGCCAGCGCCATAATAGCTTAATTCAACAATTTGATAAACATGTTTAATTAGTTATAAATGAGTCATTTAAATTATAGCATCTAAAGCTTTTAATAACTTTTTAAAAGTACGTCAGATTTTACTTCATTTAGGCTTTTAACTTTTAACTATAACTTTTACTGATGCAACACCCGAACGCACTTCAATTGGTTTCTGATTTTCACCGCACGTTTAAACATCCCATCATGCCAGAGCCTGGAATTCCTGATGATGCCCGTTGTAAGTTAAGGGTTGCATTGCTGGCAGAGGAATTGAAGGAACTGGAAGTGGCTATTCTTGAAAAGGACATTGTTGAGGTGGCAGATGCCCTCTGCGATATTCAATATGTGCTATCAGGTGCAATACTCGAATTCGGGCTTGGTGAAAAGTTCAAGGCACTATTTGAGGAAGTGCAACGATCAAATATGAGCAAGGCGTGTAGCACGGAAGCCGAGGCTCAGGCAACGGTTGATCATTACAAGCAAAAAGATGCCACTGATTGCTATTATAAGGAAGTGGAGGGTAAATGGCTGGTCTACAGGAGGTCTGACAATAAGACCATTAAATCCATCAACTATTCACCTGCCGATTTATTGAAAATACTGAATTCCTAGGTGTAGAATTCAAATTGAAATACCCCTTTGTTTTGCAGGTCCTGAATAGGCTTTACAGCGATGATGTTTTCCTTGTTATAGGCCTCTATGAATTCGTTGCGCGCAATGCGTGTCTTGCTGCGTCCCGGGTGAATTTTGTGGTACTGCATCCGGCCCGATTTGTTGGCAGTTGCGCTGAATAAAAGCCGAAACTGCACAGGAATAGGGGAGGGGACAAATTTCATAACCCATTCATTTATAGGTGTTTCTGAAGTCAATGTAAACCATTTGGTTTTGTACCTGGGTGTATTGAGAAAGTAATGAATACGCCCAATTGGGCACGTAATTAAACTTCGACTCGTACTCCTCAATCTTGGTACATAGCTCCCTTACATAGAATCTGATTTGCTCCGGGTTCTTGCACTTGTGCGGACTTTCAAAGTTTCTGTCAGTGAATTTCTTCAGATCCGACTCGATTTTTGACTGCTTAAACGGGCTCATAGTAATGTGTATTAATGCACATATATATCTCTTAATTATGATATATGCAAATAACTATGTGTAAAATTGCACATTATTTTTAAAAAGCATGATTTTTGGCCCAAAACGTGACTTTCTGGGCAGCTTATGCGGTGAAAAAAAATTGCAGCGGGATGCTACTCGAGTGAGTTTTTCGTTACCCAATACCGGAACGCCACGATGGCTTTGTCGAGTTGGGAAAGCTTGGTCAAGTCGCGATGGCTATACCTGGGCAGCACCAATTTGTTGAGCTTTGCCAGGAGCTTGAATGCGAGTAGCCTCATATGGGGTAATTGGTTTTTCGGCAAACAAGTTATACAGAATTATGTTTACCTTTAAAATCTGAATTTATCATAGTTAAAATATATGCAAGACATACCTGAAAGTCCGTTTTTGGAGGCATGGCACGACACAATGATCATCTTGGCCATTGTCATGTTTACAGCGGGAATCATCATTTTTTTATACTACAAACTTCGCGTTTCACTCATCACTGACCTTAAGGAAAAACACGATTTCATCAACAAGCAGGAAATCCGGTGGTACAAAATTGTATTGTATTCATTTGGTTTAGGTTTTGCCATGATCATCAATTTGTATGGTGCCGGGAAGGTACTGGAAATGGGTGTTTGGTTTTTTGTGCGTGTGTTCATGTCATTGGCAGGTGCCACCATTGTAGGTTATGTCGGTGGTCTTGTATTGGAATATTATTATCCCACCAAACTCAATAAGAAGCTAAAGAAGTGGAGGTATATGCCGCGGACCAACCCAAAAACTGGGAATAGAATGCGTTTGTTGAGTGAATCAGAGGAGGATGTTCACCTCGATGAGGGTATGATTGCGGAGGAAAATGTGTTCTCAATTGATTACGATGTTTGGATTGATGAGAAGACGGGCGACATCAAAATTGAAAAATATGATGGGCACCTGATTGCCTTGCAATGTGGAAATTGTGGTTTTTATACCATGAAAGTAGTGCGCGAGGAAATTGTGGAGCATCATGACGATGGAAGCCCCAGCGAGCTCATTAAACACTATCAGTGTGCCTATTGCAGGAATTTGCGTGCCACTCAGTTTCATGTATCCAAAAAAGAAGGTGATGACTATAAAATGGAGAAACCTCATTTTGTCAGAAACACCAAGGACATCGATTTGGTCAGAATAGAAATACACTCTGCGCTAAAGGGCAAAAAACATTACGAGTTCCAAACTGTGGAGCAGGCTGAGCAATTCTTGAAAGAGTTTGATTTTAACAAGGTGGCTTAACGCCATCAGGAAAAACAGGCACCTCATTTGCATAGTTTCCGTATATGGCTGAAGTAAAGATGAATTCAATGACTCGATATTTTGCTGCTTTATGGCTGTTTTTCTACGCTATTGGTGTTGCTACTGCATCTACGCTGTCATCGGATCGTGTAGGTCTCCAACCAAAAGCGGTGTATGTAAAAGAAGCATGTGTGATATATTATATACTAGACAACAATCACTATCGGAAAATAAAACTTAACGACTCGCTTTCATCGGCCATCCTCGACCACTACATCGAAGAATTGGATAACAATAAGACGTACTTTCTTGGCTCTGATATTAAGTCTTTTGAGAAATTCCGCTATCAGATTGACGATTTGACACGCAAAGAGGATGTAAGTGTTGCTTTTGATATATACAATGTATTTCAAAAAAGGTATTATGAGCGGATGGATTATGCGATGAATCATCTGATCAACCGGAATTTCGACTATTCCATTGATGAGTATTATGAAACTGACCGGGAAAATGAGCCCTGGGCAGAATCAACGGATGAGCTCAATGAAATCTGGAGAAAAATCATCAAGAGCCAGGGACTGAGCCTGAAGCTGGCAGGAAAGTCTCAGGCTGAGATTGAAGAATCCTTGAAGAAAAGATATGATCGATTCATTAAGAATATCGATCAGTTTAATGCAGAGGATGTCTTCAGTGTTTATATGAACTCCATTACGGAGTCATATGATCCTCATACCAACTATTTTTCTCCCAAAGCCTCGGATCTCTTCAAGCAAAGCATGAGTTTGTCGCTGGAGGGAATAGGCGCGCGACTCCAAACCGACAATGACTACACTAAAGTTTTCGAGATCATTCCGGGTGGCCCGGCTGAAAAGTCAAATAGCATTCATGTCAATGACCTGATCATTGCCGTTGGGCAAGGTGTGGATGGAGAATTTGTAGATGTAGTAGGATGGAGAATTGATGAAGTGGTAAAACTAATTAAAGGTCCCAAGGGTACTACAGTGAGATTGTTATTACTGCCTGCCGCAACCGGGGTAAATGGGCCCACACAAGAATTACTGCTGGTAAGAGATAAAATCAAACTGGAAGACCAGGCAGCAAAGAAGAGCGTTATCAATTATCAGTTGGATGGCAAGGAAATGAAACTTGGTGTAATTTCTTTGCCCAGCTTTTATATGGACTTTGATGCTTATCAGAAAGGTGATCCCAACTACAGAAGCACCACCAGGGACGTGAAGCAGTTGATCAAGGAACTCCAGCAAGAAAGCGTAGATGGCATCGTAATGGATTTAAGAAACAATGGGGGTGGGTCTTTGGCTGAGGCAATTGATTTAACCGGATTGTTTATCAAAGAAGGTCCGGTGGTTCAGGTGAAAAACTCTGCAGACAAGGTTGAAATCGGAATGGACGATGATAAAAGCGTAACCTACAATGGTCCGCTTGTGGTGATGACCAATCGGTTCAGTGCATCAGCCTCAGAGATATTTGCCGGTGCTATCCAGGATTACAATCGCGGTGTCATAGTCGGAGAATCAACATATGGCAAAGGCACGGTACAAACGGTATTGGATTTAAAGCGGTTTATCAATAACAAAGATGAAGTAGGCGAATTGAAACTCACTTTTCAAAAATTTTACCGGGTGACGGGCAGCAGCACGCAAAACAAGGGGGTGGTACCAGATATCATTCTTCCTTCCGCCCTAAACAGTAAGCAATATGGCGAGAGCTCCCATTTAAGTGCATTGCCGTGGGATGTAATTAAAGGTACAACCTACCAGAAAGCTTCGGATGTAAACGATAAATTGATTGCCGGATTGAATCAATCTTATCAGGAGAGGACAAAGTTTGACCAAAGCCTGAAACAGTACATTAGCGAGACGGAAGAGCTAAAGAAAAACCTTGCTCAAACCAGAATTTCTTTAAATGAAGAGAAGCGAAAAAAAGAAATGGAAGAGGCGGATCGCAAGAAGGCTATGAACAAGGAAATGAGTACGAAGCTCAATGCCAACGATGGACTTGCTGAGGATGACCTTAGTAAATTGAAAGACGAGTACCTGCGCGAGGGACTACTTATTTTATCAGATTTGGTATCGAAGCGAATCGGCTAGCACTTAGTCGGTTACAGAAATGGGAGTAAGCGTGTAGCCCTTTTCTTTGAGTAGGTTCAATAACCCCTTTTCACCTTCCAGGTGGGTCACGCCCACAGAAATAAATGACTTTTTTTCTGCCATCATGGATTCGATCTTGGGCAGCCATTCCAGGTTTCGTTTGGTATAAAACTCTTCAATGAATAGGGTGTTTTCTTCAAATGGATGAAGTGAAAATTCAAATACGGTGTCGATGTCGCCTCTGATATAGGCAGCTTCCAATTTAAGGTACTCTTCCTTTTGTTGCTCAAAATTTTCGACACTGTGGATCAATGCCTGAGCCTGAGCTTCTAAAGGGAAGGCATTAAATGCTTCTGCTTCTCGGTCAATGGCTTCCAGGCTGTACGTCTCTATTTTTAATCCGTTTGCCATTTTCAGTAATTCGATGTCATAAAACTTTACACCCTCGCGGAGAGAGAGTCTGGTCATGGTTATGGATAAGGCCAAGGGCTTTAAATTGGCATAGCTCTTAAGAAACTTCTTTTTGGAAATACCGAATTGCGACTGAAAAAAATCTTGAATTTTGACAAAATCTTCCGGTGAGAGTGCTGTTGCCAGTGATTGTCCTTTCGGAAAATGAATCGCCTTGTTTAACTCATGCTGCGCATGATGATTCACCTCATCTTCAATGGCAAATAGCTCACTTGCCTTAAGTTTTGCTTCAATTTGCGGGTGAATTACAAACTCTTTCTCGCCTATAAACTTCAGGCTTCCATGAAGGTGGGACGCTGCGCTTAATCCGTTGCCACTCACCTCCCATAAAATGGAGTTCTGACTTTTCGCTGATGATACGAAAATGGTGATAAGCAGCAGAATGGCTAAAGGCTGGAGGTTCTTCATCATGGAAAAGTAATTTAGTACACAAATAAAACTTAATTTGACCTAAAAGTGAAGTTTGTTTTTAATCTTGAATGCAGGAATATAATTGTTATAAATCTACTGTTATGTAACCTTAAAATTTAAGTATTTTAAGGCTTATTTCGTATCCTTGAAGATGTCAATGAATAAACAGGTATAGCTAGATGAGCGAAGAACTGCTTAAGGCGATCATCCAGTTGTTCGCCATTGTGGCAAAGGAGCGGATTACAGAAGATGAGCGTTCAAACATCAAGGAATTTCTCGGGCTTCATCTCAATCAGGAATTAACCCGCTACTACCTCAATTTATTTGACGATTTCTGCAAAACTGCCAACCGAAGTGCAATAGATACCAACCTGGACGAAGAAACGCTGCAATTTGTTGACGATTGGTCCCAAATCATGCAGATCGCCAAAAAGGTAAATCAGGCACTCACCATGCCTCAAAAGGCGGTCCTGGTCATTAAAATCATTGAGCTGGTTTATGCGGATGGCTCCATCTCAGAGCGGCAGGAAAATCTTATCTTTTATATTGGAGAAGCCTTAAAAATCCCCAACAAGGATTTGCGCACCATGAGACAGTTTGTAGTGGGGCAAGACATTGAAGAACTGGCCTCCAAGAACATTTTGGTGATTGACGAGGGCTCCGATGATTTTGATTACCCGGGGCCACGTGTGATTGCAAAAAAGCTTACCGGATTGATTGCAATACTGAGGCTTCAGGAAATTGAAACTTACCTGATCAAATACCTGGGTATTTCCACCCTTTATCTTAATAGTGTTCCACTTAAGAGTCGAAAAATTGACGTGTTTCCAACCGGTAGCACCATACGGGGAAACAAGATAGAAACTATTTACTACAGTGATGTTGTGGGTAAGTTCCTCGTGGAAGAAGTGGAGAATGAAGTCAGTTTTGTGGCCGAGCACATTTTTTATCATTTTAAGAGCGGACGGGCAGGACTACAGAATATTACTATTTCTGAAAAAGGAGGAAAGCTAATTGGAGTGATGGGTGCAAGTGGATCTGGAAAATCTACCTTATTGAATGTACTCAACGGAGCGGATAAGCCATCCAGCGGTCGTGTGTTGATCAACGGTATTGATGTGCATGAAGAAGAGAAAAAAATAAGAGGCGTTGTGGGTTTTATTCCGCAGGATGATCTTTTGATGGAGGATCTTACTGTATTCGAAAATCTATACTATGCTGCCAGGCTTTGCTTCGGACATTTGAGCAAGCATGAGATTGCAATGATCGTGGAAAAGGTTTTGTTATCGCTGGGAATTTCGGAAACCAGAAACCTTAAGGTGGGAAGCCCGCTACAGAAAACAATCAGCGGAGGTCAACGCAAAAGACTCAATATTGGATTGGAACTTTTGCGGGAGCCAACCATATTATTTGTAGATGAACCTACCTCCGGATTGTCGTCTCGCGATTCCGAAAACATTATGGACCTGCTCAAAGAACTTGCCTTGCGGGGCAAGATGATATTTGTGGTAATCCATCAGCCTTCATCAGACATCTTCAAGATGTTTGATACGCTCATCATTTTAGATGTTGGAGGTTTTCAAATTTACTATGGAAACCCTGTAGAATCAATGGCTTACTTTCAGGAGATTGTAAATGCGGCCAACAAAACACCCGGTGCATGTCCTGAGTGTGGTAACATCAATCCCGAGAAAATATTCAGCATCATTGAAACCCGTGTGGTCAATGAATTTGGAAGGTTTACGCATACCCGCAAAATATCACCAGGTCAATGGTACCAGTACTTCAAGCAAAAAATAAAGATTCCCAAGGTCAATCCTTCTGATGATCCGATTCCCGGGACGCTTTACCTTCCTAATTGGCTAAAGCAATTCTCTATTTTTGTGAAACGCGATGTATTGTCCAAACTGGCCAACAAGCAGTACCTCGCCATCAACTTTTCCATTGCCCCGGTGCTTGCACTCTTCATTTCTTATTTTGTCAGGTACTATGAGTTTGTGGGTGTTGAAAATCCGCAATACACTTTCTATCACAACAGTAATATTCCGGTCTACTTTTTCATGAGTGTGGTAGTAGCCTTGTTTGTGGGGCTGATAGTCAGTGCTGAAGAAATATTTCACGATCGAAAAATACTAAAGCGGGAGCGGTACCTGCATTTGAGTAAAAGCAGTTATTTAATATCTAAGGTTTTTATTCTCTTTACACTTTCAGCCATCCAAACTCTTTCCTTTATGCTGATTGGCAATTGGATTCTGGAGATACCACTTACAGAAATGCGCTACTGGTTTATCCTTTTCTCAGCCAGCTGTTTTGCGAACGTACTTGGCCTCAATATTTCCTCTGCTTTCGATTCGGCAGTCACCATTTATATACTCATCCCAATCTTAATAATACCGCAATTGCTGATGAGCGGAGTGGTCATTAAGTTTGATGAATTCAATCCCGAAGTAGGCACACCCGATGGCGTTCCACTCATTGGGGAGTTGATGGCTTCACGATGGGCATTCGAAGCATATATGGTTACCCAATACAAGGATAACCCATTCGAAAAGAAATTCTATGAGCTGAAAAAAAGAGAGGCACTTTCCAATTACAAACGTGTGTATTATTTGCCTACCCTTGAGTCAAACCTGTCTGAAGTCATGAATCACCGGTCGCAATGGAGAGATCAAAGTGATGACAATCCGGTCAAAGGGTCACTACAATTACTCAGGACGGAACTTTCCAATGAGATACGGAAAGTTGGGGCAGAGTTTCCTCAACTGGAAAACCTGGAAGTAGGGAAATTTGATCTGGCGACCCACGAAGCCACTGAACAATTGTTGACCGTGTTAAAAAAATTATACTCGAACAGGGCCGCAAAGGCACGGAGCGATCTCGACTCAATGGTGCTTGCCATGACGGATACGCCTGAAAAATTGGCTGCATTTGAGCGGGAAAAAATGAGATTTGAAAATGAATCTGTGACCGACATGGTTGAAAACAGAAACAGCTTATCAAAAATTGTGGAGTGGAAAGGCCAACTTATACAGAAAGAATACCCCATTTACTTTGACGATCATCGGCCAAAACATTTACTCGACATATCCGCTAATTTCTACAACCCCACCAAACATTTTTGGGGAAGGGAATTTGACACACTTTACTTCAACATTACCATGATATGGGTAATGAGCGTCTTGCTGTACATAGCGTTATATTTTGACTTGTTGAAACGTGGCGTACAGGCAATTGAGCACAGGATCAAATACCGAAAAAGAGATAAAAGAACTTAACTAAATAAACGATGTCAATGAAAGTAATAATAGTACTTGGACTGATTTTTATATCAGTTGTTTCTTGTACCCCCAAATCGGAAACAGCAGAGCAGTCAACTGAAGAAAGTGCTGACTGGAAAGAGATGGATGAATTTCATATGGTGATGGCTGAAAGTTTCCATCCCTATCGCGACTCGGCCAATCTGGAGCCGGTAAAAAAGTATGCCGCTGAAATGGCAAGCCTTGCCGAGCAGTGGAGCAACAGTAAACTACCTGCCAAAGTTGACAACGAGGAGGTCAAAAATATGATCCAGGAACTAAAAGTTGGAACAAGTGCCCTCGCAGATTTAGTGGAAGTAGGTGATGACGAAGCAATAGGGACGGCTTTGACCAATGTGCATGACAGCTTTCATCATCTGCAGGATGCCTGGTATAAAAAGGAACATCATTAAGCTTATCTAGGGTTGGCCATGCTGAAGATCGCCTGGAACCAAAAATATGTGCTGCCCTTACCACCCAGCCATCGCTTTCCGATGAGCAAATATGAGGTGTTGCCAGAGCAGTTGCTGCACGAAGGAACAATTACGCATGCAAATATTTTTAGCCCGGATCCATTGGAGGAGAAGTGGATATTGCTAACGCACAACAAAGCCTATTGGGAAAAGTTAAAATCACTTAGCCTTACCCCGAAAGAGGTGCGTAGAACGGGCTTTCCATTGACGAATGAACTTGTGCAGCGAGAGCTATCCATTATGAATGGTACGCTGCAGTGTGTTCATTACGCCTTGGAGTATGGCATAGCCATGAACATTGCCGGAGGTACACACCACGCTTTTACCAATAGGGGAGAAGGGTTTTGTTTACTAAATGATATTGCTATTTCGGCCAATTATTTATTAGAGCATAAGTTGGCAAAACAGATTTTGATTGTTGACCTTGACGTACACCAAGGAAACGGGACGGCTGAAATATTCAGCAATGAACCTCGTGTCTTTACTTTCAGTATGCACGGAGCCAACAATTACCCGCTGATCAAGGAAGCATCAGACCTGGACATCGGATTGCCGGATTTTACGGAAGATAAATTTTATCTAAAAACCCTACAGGTCAATTTATCAAACCTGCTGGAGCAGCTGCAGCCTGATTTTATTTTCTTTCAATCCGGAGTGGACGTGCTGGCAACTGATAAGCTCGGTAGGCTGAACTTGTCTCGCGAAGGATGCAAATCCAGGGATCGCCTAGTGTTACAGGCAGCCAGGGAAAATAGTATTCCCCTGGTAGCAAGCATGGGTGGAGGTTATTCTCCGGACTTCAGGGATATCATAGAAGCCCATGCCAATACTTACAGGTTGGCTCAGGAAATGTTTTTTTAGTCTGCAAAACAATTTCACGTTGGGTTTCTCGGCCAATTTGAAAATTCTATATTTAAAGATTGACCTTAATCAAAATGATGGCAAATGGAAACCAGTGTTATTACCAGGGAAGAAAAGCGTAAACTCTGGTCGGTAATTGCTGCCTCTTCGGTCGGCACGCTTATCGAGTGGTATGACTTTTATATCTTCGGAAGCCTGGCTACCGTGCTGGCTACACAATTTTTTCCACAAACTAATCCTACTGCCGCATTCCTGTCAACCTTAGCCACTTTTGCGGCCGGATTTATCGTGCGTCCATTTGGCGCTCTGGTTTTTGGTCGGTTAGGAGATAAAGTGGGTCGAAAATATACTTTTCTATTGACTTTGATTCTGATGGGAGGATCCACCTTTGCCATCGGATTGGTGCCAAGTTACCAATCCATAGGTGTATTTGCACCGCTTATTGTGTTGACGCTAAGACTTCTCCAAGGACTTGCTTTGGGAGGAGAATATGGCGGAGCTGCAACTTATGTGGCAGAGCACGCGCCTGCGGCTAAACGAGGTTATTACACCAGCTTCATTCAGACTACTGCTACCTTGGGGCTATTCGTTTCTCTCGGTGTGATCCTGATTGTGCGTCAGTCGATGCCAACCGAGTCCTTTAACGAATGGGGCTGGAGAATACCATTTTTGCTTTCTGTTTTTCTGGTGGCCATTTCCATCTACATAAGATTGAAGATGGAGGAATCTCCGTTGTTTGCAAAAATCAAGAAAGCGGGCAAGCTCTCAGTCAATCCTATCAAAGAAAGCTTTGGGAAGAAGGAAAACCTTCTCATGGTTTTGATTGCCTTGTTTGGAATCACCGCAGGGCAGGGCGTGGTATGGTATACGGGGCAATTCTATGCGTTGTCATTCATTCAGACTACCTGCAGGATCGATTTCGTTCAATCCAATTACATCATCGCCATTGCCTTATTAATTGGTACTCCCTTGTTTATCCTGTTTGGATATTGGTCAGACAAGGTCGGTAGAAAATACATCATGATGGCCGGATTAATACTGGCTGTTTTTGCCTATCGCCCGATTTATAAATCCATGTATTCCCTGTCGGATGTAACCAGGAAAACAGAGGTGAGCCATGATCGACAAACCAGTGATTCAAATAATGGGTTGATAAAAGTAAAGAAGGCGTACACTGATGGTTCAGTTGTATGGGATGAGGTCAATGCTTCCACTGGAGTTTCATCCGGATACAGAATTACGCTGGGAGATGGACCTTTTTGGAACATGATCATGTTGATAGCCATTCAAGTTATTTTTGTAACGATGGTTTACGGGCCTATTGCTGCATTTCTGGTTGAGTTGTTCCCAACTCGAATCAGATATACGTCTATGTCACTGCCTTACCATATTGGCAACGGTATCTTTGGAGGACTCACTCCGTTTATTGCCACCAGCCTTTATGAAAACAGTAAATCGACCACAGACGCACTAGGTGATCCGTTTGTGGGCTTATGGTATCCGATAGGGGTAGCCGCAATTTGTTTTGTGGTGGGGATGATTTTTTTAAGCAATAAGAAAAGGGGAGAAGTTTTGGAAGATGTAAATTGATCCATGGCTAAGAAGGTGCAATGGACACAAGTAGGGAAGCGGAAGTTGGAAGTATCCAACCTGGAGAAAGTTCTTTTTCCGGAAGACAATGTCACCAAAGCCGAAATCATCCAGTATTATCTGCAGATAGCACCTACTTTACTGAATCACATCAAGGGCAGGGCACTGACCCTCATTCGGTTCCCGGACGGCATACACGGAGAAAGTTTTTACCAAAAGAACAGGCCCGAGTGGGCGCCAGATTGGCTTGAGTTTATCAAACTAGGCAAAGAAAAGAAGGACTATATCATTGCCACGGAACCTGCCTCACTCGTTTGGTTGGCCAACCTGGCTTCCCTTGAGTTGCATCAATTGCACAGCCGCAAACCGAATTTTGATTGCCCTGATTACATGGTTTTTGATTTGGATCCTCCGGAAGGATCCGAATTCAGGAAAGTGGTTGAGATCGCTTTTGATTTGAGGGGTTATCTGGAAAATTTTGGGTATGTACCGTTCGTGAAAACAACAGGTGGAAAGGGTGTACACGTATGTGTTCCTATCGAACCAAAATGGGATTTCTCTATAGTGTTTGAAACGGCCCAGGCGATCGCGCAGCCCTATGTAGAAAGTAAGCCCAGGGAATTGACCCTGCACATCAAAAAGGAAGCCAGGAAAGGCAGAATGCTGGTTGATATTTATCGGATCAGGGCAGGGCAAAGCATTGTTTCTCCCTATAGTTTACGTGGCCGCATTGGCGCTCCCGTTTCCATGCCGCTTCGCTGGGATGAACTCGAAAGATTGCATGCCCCCACTGACTTCAATATCAGGACCGCATTGGAAAAGGTGCTTAACGAAGGGGATGCCTGGGAAGGCATAGATGCTTATGCGGTGGAATTACATACACAACGCAAAACTAAAATTGAGAAAAAATTACCACCCAGTAGAAAGCACAAAACGCCAGAACAACTTGACACCTATGAAAAGAAGCGCGACTTCACCAAAACCCGCGAGCCGTTGGCCAAAATTCTGGAAGGTGGTGGAACCAACTTTGTAGTGCACCGCCATCATGCCACCAATTTACATTATGACTTAAGGTTAGAACAGGATGGCGTACTTAAATCCTGGGCCATACCGCGTGGATTGCCACCATTGCCCGGTGTTAAAAGGTTGGCTGTGCAGACAGAAGACCACCCCATGAAGTACCTGACATTTGATGGCAAAATTCCTAAAGGCCAATATGGTGGTGGGGATATGTGGATTTACGCCTTGGGTAAATATCAAATCACCAAGGAGAAGAAGGATGGATTCTATTTCCGGTTGAGTAGCAAAGAACTCAATGGAGAATACCGCATTTATAAGATCAAACAAAAAGAATGGTTACTTGAAAGGGTAGATGTACCTCAGGTAAATTTCCTTCACGACCCCATTGAGCCCATGCTATCGGAAAGCGCAACCAAACCTCCCATTGGTGCGAACTATATTTACGAAGTAAAGTGGGACGGCATCAGGGCCATGATTGCCATTGAAGATGGCGTGATCCGGATAAGAAGTAGAAACCAAAACGACATCACCAAGCAGTTCCCGGAATTGCAAATTCCAGAAAAAGCATTTCGGGCTAACTGCGGATTGTTTGATGCAGAAATAGTTTGTCTTGATAAGGCAGGGAAGCCTGAATTCAAAAAGGTGATCAACCGCCTGATGACTTCCGGAGACTCAAATATTGAAAAACTCTCTAAGGCCAATCCTGCCTATTGTTACGTGTTCGATTGCCTTTACCTGGATGGAAGAAGCCTAATCAACGAACCCCTGTTTAGGCGCAAGGAGTGGCTGAAAGATGCCATAAAAAAAGATACACCTTATCGTACGAGTGAGTTTGTGGAAGATGGGTTGTCACTCTTTGAGGCAGCCAGGGAGCACAACCTCGAAGGGATCATGGCCAAAGAGAGAATGAGCCGCTATCTACCCGGTAAACGATCGGATGGATGGCAGAAAGTAAAAGTTAGAAATACGAGAGACTGTGTGATCATCGGCTACAACAAAGGCAAAGGCAACAGGAGCGCAGCATTTGGCGGTCTGCACATAGCAGAACTAGAGAAAGGAAAACTGGTCTACCGAGGCAAAGTAGGCTCCGGATTTACGGATGCAGGTATCAAGGATGTGTTTAAGCTCATTAAGAAACTAAAGGAAATAGAAAAACCAGTTAAGGACAAAGTACTGGATGAGAAGGTCAGCGTTTGGGTAGAGCCAAAACTATTTGCAGAGATTACCTTTGCTTCATTTACGCCAGATAAGAATTTTCGGGAGCCGGTTTTTGTGAGGTTAAGACCTGATTTGGCATAGCCCATCACTTACTGTACGCCACAAACTTTGTTCAGTGCTTTTTGGGGTACTTCAAACCCGACACCCTGAGCGGATTTGATATCTTTACAGGCTTCTATTGATTTTCCTAACCGATATTTAGCAAGCCCCCGATTATAAAAGGCTATGCCGTAAGCATTATGCAGAATGATGGCAATGTCATAATCTTTGATGGCCTCTTGGTATTGGCCTCGTTGATAGTGCAAGTTGGCCCGATGGAGCCAGGCTTTCTCCATTTTCTCATCTAATTGAATGGCCTCACTGTAGTCGTTGTATGCGCCAGTGAAATCTTTCATTTTCTCTTTAGCCATGCCCCGGCTAAGCCAATAATCGGCAACAGTTGGTGCTAATCTGATGGCTTCGTTATAACTGTCCATGGCCTTGGCATACTCACCTTCTTCCATTTCATGATATCCTCTTTCTGCGTAAGGAAAGTGAAGCTCAGGATTTTTAGCAATAATGTTTTCCAGCATCTGATCTGCATTTTCATCGGCTCCGTCTTTGCGGTTGAGATTACCCAGGTTGTGCAATGCAAGCCCATGATCTGGATTAAACTGAAGCGCTGATTTATAGGCAACTTCGGCCTTCTCAATTTGATTCAAAGCTTCATGACACAAACCAACGTTCACATAATAGTCCGGATTATAGGGACTGCCCGATATGGCGAGACCGAATGCGGCAAGCGCAGCTTCATAGTCATGGAGTTTCAGCTGGGTTAATCCAAGGTAATTATAAAGATGTGCCTTGTCGTTGTCATGCGAACTGTAGACTTGATTGACCCCGATGGAGAATTGATCTTGCCTGAAGTAAATTGCGCTGGTTTCTCCGGTGGGCATTGTGAGCAGTTTCTCAAAATCCTTTCTCGCCATGGCCCATTTTTCCTGGGCAAACAATATCAAGGCCCTGTTAAACAATCCTTCGAAGTGATCTGGCTTGAGTTCTACAAAAATGGTATAGTCTCTAAGTGCCAGTTCTTGCTCGTTCTTCTTTTCATAAATAAGGGCCCTGGAAAAGTAAGCATCAGCAAAAAGCGGATTGAGGTGGAGTGCTTCGTTGTAATTGATGAGTGCGTTGTCGTAATCCTTCCGACTAAATTGTTTCTCCGCCTGATCAAAATAATACAGATAATTGGCACTTTTTTTCTCGTTTAGGGGAACCTGGGCAAAAGTGACAATGGTAAATACGGCCAACAAGCAAGTAAGCAACTGAACCATGATCTAAAGATACGACCAGATAAGGCGACTTCAACATCAATTTTATCTACCTAAATGGCAAACCTATGCCCCAATTTGCTGTTTAAAGATTATGGTTAAAGAAAAAAAAGCATCTAAAAAGCCCTCATCGACCGGAGGTCCGAAGCAACTACAAGACGCATATATTCTTTACATGCTTGAGCATGACAAGAAGCCAGTCAGCGTTTTCAGGTTTTGCAAGTCAATGGGCATCAGCGAGGATATGTTTTATAAGTCATTCAGTTCTTTCAAGGCCATTGATAAAGCCATTTGGAAGGATTATGCCACACGTACCATGGAACGCCTGAACGCGGATGTGGGTTACTCAAAATTCACCGCAAGGGAGAAAGTACTCGCATTTTACTTTACACTACTTGAGACCCTGCTGGAAAACAGGAGTTTTGTTCTGTTGCAGTTGAAAAAATGGAAGCTTCCTGCGGTTACCCCTACCTTTTTGAAGAAGTTCAGGCATGAATTTAAAAAATGGGCAGAAGAAGTAATTGAAGAGGGCAAGTCAACGGCTGAGATTGCCAGGCGCCCTTATCTGGATAAGCGGTACGTTTCTTTACTGTGGGTGCATTTCCATTTCATTATCAAATTTTGGAGCCATGACGATAGCCATGCGTTTGAGAAAACCGATGAAGCCGTAGAGCGATCAGTTAACCTGGCATTTGATGTGATCGGCATTGGGCTAATTGACAATGCACTTGAGTTTGGGAAGTTTCTCTATCAGCAACGTAAATTTTAGTATCGGTGAAAGAACAAAAGCGTATTCCCACGACCAAAATTCAACGAGCAAGCCGATTCATCAGGACAGGTGCAAACATCGGTGGCAACTACTTAAAGCACTACAGCAAAAGGTTGGTCAACCCAGGTATGGATAAAACTGAATTGCATGAAGACAATGCTACGGACATTTATGCTTCACTCAGTGAACTCAAAGGCAGTGCCCTTAAAGTGGCGCAAATGCTCAGCATGGATAAAAACGTCTTGCCTACGGCATATCAAAAGCAATTCAGTATGGCACAGTACAGTGCACCACCTTTATCATTTCCACTGATCAATAAGACTTTTGAAAAATATTTTAAAAAGAAGCCTGGCGAATTGTTTGACTCTTTTAGCCCAAGTGCTATCAATGCGGCATCTATGGGACAAGTTCATGCAGCGACAATAGGGGGTAAGAAGCTGGCTGTAAAAGTACAATACCCTGGCGTGGCCGACAGCGTAAAAAGCGACCTGGCAATGGTAAAGCCAATTGCCTTGAAGATGTTCAAACTCAATCCTGCCGATTACGATGAGTTTATTGGCGAGGTGGAAGCAAGACTCACGGAGGAAGCCAATTACAGTTTGGAATTGGAGCGGTCAATAGAGCTTTCCAGGCAATGCAGTGTGATTAAAAACCTGCGATTTCCTGCTTATTATCCCGAATACTCTTGCGCTAAAATACTAACGATGGACTGGTTGGATGGCATGCCGTTGGGAGCGTACCTGAAATCGAATCAACTTTCCGCTTCAGATGCCAATCGGTTGGGGCAGGCCATGTGGGATTTCTACCATTTTCAAATGCATCAACTGAAGAGGTTGCACGCAGATCCTCATCCCGGAAACTTTATCGTTACCAGCGATAAACAATTGGGAATTATTGATTTTGGATGTGTTAAGGTGATTCCCGATGATTTTTACCTCAATTATTTTCAGTTATTGGAAAAGGGGATATTGGATGACAAGCCCAAGCTGGAACAATTATTCTATGACTTGAGATTTATCTATCCGGATGATAAACCTGAAGATAAAATATTCTTTAAGGAAGTATTCACGCAATTGATCGAGCTGCTTGGGCGTCCATTCCGCAGCGCCTCTTTTGACTTTGCTGACAATAAATACCTTGAATCGCTTTATACTTTTGGCGAGTCGATTTCCAAAATGAAGGCATTTAGAAGTTCTAAAAGGGCAAGGGGTGTAAAAGATGCGCTTTATATTAACCGAACCTACTTTGGAATTTATAACCTGCTGAACGAAATGAGGGCCAAAGTGAATACCCACTCGTGGACACCGCAATTCAAGTGAGGATTGATTTGTAATTCAAAAATTTACCTATATTCATATTGAAAATGTAAGATAATCGGGAATCAATAACCATTCAAATCAAATGAAAAAGGTCATTTTCATTTGGCTCCTTTTCCTTCAGGTATTTGTTTCTTCGTGCATTTTTTTCTGTTCGTGTGGTGGTTGTGGCAAGGGTGAGGAACACCGCATCAATATTTTATCCTGGACTGTTGACACTATCAATGAGAAATATGATCCTGTAGATCCTGCCATTGCGTATCCATATCTAGAGGTTGCTAAAATCATTTCGATAGGAGATAGGCAAATTGTTCAATCGAGTTGGAAGGAAAAAGGGAGCTTGTTGGCAAAGGCTCACGCATGCTCTCCTGCACCTGCGGAAGCAAATCAAACGTTTACGTCCATTCAGGTAATTTCAGTCATTGAAACCAATTATGCGAATAGTACTGACTTGATTTTTGCCGGGCAGGATATCACTGATCGGTTCTTAATTTCACATGGTTATTACAGCAACTTTGAGCCCATTGAATTGTTCATAAATGAACTGGTGATATACGATGGAGACCGATTCCTTCTTCGAATGAGTCAGCCGCCAGGCCAACCCACAACGCTAATGTTCGACATTATCATTACCCTTTCGGACGGGAGAGTATTTGAATTGGAAGATCAGGTAATGAGTGTAATGTAACGCGTTATTTTTGTTTCTTATTATTTTGAAAACTACTTCATTATCAATACCTTAGTCTGTCTTATTTAATTTTTTAGACTAAGTAAATTTTTTTTGCTATGCGAGCCATTTGGAAAGGTCACATTCAGTTCTCCCTGGTCAACATTCCGATAAGGATTTATAATGCCATTGATTCCGGGCAAACGATCAGTTTCAATTTGCTGTCCAAAGACGGGCATAATCCGGTGAGCTATGAAAAAAAGGATAAAGTAACGGGCAAGCCACTGAAAGCTGATGAAATCGTGAAGGGCTATCAATACGAGCCAGGTCAGTTTGTCATTGTCGAACCTGAAGATTTTGCGAATGTAAAGCTCAAGAGCACGCGGGTAATTGAGATTGAGGGGTTTGTTAAGACCGAGGAAGTTCATCCCACCTTGTTTGAAGCGCCCTATTTCATCGGTCCAGATGGCGATGTGGCAGCCAAAGCTTATGGTCTGCTGTGCAGCACGTTGAAACAAAGCGGCAAAATAGGAGTGGGCAAAGTAGTGCTGAGGGACAGGGAAACGCCTGTGCTCATTAATCCACACGAAGGTGGGCTGATGATGTATCGGTTGAGGTATCCCAGTGAAGTGAGGAGCATTAAAGAGGTGCCTCAATTGCTGGAAGTGAAGGAACCTGATAAAGAGCAACTTAAGCTTGCCAAGACATTGGTGGATTCAATGACCACCAAGTTCTCAAAAATTGAGATGAAGGACCATTATTTTGATGCGTTGAAGTCTATCATTGATGCTAAAATAGCCGGTAAAGAAATTGTGACGGTGACTGAAGAGGAGCCTGAAGTAGTGGATATCATGACAGCTTTGAAAGCAAGCATTGACAAAGCAAAAAAACCAATGGAAAAGGCAAAAGGTGCAGCTTCAAAACAAAAGAAAGCAAAGGCTCCGGCCAAAAAGAGAAAGGCCAGCTAGTCCATTTGGCATTTTTAGATTGTTGGTTGAATCCTTTATCTTTGCTGCGTGGCAAAGGTGATTAAATTTCCTATCCAAACACCTGAGAAATTTGGCTTCAAGCCAGTTCGAAGGAAGAAATCCACTGAACAAAAGAAGCCGGGTCAGCTGAACCTATTCCAGGGCGGCAAACTCGTCAAGCTCAATCAGCTATCTACATTTGAAGAGGCATTGATGCTCGATGAGCACAATGATCCCAAGGCAAAAGCACTTTATCAATTGGCCATAACAGAAAATGATTCTGTGGCGGATGCTTATTGCAACCTGGGTATTCTGGAATCACAGGCTAAAAACCACAGCAAGGCCATTGACTGCTTTACCCTTTCGCTAAAAGAAGAGCCACGTCACTTTGAATCGCATTATAACCTGGCCAATCTCTATGCCGAGATTGGCAATTTCCCTTTGGCGAAAGTGCATTATGAGATGTCAATAGAAGTGGAGCCCACTTTTCCAAATAGCCATTTCAACCTTGGTCTTACATTGGCTATGAATAAAGAGATTGAGAATGCCATCCTTTCATTGATGAACTACAGGAGGCTTGTGTCTCCCGCTGACAAGGGCCATGCAGATGAACTCATCTCAGCACTAACCCGATCAACCCAGTAATTATTTTTTAAGATCCTTAATCACTTTTCGTCCCCGAGACGTAAAACCTGCACTTGCGTATGCCATTTGATCTTCGATTAGTGCGATGAGTTCTTTTTTCAGATCAGGATACGCTATTGCCAAATTGCCCAGTACGGTCATACTAAAAACCCTGATGGCTATGGGTTCATTCACATCCTGTAAATACCCAAAGCAAATGTCCACTAGGTGCCCTTGAAGGGATTTGGGTACGTTAATAAACTGCAGTAACCTGACCGTATTTCTCTTGACAGCATCATGCAGCTGAGGCTTTTTTAGGTTCAGAATGATCTTTTTTAAGTGAGGCTTTATTAATTCCGGGTGCTTTTTAACGCAGTGGCTCATTGGCCAGGCAGCCCGTTGCGTGATCCGATAGGAGCTACCCAAAAAAGCAGCTACCAATTCTTCAAATCTTTCTGGGTTATTGCCGATGTACTGGACAATGCGGTCCCGGGTGTTCTTATTAAAGTCCTTTTGAAGCTCTTTTATCAAGTTCATTATCAATTAATTACATTAATACGAGCATCATAACTATCTGAATATTAGGTTTATTACTACCTGTATCTTATTTTTAAATTCAAGTTAATCGATGAGTGCTATGCTAGTATTTTTTGCCATCGGGTCCCTTTTCATTTTTGAGCTTGGTCTTTGCTTTTTGTGCCTGCATTTGAAGCAGACATCAGCGGCTTAAGCAGATAGGAAACGATTTGAAAATTAATGAAAATGGCTTCCAACTTTTAGCTGGTTGCCTATAATTCCTTTTACTTCTGCTAAATTGCGGGCCTTATTTCAGAGCCGTGAATTATTTATCCGCAGAGCAGGTTTCAAAATCCTTTAACGACAAGTGGTTATTCAAAAACCTCACCCTGGGCATTTCCGCAGGTGACAAATTTGCTTTGGTTGGTGAAAATGGCACCGGTAAGACAACTTTGCTAAAGATACTTACCGGAGAAATGCCATCTGACTCTGGAAAAGTAAGCCTTAGGGAGGGGATCCGCCTTGACTACCTGACACAGCAGCCCAATGCCCCCGACCATTTAACCATCAAGGAGATCTTGTTTGAGGAGAAGAATAAGCTGGCCGCTGTGGTAATGAGGTATGAAGCTTGTGTCCACGACCCTGAAACTCCGCCTGACAAAATGCAGGAGGTGCTTGAAGAAATGGAAAGCCTCAATGCATGGGAATTTGATGCGAAGGTCAACGAGATTACTTCCCGGTTAGGCATAACCAGTTTCGATCAGAAGTTTGCGACACTTTCGGGCGGGCAACGCAAACGTGTGTTTATGGCTAAGATGCTATTGCTCGATCCCAACCTGCTCATCATGGACGAGCCTACCAACCACCTTGATCTGGAAGCCATTGAGTGGCTGGAGAACTACTTGTCTGGACAGCACATTACGCTGATCATGGTTACTCACGACCGGTACTTTTTAGACAATGTGGCGAATACCATCATTGAGTTGGACAAGGGAAAACTATACACCTATAAAGGCAATTATGCCTATTACCTCGAAAAGAAATCGGAGCGAGAAGAAATGCTTAAAGCTGAAGTGGGAAAGGCTAGAAACCTGCTGAAGAAAGAATTGGAATGGATGAGACGCCAGCCCAGGGCCAGAGGTACAAAAGCCAAATACAGGATAGAAGCCTTTTATGAGTTAAAGGACAAGGCTTCGCAAAACTTGAAGAAAGACAAGCTTGAGTTGGACATCAAGGAAGCCAGGCAAGGCGGTAAGATCATTGAACTGCATCACGTTAATAAGGCGTTTGGGGATAACAAAATGGTCTCAGACTTCTCCTACATTTTCAAAAAGAAAGACCGGATTGGGATAGTTGGAAATAACGGTGTGGGCAAATCCACATTTTTGGATTTATTGACCCTAAGGATGAAACCTGATTCCGGAGAAATACTGCCAGGCCAAACCACAAAAATCGGGTACTTTACGCAGGAGGCTTCTGCACTTAATCCCGATCATCGGGTAATAGAAGAAGTAAAAGCGATTGCAGAATTCATCACCCTGGCAGATGGTGCCCAGATTTCTGCTTCGTCATTTTTGGAACTGTTTCTCTTTCCGCCTGAGAAGCAATACAACGTGATTGGCAAACTAAGCGGGGGCGAGAAAAAAAGATTGCAGTTACTGAAGGTGCTCATTACCAATCCCAATTTTCTGGTACTGGACGAACCTACCAATGATTTCGATATTGAAACACTCAATGTGCTGGAGGATTTCCTGGAGAAGTTTACCGGCTGTCTTGTATTGGTATCTCACGACAGGTACTTTATGGACCACCTTGTCAACCAATTATTCGTTTTCGAAGGCGAAGGAAAAATACTGACTTTAAATGGCAACTATTCTGATTATAAAGAATATTTAGCTGAGTTGGACCAGAACAAAGAGGAACAAGCAACGCTGAGAAACAATAGTAAAACCAAGGTCATTCAAACTGAGAGTAAAAAACTGTCTTACATCGAG
>CAYNCP010000064.1:0-2215 GCA_964395905.1 uncultured Ohtaekwangia sp.
ACTAAACCCGGACAATCTATCTCTTACTCACAATTTGAAAATTGCGTGTGATATTGAATCCAAAGTGAACATCACCGCTGAAAAAGTCTCCTGTTGTTTCACTGACCAGTGCCCGCTCAAACATGCCGGCACTGTTGGTAAAGACCAGCTGAAAAACATGGCCACCGGTTTCGATGTCCACCCCAAAACCAATTGAATCAAAATTGGGAGAGTTTGATTTTGCATTCAGTCTGTAATAGTATTCCCCTGAGAGGGCTACACTGCGCGTTACTTTATAGCGCCCCCCAAAACCGAGGGCCAGGTCATCATTGTTCTCTTCCGATTGATTAACCGCATTTCTGTGCACATACACAGGGGTCAATTGAAGGGACAAATTTGAATTCACTTTTCGTGCCGCCAATAATCCAACCGAGTAAGCCATTCTGTCTTCCATGGCAAACTGCGGGTTGTCTTTGGCGCGGGGGGATGTCTTGATGTATGTGGTACCAATGGCAGTCACGGTCAGCGGAAAACGCACCGCGCCACTGCTTTGTTTGAATACCTTATACCTGATGTAACCATCGAAGGTTTTGTCCAACGATGTCCTTCCCACACCTATCCCCAGGCGATCCGAAAGTCCGTATTCAAGTCCAAGGCGAACAAATGCATCATCCAGTCCCCAAAAGTTATACGATCCTGAATTGATACGTCCAAACCTATGAGAAAAGATGAATTCCAGCTCTCCTTTGCCTTTGGTTTCTACGGATTGCCCGTTAATGATTCGCGTTCCTTTAAAGGTTTGCAATGCGTAAACCACGCCAGGCTCAGCTTGTTTTTCCAGTTCAGCCAGCAAATCGTCTTGGGCAAACACACTGGCGACTGCCAGTGAAAAACAAATAGATAGAATTCCTTTCATATGGGTTTATAGGTAAAGTCCACTTTTACTTCAACTTGTTCGGCAATGTTTTGCCACAAGAGTTGTGGTATTTTAATTTTATAATCCTCTAGTGCGACTACGAAAGTGGATTGCAACTGAAGCAAATCCCCTTGTTTTTTTAAAGTACCCTGAACGTCTATTTCTTTTGATTGGCCGTGAATAGTCAATGTGCCTTTGGCCCTTACCTGCTGAATTCCGTCAGTGTTGTCGTTGTAGCCAATCACTTTGCCTTTAAATGTGGCCTTCGGAAATTTATCCGACTCCATGTACTTCTCATTAAAATGCTCTTGCATCAGGGATTTCTCAAATTGAAATTCCATTATCGTGATCAGAAAAACAATATCTCCTTTCGAAGCATCAAAAATACTGGACGACTTTTCATTGGTGGCAGCAATATCTTCTATGGCTGCATCAGAAAAGAAGGTGACCGTGCTTTGCTCGCTCTTGTATTTTTGAGCCAGGAGGTGCCCAGAAATACACAACAGGATTATTGACACATATAACTTTATCATCTCTAATTAAATTAGTTATCCTTTGCACCACTATCTACCCAACACGCGATCAAATCAATCTGAGTTTGCGAGAGTGACCCATTTTTTGGCATAGACCCATCCTGTGTTTTGGTTTTGATAATTTGCGCGTGAGATTGCACTTCCGAGAATACAGACCAATTGGGCAGAGCCGAATTCATTCCATGGCACGTAGGATTATTGACTAAGCAATTCACTTCAAGAATGGGTTTGATGTCATTTTGGAAACTCACCCCAAGGCTTTCGCAATTGGGGCCTGGTAAGTCATTGCTAACACATGAACTAAGCAACAATAAAACGATTACAAATACCAATATCCTGGTCATAGTCCGATTTAGATGTTTAAACTTAATTTAAAGATAAAAGGTAATTTGACTTTCTGCGTATGCTGATACGCGATTCACCTAAACTGGGGTATTATAGTCTAAAGTCTGGGGAGAAACAGTGGCGCTATAAATAGAAAATCCCCCGAAGTCCTTGACCCCAGGGGATAATCCTGTCTATAGTTGGCTTTAATCTGATACTAAAGTATATCGGATAAAGATGTTTTAAAACTTGCCTACGCTAACCCGATGTTTGTGTGGCTAAACCGCATTTTTTAGCGATGAATTGACTTCGTGGAGTCTGACGAAACGGTATCTGGGGTTGATAATTTTTGTCGAATCCGTTCTTTCAATTGGGACTTGGATCCAGGAAAAGTAGTTCTGGAACTAATGTCATAGCTGATGTATCCCAAAAAAATGAAAAATAGGATGGCTAACGCAATGAA
>CAYNCP010000064.1:2225-22747 GCA_964395905.1 uncultured Ohtaekwangia sp.
ATCTTCTTAGACCTGGCCATTGGTTAAATGTTTATAAAAAAAGGGGCACTGGCCCCTTTTGGTTTAATTAGTATATTGAACTACTTCAATTTTTTCACTACAGCTTCAAATGCTTCAGGGTGGTTGAAAGCAAGGTCGGCCAGCACTTTTCGGTTGAGCGCTATTCCTGCTTTGTTTACTTTACCCATAAACTCGGAGTAGGACATACCATGCAATCTGGCACCCGCATTAATCCGTTGAATCCATAGGGCCCTGAAATCTCTTTTTTTGGCTTTGCGATCTCTGTATGCATATACAAGACCTTTCTCGACAGCGTTTTTAGCTACTGTCCAAACGTTTTTCTTTCTTCCAAAAAAGCCTTTGGCTTGTTTGAGAACGCGCTTACGTTTTGCGCGTGATGCAACACTGTTGACTGAACGTGGCATTGGTTTTTCAATTTTTGGTAATTGGCGCTCCCTTGCAGAGAATCTTTGTGCTCAATCACCGGGTTTAACAATACTGTGACTGCGACTCAGTCACAACCTTAAAAAGCATAAGGCAGCATCGGCTTAATATTACCCTCGTCAACTTTCTTAACGGTGGTTTTTTGTGCCAGCTTTCTCTTCTGCTTTGTCTCCTTTTTGGTCAGAATGTGGTTCATATAGGCTTTCTTGCGCTTAATCTTGCCACTGCCAGTGATCTTAAATCGTTTCTTGGCTCCTGACTTCGTTTTTAACTTTGGCATTCTATTTACAACTTAAAAAATTACTTCTTTGCTTTCGGTGTAATCATCATATACATCCGCTTTCCTTCCAGCTTGGGCATTAACTCTACTTTTCCATGGTCTTCAAGCGATTGTGCAAATTTTAAAAGCAGGATTTCTCCACGCTCCTTATACACAATCGAGCGTCCCACAAAATGAACGTATGCCTTTACCTTCGATCCTTCCTGAAGAAAATTAATGGCATGCTTCAATTTAAAGTTGAAGTCATGGTCATCGGTGTTGGGCCCAAAACGGATCTCTTTGATTACCGTTTTTTGAGCATTTGCCTTAATTTCCTTCTGTTTCTTCTTTTGCTCGTACTTAAACTTTGAATAGTCAATGATTTTGCAAACCGGAGGTACCGCGTTAGGCGATATTTCCACCAGGTCCAATCCTTGCTCTTTCGCCATTTTGATGGCCATCGAAGTGGAATAAACATCTACTTTGATGTTTTCCCCAACCACCCGCACTTGCGGTGCGATTATCCTTTCATTTACTCGATAAGGTTCTTCTACAACTCTTTGCCTAAGGCCTCTGTTTCTGTTAAACGGCCTTTTATTACCTGAGAATATTGCCACTAAATGGGTTTAAGTTAAAAAAACAACCTGTCAGGCCCGCTGACAGGGGTGCAAATATCGTTATATTTTCATCTTTTCAAAAATGCATGGAAACTTATATTTCCTGCCTGCAGGTGTCAAAAAGAGACGCTTTTCTTAAAAAGGAGCTGCACTTTCCTTAACAAAATAATTGGCAAACTCATCCAGCCCCATGGCACCCTGGTCACCCGCACCATGCTTACGTACGGAAACTTTGCGCTCGGCTACCTCCTTCTCTCCCACGATCAGCATGAACGGGATTTTCTTTACTTCAGCGTCTCTTATTTTACGACCAATTTTCTCATCCCGGTCATCCGCATATCCTCTGATATCCATGTTCTTGAGCTTGTCAATTACTTCATAGGCATAGTCGTTAAAACGCTCGGAAATAGGCAAAACCGCTATTTGCTCTGGTGATAACCATAACGGGAAATTGCCTGCGCAATGCTCAATTAAAATAGCTACAAATCGTTCCAATGAGCCAAATGGTGCCCGATGGATCATGACTGGCCTGTGCTTTTGATTATCAGAGCCCACATACTCCAGTTCAAAGCGCTCAGGCAACTGATAATCCACCTGGATGGTACCCAATTGCCACTGCCTCCCCAGGGCATCTTTGACCATAAAGTCGAGCTTGGGGCCATAGAAGGCCGCCTCACCCTTGACAGCCACTGTGTTCAATTTTCGTTCATCCGCAGCTTCCTGTATCTCTCTCTCGGCTCTGTCCCAGAGGTGATCTTCCCCGATGTACTTGGATTTGTTGTCGGGATCACGAAGGGAAACCTGTGCTGTGTAGTTATCAAATCCAAGTGAAGTGAAAACATGGAAAACCAAATCGATCACCTTAATAAATTCCTCCTTGACCTGATCAGGCCGGCAGAAAATATGCGCATCATCCTGGGTAAATCCCCTCACCCTGGTAAGCCCATGCAACTCCCCGCTTTGTTCGTACCGATAAACTGTACCGAATTCCGCATAGCGAATGGGTAACTCTTTGTATGATCTTGGTCGGGTTTTATATATCTCACAGTGGTGAGGGCAGTTCATTGGCTTCAGCAGAAACTCTTCACTTTCATCAGGGGTATGGATAGGTTGAAAAGAATCCTTGCCATATTTTTCGTAATGACCTGACGTCACATACAATTGCTTCCCACCAATATGAGGTGTCACTACCGGATCATAACCGGCTTTTATTTGTGCTTTGCGCATAAACTGTTCGAGGCGCTCACGCAAAATGGTACCTTTAGGCAACCACAGCGGCAACCCCATTCCCACCTTTTCCGAAAAGGCAAACAACTCCAACTCTTTGCCTAATTTTCTGTGGTCCCGCTTCCTGGCTTCCTCCAGCAAAGTCAGGTATTCATCCAGTTCTTTTTGCTTGGGAAAGGTGATGCCATAAATGCGCTTGAGCATCTTATTCTTTTCATCTCCTCGCCAATAGGCTCCTGCTACACTTAATAGCTTTACTGCTTTAATCGCACCGGTGGAGGGTATGTGTGGCCCACGACATAAGTCGGTGAAATTACCCTGATGATAGAAAGTGATGGACCCATCCTCAAGACCTTCTAATAATTCCAGTTTATACTCATCCCCCTTCTTTTTGAAAAATTCAATGGCATCTTTTTTAGAAACCGCTTCTCTGGTGAACGAATTTTTAGCTCTGGCGAGCTCAATCATTTTATTTTCAACAGCGGCAAGGTCATCGTCTCCAAAGGCACGATCGCCTAAATCGACATCATAGTAGAATCCGTTTTCGATGGGAGGCCCAATTCCAAATTTCACCCCTGGATAAAGTGCTTCCAGTGCTTCGGCAAGTACATGAGCTGAAGAATGCCAGAAAGCATATTTTCCACCTTTATCATTCCATGTAAATATTTTAATGGCAGCATCTTTTTCTATGGCACGGTCAAGGTCCCAGATTTCCCCATTCACTTCGATTGACAGTGCGTTTCTTGCCAGCCCTTCACTTATGCTATTTGCGATGTCAATGCCTTTGACGCCCTTTGCGAACTCTTTAACTGAACCATCCGGCAGCTCTATTTTTACTACACTCATCTAATACTCAAATTTGGACTGCAAATTTATGAGGATTTCTCAGCTTTTTGCCACTTATGATTGGCTAAAAACAGATAGGCATCAAAGCTGGAACTGCATGGTGAACAAAACGCCAAACTTACGTACATCTGGCTTGTCCAAATAGGAAACACGATGCACAAAGTCCACCCTGAAAACCTTAAGAATATTTTCTACGCCATAGCCCAACTCAATATAAGGCTTACCCTCCTTGAAAAAACCTGTAGGCAGCGTTGACTCCCCATTGGCGGTGAGTTGGGAGATTAAGTTCTTATTGGATTGGCGCATGCCTCCTAAAATAACGTTGGAAGTTGCCAGTAACCTCCACTTCAATTTCTTAATTAGCGGAATGCGATTGAGTAGAAAGCCTTCCAGGTACTGCCTATACTGAATAGAGGCATAATGGTCGCTTACAAACTCTCCAAAATCCATCAGGTTATAGGTAACAGCAGAATAAAACGGAGATTGATTTCCTAGATGGAGTGTCAGCAAGGGATAGGGTAAGGTATTGAAAACATACTCACTGGAAAAGGTTAAATTTCCTACGCCAAGTGGTCCGGTTTTAATTCTTTTTTTAATGGTTAATCTCAATCTGTCATAATCGAAATCGCTGTCGAGCACACCGCTAAAACCATGCGTATATTTAAGTGAAATGATGGGCCATCTGTTGGTACCCAGGCTAATGCGCTCGTTGTCGTTTTGTAAAAACACTTCATCCCTTGCATATCTTGATTCAATACTCAACTCGGAAGACTGAAAGCTGTCTAAAACAGGCGATGCCACATCCCCCGGTGTAGCGTAAAAGCCAAAATTGAAAGCCGGGTCAAAAGTCCAGTGGCGGAATGAAATCTTTTGTGAATAGCCTTTGAACAGTTCGCGTTGAAATCCAGCCCAGTACTCATCGGAATAATATCCTCTGCGAAGATTTCCCCATCTCGTACTGGTTAAAAATATCGGATTGTCTGCCAGGCTTTCGTCATCCACTCCCAATCGGGCTAAGTCGCGCCTGTAACGAAAAGTCAGGGTGGTCCAGTGATCGCGTGACATGATGTATTGGGCTGAACCAAAAAACTTAAACTGCTCGTCATCAAATCCATATCCTGCCTGGGCGTGATAGATCCATTTTTTGCTAAACTTATAGTTGGTCTTGAGCCCTGCCTGAAACCTAAAGCCCTCCACAGTATTCCATGCCACCAACCCGAGGTATGGACCTACTTCCACCTTGCCCAAATTGTAGTAACCATTTACGATCACTTTAAAGATGTCGGTGTAAGTGCGAACAATAGGAATATTTCTAAGTGTATCTATCATTTTGTACACACTCTTTTCAGTGTCACTGAGTGGGTCATGTCGCAGGGTATCCCAATACTGATCGTCTTCATACATTCGCGCATCTTCCGCAATCTCAATAGACCTTTCGTAGAAAGGCGGGTCGTAAGGTTTGTTAGTAACAAAATTTTTATTGCTTGTATAAAACTTGGCCAGCATTCCCGCATTTTCCTTTCCCAATTCACTTACATCAATAAGTACCCGGTTTTTGATAGGCAACCACGGACCCAAATCTGTTTGCTCAAGCTCCTGCTGCAGCCTGATCTTCTCGATAAAATTGAGGTTGGCCTGCTTGCCTATGTTGGCATCTATCTGCTTCAACGCAAAATCTTTTTTGGTTATCCACATGGTACCGGTAAATGCAAGGTCCTGGGGGCTTTTGGGAAAATAATCTAACCGATAGCAGAACTCCTTGCCGATATACATGCTGTCGGTGAGGTCATACTCATAATAAATTCGCCAGCCGTCAGCTATGGGAGATACAAATTCCTTGGTGACAATATTTAACCAGTTTTGATAGAAATTGTACTCCTGAAAAGAGGACCCGATCACCTGGGTTACGGTAGAGCCGTCCTCCACCCCTATTCCATTGATCTTTGTTTTCAGAATCTCTTCTTTTTTCAAGGAAGGATTGTCTCGATAATAAATTTTAGAAACACTCTCCGTAATGAACAAAGGCAAAATGGGTTTACCATCTTCACCCGCAATGCGCTCCACGCTATCAAGTACCTGTGTAATCTTTTTTACAATTTTCCGCTGCCTGAATTTGTCTGATAGATTATCCACATCAATCTCAATTTTTGTGTATGTGTCGTACTCATATGCTGATAACTTCCTTTTGTCGTTGTCCTTTTTATTTTTTACCACGTTGCGCATAATTTCCCATGCGGGATTTTCACCAGCCACAATCACAATTTCCTGAAGGCTAATGACCTCTTCGGCCAATTGAAAGTTGATCACCTGCGCTACACCACGTTTTACTGCTTTTGCTTTAGGTTGGTACCCAACATAAGAAACCAATACCGAATCAGTAGGCGAGAAAGTGGAAATGGAATAGTTACCATCGAAATCTGTGGTGGCGCCAATAGTGGTGCCTTTGAACACCACGTTGGCAAATGGCACGGGGTCTCCGGAATTGGCATCAGTAACTTTTCCGGTAATCCTGGTTTCCTGACCCAGGACATTCATGCTAACTATGAAAAAAAAGAGGAATCCTGACCTTCTCAAATCGTGGCGCGCTATGCAGTAAAACTCAAAATTAATCAATATTAATAATGATCAATCAACGTCATTTAACGATTAAATGATTTGTAACGAAACTTAAAGTTGAATTGGTTCCTTTTGACCCAAATGACGTGGGTTTGTTTTGAGCACATAGAGATCAAGAATGGCTTTGGCCCTGGCCAGGTATTCCCGCCATTGTACCTTTTTTGTTTCCGAGGTAGCCACATCTGGCACATAGGCAATGGCCTTAATGCCGTAATAATTGGAAATAAATAAGGCCCGATAACTATGAAAATCCTGGGTGACGATGGTGACATGATCCTGACCGAAAATCTCCTTACATCTTACAATTGAGTCCAGGGTTCTTAATCCTGCATAATCCAGCGTAATGGAATTTGATGGAATACCCAGCTTCAGCAAGGCCTTTTTCATTTCAGCGGGCTCATTGTAATAACGGGTCCGGTTGTCTCCACTCACAATAAAGTGCCTGATCTTTCCTTCTTTATAAAGTAAGGCGGCCATTTCCATACGATCATTAAAGAAAGGATTAGGACTTCCATCGGATAGCAGATGGCTGGTTCCTAAAACCAGCGCCACATCGTTATTGGAAATATCTTTATGGTCAGCAAAGACATGGTCTGAGGTGCTTGCCACTATCCATATGTTTGCCAACACCACAAAAAGAGTGATAGATAAAAGCAGGTAAAAAAATAGCCGAAGCCCCTTCAAAAAAAATTTCATACAGACAGGAAAAGCAAAGCCTCCTCAAAGTTACTTAATAGAATTTAAATAACCTTTTTCAATAATAGCTGAGTTACGGACCAGCTTGCGGTACCAACTCAATCTAAGCTGAAGTTGTTCATCTTCTGACAATCGCCAATTGACACTTGACTTTCTCATCTTGGTAATCAATTCACTCAAACCTATAGCGGCACTTACCGACAGGTTCAAACTCTCCGTGAACCCATACATGGGTATTTTTACAAGCAAATCAGCGTTGTGAAGTGCGTAGTCAGAAAGGCCATGAAGTTCATTGCCCATCAACAATGCAATCTTGGTGCTGGCGTCCACATCGGCAATGGATTGAGTGGCATTGGGTGAAGTGGCTAATATCATGTAGCCCTTTTGCTTAAGCTGCTGAAAACAAGAAGCTGTATTCTGATCAGACGAGTCGTGATGTATCAAACTCAACCATTTGTTGGCTCCCTTGAGCACGCCCCGACTTAGCGAGTATTTATTCAGATTTTCAATTAAGTGAATATCCTGAATACCAAAGCACTCTGCAGTACGGAACACCGCACTTGCATTTTGCGATTGATAAATATCTTCCAGTACAAGTGTGACATGTCGCGTGCGTTGGCTCAATACTTCCTCTACCAAATTCCTCTTATGATCAGTAATAAACTTAGCCAAATGGCTGATTAGACCCTTAGTATCATTTGTTGTCGTCAATTTCACGATTGGTGGATATGCAGACAAATATACATTTGCATAGCTCAATTTGATTCACTACTAAAATTTCCACTACAAGCAATTACTTTTATGAATTCACGCATATGGAGGTAGAAATATGCCAATTGTTGCTTCAATTTTGTGTTTTTCGCATAAAATTTATTGAGTAAAAAACTGAAAGTCGTATTTTGCGGGTTATATCATTACTATAACTGACCAAACCAAGAATTGATGAAGATTAAAGTACTATTCCTATTGCTCATGGCCAGCATGATCGGGCCTGGTGTACAGGCACAAGAAGACACCATTACAGACGATGATTTGAACAGGTATGCTGTGGCTATGGATTCAATCGAAAATATGAAGTCGACATTGATCGAAACCATTACTGAAATGGTTAAAGGCAATGAAGATGTATCCGCTTCGAGATACAATGACTTGAGCAAAATAATTAATGATGCAACCAAACTGGTTGAGGCCGAGGCAACAGATGTTGAGATAGAATTTGTAAAGGCGGTTGCCGCAAAGAAAGAAGAGGAAACGGCTAAAATCAATGCCGCCTTTCAGTCGCTGGCCATTGACTACATTGGCGCCAAGACCTACAATGCGGTAAAGAAGGCATTGAAGGAAGACGAGGCAACTAAAGCAAAATATGAAGCTTTGTTGGCCGAGCGCAACAAAGAAGAAGCCAAGTAACTTTGAGTCTATTCGAGATTGTTTCTCTGCCACTGGTATGAGAAACAATCTCTTATATCTGTAACTAAAACCAAGGCTGCTTTTTCGATCAGATCATAAGTCCAGTTCAATCGTTTCACCTACCCCAAAAGCCCTGCTCTCTACTTTTTCTTTTTTCTTACCGTTTGCTTTTGGCTTTTGTTCTTTTTGAGGAGGATTTTTTTCCCCGAAGAGGCTTGCCTGCTCTGCTTTTTGGTTTTGACGGCTGCTTTCGAGGAGCCTTGCTTTTGGCTTTTTTGCCTCCGGGCTTTCTTTTTGGGCTGGCTCGCTTGCTTGCGGGTCTTCGCCTTCCGATTTTTTTTTTTGTGATTGAGATCGGTCAGGCTTTTTACCTGCCGATTCAGTCACTTTCGCTGAACTGTCATCACTTGTTGGTGAAGCCTGTTCTTCCACCGGCCTCAGTTTGGAAATTTTGTGAGGCGAAAGCCTGTTGCCCATGGCCTTCCACCCTTTCACGTCTACAATGTCCTCCAGGTAGATTACTTCCGTTTCTTTGTTCTTGCCTTTGCCCTTAATCAGCTCTACCTCCAGCTCCGGAGATTTAGAGGTAGATACATATTCCAGACGTGAACCTATCGATTCTGAAATAAATCCGAAATCCTTATCTACCGTGTTGGTCTCTATGATAAAACGCTTGGCGAAATACTGCTTGCTTTCGCCATCGATATACACCGCGGAGATTACCTTCTTTGGGTTAAATTTCTCAACCAGCAGCGTTTTGTCGTCAGGTTCAAAGCGTGTGTTTAGCTCAAAACCGGTGAGCTTATAATTGCCACTCCTGGTGATGGATAGAATTAAATCGTCTCCATCAAATTTTCCAACATGCTTCCCGCGCTTTTCTTTGTTGAGCCGGCCGGTAATGGGATCAAACCACAAATCCAATCCGCTAAGTGTGGAAACCCCCTGCTGCAGCAACTCAACTTTTCTTATAGGATATTTGGTAATGGTATTTCCCCGTGATCCCCTTCCTTTTATTTCAAGTTCCGAAAAATCAAATTCCAGAATTTTCTTCCTTGCCGTACTTGCAGCCGTGAGTTTTACCTGCACTACTTCAGCCTCGCCATTGGGGTTGGCACTCAGGTAATGGATTTTGCTATTCGGATTGCCCTGTGTAAGGTCGTACTCTTTATCGCGAATGATTGCAGGTATCGTACAGCGTTTTACAAAGGACTTTCCGGTCTTGCCATCGGAATAAACGATATTGTACACCATTCGTTCATCGCCTTTCTTCCAAACTCCGGCATACAAAATGTCCTTACCCATGAATACCTTTTCGGCAATACGGGAAACTATGGCTTTGCCATCCTTTCTGATGGCAATGATGTCGTCAATCTCCGAACACTCCGCAATAAATTCATCTCTGCGCAATCCCCAACCGATAAATCCGTCTGCACGGTTTACATACAATTTCTGATTGTTGGCAATTACCTCCACAGCCGTTACAGTCTGGAAACTCTTGATCTCCGTTTTGCGCTCCCTTCCCTTGCCATACTTATTCAATAAATTCTGATAGTATGAAATGGCAAATTCCGTAAGATGCTTAAGGCTATGCTTTGTCTCCTTGAGTTCGCTTTCAAGATTCTTTAAAAGTTCATCTGCCTTGAAGGAATCAAACTTAGATATCCGCTTGATCTTAATCTCAGTGAGCCTGATGATATCATCCTTCGTAATCTCACGATAGAATTGCTTTTTGTAGGGCTTTAATCCTTTGTCAATGGTGCTGATCACCTCTTCGAAGGTTTCGCAATCCTCTATGCTGCGATAAATTCTCTTTTCAATAAATATCTTCTCCAGGGATGAAAATAGAATCTTCTCCATCAGCTCATCCTGCCTGATTTCAAGCTCCAGCTTCAGCAATTTTACCGTCTGATCGGTGTTGTATTTCAGTATCTCATTCACCTTCATGAATCGGGGCTTGTCCTCCACAATGACGCAGGCATTGGGCGAAATCGAAACTTCGCAGTCAGTAAAGGCATACAAAGCATCCATGACGATTTCAGGCGAGTGTCCTGGCTGCAGGTGAATCAATATCTCCACATCCTTGGCCGTGTTGTCCACCACCTGCTTCACTTTAATCTTACCCTTTTCGCTCGCTTTTACGATTGACTCAATTAATGAAGTAGTTGTAACGCCATAAGGTATCTCCTTAATAGTCAGGGTTTTCTTATCTGTTATCTCAATCTTTGCTCGTACTTTAATTCGCCCGCCCCTGAGCCCCTGATCATACTCCGTAAAGTCGGCATAGCCACCTCCCGGAAAATCAGGATATATCTTAGCGTTCTTCCCTTTGAGCACATCGATGGATGCTTTGATCAGCTCGCAGAAATTATGAGGGAGTATTTTGGTGGAGAGCCCCACGGCAATGCCATCTACCCCCTGGGCCAGCAGCAAAGGGAACTTAACCGGCAACGTAACGGGCTCCTTCTTTCTGCCGTCATAAGAAAGTTGCCATTCTGTAGTTTGCGGATTGTAAACTACATCCAGCGCAAATTTAGATAAACGAGCCTCAATATACCTGGGTGCCGCGGCACTGTCACCTGTTCTTACATCGCCCCAGTTTCCCTGTGTTTCCAGGAGTAACTCCTTCTGGCCCAGGTTCACCATGGCCTCCCCGATCGCTGCGTCACCATGGGGATGGTACTGCATGGTCTGACCTATCACGTTAGCCACTTTGTTAAACCTGCCATCATCCATTTCCTTGATAGCGTGTGCAATCCTGCGCTGTACAGGCTTCAACCCATCTTCAATTCGGGGCACTGCCCTTTCGAGAATCACGTAAGAGGCATAATCGAGAAACCAATGCTGGTACAATCCATCTATCGACTCTATGTCGTGGATTTCATCTTCGCCTTTTACGGACTTTTTGGACCTCGCTATTTTTGGCTTGCTAACTTTTGCCTTTTTCTTTTTAGCCATTGGCGCCTTTATGTTTAAGCTTCTACTTGTTCGGGTTCTAACTCTTCTTTCACAATATCCATTTCAATGCGCAGGTTTTCGATGATGAATTCCTGCCGGGTAGGACTATTTTTGCCCATATAAAATTCAAGCAATTTGGTGAGGTGACTGTCTTTGCCCAGGATCACTGGCTGGAGTCGGATGTTATCCCCAATAAATTTCCCAAATTCATCCGGTGAAATTTCGCCCAACCCCTTAAATCGCGTGATCTCGGGCTTGCTTCCCAGTTTCTCTACAGCCGTCCGCTTTTCATCCTCATCATAGCAATAAATGGTTTCCTTCTTATTCCTTACCCGGAATAGTGGCGTCTCTAAAATGAATACATGGCCGGCTTTCACCAATTCCGGAAAGAATTGGAGGAAGAAAGTCAACAGCAATAACCGGATGTGCATGCCGTCAACATCAGCATCGGTGGCAACAATCACTTTATTGTACCTCAGCCCATCCAATCCATCTTCGATATTGAGGGCATGTTGCAGTAAATTGAACTCTTCATTCTCATAGACTACCTTCTTGGTAAGTCCATAGCAGTTCAGTGGCTTTCCACGCAAACTAAACACTGCCTGCGTCTCTACGTCTCTTGATTTGGTAATACTTCCGCTGGCAGAGTCTCCTTCTGTAATGAATATCATGGACTCCTGGCTGCGTGCGCCTTTCTCTTCATTGAAATGGAAGCGGCAGTCGCGTAGTTTCTTATTGTGCAGATTGGCTTTCTTGGCACGTTCGTTGGCCAGTTTTTTAATTCCAGCAATCTCTTTCCGTTCCCTTTCTGACTGTTGAATTCGCTTCAGCAAAGCATCCGCTGCAATGGCATTGCCGTGCAGGTATATTTCCAGCTCTTTGGCTACAAAATCGCCAATATAACTCCTTACGGTAGGTCCATCAGGGGCCATGTGTAGGGAGCCCAGCTTGGTCTTGGTTTGAGATTCAAATACAGGCTCCTGCACGCGCACAGCTATTGCAGCCACAATAGATGCCCGTATGTCGCTGGAGTCATAATCTTTTTTGTAATAGGCTCTAACTCCCCGCACGATGCCCTCCCTAAAGGCAGCCAGGTGCGTTCCACCCTGGGTGGTATTTTGCCCATTCACAAATGAGTAATATTCCTCCCCATATTGCGTGCCGTGCGTTAACGCTATTTCAATGTCATCACCCTTTAGGTGAATAATCGGATATCGCATTTCGTCCACCTCAATCTTTTGTTTGAGCAAATCCAATAAACCATCCTTGCTGTAGAACTTTTTGCCATTATAGTTAATGGTGAGACCTGCATTGAGAAAGGCATAGTTCGACATCAGGTCATCCAGGTACTCTGGGATGAAATGATAGTTTTTGAACATTGATTCATCCGGTTCAAAAATTATGGTCGTACCGTTCTTGTCCGAAGATTTAGTGATCTTGGCATCGTTGGTGATTTTGCCTTTCTTGAATTCAGCAATCTTTGTTTTGCCTTCTCTGAAGGCCTGCACCTTGAAGTAGTTTGACAGTGCGTTGACTGCCTTGGTACCTACCCCATTGAGACCGACAGATTTTTGAAAGGCACCGGAGTCGTATTTGGCACCCGTATTAATTTTCGATACGCAATCAATGACCTTGCCTAATGGTATCCCACGGCCATAGTCCCGCACGGTCACGCGCTGGTCAGTGATTTTTACATCAATCACCTTTCCATATCCCATCATGTGCTCGTCTATGGAATTATCGATCACCTCTTTGACAAGCACATAAATGCCATCGTCCTTGGAAGATCCGTCTCCCAACTTGCCTATATACATTCCCGGCCTTAGCCTGATGTGCTCACGCCAATCGAGCGATTTAACGCTCGATTCATCGTATTGAAAAAGATCTTTCGCCATAAATCAGATATCGGTTAAGCTTTGTAAAGCTTTTGATGCTGCTAAAAAATACACCTTCAGAATTCAACAGTTAAAAAAATGATCGGGCCTAATAAAACGAATTTTGGTGGTTCTACAAGCTGTTGCAGCCATCATTCAACTACAAATATTAATAAAGTAAGCAGGCCTAACTAATTGATAATCATTAGATAACAATCATGACTTCAAATGGTCGGTTTAGATGTAAACTTTTGAATGAACATCAAAACAGGCAGCGCTAGAGCCCAAATTACAATCAGTAAAATGCTGCCGTAGATAACAATGCCCAGGTTTTCAAAAGCAAACTTTTCACCACTGTTGAGCACATTGATGAAGCCCAGAACGGTGCAGAAAAAGAAATTGAGAAGAATGATTTGGCCGTAAAACCAGATGCTGAATCGCTCGTTCCTGTTGCCATAGAGTTTGGCAATAACGAACACGAGGGCATTCACCATTGACACGATGATGAGGGTAGTGTAGAAAATCACATCCCTGGATGTGGCCAAAGGTTCAAGGCCTTCTCTGAGTACTATGCGCTCAGGAAAAGAGGCATAGATATACATAAAAATCAGCATGAACCCCATCAAGGAAAGAAACCACACCGCTTTAAATAACTTTAGGATCATGTTGCTAAATTTGAAGCGGCAAGTTAATGTGAAAAGCCTTGAATCTTAACCCCATTGTGCTATCCATCCCTATTTTTTTTCTCCTGATCGGGATTGAATTGGCCGTTGAGCGTTTTTCGCATCGCAAATTGTATCGCCTCCCCGATGCCATTGCCAACTTGAGCTGCGGTATTACTTCTCAATTGTCAGGATTATTTTTAAAGGTGCTTGCCATTGGTGTGTATGAAGTCATTTTCTCCAATTTCGCACTATTGCATCTGGAGAAAAGTTGGATGTATTGGGTGGCTCTTTTCTTTCTGGTTGATTTCGCCTACTACTGGGCCCACCGAATGAGCCATCAAATCAATCTGTTCTGGGGTGGCCATGTAGTGCATCATCAAAGTGAGGAGTACAATCTTTCTGTGGCATTAAGGCAAAGTAGCTTTCAAACGGTCTGGACCTTTGCGTTCAATCTGCCGCTGGCATTTTTGGGATTTGAGACCCTTGACTTTGCGCTGATGTCTGCGCTCAATACACTCTACCAGTTTTGGATTCATACGGAGACCATCAACAAATTGGGATTTCTTGAATATTTTCTAAACACTCCCTCCCATCACCGGGTACACCATGGGCGTGATCCCAAGTACATCGATAAAAACCATGCGGGCACTTTAATCATATGGGACAAGATGTTTGGCACCTTTCAGCCTGAAGAAGAAAAGCCAACTTATGGCATTACCAAGCCCATCAACAGTTGGAATGCGGTGTGGGCCAACTTCAGTCATTATGTTGAAATGGGAAAGGACCTTAAGCGAATAGACAATTGGGGCGACAAGGTTAAGTACCTGTTTAAGAAGCCCGGCTGGCTACCGGAATCGCTGGGCGGATATCGTGCTGCACCGGAAGTAGACAAGGATAACTATCGCAAATATGACACGCCAGCTCCGGTCTCCCTTAACTACTATGTGTTGTTCCAATATGTGTTATGTCTGGTAGGAACAGGATTATTCCTTTTCAAGCAGGCAGAATTTCAGTTGATTGAAAAGGTGTTTTTCAGTGTCATCATTTCCATTGTGGTGGTAAACAGCGGAGTACTTTTTGAAAATAAACTATGGGTACGGTGGGTCGAATGGGGGCGTATCCTATTATACCCCTCGTTATTGATCCTCTTCACAGTGGTTTATCATTGGCCGCTTTACTTAATAGGTGTTGCATTGCTTTATATGTTCGTTTCTGGTTATTGGTTTCACTCTATTTACAAGAATGTTCAAATTCAGACAGCTTAATATTGGCTTAGTGCTCATCACCATGCTTTTTGCCTGTTCCAATCCTATGCCCGTATTGGAAGGCATAGACACGGAAGCCTGGAAGGCTGATAGAAATGGATGCAAAGGTGAACGTTCGAGGATGATGGAAGCTGTGCAATCACAAAAAGAAAAACTTAAAACGCTCTCAGAAATGGATTTGGTGAAATTGCTTGGGAGACCAGACGAAAATCAATTGCTGGAACGCAACCAGAAGTTTTATAAATATTATTTGGATCCTGGGCCAGGTTGCACCAATTCCGATGTAGCGCCCAAAATGTTGATCCTTCGCATCAATGCCATGGGGCTGACTAAAGAAACCCTCATCAAGTAGCCCTTCTCTGAATAGCTTTTATATTTGTCACTTGCATTAGAAAAATTCAATCCATCATGAAAAATATAGCAGTAATTGGCTCGGGAACCATGGGAAATGGAATCGCACACGTGTTTGCGCTTCATGGTTTCAACGTCTCATTAATTGACATCACAGAAGAGCCATTGACCAGGGCCATGAGCACCATTGATAGGAACCTGGGTCGTCAGGTTGAAAAGGGGAACATTACCACGGATCAAAAAGAAAGTGCGATTAACAACATCACCACTTTTACTGACATGAAGAAAGGAATTGGAAATGCAGATCTGGTGGTAGAAGCGGCCACAGAAAACGTGGATTTGAAATTGAAAATATTCAAAGACCTCGATGCCAGTTTGAAGCCAGAAGCCATTTTGGCTTCCAATACCTCTTCTATTTCCATCACCAAGATCGCTTCGGTTACCGCGCGGCCCGATCAAGTTATTGGCATGCATTTCATGAATCCCGTACCGATCATGAAATTGGTTGAAGTAATTCGTGGATACAATACCAGCGACAAGGTGACAAGTGATATTATGGAGCTTGCCAGGAAACTGGACAAAGTGCCTGTAGAGGTAAATGACTATCCCGGATTTGTGGCCAACCGAATATTGATGCCAATGATCAATGAAGCCATTTATACCTTGTTTGAAAACGTAGGGGGTGTTGACGAAATTGATACGGTGATGAAACTGGGGATGGCACATCCTATGGGACCGCTTCAACTTGCCGACTTCATCGGTCTTGATGTTTGTTTATCCATATTACATGTACTTCATGATGGATTCGGCAATCCTAAATATGCACCCTGTCCACTACTGATAAATATGGTTCAGGCTGGCCACCTGGGTGTGAAGTCAGGAAGTGGGTTTTATAAATACACAAAGGGAAGTAAGGAACTGGTCGTTGCGGATCAGTTTAAATGATAGTCAATAGTTTGTAAGTCAATGGTCCATATAACTATGAACCACTGTCACTGTACCAATTACTTCTTCAGTAGGTCCCTGATTTCGGTAAGCAACACAATATCTGCCGCAGGTGCTGGCGCAGCCGCTGGCTTCTCCTCCTCTTTCTTCTTCATTTTGTTGATGCCTTTCACAATTAAGAATAAAGCAAAAGCTGTGATTAAAAATATGAAGGTAGCCTGAAGAAAACTGCCATAGGCGATATTTGCCTCACCCACCGTGTAGGCCAGTGTTGAGAAATCCAATCCTCCCGTTAAAATACCTACTACTGGCATGAAAATATCCGCTACGATTGATTTTACTATTGCCCCAAAAGCGGCTCCAATGACCACACCTACTGCGAGGTCAATTACATTGCCCCGCATGGCAAAACTCTTAAATTCTTTTAGCATCGGCTTTTGTCTTATTGTTTCTCAAAAATACATGAATTGAATAACTAACCAACCCATGTAATGTTGCTTATCAATATGAGGTAGGTTTGGTCAAATATTTGTAATATTTGTACCTGTGTAACTATGACCAATTGGGTCGCTCAATGGGAAAGAAAAAAAATGAACCTTCAGCACCAAAGGGGGTTAAGAAAATGAGCTCTGGTATGGACGCTGAACGGAAAGAGCCAGCAGTCCGGGCCAATCGTTCTGGCAACCCGACCATCTCAACCGACAACGAGCGACTACGCTTTGCCCTTCATACTTCAAGGATAGGAATATGGGAGATGGATTTGAAAAGCAACACGATTCATTGGGATGAAAGTGTTTATGATATTTTTGGACTGCGTGAATCACAATTTCAAAATACTTTCGAAGACTACCTTAAATTGATTCATCCTGAAGATATGTTATCAAGCAGACGGCTCATCCAACAGGCCATTGATCAACACAAGGAGTTCCATATCGAATACAGGGTTCTCAAACAACGCAAGCACGTAATCTGGGTGGAAGGCTGGGGCAAGGCTATTTGTGATAAAACTGGTCATCCCGTGAAATTGATTGGCACTGTTGCCGATATCACCAAGAGAAAAGAAACAGAAATTTCACTCTTACAGCGCGACCTGCTATTTAATACCCTGTCACAAGCGACCCGGGAACTCATCATCGATCCAAATCTAACAGGGGCCATCAACAAAGGGCTACAGCTATTGGGTGAGGCCATGGATGTGGATAGGGTCTATCTATTTGAAAATGATGGAAACGGGGTTGATTCATCAGATACAACAAGTCAACGTTTTGAATGGAATTCAGGCTTTGCTGAATCACAGATCGACAATCCAGAACTGCAACATTTTCCCCTTGCTGATTTTGAACCATGCAGTTCGGTATTGGCAACGGGTCAACATTATGCTTGCCACGTCAAAGACTTACCTGAAAGCGTCATTAAGAAAGTTCTTCAGTCACAACAAATTTTATCCGTTCTTTTCTTTCCGATCATAGTCCGAAATAGTTTCTGGGGCTTCATTGGGTTTGATGCTTGTAAGTCTGAAACCGTGTGGAGCAGTATTCAGCTCTCAGTGCTTAGGTCTTATTCATCAGCTGTGGCACGGACTTTGGAAAACAAAATTGCAGAAGATGAAAAACTTGAGTGGAAAACCCGCTACGAATTGATTGCAGCATCCTCTGGTCAGGTCATATATGATTATGACATTGCTACCGGCAAAATTGTGTGGGGAGGAAATGTCAAAGAATTACTGGGCTACCAGAAAAATGAAATGGGCGATATCAATCAATGGGTCGAAATGATTCATCCTGATGATAGAGCAGACAGCATACAGGAATTAGAAGCTGCGGAAAAGAAATTAAGCCATTATGATGTGCATTATCGATTTCGTCACAAAGATGGGCATCACTTAATTATGCATGACAGCGGTTTTTTTATTTCAGATAGCAATAATAAGGCAATCAGAATGCTGGGGATGATGCGGGATGTTACTGAAATTAAAAAAGCAGAACTTGAACTGATCGAAAGTGAGCAGCGCTATCGAACGCTTTTAAGTGCATCATTTAGCGGCATAAGTATACATGATGCCGGGGTGATCATTGAAGTAAACCAGGGCCTTGCCGATGTGAGTGGTTATACTACTGAAGAGCTTATTGGAATGCAAAGTTTAGCTTTGGTCGCCCCGGAGTATCGTCCACTGGTTATGGATAGGATCAAAACGGGAGATGAGACCCCGTATGACGTAGAAGCCATACATAAGAACGGAAGCAAAAGATACCTTGAAATTCATGGTAAAAACATTCCGTATAAGGGAAAGATGGTGAGAGTGACTGAGTTTAGAGATGTGACGGCCAGAAAAATTGCAGAAGAAAAGATAATTGAACAAAATGAAAGATTGTCTGCCATCGCTCAGAGTCTAACCAAAAAAAACGAACAGTTGGAAGAGTTTACTCAAATTGTTTCTCACAATCTCAGGTCTCCTGTAGGCAACATTAACTCTTTGCTGGAAATAATGGAGGCCACTACAGATGTTGAGGAGCGCAGAAGAATTCAAAAATTACTCAGTAAATCCTCAAACAATCTATTGACCACCCTTTCAGAACTAAATGATATACTTAAAGTAAAGCAGGACGTTCACCTCGAAAAGCAGGACATAAGATTTAAAGATGTGTTTAACAAAATAAAGCAAATGATGATCGTACGCATCAATGAAACCGGTGCGCTACTGAACTGCCATTTTGATGCCGCCCCGGAAATACATTATCCAAACATTTACCTTGAAAGTATATTTTTGAATCTTTTGAGCAATGCGCTGAAGTACAAAAGTGATGAGCGAAAACTGATCATGAACTTTAAGACATACTTCGAAGGGAAACAACTATTTTTGGAGGTATCAGACAACGGATCAGGAATTAATCTTGAAAAGTATGGTCATCAGGTGTTTAAGCTTCGCAAAACTTTCCACGAACATCCTGAAAGCAGAGGGGTAGGATTATTTCTTATCAAAAACCAAATAGAGGCCATGGGGGGTGAAATTAACATATCGAGCAAGGAGAATATTGGCACTACATTTATAATTAATTTCTACAAGGAAGATGCATGAAAGAGAAAATTTACCGACAGTTGCCCTCATTGACGATGATGAGATCTTTCAGTTTACAGCCCTCAAATCGCTTCAGGCTACCCATGCGGCCAGCGCCATTCTCCAATTTTTAAACGGTGATGCGGCATTAAAATATCTGGTGGAAAAAGCTAATGAAAAAGAATTGCTACCCGATATTATTTTTTTGGACATCAACATGCCACTGACGGACGGCTGGATGTTTATTGAAGAATTCAGGAAAATCAAAGGCCAACTGCCTAAACGAATTACAATTTACATGGCTAGCTCTTCAATAGATCAAAGGGACATCCAAAAAGCCAAAGCAATAGATGAAGTTGAAGATTACGTTTTCAAGCCTATTTCTATTGAAAAATTTACGACACTTCTTAACAGATAGCGAAGGGCTAGTCAAAAATCACTTTTAGCTGATTGCGCAATCCTCTAAAGCCGATCATTTCGATTCCCGTGCTGCCAATAAACATTTTGGCCTGAATCTTTACAGGAATCTTGTTCATGTCGTCAGATATCCAACAGGTAATGGAATTCTCACCATCAAACAATTTATTGTCAGGCATGATAGGCACCAGTTTCAAACACCTGATTTTTCCCACCCGGGTATCAATCACTTCTTTTCCCTCATAAATTATTTTGAGGTTGTAAGAAGTGTCTTCAAAAAATCCGGATATGGTAAGGGTGTCGCCCTTTCGTAATTTTTCAAATTGGATTACACGCAGGTACAAAAATCCACCTACCAAATCACGTACGTTGTCGGGTGTGTCATACACCTTGGCATCATCGTATACTCCAGTTTCCTTGTTTCTGACCTTTACCTCGGCTTTGTTCGCAGCATGGTCGTAAGTCGTGAGTTCATCTTTTCTGTACCTTCCCTCCTTTATCTTGCGATAGCTCACGTGCGTTACCAGCGCAGCCGTATCGATATAAGCACCCCACTGATCATCTACTTTGGTGATCCAGGACACCATCCCGCTGGTAGAACCATAGGCATCCACCTTATAACTTGGTCGTGAATTAATCTCAAAAATTCGTTTGTCGACCCTGGTGATGGCACTGCCAACCGTGAAGATTCCGAAGTTTACCCGATAGGTTATTTCCTCACCCACACCAAAACTTTTGTTGGTAACTACAGGCAAATCCAACTGCTCATTTACTGCGAAGGCAGTGAGTCCAAACAACAGCACAATACCAATTATGGCGCGATTCATACCTTCAAAATTAGGTTTAATGCAAAAACCTTCAAAGCCTGTGCCAATTGCTAAAC
>CAYNCP010000065.1:0-22365 GCA_964395905.1 uncultured Ohtaekwangia sp.
GGAATGCTTTGAGTTGCCCGATGGCAGTAAGCAAACCACCCATGCCAAAGCCTATAGATAAATAGGCATAAAATCCCATTTGTCCGGTAAAGACCAGGTGGGCGCCCCAGGTAACAAAGCCAGTATTAAACAAAACAGAAATGGTCAACGCTGCCCAATCATACCACATTATTCCCTCGCCTCGATGTAATTGTTTTTGATAAATGCTTCGGTACCCAATGATCACTGAATAATAACTAAAGACCGCAATCATCAATAGAAAAGGAATCCATTTGTAGATGGACAAAAACACGGCAGAAAGAAATATCCAGGTCATTGCCCAGAAAAATATTTTGCCCGATGCCCGATGGGCCTTTCCTCCCTTCACAACAACCAATGCTATTGGGCCCGCCACCAGAGAAATGATTCCAGCCAACACATGAGAAATCGTAATGCTTTTTAGGAGCAATTCCATAGCTACAAATATTTTAAAAAATGCGGGATAAAAAATCCCGCATAAATTATTTACTGACACTGTTGCAAAAAACGGAGCGCAGACTCCTTGCCCCATTGAGGTGCGAGTGGATTATCACTTCTGAATGATTCAAACTTCTCAGCGGCCTGCCGTCCAGTAGCACAAGCCTTATCGGTTGATGCATTGAAAAATTGTGCGGTGCCATATTCCATTTGTGCCATCAAACTAAGTGCTCTTGGATTTTCAGGGTTTAGGGAAATGGCTTTGCCGAATGTCTGCATGGCCAAACCAGAGTATTGCTGACCCCGGGTTGCTGGATCAACCGTTACTCTAATCATATAAATAAACCCTTCCAGAGCTACAATTTCTGAATCGTTGGGTTTCTGAGCAGCCGCTCTTTTTAGTATCTCCGCGGCCTTATCTAAATAACCATCCTTTTTTATGCCATCTTCTTGTCGAGTCGCCATCATGATGTATCCAAAAGAAGCGTAGTAGAATGGCTCCCACTTGTCCTTTTCAGCATTACCAATGCGCTCAAATGAATTTACCGACTGTTGCAATGATTCGAGATTAGCTGCCTGATAAAGTACCTCAATGTTGGATTGCATGACTTGTGTGTATTTGTCACTGGCATAAATAAGCCCTGAACAAAATGCTAGTAGTAAAATAATTATTCTAGTTTTCATAATTGATAAGAATTATAAGTTGGGTAATTGATTAATTGATTTATTTTTTGAAATCGTGATAAATACACCAAGAAATAGAAATCTTTTAGCCGCCTGCCGTATGGCGCGCGACTCGTACACACCGTTTGCGTCAGGGGTTACACTGTACTCATAGCCGAAAATATTATCACGACCGAAAAGATTGGTGACAGACGCGTGTATGATCAGAAAAGGTTTTGGGAGATAAGAAATATTCATACTCAAGTCCTGATAAGAAGGCGTTCTGCCTCCATTGAATATTTCACTGTTTGGGTCATGGTAAGCCCTGGGGCTGCTGTAAGAATAGGTCAGCCCGACCTGTGATTTGAGGCTTGAAATAAATTGCTTGCCAACTACAGAAAAATTATGTGTTGAGGCAAAATGGGGTATCGCTTGAACAGGAAAATCATGATAATCACGCTCCGTATCTAAATACGAATAGGAAATCCAATAGTCAAGATTGCGCATCGACTTGCTATCTCGCCAGAACAATTCAAATCCTTTGGCATAACCACTGCCATCATTACTCAATTGAGCAATATCTCCATTTAAATACTTAACCAGGTTGCTATACTTCTTATAATATAGTTCAGTCCTGAATGTTCGCTGGTTATTGACTACCTGATAGTTCAAAATGAAATGCTCAGCTACTTCGTCCTCCAGTTTTTGATTTGTTCTCAGGAATTGATTTTGTGCCCCCTGACGGAACCTCCCATAGGCAAGAGAAAATTGTCCTTGCGTGAATGGCTTATAGGCTACGGAGAACCTTGGATCCACGGAAGCCACTCCAACTTTGTCATTGTACTCACCTCTTATTCCAATTCTTGAAACAAATTTCTTGGTGGCATAAGCCTCTGCTTCTACAAATGCAGTGCTCACAGGTGTGTGGAATCTTATCGATTGATTACTGCTCACGTTATCCAGTTGTGAGGCTTCGTAACTTAAGTTGGTGTGTTCAAATCCAAACTTCAATTCAACCTGGTCAGAAATACTGTTTTCAAAAACCAGTTTCGCATGACTGCCATTTTCAATTTCTGTTATGGGACTTTCATCAATTAAAATTGCGTTTCTATTATGATTAAAGGAGAAGCCACCACGCGCTATCCAATTTTTATTAATTGATTGCAGGAAAGTGGCATTCCCATATCCATAGTCGTTGGTTAATTCAAACTGTGTTTTTTGCGATGGATTAAGAATATCATGCTGGTACAAGGAGTAGTTTGAGTGATTTGCATTTCCATAAAATTTAAAGATGCCGTGCTCACCAATCTGCTGCCTAAAAGCTGTACTTCCTTCTAAAGATGCTGGGGGAGTTTTCCAATCGATCTCCTGGTTGATCAATCCGAAATAGGGGCGGATGTTGGTGTATTGAATTTTTCCTGCAAGCGAGGATCGATCCCAAACTTGTGTGTGGGCTACATCACCTCCCACCGACATGATGCTAAAGTCAGTTTGGTTGAGCTCAGACCTATCTTTGGAATTCAGAACCAATGCGGATGACAGGGCCTGGCCGTATTCTGCTGAGTATCCTCCCGTGCTAAAGCTGGTGCCCTTAAACATGAAGGGCATAAACCGACCACGCGAGGGTGTGTTTGGTGCTGATGGACCATACGCATTGAGTACCATCATGCCATCAATGAATGTGCGGGTTTCGCTTCCGTCTCCACCCCTTACAAACAACCTTCCGCTCTCGCCTACCTTTTGCGTGCCCGGCAAGGTGTTGAGCGCACCAGCTATATCCGCGGTGGCCCCTGCCGTTGTGGCAATGTCCACATCTCTTAAAATAGTCCTTCTTCTTTCTTCACCAGCGGTGAATGAACCTGCAGAGATAACGACCGCATCGAGCTGATTGATTTCCTCTTTAAGTACAATGGAGAGCCGGATCTGTTGATTGTCTAGATCAATTGCCCGAGTAAACGACTTATAGCCAACAAACGAAACAAAAATCACCTGCTGACCTGTCTCCACAGTCTGAAATTTGAAGGTGCCGTCAGAAGCGGAACTGGTACCATCGTAAGTTCCTTCAAGGGTAATGTTGGCACCAGGAATTGGATCGCCATTATCGTCTTGCACTACACCCGAGATGGTAGATTGACCAAACCCGAAAATGGTGGGGAGCAAGAGTAGAAAGGTTTGGATCGCTTTCATTTTACTTTTGATTATGGCGTAAATATTCAGGCTCAGGTCCTTGAATCACAAAAAGTGTTACCGAGTTGTCGAATGAGCAGGATGGACTGTAATAATTAAGAAGACTTTTGAAAATAGTTGGTGTTTAGGCCTGTCTTGGGCTAATTTGTCACGATAATAAATTCTACTATGCGCAGCCTATCAACTCTAGCTGGATTAATGCTATTGACCTTTTCTGTATTTAGTCAGCCCATCAACAAATACATCAAAGAAAAGCGAGTATCTAAAATCATTACTAGGCTGGCCGCTGACGATATGAGAGGCCGATCGGCCCTTTCGCCAGCAGACATTGATAAGGCTGCCACTTTTATTGAAGGAGAATTCAAAAAAGCTGGACTTCAGCCGCTCCCTGGCTTGAACAGTTATCGTCAAGCCTTTCAAAAAGAAAAGTTAACACTGTTGAATGTAAAAGTGTTTGCCGACAATCAGGCAATAACATCAGACCGGCTTATTGTTTCGTCAGATGCTGAAAGTATAAACCTTGACAGCACTACACCTATGGATACCGTTGGCGCGAGCCAACAGTTATTTCCTGCACTTTCAGCCATTGAGCGAAAAGGTGGTAACAAAATCGTATGGGTTGCAAAGGAGCATGAAGAGAATTTTAAAATCGCCCAAAATTATTTAGGTCGACCAAAAATTCAGGATCTGGGTGCAGTAAGGAATACCAAGTCTATCATTTACATTCTTGGTGCACATGCGCCAAAGACTTTGTCTATATCGGCCAATCAGAAAAGAGAAACCATCACGATGGCCAATGTGGTTGGCATGTTGCCATCAACGGTGATCACTGACGAATCTGTTATTTTTTCCGCCCATTACGATCACATTGGCATTGAGGCACCTATAGATGGCGACTCCATTGCCAATGGTGCCGATGACGATGCATCAGGTACGACAGCTGTAATAGCGCTGGCCAGGTATTTCAGCAAATTGAAGTCAAACAAAAGAAACCTGATATTTGCCGCCTTTACCGCAGAGGAAATTGGAGGGTATGGTTCAAAATATTTTTCATCGCAACTTGATCCTGACAAAGTAGTTGCCATGTTCAATATTGAGATGATTGGCAAGCCATCCAAGTGGGGCCAAAATGCCGCCTTCATGACCGGTTATGAGCGCAGTAACTTTGGGAAAATACTTCAAAAAAATCTGGAAGGCACATCCTTTCAAATTAATCCGGATCCTTACCCGGAGCAGAATCTATTTTACCGATCAGACAATGCTACGCTGGCTAGACTCGGAGTACCAGCTCACTCCATTTCAACAGATCAGATACCTACAGACCCCTATTACCATACCGTTAATGATGAGGTGGAGACCCTGGATATGGCAAATATTACTGCTGCCATCAGGGGAATTGCGTTGAGTTCGAAATCTATCGTTGAAGGGGTAGATACACCCACTCGTATTGATAAGTCTAAGGTAAATTAAGTAGCACGAATTGAAGATTGACCCCCCTTACCTTTTCATTTAAGCGTGTCTCAATAAATGGCATTGTCGGCTGTTTGGCGTATTTTTGCCTCTTATTTTAAGGCAAACTAGCACAATGGCGGAGTACAGTAAAGAGGAAATCAAGAAAATAGAAGAAAAATGGCAACAGCGCTGGAGGGAACAGGAAGTTTACAAAACCACCAACAATACCAGTAAGCCCAAGTATTACGTGTTGGATATGTTCCCTTACCCATCTGGCGCGGGACTCCATGTTGGGCATCCGCTCGGGTACATTGCCACCGATATCGTGGCCCGTTTCAAACGCCTCAAGGGATATCATGTGTTGCACCCCATGGGTTATGATGCATTTGGCTTGCCTGCCGAACAGTATGCCATTGAACATGGTGTTCATCCGGCCATCTCCACCGCTAAAAATATCGAGACTTTCAGGGCTCAGTTGGACAGGATAGGATTCTGTTACGATTGGAGCCGAGAGGTAAGAACTTGTGATCCCAAGTATTACAAATGGACCCAATGGATTTTCCTGCAACTGTTTGACAGCTGGTTTGATAGAAGCCAACAGAAAGCCGAACCCATTTCCAAATTAATTTCAACTTTCGAAAGTGAAGGCAATACCAATCATGCTTTTCCTAATTCAAAATATACGCTTCCCAATTCGCAAGCCATCTTTAAGGGTGCAGATTGGAAGTCTTTTGATGACAAGCAAAAGCAAGAAATTCTCATGCAATACCGGTTGGCCTATCTGGCATACACCGATGTGAACTGGTGTGAGGCTTTGGGGACGGTATTGGCCAACGATGAAGTGATCAATGGCGTCAGTTACCGAGGAGGACATCCGGTGGTAAAAAAGCAAATGCGTCAATGGAGTTTGCGAATCACTGAGTATGCCGAGCGCCTGCTCAAAGGTTTGGATGAGATTGACTTTAGCGAATCCATGAAGGACATCCAACGCAACTGGATTGGCCGCAGTGAAGGCGCTAAAATTACTTTTGATCTGACAGGTGGCGAGAAGCTAACCGTATTTACCACCAGACCCGACACCATTTTCGGTGTTGATTTTATGGTGCTTGCCCCGGAGCTTGATCTGGTGAAAGAAATCACCACCGCTGAGCACAAGGACGAGGTCGAAAAATACCTCAGTTACGTTGAAAGTCGATCAGAGATTGACCGGATGGCGGAAGTAAAAAAGATTACCGGTTGTTTTACAGGTGCCTATGCCATCCATCCTTTCAACAGGAGAAAGGTACCTATTTGGATCAGCGAGTATGTATTGGCCGGCTATGGCACCGGGGCCATCATGGGTGTGCCTTGTGGAGACGAACGCGATCATCGCTTTGCCCGGCATTTCAACATCCCCATCACCAACATCATTGGAGAACATTACGATGGCACTGAAGCAAATCCAACGTACGAGGCCACACTAACCAATTCTGATTTTCTCAATGGGTATAAAATGTCGGATGCCATTCCAGTTGTAATCGATAAACTGGAAAAGATGGGCATCGGAGAAAAACAGGTTAATTACAAAATGCGCGATGCCGGTTGGAGCCGTCAACGCTATTGGGGCGAACCTTTCCCTGTCATTTTCAGGGATGACATGCCGTATGCGATGGATGAAAAGGATTTGCCACTGGAACTTCCGGATACCAATGAATTCAAGTCGTCAGGTTCGGGTGAAGGTCCGTTGGCCAATCTCAAGGATTGGATTCAAGTAAGTGAAAATGAAAAACGCGATTCCAACACCATGCCCACCCATGCAGGAGCTGCCTGGTATTTTCTTCGTTACATGGACCCCCACAACGAAAAAGAGTTTGCCTCACGACAGGCTCTCGATTATTGGAATCAGGTGGATGTTTACGTGGGTGGATCAGAACATGCAGTTGCTCATCTATTGTACGCCCGATTGTGGGTTAAAGTCCTCCATGACAGGGGCTACTTAAATTTTGACGAACCCTTTAAGAAATTAATCAATCAGGGGAAGATCACTGGAGACTCCAGGTTTGTTTACCGCGTAAGAGGAACAAATCAATTCGTGAGCGCGGGCTTAAAGGACAAATTCATCACAGATCCATTGCACGTGGATGTGAATATTGTAAATGGCCTTGAACTTGATGTAGATCAATTTACCAAATGGAAGCCTGACTTCGCCAATGCCGACTTTATTTTAGAAGACGGGAAATACATCTGCGGCTCTGCTATCGAGAAAATGAGCAAATCCTATTTCAATGTGGTCAACCCCGACAAAATCATTGAAAATTATGGTGCCGACACATTGCGCATGTACGAAATGTTTCTCGGCCCACTGGAGCAATCCAAGCCCTGGAACACGAGCGGCATCGATGGGGTATTTAAATTCCTTCGCAGATTCTGGAACCTGCTACATGATGCAACCGGGCAGGTTAAACTTTCAGAAGAACCCGCCAACAATCAGGAATTGAAAGTATTGCATAAAACACTTAAGAAAATCGAACAGGATATCGACAATTTCTCATTTAACACCTCAGTAAGTGAATTCATGATTTGCATCAATGAGCTCAATTCTTTGAAATGTAATAAAAGAGCTGTGATAGAGCCATTGGTTATTGCCCTCTCCCCTTTTGCGCCACACATTGCAGAAGAGCTTTGGGAGAAACTTGGGCATCAGGACTCTGTGGTGAAAGCCACCTATCCCAAAGTAGAAGAAAAATACCTGGTTGAAAGTACATTTGAATATCCCATTTCAATCAATGGTAAAGTAAGAGCGAAAATGAATATGGCGCTGGACATGCCGAAAGAAGATATACAAAAAGCGGTGCTGGCATCAGACATCGTATTGAAGTGGACAGAAGGCAAGCCCCCCAGGAAAGTAATTATCGTGCCCGGCAAAATTGTAAATGTAGTTTTGTAACTTCCAAATTATGAAGCACTCCAAAATAGTTGGACTTGGACACCATGTACCTGAAACGGTAATATCCAACCAGTATTTATCCAATATTATGGATACCACCAATGAATGGATCATTGAACGCACGGGCATTCAGGAAAGAAGGTGGATCGATCCGGCCAAAGATACAGTAGCCAACATGGCCGCCAAAGCCAGCAGGATGGCTCTGGAAAGAGCCGGACTTAAAGAGAGCGACATTGATTTTATTGTTTTTGCCACCATCACGCCCGACTATTTCTTCCCTGGATCCGGTGTGCTACTCCAACGGGAACTGGGCTTAGACGGAAGAATTGGCGCTTTGGACTTGCGTAATGCATGTTCTGGTTTCATCTACGCACTGTCCATCGCTGATCAATATATAAAGACGGGAATGTATAAAACCATATTGGTTGTAGGCGCTGAAATACAATCAACCGCCCTTGACATCACCACGAGGGGCAGAAATACGGCTGTGATATTTGGTGACGGAGCCGGTGCGGCCATATTGCAGGCTTCAGATAAACCTGGAATACTTTCAACGCACTTGCATTCAGATGGCACGTACGCTGAAGAGCTTTATGTGAAAGATCCCGGCAGCAGTCGGCCGCATGCCGAACGACAACCCGAACAAATCATGGATACTTCCACCTACAAAGTGGTCATGAACGGAAGCCAGGTCTTTAAGCATGCTGTGGTACGTTTTTCTGAGGTAATTAAGGAGGCCCTGGAGGCCAACCAAATGGCCAAAGAGGACATCAGTCTATTGGTGCCGCATCAGGCTAATTTACGCATCAGTCAATTTATTCAACAAAAATTGGATCTTCCTGATGAGAAGGTGTACAATAACATCATGCGTTACGGAAATACTACGGCTGCCTCAATACCTATTGCAATGAGTGAAGCTTGGTCGGAGGGAAAGATTAAGGAGAATGACATTGTGTGCTTGGCCGCATTCGGAAGTGGATTTACATGGGCTTCGGCCCTAATCAAATGGTAAACTTAGAACTTGCATGAAGACAACCTCCTACAACCCCAGCCCGCTTGAAGTTGATTTTGCCAACTCACTCATGATTTTGCAAAAAGAAATTGAGAAACACCTTCAGGATAATAAAATCATCAAAACACAGCCTGATCTTGCGAGAGATAACCCAACGGTCAAGTTCATCCTTCAGGATAAGGATGGTGATCAACATGAACTGGTCATTCGTGTAGTGCAAATACCAGACAAACACTAAATCTAAATTTTATTCGAATGACGCCAGATCAAAGATTTGAGCAACTGGGTCTTAACCTTCCCCCCTCGCCAGAACCCTTGGGCGTATACAAGCTCCTTCTTGTCGATGGAAATTATGCATACGTTTCGGGTCATGGAACCCTGAAAGAAGATGGTTCATGGATAGTGGGTAAAGTAGGTGAAGATATGAATGAGGAGGAAGCCAAACTTGCTGCCCGGCAGGTTGGATTGGCTATTCTCGCGACCATCAAAAAATATTTAGGCAGTTTGAATCGGGTAGAACGGGTAATTAAAGTGCTGGGTATGGTGAACTGCAGTCCCTACTTCACCAAACACCCCTATGTAATCAATGGATGCAGCGAGCTGTTTGCTAAAGTATGGGGAGAAGACAAAGGTGTGGGGGTGAGAAGTGCTGTAGGAGTGGGCTCACTTCCGGAAGGGATTCCGGTGGAAATCGAAGTGCTGTTCAAGCTGAATTAATCCCATTTAAAGCATACTTATTTTTATTTTACCCGTTATAATTCAATAAATTTGGATTGTATGCGGAAGAAGATCATCGTGCTGTTATTTCCCGTTCTGGGGGTTTTTGCCTTTTCATTTACAACTCCTGCTGAGCGTTTTTTCGAGATCGCAAAAAACCTGGACATTTTCGCTTCGCTGTTCAAAGAAGTCAACGCGCTCTATGTCGATGAGGTAAACCCCAACCAGCTGTTGCGAACCGGAATTGACGCCATGCTCGGTTCTTTGGACCCTTATACCAATTTTATCGCAGAAGATGAGGTAGAAAATTACAGAACTATGAACACCGGACAGTATGGTGGAATTGGTGCTGTTACCCGGGTAATTGGCAATCGCACGCTGGTGACCATGATTTACGAAGGCTACCCAGCGCAGCGAAATGGATTGAAAATTGGTGACGAGGTGATAAAGATGGATGAAGTTGAACTCGCCAAAATTTCTATTGAAGAAGCTAATCAGCTCATGCGTGGACAGGTAGGCACACCAGTGAGACTTATGGTGAAACGTGTAGGTGTTCCCGGCCTTATCGAATTAGAATTCAAGAGAGAAAAAGTCAAAATCAGCAACGTCCCCTATTTTGGAATGGTGAGTAAAAATATTGGGTTTGTGCAACTGACTGATTTTACACCAGACGCTGGAAGAGAAGTAAAAAATGCAGTGGTCAGCCTTAAGGAGCAAGGCGCCACCGGAATCATTCTTGACCTACGCGATAATCCCGGAGGGCTCTTGATGGAAGCTGTGAATATTTGCAACATTTTTCTACCCAAAGGAAAAGTAGTGGTGACTACCAAGGGCAAGGTGACGGAACACAACATTGCCTATGAAACATTAAACAGTCCGACAGATTTAACCATCCCGGTAGCTGTGCTTATTAACCGCGGTAGTGCATCAGCATCTGAGATCGTAGCCGGCACATTACAGGATTATGATCGGGCCATTGTAATCGGAGAAAAATCTTTCGGCAAAGGGCTGGTCCAAATAAGCAGGCCACTATCTTACAACTCGCAAGTAAAAATTACGACTGCCAAATACTATACGCCCACCGGAAGATGCATTCAAGTGCTGGATTATTCGCACCGCAGGGAAGATGGCAGCGTAGGCTCCATTCCGGATTCTGTAAAAAAAGAATTTAGGACCACCAACGGCCGGATCGTATATGATGGTGGTGGCATAGACCCAGACATCATGATTGAAGGCCAGGATATTTCTTCGTTGACGCAGGTCTTGTACAGCAATGGCTTCATATTCGATTATGCCTCACTGTATGCCTTTGAACATCCTACCATTTTGCCGGCCAAAGATTTTAAACTTACAGACAAAGAATACGATGAGTTTGTATCATGGGTAAAATCAAAGCAATACAACCACCGATCACCCGTGGAAATCCAACTGAGTCAACTGAAAGAACAAGCCAAAAAAGAACGTTACTACCAGGACCTGCAGCTTCAAATAGATCAAATCGGTGAATTGTTGAAGGAAAACAGGAAGAAAGACTTGTACAACTTCAAAGACCAGATCAAGGCATTACTTGAGCAAGATATTGCGTCTAGATACTACTTGGAAAAAGGCATTACCGAAGTAGAGTTTAAATACGATGCCGACATCAAGAAATCTATTGAAGTGCTTAACAATACCGCAGAGTATAAAAAGAAGTTGAGCATCTTTTAATTTCAAATTCAAACCCATGCAATTGAAAAAACTATGGAAATGGCTTTTTGGAATTGCCCTGCTGCATGCCCCTATTTTCCTGCTTGATTCTTGCATGCAATTTCGGATGAACTCGTCTGAAATAAAAACCTACTTCTCGAAGAGAGGCTTAACTGAAACACAACATTCCTATAAGGTTGGAAACAGGGTGATCAACTATGTGCACGTAGGAGATGAGAATAAACCGTTGATCATTTTTGTGCATGGGTCACCCGGATCATTAAGTGCCTTTATTCACTTTCTTGCGGATACAGTGCTATTGAAGCAGGTGCAACTCATTACCATTGACAGGCCAGGGTTTGGCTCCTCCAACTTTGGTTATGCTGAACCATCACTGAAGAAGCAGGCGTCACTTTTGAAACCGTTGCTGGAAAAATATGAAGCCCGGCCAACCATATTGGTTGGTCATTCTTTGGGTGGGCCTGTCATTGCACGTATGGCAATGGATTATCCGGAATTGATTGATGGATTAGTGATGGTGGCACCGTCTATTGATCCTGATCTCGAACCAAAAGAATGGTTTCGTGGTGCATTGGCCTTGCCCTTCCTGAAATGGTTGCTGCCACGAAGTATTCGCGCCTCCAACGATGAGATATGGAACTTAAAGCCGGAGCTCCAGAATATGGTGCCCCAGTGGTCTGAAGTAAAGGCCAACACAATCGTTATTCAGGGGAAACTGGATACATTAGTCCCTCCCGGAAATGCTGCCTATGCAAAAAAGATGATGACCAATGCTTCTGTAGAATTGGTGTTGAAAGAAGATATGAATCACTTTGTTCCGTGGAATAATCCACAACTTATCCGCGATGCAATTCTTAAACTTTCCAACCAGCCTTTGGCCATACAATCCAGATAAAAAAAGAGGCTGACATAACGTCAACCTCTCAATATTCAGCAGAATCGAAATACTATCTCAAGAATAACAATTCACGATACTTTACCAACGGCCAATCCTCATCATCTATAAGCAACTCCAGCTTATCCACGCTTTCTCTTATTTTATCAAAGTATTTCTCCTTTACATCATCGCAATAGGCCAACGCTCGTTTGTGTGTATCTGTAATCTTGTTTGCCCGTTTTCTTTCCTCAATCATTTTATCCACATTGCTCTTGATGGATTCCATGTGCGCGCCAATTTCCTTGATGGTAGCTATGACTGATTTATTATCCACTCCTAGCCCTTTCAACCCATTGGCATTGGTAATCAATTTGTTCTGATATGACATTGCGGTGGGTATAATATGATTGATCGCAAGATCACCGATAACCCGGGCTTCTATTTGCACCTTTTTAATATACCCTTCCAGCTTAATCTCCTGCCTGGCTTCCAATTCTTTGTGGCTGAACACCCCGTATGTTTCAAAGAGACTAATCGATTTCTTGGAAAGATAAGCTTCTATGGCCCGCGGCATATTTTTGATGTTGCTCAAACCCCTCTTTTCCGCCTCTTTCACCCATGCATCTGAATATCCATCGCCCTCAAAACGAACTGACTTTGATTCTTTGATGTACTTTCTCAATACATTGACAATGGCCAGCCTCTTTTCAGTACCTTTTTCAATTTCCTTGCTTACGGCAGCATGAAAATGAGTTAGCTGATCAGCCATAATCAAGTTCAGGGCCGTCATTGCCGTGGCACTGTTGTCGCTTGATCCAACTGCCCGAAACTCAAATTTATTTCCAGTAAAGGCAAAAGGTGAAGTCCTGTTGCGATCTGTTGCATCCAGAATGATTTCAGGAATCTGGTCTATCCCCAACTTCATATACATGTTATCGCCCTTTTCGATTTTTACATTTCCACGCTTTTCCAATTCATCCAATACTGCGGTCATCTGTTTTCCTATGAACACCGACATGATTGCCGGGGGTGCCTCATTGGCGCCCAAACGGAAATCATTTCCCGCAGTGGCGATACTGGCCCGTAGCAAGTCTGAATACTCATGTACTGCCTTTATGGCTGTAACAAAAAAGGTGAGGAATAATAAATTGTCCCTGGCGCTGCTGGATGGGGCAAATAAATTAACACCTGTACTGGTAATAAGTGACCAGTTATTGTGCTTTCCACTTCCATTCAATCCTGCAAAAGGTTTTTCATGAAAAAGGACCTGAAGTTCATGCCTGTCAGACACACGTGCCATCACATCCATGAGCAGCTGGTTGTGATCATTTGCGGCATTCACTTCTTCAAAAAGCGGAGCCACTTCAAATTGACTGGGTGCCACTTCATTATGTCTGGTTCTGATCGGGATACCCAAACGCCAACATTCATTTTCAAAATCCTTCATGAATCGATAAACCCGATTTGGAATGGATCCGAAATAGTGATCTTCAAGCTGTTGTCCACGAGCTGGCGCATGGCCAAAAACAGTGCGACCAGCCATCACCAGATCTGGACGCGCTAAGAACAAAGCCCTATCCACTACAAAATATTCCTGCTCGCATCCCAGAGAAGCAACCACATTGGTTACATCTTTATCAAAAAATTGCACCACCTTAGTGGCAGCATTATCAACCGACTTCAAGGCTTTGAGTAACGGAGACTTCGTATCAAGCGTTTCGCCCGTATAAGAAACAAATACCGTAGGAATACACAGCGTTTTGCCATAAATAAACATGGCAGAGGTGGGGTCCCATGCGGTATACCCACGGGCCTCAAACGTGCTTCTGATGCCTCCGCTGGGGAAGGAAGACGCATCCGGTTCTTGCTGAACCAACTCACTTCCTTTGAATTTTTCGATTCCGGAGATGGCATCGAAAAATGAATCGTGCTTCTCGGCAGTTCCGCCTGTGAGCGGTTGGAACCAGTGAGTAAAATGAGTAGCCCCTTTGCCCAGGGCCCAGCTTTTAGCAGCTGAAGCCACCGCATCGGCAGTGTCTTCGTCAATTTTGGTGTGATTCTTTATTGCATCGCTTACCTTCTTATAAACAGCGGGCGAAAGTGACCCCAGCATTTGCTTAGGGCCAAAAGCATTTTCCCCGAAAAATTCAGACACATGTGGCGCTGTCATTTCAACATGTACTTTTTCACGGGTATTTAATCTGTTAAGTGCTTCAAATCGTAAATGAGCCATAGTAGTGGTTGTTTTTTTGATCAAATTTGGAACAAATGTATACCTATTTTTAAAATTGAAATCCAAATTTTGCCCACATCAGGAAATAATTTCAGATTTTAGGTTCGGGAAGGGTATATTTTGACCCTTGTTGAGAAATAAAGCCTCTTGCGTGCTTAAAGTAATAACTTAGCCTCGTAGGGGTAAAGCCTTTATCAGGTGTCATTAATGAGCAATAGTTCAAAACTAATTCAATTGCCACTACGTTGTCACACCAAAATCACACTTATGCGCAATTTTTCATTCGGGCCAAATCACTTGTCAGCTTCAGTTAAACCGGAAACTGCATACCTGATCAGCTTCAGCAAGGCTGTTTCAAATTTCGAACTGGTATTAAATGAAGAAAGGGTTTCGAAAAACCCTGCTCATGGTAAGTTGACTGTCAAAAGGAGAAAACCCTCTTAATTTGATTTCTTGACAGAGCCACCACTGCTTGAATCGGTATTGGTTTTCATGGGGTTGCCCCTGTACCTGATGTCACCTCCACTGGAGGCTCGCGCATCCAACTCCTTGGTTGCTGTCAGTTTGATGGATCCTGCGCTGCTTGCTCTGGCTCTCACGTTCTCACTTTCAAGCCGATACGCGTCAATATCACCTGCGCTGCTGGCCTCTACCTCCAGCGATCGGCATTTGCCTTCCAAAACAATATCGCCAGCACTTGAGACATCTGCAGAAACATTTCCAGCATCGAGACTGATCTCAACAGTTGCCGCACTGCTCACGCTGATATCCATGGATGAGGTATTAATAGAGCCTTCAGAAAAAACATTTGAAGCGGAGCTGGCATAGATTTTATCCAATTTTACATAAGTGACAAAAACCTTCACGTTAGTTTTACGGTAACTGCCACTTTCCATATGTATCCGCAGGTAAGATCCGGATACCTCGGTTATAACATCTGATAGTTTTGTACCCGTTACTTCTACTCTCACACTTTCCTTTTCACCTTTTTTGAGGTAAACATCAATTGCCTCTGCCGCCTTGATTCCGCTGAATGACCCCACAGACCGGGTCTCTGAACTTTGCGCAAAGGCCTGAGTGACTGTGAACAGGAGTATTCCAATAAATGCGATAACTCTCATAAATCCCTAATTTGTACTAATGACAAGCCAACTCCAACGGGGTTGCGCATAATTAATGCATAACGTAGGTTTTTTTTAGCCTGTAGTTAGAATTTGTTCATTTTTGACTAAATTTCAGCCTATTACCGTCATAATTAGCGAAAAATTATACTACTATGATTAAAGAACAACTGAATATTCTAATCAACCTTGCGGCAAGTGACACGAAAGTAGAGGACAAAGAAGCTAAAATCCTTCACATGATCGGTAAGGCCAATGGTTTTACAAGGGATGAAGTGGAGGCTATGATGAGAGCTCCACAACCCATCGGAGACCTGAGTAAATTTACCGAGGATCAAAAATTTGAGAACCTATATCACGCCATCCAACTGATGAAAGCTGACGGTCAGGTGTTCAAAAGTGAAATCACGTTCTGTGAAGGAATTGCGGCTAAATTGGGTTACAAAAAGGGAGTGGTGGCCGAACTCTCGTCCAGAATCTACAGCGATCCGTCCATCACAGCCGACCGTGGTATGCTCATGCAACGAGCAAGAAAATTTTTAAAATAATTCGACCCCAGCATATAAAAAAACCCTTCCATGAAGGGTTTTTTTATATGCTTATTTTTTATCAAAAACCACCATTCCCTTCACGATGGTCTTTGAGATGGTCGTTGACAAAAGCGCTTCCTCAGGCACCTTCATGATGTCTTTAGAAAAGACTGTAAAATCCCCCTCTTTACCCACCGTGATGGAGCCTAAGGCATTTTCCTGAAAAGCGCCATAAGCCGCATCTAATGTATACGATCGCAAGGCCTGCTCCCGCGTCATTTTTTGAGATGGTTCATACCCACCTTCCGGCTCACCACTCAATGTTTTGCGGGTAACTGAAGCGTAGAAACTGGCCACCGGACTGATAGGCTCAACAGGCACATCCGTTCCATTGATGATCATCGCTCCTGATTTAATTAGGTCTTGCCATACGTAAGTCTCCTCTACAATCCGTTTTTCTCCCAACCGATCGATAGCCCAGGGCCTGTCTGATGATAAATGAATCGCCTGCATGGCGGCAATGACGCCCAGTTGGGCAAACCTTGGGATATCATTTGGATGAACGTGTTGCGCATGTTCAATTCTGAATCGATGATCTGTTATTTCTGGATTTTCCTTAAAGGCTATTTCATATCGATCAAGTATCTCCCGGTTGGCCCTGTCGCCAATGGCATGGGAACAAACCTGGAACCCTCCCTTTAGTCCAGCCCGAGCTACACTCATCACGGTATCCATGGATATGGTGGGCATGCCATACCAGCCAACTCTGTCTTCATAAGGTTCCAAAAGCCATGCGCCTCGCGATCCAAGGGCACCATCGCAATTGAGTTTGATGGAACGGATGGTCAAAAAATTGGCGGTATCTATTTCAGGGCCTCTGCGTATCCAATCGTAAACCAACTCCGGGTCTCTTCCGGAAACCATCACATAGAGTCTTGTTTTCATATTGTTGGCGGCCCGGAACTTTTGAAAAAGGCTAATGTCTTTTCGAGAGGCCCCTGCATCATGGAAGCTGGTAATGCCAGCCCTGGCACACGCCTCCATGGCCAATTCAAATGCTTTAGAATCCGTTTCTTCTGTATTTTCCGGAATGTACTTATAGATGAGACCCTGTGCCCTTTCATTAAATAATCCAGTGGGATTCCCTAATTGATCCCTTATGATTTCACCTCCTTCGCCAAGGTCTTTTGTTAACTGCTCCAGTGACATTTGATTTACCCCGGCCACCTTCATGGCATTGGCGTTAGCGAACGCTGCATGTCCGCTGGCATGACCTAGAAAAACCGGGTTATTGGGTGAAACGGCACTTAGCTTTTCATGCGTCTGAAATCCGTTTACCATTTTTTCAGGTTTTTTATCCCATTTGTCCTGGTGCCAGCCTCTTCCAATGATCCACTCACCGGGTTGGGCCTTGTCTACTGCTTCTTTAACCCTTGCCACGATCTCATCCCAACTTCTGGTGTCCATCAGATCAAGGTTTAGCTCATTATATCCCAGTCCCATGATATGGCCATGTGTTTCAATAAATCCAGGGGTCATCGTTTCTCCCTTCAAATCAATAACCTGAGTATTTTCTCCTTTGTATTTTTCTACATCCGTACTTGATCCTACAAATACTATTTTCCCATTGGAAACCGCCACGGCCTCCGCTTGGGGATTGGCTTCATCCATGGTATAAATGTTTCCGCCAGAAATAATCATGTCTGCAGGCACTTGTTTTTGCTGACAAGAAAAAGCAGCAACAGAAAAAAGGACTATTAAAATTCTCTTCATGGTTGGGTTAATTTGAGACTTAGAAACTAAAAATAGCATCTTTTATCAGTTTTACGGAATTACAATACATGATCGGCCGCTAAAAACGCAGTTTGTACTTACCTTGTCCGATCAATGGCAAGTATGATGAGAAAATACCTTGTTCTTTTAATCGTTACCCTGTCCTGGGCACCCGCTATTGCACAAAACGTAGGGCTATCTTTTTCCTATTTCATTCCGAGAAATGGTTCTTTCTCCACCCCCATCAGTCCATTTTCCATTCGAGGCGTTGGTTTTGATATCAATCGGTTCGTTGCTGTTGAAACGGGGGTCTCTTTATACAGAATGGCAGGATTGAACGTTATTGATCTCCCATTCGAAAGCAGCAAACCGCTCACAGGCCCTAATTTTACCGTGTTTGTGCCTGTTGAACTCGTACTCCAGTTTAAAGGGAAGCAGGCTCAGTTTGATATCAAGGGAGGAGGATTCCTCTTTTACGGATTTGATCAGCGTATCGATTATGGAAACATGGATAGGGCCTTGCGTTCTTTTCTAACGTGGGACATTGCCAATTCGGATTTGTCGTTTAAAAATAATCCGGGATATGGAATTCACTTTGGCGCAGAATTTACGGTTTATGTAACCCGGCAGTTTGGCATCTCACTTGAATGCAATTACCTCAACGGCACTTCGAAGTTTCCGCTGAAAGGAAATCTTTCTGGTGGTACCATGACCGGACCAAACCAAACCATTCAGGTTGATTTCCCTGATGCTAAAATTGACTTTACAGGATTAGAATTCTCAATCGGCATTCTATTTACCGGAAGGTAAATCTCCCCACCTTCTCCCCCAGTAATACCACAGCAACGAAGCTTCCTTGTATACGGAAGATGACCTGATCTCTTGTAAAGCTTGCTCAGCCACTTCCCGATCATAAAATTTTCTGGTCACCAGGTGGTATAAAGAATCGTGCTCCTGCTCTACATGCGCACCATAGAAACTGACCACCGCAGTGGTGTCTATAAATTCACTGGAGTCAATCGCATGACTCAAAAGGATTTTATAATAGGATGTTTCATTTGGGGTGCGAGTGGATTCTTTCACTTCCTTATTTTTTGAATTTAATAATTTCCTTGAATCGGAAGCAAACACTTTCAGGTTGGACAAAGCTGTTGTCTCCTCGACTTTAACGGTATCCCCTTCGAATTCTTTTAACGGGAGAATAAAATACTTTTTAGGTGACTCATTATTCCTATACACCCATGCCAATTCGTAAGATGCATCTATGATACGGGTAGTAACTACGCTGTCTTTGCTAATTTTCTCTAACTCTACCCATAGCATGGCCCCTCCGTCTCTATATCTGGATTGCTGCCCGGAAACAAAATTGCCAAGGGAAAAGGCGACAAGGTTATTTTTGTCCTTCCGCCATTCCATGGGTTGTAGAACATGGGGATGTGACCCGATTACCATCGTAGCTCCGTAATCAAAGCAAAAATCAGCTAATTTCTTTTGCCAGTGGCTTGGATTGTCCTGGTACTCAGCTCCCCAATGCATGAAAACTATAATGGCATCCGTTCTCTGATATTTGGTAAGCGCCAAATCCTGTTTTATCTGAACGGTGTCAATCAAATTGACCACATTTGGTGTATCTACAGGAATCCCATTGGTGCCATAGGTATAATTGAGCAAGGAAAAGCTGAACTCCCCGGAGGTAATGACAAGTGGGTAGGTATGTGCACGTGAGATAGAATCTTTAAAAGTGCCGGTGTGTGGAATTTCAAGGCTATCCAATATGTCAATGGTCCTCTCCAGCCCGACCCTTCTCCTATCTACACAATGGTTGTTGGCGGTAACCAGCACATCAAAGCCTGCACGTTTCAAACCCACCGCCAGTTCATCGGGTGCACTAAATTGCGGGTATCCTTTGTAGGGAGGCCCTGCTAATGTTACCTCCAGGTTGGCAATGGCTATATCAGCAGACTTGACAATGGATTCCACATATTCAAAGCAGTTGAAATAGTCATATTTTTTTGAGGCCGGGTCAAATGCTGCCCTGATCTGTGAATCATGCTGCATCACGTCTCCCACAAAAAGCAATTTTATACTCGCGGTGTCTTGAGCATGCACCAGGCCCGATATCAATATAAACAGGATGGTCAGTCGCATACTAATTTTTACCCATTTCAATTACTTTTTGATCGGCTATTATAAACACCTTATCTCCTTTTTTAATCGGAATTCTTACGAAGCCTGTAAATGAGCCAAAGGCAGGCATGATTGCCTCATGCTTGCCAAAATAAAAACATGGTAGCGTGATGGCCTGCCGCCCCTTTCCCCTAAGTCGAGCGCCAGGATGTATGTGTCCATAAATATTGTATTTTCCCTTTGGAATTTCTTTCACGGGCTCATGTGTGAGCAAGAATGAATCCAACTCCAATTGTTGGTGTACGTTTAATTGGCACCTTTCATATTGCAAAGTACTCATGATATCGTGATTGCCCCTGACCAAATCAAACTGGCAGGATGTAAAATGGCGAACTACTTGCGCCAATGATTCCCATTCCTCATTATAATGACTATGAAAAAGGTCTCCTAAAAATATGACACGCTTTGGTTTAAATTTTTGAATCAATTCAATAAGTATTTCCAGGTTCTTCGTGTTGATTGAGGTTGGCACCGCAATGCCTGACCTCCTGAAATGATTCACTTTGCCAAGATGAAGATCAGCAATGAGGAGCACACCATGATTGTGAAAAAAAACAGCTTTTTGAGGCAATAAAGTGAGATTGTTTTCTCTGAACCGGTATTGTTTATCCACTGCAACTTCCACTAACTTTCATTTTGGTCCCTCAAAAAATCAAATTTCTAAAATTTGAGGCATTTGAAAGGTTAACTGCCCAATAATTATCAAAGTTTTAATCATGGCATTATTGGTATTAATGGGCTCAACCAATATCTTTCAAGTCGCATGAGCATTTACCTGATCCTGATCTATGTATTGTTTACACTAGCCATTATCGACCTGATCGTTGGTGTAAGTAATGATGCTGTTAATTTTCTCAACTCCGCAATTGGTTCCAAGGTGGCCTCCTACAGAACAATTTTGGTCATAGCGAGTCTCGGGATTCTGTTGGGAGCAACATTTTCAAGCGGAATGATGGAAGTGGCTCGTAAGGGGATTTTCAATCCTGCATTTTTTACCTACGACAAAATCATGATTGTGTTTTTGGCAGTAATGCTCACCGATATTATTCTTTTGGATTTCTACAATACCCTCGGTTTGCCTACCTCAACCACCGTATCCCTTGTTTTTGAGCTTTTGGGCGGGGCCCTGGTAACGGGTCTTCTCATTGCTTATGACCGTGGCCATGGCTTTGAAAAGTGGAACGAGATCATCAATTATTCCAGTGCCGTCACCATCGTAGGGGGTATTTTCCTTTCTGTGTTCATTTCATTCATTATCGGGGCAATCGTTCAGCACGTCTCCCGAATTATTTTCACCTTCGATCTTAAGGAAAATCTTAGAAAATACGGGGCTGTTTTCAGTGGACTTGCTGTAACAACGATCATCTACTTTTTGCTTATCAAAGGTGTAAGTGGCAGCACCTTAGTAACCGATGCGCAAATTAACTGGGTGATGAGAAACACATGGGTGATCCTGCTCGTCTCCCTGGTCTTTTGGAGCATGACGATTCAAATATTGATGTGGTGGAAGAAGATAAATCCCTTGAAGGCAGTCGTGCTCTTGGGTACCTTTTCTCTGGCCATGGCCTTTGCAGGTAACGACCTGGTAAATTTTATAGGTGTCTCGGTGGCCGGCTTGATTTCATTTCAAGCATGGGCAACATCCAATGTGCCTGCTACCGAGTTCAACATGGCAGGATTGGCTCAAAAAGTAGCAACACCGGAATGGATTCTTCTTTTCAGTGGAGTCATTATGGTGGTTACACTTTGGACCAACGCCAAGGCTAGAAAGGTAAGCGAAACTGAGGTTTCGCTGGGCAGGCAGGATGAAGGAGACGAAAGGTTCAGGGCCAATTTTGTTTCCAGGGCGCTGGTTGGTGTAGGAATTGGAATTGGAAAATTCGCACAGACATTCGTACCCAAAAGTTGGTCTGATTCGCTCTCAAAAAGATTCACGAAGAATAATCATGAACCTGCCAAGAGCGATGCGGATAAACCATCCTTCGACCTCATCAGGGCTTCCGTCAATCTCCTGGTTTCCAGTGTACTCATTGCATATGCCACCTCCAAAAAGCTCCCGCTGTCTACTACCTTTGTTACGTTCATGGTGGCCATGGGCACCTCATTTGCAGATCAGGCCTGGGGTCGTGAAAGTGCCGTATACCGGGTAGCAGGAGTTGTTAACGTAATTGCAGGTTGGTTGACAACTGCTTTGGTTGCATTCACCACATGCGGATTCTTTGCCCTTGTACTTTACAAAACCGGTCCCACCGGAGTGGCCGTGCTGGTAGGAGTTGCCGGGTTTTTACTGGTCAGGAGTCATATAGTTTTCAGGAGGAAGGCCACAGAAGAAGATGCAACTAACCAATTCCTCTCTTCCTCCATTGTTAACATTCAGGAAGTGATTGACGAAAGTAAGATCAACACGGTGAAGAACTTAAAGACCGTGTTGAAAGTCACCTCTTTTAGCGTACAATCTCTTATATCTGAAAATAAAGATGCGCTGGTAAAGTCCAGAAAAGAAATTCATAAACTGAAGGCACAA
>CAYNCP010000066.1:0-22212 GCA_964395905.1 uncultured Ohtaekwangia sp.
TAACCCGTACGACAGTTTAGCAAACTGTTGGTTTCAGCCACTCACCCACCTCTCCATTATTATTGAAGGTAGACTTAAGCTAAGATGTTCTTTCTCAAATCAGCCCGTTTGGACTATTTCTGGAAAAGAGTTGCAAATATAAACCAATGAGTGAATTATATCTTTTTTTTCTAACTTTTTAATGGATTGTCAGCGGTTAGCCTACTTAACAAACTTCCTTACCACCGAAGTAAACTTCCTGTTCTCCTCGATAAAGATAAAATGCCCGCTCTTTTTGAACTGCACCAAAGTGGCCTTTGGAGCATTGGCTGCTATTCTTTGATCTGCTTCTATGGGAATGACATCCTTTTCTGCATGCATAATCAATAGGGGGAATGCAAAGGCTTTGAGGTCTTTATAGAAATCATATTGCGCCAGGTCCTTGCCCAACCCGGTGTACAATGCCGTACTGGCCGCATTGTAATCATCTCTCAGCGTCAAATCCAATTGCTCATAGTTGGAGCTTTTATGAAATGAATTTCTGAATGAAAGCAGCATCAGCTTGCGAAAAGCAATTGCCTTTCCTGCTTTGAAATTGGGTGACCCCATGATAATCGAACGGTCGGTACTGTCCAGTCCACTTGATTTGGCCAATTGCGCTTCCTGCATCTCTTTGTCATATTGCTTATTCAGTGGGATGGCATTGACAAAGATGATGCCCTTCACACGGTCAGGATATTTGATGGCGTATTTCACGGCCGGAATGATGCCCCACGAATGGGCCAGGATGTAAATCTTATCGCGCTTCAGGTAATTTCGAATGCCTTCTATGTCATCTGCGAACATGTCCAATGAAATCGAATCCGCAGATGGGATGGCTGAACGCCCACTTGCCCGTTGGTCATAAAATACAATCTGGAAATCCTTAGCAAGTCTGTCCAGATGAGGGTCAATGTAGGTGTGGTTCAAGCCTGGTCCACCATGCACCACCAGGATGGGCTCCCCCTGGCCCATGGTTTTAATAAACAATTGAGTGCCGTTAATGGTTTGGGTGCCTTCATGTGGTTGGCCAAATCCATAACACCAGAATAGCGCAGGCAATAGGAGTAGATTGAAAGGCTTCAATTTTCTTAAGGCTTTAATAAAGACCCGGTCATAGATGCCAGTCCACCTACTAGTCCTCCGGTGATTCCGGTTATCACAAAAATACCGATTGGAAAAAGCTGATTCACTTTATCCGTCAAAATAGATTGGGTGATGTTATCAACATACAAAGCCAACCCCAGCCAAAGTAAACCCACAGCAATGAAGCCGGCCATAAATGAATTAAAACTCGTGTTGCTAAAAACGAAACCCACCAAAAATGCGCCAATGGCCATCGTCCACCAGGGAAACAGCTTCTGGAACATGAAACACACAATAGCGGTGATGAGTAGTTGAATGGTAAACCTCATTGTGCAGGGGTATTAAAGGTGGCGGTGAAAAGCTTATAAGTGTTCGTTTCTCTTTCGCTATGGGGAAATTTTAACCTGAAATATTTTCCTTCCGCCCATGGGTCCAGCAAATTGTTGTAAAAGCGACTGCCCGGATTGCCACTTTGGCCGCCCGGGTAAATACCCCAGGCCTTGACTCCAATGCGTTCCATGCTGGCCACCAGTCTCCAGCTTGGACCGTGACCGCCTTTGGTAGCGTTGATGGCGTTGCCGTTTCCGCCATTGACAACATGGTATCCCAGCGGTTCAATTCGCAGGAGATGCCCCACTTTGGTGTCCTTAAACAAACCCCACTCAGGTTCCTTGTCGTTCTCTTTTTTCCAAACCTCAATGATATCAATGCATTTGGAAAAGTTTTGCCGGACCAGCATTTGTAAATCTTCTTTTTCGGGCGTGGAGACCACATCATAAAATGAGTAAGCAGAATCCGATTTCATCAGCTTGATGGTGGTGTAATCACTGGGTAAACTCAAAGAGGCTGTGCTGGTTGTCATTTCATCCCAGATATTCCGATACAGTGTATTGTACCAAACTTCGTAATAGGTGGCTGCCTGCGACTCACTTGAATTCACAAAATCCCACGATTTCAAAAGCGCAGCGATTTTTTGCTCATTGGCGGTAAGCGCGACAGCGTCCAGCTGTTGCATCATGAAGGGCAGACTCTCTGCAGCCTGAAGATTGTAATTGTCATTCTGAAGTTTCATCATGTCTGCCGGGGTGATTTCATCCATCGCGCTCAACTGTTGGTTGATCCTCCGGTTGCGGTAAGCTTCGTACACGTTGCTGTGAATGTAGTACGGATAGGTAATGTCTGTAGGATATTGATTGGCCGAGCTCACAAATCCACGTGAAGGATTTTTGGTCATGATGTTTTGGTCGTTGGGAATAAACGCTTTCCATTCAGTGGAAGACTTCGTGCCATCCAACACGAACTTTCCTTCATTCTTTCTTCGCACGGGAAACTTGCCCTGAACGCGGATGGCAATGTCACCATCGGTGGAGGCAAATACAAAGTTTTGAGCTGGTCCGCTGAAATACTCCAGTGCATCCATGTAGTCACGGTAGTTCCGGGCGTGGTTCAGGAGATAAAAAGTTTTCAACTCCAAAGATTCATCATGAGCGATCCACCTAAAGGCATAATGATTTTTCTCGGACTCACCACGAAAGGAATGATCGTAGACAACGGGACCATGGTGTGTATACACTACGGTGTCATAAAAAGTAGCTCCGCCCTTGATGGTAATTTCCTCTACGACCTTGCGTGTGGGTAACCAGTGGCCATCACTTTTATACTCATTTCTGGTTTTATCTTTGAATTCGATTTTATACCAGTCTACCAAATCGCGTTGCGCATTGGTGGCGCCCCAGCTAATCGAATCGTTGAAACCCAGTATAATCACGGGCGATCCTGGAAAGGTGACGCCCATCGTATTGACCGAGGGACTATTCAGGTGTGCGGCAAACCAGATGGAGGGCATACTCAGCGAAAGGTGCGGGTCATTGGCCAGTATGGATGAACCCGTGGCTGTTTTTAATCCACTCACCGCCCAATTGTTGCTGCCTACGCCTTTCACGGCTTTCGTTACCGGTTCAATATTCACAAGTCGATCCGGTACAGCCAGCGGAACCGAGTCTAATGTGATTGGGTTAAATCTCCAACCACCTGTATTGTCTACGATTGGATCGCCTACGGCTTCCCAATCCGGAAACAGGAGGTCCAGCATTTCTTTGCCAAAAAGGTTGAGGGCGTTGGTCATTTCAAAATCATTCTCCCCGAAGTTCAACGTCTTGGACATGTTTTTTAAGAGAAGTCCCATCTTCAAGTCGTTCCAAAGCTCGGGTTCGTAGTCAAGTAGTTTGTACTCAAAAGGAAAATCCTGATAAGAGAGCGACTGGATGTAAGCATTAACACCTTCAGTAAATTGGGTGTTCATCCGATTGATGACAGAATCCTTGGCATGGGCGGCCGCAGAATTTTTAGCGCCATACACCATCCCCAGCCTTCGCTGTTCACGATCAAAGTTCAACGCTTTCTCACCAATGATTTCAGAGATGCGTCCTGCCGCGGCATGGGTTTGAAATTCCATTTGCCACAGGCGATGCTGAGCCGTTACATAACCCATCACTTTATAAAGATCATCATCGTTGGACGCAAAAATGTGCGGAATCAGCAGGCTGTCATAAACCACTGAAACTTTGCCCTGCAATCCAGGGATGGCAATTTCGTAATCAGGAAGTGCCTCCGGTTCGGCATTAGCCCAAAAGCCGTGAAAAGGGTCAAGGAATTTGCCCAATGGTGGAATGGGATTGCCAAAATCCCACCCCCTGTTAAGCGAATAGGTTAAAGCAATAGTGATTACAAGCGAAATAATGAATTTGATTCCCTTCACAAGGCCTTGTTTAAGGTTAAAGTAAAAAGCTTTTCCTAATTTTCGCGCTTATTTAACTAAATTATTGAAATGCCGGCTCAACTTGTACTCGATAAATACACGAAAACGCTGATTCGCAGGGCTGGGGATATCAAAGCGATATTTTGTGACGTGGACGGTGTGCTCACAGATGGCAAGATCATTTACGACAGCGAAGGCAAGGAGGCTAAGCAATTCAATGTGAAGGATGGCCAAATCATCGGGCACCTGAGAAAAGCCGGCATTGTGGTAGGTGCCATATCCGGTCGGGAATCAAGTGCTGTTGCCAAACGATGCAGTGAGCTGAAATTTGATTTTTGCCACCAGGGCATTCTGGACAAGTCAGAGGTTTTTAAGAAGTTGGCTGCCTACCACAAACTAAAAAAAAAGGAGGTAATCTATATTGGAGATGACATCAATGATCTGGGGCCGTTAAAACTCAGTGGGTTGGCGATTTGCCCGGGTGATGCACCCGTATATATAAAGAGTATGGTGGACTTGACTACCAAAGCTAAGGGAGGTGAGGGCGTACTGCGGGAAGTGGCAGATCTGGTACTGGCGGCTAAAGGAATGTTGAATAAGATTTTGAGAAACAAGTAATGGAAATATTTAAGGATCAAGTAAGGATAACAGATTCAATTTCACTAGGAGGTGAAAAGATGGTATTGTTTGCCGGTCCATGTGCAGCTGAAAGCTTTGATATCTGCCTGGAGGTAGGCACTAAAGTGCAGCAGATTTGCGATGAGCTCGGAATTGATTATGTATTTAAGGCTTCATTCGACAAAGCCAACCGGACTTCGGCAGGATCTTATCGCGGACCGGCCATGGAGGGCGGACTGGAGATATTGGCGCGTGTTAAAAAAGAATTGAAGGTGCCCGTAGTGACAGACGTGCACGAGTCATACCAGTGTGCCGAAGTGGCCAAGGTGGTGGACGTACTACAGATCCCAGCCTTCCTTTGTCGGCAAACGGATTTGTTGATTGCGGCTGCTCAAACCGGCAAGGCCGTAAAAGTAAAGAAGGGACAGTTCATGGCGCCTGCTGACATGATGTATGCCGTCAACAAAGTACGTGAGGCGGGCAATGCTAACGTTTTCCTTACCGAGCGCGGCACCAGTTTCGGTTACCACAACCTGGTGGTGGACATGCGTTCGCTCCCGGTGATGCGTCAGTTCGCTCCCGTGGTGTTTGACGTCACCCACAGCATCCAGCAACCTGGCGGATTAGGGGGGAAATCCGGAGGACAGCGTGAGTTCGCACCTTACCTGACACGCGCTGCAGCAGCTGCCGGTGTTGATGGCTTTTTCATAGAGACTCATCCTAACCCATCAAAGGCTCTCAGTGATGGCCCCAACATGGTGCCGTTGAAGGAGATGAAAGATTTTTTGAAAATGATTAAGAGGTACTGGGACTTAAATAAAACAAGTTAACCGCAAAGGCGCGGAGACGCAAGGATAAGTTGCATTTCATTCTTTGCATTTTTACTTTGCACCTTAGCGTCCCTGCCTGCCGGCAGGCAGGTTAGCGGTGAAATTTGATTACCAATTATTTATAATTAGAAATTATTCACAAATCTTTTAAATCCATTTTTCAAAAGAGGAACATTGAAATTGATCAAGAAACCCAGTCTTTTATGGGCTAACTTCAGGTAACTAATAAGTTGAGCTTCATGGACAGGAAGAATCCCTTCAACAGCCTTTAACTCCAAAATTATCTCCTCTTCAACCAACATGTCAATGACATAGTCCTTATTCAAAGATATCCTTTGTATTGAAGTGCTATGGGAACCATGGTTACAACTTGTAATCCTCTTAAGGTGAGTTCTTTTAAAAGACATTGTTGATAGACTGATTCTAATAATCCTGGACCCATTTCCTTATGCACTGAAATACATCCGTCCAGGATTTCTTTTGACAATTCATTCAGTTTATCCTGAGTCATTTTTCTACGAATCTTCTTTGCGCCTCTGCGCCTTTGCGGTAATGAAATTAGCAATTTGATTCTAAAACATAAAAATGAATGAAATCCATATCTTTACGATTATCCTTTAAGCTTAACCTGATTGGACTTTCATCAAATAGTAGTAATCACCGTTATCGTTCTCCTTGTAGTATCCCTGTACAAAGAGTGGATCAATCCTGCCTTAACATTCTTTGGAGCAGTAGTGGTACTGTTGCTCGGAGGAGTACTGTCTCCTGATGAAGCGCTAAAGGGTTTGTCGAACCAGCAAATAGCGGTCATCTTTTTATTAATGGTCATTACAGCTGGGATTAGGTCTATTTTTGGAAGTGAGTTTTTTAAGAGGCTGTTCAGCGATCGACTTTCCCCTAAGCAATTTCTTTTGAAGATGATGGTGTCGGTATCTGCCATATCTGCCTTTCTCAACAACACCCCCATTGTCGCCTTTATGATTCCATACGTGAGAGACTGGGCCGAACGCAACAACCACCCGAGTTCAAAATTTCTCATCCCCTTATCATTTGCTACGATTACCGGTGGCATGATTACCGTGATTGGAACCTCAACCAATCTAATCTTACTAGGGTTGATTAACGAGTACCAGCAGCCTGGATTAGTATTTACCGATTTTGTATACCTGGGAATAATCGTCACCCTCATCACTTGGGTCTATTTCTATTTCTTTGGTTACAGATTGCTTCCCGCTAATACGCCTAAGATTGAAAGTCTTAAAAGTCATATCAAGGAGTACATCGTGGAGACCGAGATTTTCGAAAAATCCCCGCTTATTGGCAAATCAGTTGCTGATGCGGGACTGCGCAATTTGAAGGACCTGTTTCTGGTGGAGATCATTCGCGGAGATCGGATCATATCGCCCGTGTCGCCCGATGAGGTGCTGGCCGAGCACGACTATTTGTTTTTCTCTGGCAACACGCAGTCCATTTTTAATTTGATCAAAGCAGACAACGGCTTGAAAATTCCTAAGGAGGATCGCATGGAAACCCGGGGGCAGTTCAACTTCACTGAAGCGGTTATCCCCGCCAACTCCGATCTGATTGGTACGCGAATTAAAGATTCTGACTTCAGAAAAAGATACAACTCCAGCATTGTGGCATTGCATCGCAACGGCAGAAGGGTTTCCGGAAAAGTAGGGGAGATGACCTTGTCCGGTGGCGACTTCCTCTTGTTACTTACCGGTGATGACTCGCGCAGCATCATCAACGAGCGGAATTTATTTTTGATCTCCGCCTCCCAAAAAGTAATTAAGGGCACACCAGACTGGTTGAAAGGGATTGGAGTACTCAGTTTTCTGGGTCTACTCCTTGGAATCACAGGGTTGATTCCGCTGTTTACCGTCTGCCTGGTGATATTGTTGTTGATGGTGGTATCCAGGGTGCTGAATTTGCCTGAGATAAGACGTCAATTGGATTTGAACTTGCTCATGGTGTTGGTTTGCTCGTTGGCAATCGGTGTGGCCCTGATAAACTCCGGCACTGCTGATGTCATCGCCAACTTGATGCTGGGCCAGGCAAAAGCTTTTGGGGTAATTCCGGTTATTGCAGTGCTATTTGTGGCTACTACCATATTGACGGCATTAATTACCAATGCCGCAGCTGTGTCCATTATGTTTCCCATCGCCATGTCATTGGCTCAGTTCTCCAATATGTCGGCTACACCATTTTTCATTGCCATTGCGTTTGCAGCCTCAGGTGATTTCATCACACCCATTGGCTACCAAACGAACTTAATGGTCTATGGTCCGGGTGGATATTCATTCAAAGATTTTTTTAAAGTAGGACTGCCATTGGCTATATTATATATGATAACTTGCATCGGATTTATTTCATGGTATTACGGACTGTAACCTTCTATTCTTCTCGACTTAGCGCCTTCGCGGTTAATTTTTCACCGCAGACCTGCCTGCCGGCAGGCGGGGACGCTAAGACGCGAAGTTGATAAGCTAAGTTTTCAGAGAATAAATAACTTAGCGCCTCAGCGCCTTAGCGGTTAATAAATTGCAAATTTGAAATTTTGAAATCACCTAACCTACATACGCAACAAACCAAAGTAACCAAGCTTGATCGGGAACAGTTGCTGAACCAAAAAGCGCAACTGATCTGGTTCACCGGCTTGTCCGGATCAGGAAAATCCACTTTGGCAGTGGCATTGGAGAAACAACTCTTCGATCAGGGCTACAAAACCCATTTGCTGGACGGAGATAATGTGCGACAGGGTTTGAATAAGGATCTCGAATTTGATGAGCCAGGTCGCATTGAAAATATCCGCAGGATTGGTGAGGTGTCAAAATTGATGCTTGATGCTGGCTTGATCGTACTGACGGCTTTCATTTCACCTTTTCGTTCCGACCGTGAGCTGGCCAGGCAGTTGGTAGGCAAAGACAATTTCTTGGAGGTATTTGTGGATTGCCCCCTTGAAATTTGTGAGCAGCGTGATGTAAAAGGGTTGTACCAAAAAGCGCGGGATGGACAGATCAAAAATTTTACAGGCATCGATTCACCGTACGAACCACCTCAAAATCCTGATATAATTATCAAAACTGACCGGATGAGTTTGTCAGAATCCGTAGATTTGCTGCTCGAAAAAGTGTTGCCGAGGATCAAAAGATGAGTCAATATTATTTATCGCATTTAAAAGAGCTGGAAGCAGAGGCCATTTACGTCATCCGTGAAGTGGTGGCCCAGTTTGAAAATCCTGCCCTGCTTTTTTCAGGAGGAAAAGATTCCATCGTGTTGGCTTATTTATCGAAGAAAGCGTTTGCGCCTGCGCGCATTCCGTTCCCGTTGGTTCACATTGATACGGGTCATAATTTCCCGGAGACCATGGAATACCGCGATTGGCTGATTCAGGAATTAGGCGTGCGACTGGTAGTCGGCCTGGTGCAGGAGTCGATTGACAAAGGTAGAGCGGTTGAAGAAACCGGATACAACGCCAGCAGAAATGCCCTTCAAACTGTAACCCTATTGGATACCATTGAGAAACATAAGTTTGATGCGGCCATGGGTGGGGCGCGGAGGGACGAAGAGAAGGCAAGGGCAAAGGAGCGCTTCTTCTCACATCGTGATGAATTTGGGCAATGGGATCCCAAGAACCAGCGACCCGAACTATGGAATCTGTTTAACGGCAAAAAGAATATAGGCGAGCACTTCAGGGTGTTCCCAATTTCCAACTGGACCGAGATGGATGTGTGGCAGTATTTGCAAATGGAGAATATTAAAATTCCCACCCTGTACTACGCCCACGAAAGAGAAGTGATCGAACGCAATGGCACCTTGCTCTCTATTTCCCCTTACCTGAATTTAAAACCCGAAGAAAAACCCATCAGGAAAAAAGTCCGCTTCCGCACCTGTGGCGACATGCCCATAACCGGAGCAGTCGAATCCGAAGCCGACACCATAGATAAAGTGATTTTGGAAGTAGCCGCCTCCCGCAAAACAGAACGCGGTACCCGGGCAGACGACAAGCGCGGAGAGACAGCGATGGAGGATCGAAAGAAATCGGGATACTTTTGAGTGTTACGAGTTACTAGTTACAAGTTACAAGTTATGAGTACGTTTACGACATTTGAAGATATAGAAGCATGGCAGAATGCAAGGAAGTTAGCCCATAGGGTTTTCCTCTTGACAAAAGAAGGTCCTTTTTCAAAAGACTACCGACTTAAGGATCAAATTAATGATGCATCAGGCTCGATTATGGACAATATTGCTGAAGGCTTTGAAAGGGATGGGATTAAGGAGTTCATTCAATTCTTGTCAGTAGCTAAAGGTTCCTGTGGAGAAGTAAGATCTCAGCTTTATCGCGCAATAGATAGGGAATACATTTCAGCCACCCAGTTCGAAGACATAAAGAATGAATCTATTTTTATTGGAAGACAAATAGCCAAGTTGATGTCCTATTTGAAAAGCACAGGATGGAGAGGTTCAAAGTTTGTGAACGAACCTGAATCAGATTATAACAATCCAGACATGTAACTTGTAACCTGTAACATGAAACAAACAAGCGACTCGATCTTGAATTTTAAATTTTAAATCTTGAATCAGTTACTAAGATTTACCACCGCAGGCAGTGTCGATGACGGCAAAAGCACCTTGATCGGAAGATTGTTGTACGACAGCAAATCTATTTTCGAAGATCAGCTCGAGGCGGTACAGCAGTCCAGCACAAAGAAGGGTTTCGACTATGTGGACCTGTCCATGCTCACGGACGGGTTAAAGTCAGAACGGGAGCAGGGAATAACCATAGATGTAGCCTATCGCTATTTCAATACGCCCAAGCGAAAATTCATCATCGCGGATACGCCTGGACATATCCAGTATACCCGCAACATGGTGACCGGTGCATCCACGGCCAACCTGGCAATTATTTTGATTGATGCACGCAAGGGACTGGTGGAACAGACCTATCGACATTCCTTTATCGCCTCTTTGCTGAAGATTCCGCACATCATCGTGTGTGTGAATAAAATGGACCTGGTGGAATACGATCAGAAGGTCTTTGAGAAAATTGAGGAGGACTACAAGGCTTTTTCCTCCAAGCTTGAAGTACACGACATCCAGTTTGTACCCATCAGCGCACTCAATGGAGACAACGTGGTGAACCGTTCCGAAAAAATGTCATGGTACGGAGGGTCAACGTTGTTACATATTTTGGAAAACGTGCACATCGAAAGCGACCACAACCACATCGATGCCCGCTTTCCGGTTCAATACGTGATTCGTCCACAGACAAAGGAAAACCCAGATTTCAGGGGTTATGCAGGAAGGGTAGGTGGTGGAATATTCCGACCTGGAGATGAGGTGGTGATTCTTCCTTCCGGTTTTAGTTCAAAAATAAGGGAGATCAGGTTGGGCGATGAGATCATCAAGGAAGCCTTCGCACCCATGTCGGTGACGATGACCCTGGAAGATGAATTTGACATCAGCCGGGGGGACATCATCGCCAAGTCCGGCAACCAGCCTGAGCCCATGCAGGACATTGAGATGATGATGTGCTGGATGAGCCAGCGCCCATTGAACATCAACGCAAAGTACGTGGTGAAGCATACGACCAAGGAAGTGAAGGGGATCATCAAGGAAATTCAATACAAGTTGGACATCAGCAAATTGCAACGCATTCCCAATGCCGAGCAGTTATTGATGAATGAAATAGGAAAGGTCCAACTTCGAGTATCACAGCCTTTGTTCCCCGACATCTACAGAAGAAACCGTATTACCGGTTCGGTGATATTGATCGAAGAGGGAACGAATGAGACGGTCGGGGCGGGGATGATTGTTTAGTTCCAGGTTTCAAGTTACTGGTTACAGGTTTCCAGCTGGTAACCGGCCACCGGCAACTGGCGACTAATACCTCAATAAAAAATTATCATGAACTTAAATTCACTCTTAGATATAGCAATAAAAGCAGCTGAACAAGCCAGCAAAGAAATACTTGGCGTCTATCACTCAAGCGATTTCGAAACACAGTTGAAGAGCGACAACTCACCCTTAACGATTGCCGACAAACGCGCCCATGAATGTATTGTCCGGCATTTGGAAAAGACGGGACTTCCTATTCTCAGCGAGGAAGGCAAAGATATTCCTTATGAAGTCAGAAAGCATTGGAAACAATTCTGGCTGGTAGATCCTTTGGATGGAACAAAAGAGTTCATTAAACGAAACAATGAGTTCACCGTCAACATTGCATTGATTGAAAATCAACAACCGGTTTTGGGGGTGCTTGCCGTTCCGGTGACTGGAATAATCTACTATGCTGCAAAGGGATTGGGAGTTTATAAAAAGGATTCAGTTAATAGTTCCAAGTTCCAGGTTCCAAGTCAGCACCAACCTGTAACCAGTAACCTGAAACCTGTAACAAAAGTCGTAGCCTCCCGCTCCCACATGAACTCAGAAACGGAGGACTTCATTTCAAAACTCGGAAAAACCGAAGTGGTCAGTGCCGGCAGCAGCCTCAAGTTCATGTTATTAGCCGAAGGCAAAGCCGACATCTACCCCCGCTTCGGCCCAACCATGGAATGGGACACAGCTGCTGCACACGCTATTTTAAAAGAGATTGGATTTAGGGTCCATCGAACGGATAGCGATGATGAATTGCTATACAATAAGGCAGAGCTACTCAATCCTTATTTCGTAGCCGAAAAATCTTAAATCTTAAAATTTTAAATTTTCGGGATCTGTTATTTAAAATTCAACATTAAAAATTTAAAATTAACCACCGGCAACCGGCAACCAGCAACTTGTAACCAGTAACTTGTAACCTGAAACTTGCCTGCCTGCCGGAGGCAGGAAACCTGAAATGGAAAAAAACTTGTTCGTCTTCTACACCAAAAGCCGCCACGAGAAAAAAGTCAAAGAACTGCTCGAAAGACGCGGCTATGCCGTTTTCCTTCCCATGCAAAAGGTGATGCGCCAGTGGAGCGACCGAAAGAAAAAAGTGGAAGTTCCACTTTTCAATTCATATATTTTTGTCAATACCGAGGCCCATCTGATTCCCGAGGTCTTGCAGATCCCCGGCATCTCCTGGAACATACGCCACAACGACAAGCCTGCCATTCTCCGCACCACGGAAATTGAAATCATCGAACGGTTCTTAAAGTCAGGATTGTTGCTGGACGCTCACCCCGTTGAAACACTGCGAACCGGTGATCAGGTGAAGGTGATTGATGGGCCTTTGCGTGGCATGGTCGGCTCATTGGTGGCCACAGCAGAAGGCGACCGGTTCATGGTTGCGCTGGACTCAATTGGTCAGTCATTGAGGGTGACGCTGGAACCAAGCCTGATAAAAAAACTCGCCTGATTTCCAAGTTCTTGCTACCTTTATAGTAAGATACATCAGCCATGACGGATTTTTTCTCTGATGAAGAAAAGCTAAATCACTTAAAAAAGGTGCTATGGGACCACCCGGTAACACCTGAGGAGGCCCTATCCATTCTGAATAAGGAGAAAGAATCAATCAACGGATTTACCCTGACTAACCTGTATACTCGTATTGTCAACGGTTTTAATTGGCATACAGTGCGTAAGATTGTACCAGAACAACAACTACCTGAGGTTTTGTCGGATGCAGTGATCGGGGGATTGTTCCCGCGCTCCCTTCGTGAGAAATATCGCAATGCAAGACAGCTTTTATAAGGATAAGTTGTATCCGCTCCAGGATAAAATATTGCTCCAGTTGAGCCAGATAAACTCACCCTTTTACTTAACAGGCGGAACAGCGCTCAGCCGGTTTATGCTCCACCATCGATATTCGGAGGACCTTGACTTGTTTGTGAACAGAGATGTTAATTTCCGGCAGGAAGTGGAAAAGGTCCTGGCGGCAGTGAAGCAATCTGGTCACTTGGAAGTGACTACCCGCGGGGAGGATTTTCTGCGTGTGATCGTAAGTCACGATAATGTTCCGCTAAAGTTGGAATTTATCAATGATGTAAGCTACAGGGTGGGCATGCTCACGCGTCATTCCCTGGGTTTTCTCGTTGATACATGGGAAAATATTCTTGCTAACAAGATCAGCGCTTTGTCTCGTCACGCTGCCAAAGATGTGATTGATATATTGTTCATTGCCTTTCACTATCCCTTTAACTGGGAGTCGGCCATTGGTCATGCGAGGCAAAAAGACGCTTGGGTTGCAGAGCATGAAGTAGCCAATGTGCTTATGAACTTTGACCTCAACAGACTTGAAGAGGTATCCTTTTATCCTGAAATAGTGAAAAAGCCGGATGAGGCCCAACTCAGGCAGTTGGCCCGCGATGCTTTTCAAGGTATTGACAACTCGCTTTACACTAATAAGTAATCCAAAAAGGCACCGTAGGTTATAGCAAATAAAACTGATGGAGCCTGAAACTTGGCACCCGAAACCTGTTTAACAACTCCTAAAAAACGGTCAACCGTATTTAGGACTCTACAAACTGGCAACCAGCAACTGGTAACCTGAAACTTGTGACCTGCAACGAAACGTATAACCTTCTGCGGTTAATTTTTTATTATTTAAAATTCAACATTAAAAATTTAGATTAGCCACCGGCCACCTGGAACCGGTAACTGGCAACTTGTAGCGGGTTACTTCCGGGGACAAAGCGCAATTCATGGTTTCACTGAATGCCCTGGGACAGGGCCATTCGCGTGTTTTTGGATCCTGGTGTGCTAATAAAGTACTAGATAAATGAGTAAAATCTTTACTCATTAAGCTTTAATCCTTTACTTTACCCTGTGCTCGACACACTTATTACTTCCAAGACAAGGCTCAAGATGCTGCTCAAGTTCTTCTCGAACCGGCACTCATCGGCCTATTTGAGGGAAATGGCGAAGGAATTTGGCGAATCCACCAACTCCATCCGACACGAGCTCAACAACCTCAGCCAGGCAGGCTACCTCAATTCCCGCGAAGAAGGTCGCAATATATATTATAGTGCCAATACCAGCCATCCGCTGTACCCTGAGATTAAGACATTGATTCACAAGTACTTAGGATTAGATAAAGTTCTTGATAGCATTGTGCATAAGGTGCTTTCCCGGTTGGGAAGCCTCAGAATCGCTTTTATTACGGGTGACTATGCCGCTGGCCGCGATTCCGGGATTATTGATCTGGTGATGGTTGGCACGCTGGACCATACCTATTTGCAAAAATGCGTGGAGAAGGTGGAAGGATTAATACATAGGAAAGTGCGCACGCTCGTGCTCTCCGAAGAAGAATTTGAACAGAATAAGAAGAACCTGAACCCTGACAAGGCCCTGGTGCTCTGGCAGGAGGAATAATTGTGGTTACAGGTTGTTGGTTACATGTTCGAAACCTACAACCTGGAACTAGCCTGCCTACTGAAGGCAGACAACTTGTAACTAGGAACCTGGAACTTGGAACAAAAAATGTGACTGAGGAGGCGAAGCTGTGAGAAATTTCAGATTCAAAATTCCGAATTCAAAATTTTGGAAAAACAATTGTTCGATGTCGGAGCTAATCTTGAATTTTAAATATTGAATTTTAAATGAGATATTGCACGAATGTCCTTTAATAAAATCACATTCAGGTTCATTCAAGCGACACTAGTGGCGCTGGTTTTGTCTTCCTGTGTATCCAATAAGAAATATGTTTACCTCCAGCAAGATGATGTCAATGCAAAGAATTTGCCAAAGGACTCCGTGGTTAGATCTTATGATTTGATGCAATTCGAATACAAAGTTCAGCCTGAGGATATTATCTCCGTTCGTTTTGAAAGCCTGACACCTGAAGATTTGGATTTTCTAAGCAAGAATCAAAGCAACCAGGGAGGTGCAAATAATGCCATTGGGGGTAATGCACAGTTAATTGGGGAATTGGTTGATAAGAATGGTGAGATTCCAATTCCTTTTATAGGAAAAATCCGGGTAGCTGGAATGACAGTATTTGAGATTCAAGACAAAATACAGGGGATTGTTTCTCAATATCTGGAGTCACCGGTTGTTAAAGTTAGGTTGTTGAATTTTCGATTTACCGTTTTAGGTGAAGCAAACAATGAAGGTACGGTCATTTTGAATAACAATAAAGTGACTTTACTTGAAGCAATTGGTTGGGCAGGAGGTCTTACTGATTTGGCAGATAAATCTAATGTTAAGTTAATAAGGCAAAAGGAAGGGCAAAGTAGCGTCCAGTATATCGATTTGCTAGACGAGAACTTTATGAATTCTCCATATTATTACATAAATCAGAATGATATCCTCATTGTGCCGGCTTTAAAACAGAGGCCTTATCGTGAATATTTGGGGCAGAACCTGGCCTTAGTGGTTTCCACCTTGTCACTGCTGATTTTAATAATCAATTTAACGAGGTAATTGACGTGAGCGATTCAACATTATTTGAACCTGAAGTACAACCCCAACAAACAGGATTTACACTTGATTTCAAGCGGGTTTTGGCTCGGGCCATTCGCTTTTGGTACGTGGTGCTTTTTTCATTTGTGGTTGCTTTAGTTACGGCTTTTTACCAAACCAGATATAGTGAACGCGTGTATCCGGTTACCTCTTCACTCATGATTCGGGAGACCCAGGAAACTGGAGGTGCTGAACTTTTATACAAGAATGCACTCATAGATCCGTATCGAAATTATTTGAATGAACCTTATATTATCCGATCCTACCCTTTAATTGAGCAGGTAGTGCGCAATCTTAACTTCAATGTTGCATTCTACAGAGAGGGTTATCTCATGACTACGGAGGCGTACAGCTATATGCCCGTGTTGGCAGAATGGTGTAATCCCAATCAAATAAAAACAGGACAATTCATCTTTACGCTGAAGGATGAGACACATTATTCATTGTCTGCATTTTCTGATAACAATTCAAATCCACCTACTGTATATCAACTTAATGATTCTATTCAATTTGATGAATACGAAATATGCATTAAGAGAATCCCTGAAAGAAATATAAGGGCATACATTGGTGTACCTTTTTTGCTTGTCATCCAGAATCCATTGGCAGTTGCCGGTAGCTATGTAGGTCGATTGAAGGTTGATTGGGCGGAATTGGGTTCTGGTGTAATCAATTTGAGCCTTACCGGCACAAATCCTGAAAAGGATATGGATTTTCTGAGAGGTCTGGTAGATGCCTATAGGACGCTGGATCTAAAAAAGAAAAATGAGGCAGCAGAACGGACCATTGAATTCATTCGAGGCCAATTGGTGAATATAAAGGATTCATTGCGTACCGTGGAATTTCAACTGGAGCGATTCGGTAATAGCAGCCGCATAAAGGACATGAGCGCGGATGCGCAACGATTACTAGAAAGGGTGGGTGAATTTGAATTGCAAAAATCTGATTTACTGATCCGGCAAAACTATTTTAAATACCTGGAAGAATACCTCAATATGAATGACAATAACCTGGATTTGGTGATCTTGCCCTCTTCAGTTGGACTTACAGATCCTGTAATCAATTCATTGTTAACCACATTGGTTGACTTGCAATTGGAGATAAAGTTGTACCTGGGTTCTGAAAATGGCAGAAATCCGCTTGTGGCAGGTAAGGTCAATCGAATTAATGAGATTAAAAAAAATGTGCTTGAATCAGTGAATACCCTCAAGTCTACGGATAAAATCAAAATGGATTTTCTCAATAAGCAAGTCAAGGATATTGAAAAACAATTATCACTTTTGCCGGCCTCTGAACGCCAGTTGATTGCCGTACAACGGAATTATTCGCTGCTTGAGAATCTGTATGTCTTTTTGATGCAAAAATTATCAGAAGCGGGTATTTCGATGGCTGCAAACACGAGTGACGTAATAGCAATAAATCCCCCTATGAAAGGCGGGCAGTTGTCTCCTAAACCCATTCGGAATTATTCAATTGCTGCATTGCTCGGATTGATATTCCCGTTTGCCATTTTTGTATTGATCGAAATTGTGGACAACAAGGTGCAATCAAAAGAGGATATAGACAAGGTGACATCCATTCCGTTTGTTGGAGGAATCGGTCACAAATCGGGAGCCAGCAACCTGATTGTAAGTGAACGGCCCAAATCCGGAGTTTCCGAATCATTCAGGGCCCTTCGTTCGAACTTAAATTATTTTACGGGTAATGAAGCCAAGCAAATTTTTATGGTGAGCAGTTCAATTAGTGGTGAGGGCAAAACTTTTACCACTATTAATTTGGCTACTGTTTTTGCATTGTCAGGTAAAAAGACCTTGATCGTAGGGGCTGACATGAGAAGACCTAAAATTTTTGAAGATTTTAAAAGAGACAACGCAACAGGGCTTAGTACTTTTCTTTCCGGAATTTCAAAATTTGAAGAAGTGGTACAAGACACGGATATTGAAAATCTTTTCTTTGTAAGTGGTGGACCAGTCCCGCCTAATCCTTCCGAACTTTTGTTGACGGATAAATTTGAATTATTCATAAAGAAGACGCTCGAGAAATTTGATTATGTAATTGTAGATACGCCTCCACTGGCTTTGGTGGCTGACGCTTTTGTTATTTCACAGTTCGTTAACCACTCTGTATTTGTATTTCGTCAGAATTATACCCCCAAGGAATTCATCAAGAGTATAGACGAATATTACCGTTCCGGCAAGTTGAAGAACATAAGTATTCTGCTTAACGACATATACAAATCAGGTCTAGGTTATGGCTACGGTCAGGGGTACGCCTATCACTACGGATATGGCTACGGGTATGGTTATGCCAGTAAACGGAAAAATGGGCAGGGATATTATGAGGAATAATTGGTGGGGCAAGTAATCACGATTATCCGACCCTCTAAAGGTTGGAGAGGGGTTAATGTTAAGGAGTTAGTACAATATAAGGACCTCCTCAGATTTCTAACTCTCCGTGGAATAAGAGCCAAATATGCCCAAAGCATTTTGGGTATAGGTTGGGCCATCATTCAGCCGCTGGTAACTACCGTTGTATTTACCATTATATTCGGAAACCTGGCAAGAGTGAGTTCAGAGGGTGTTCCTTACTTTATTTTTAGTCTCACTGCTATGGTACCATGGACCTACTTCAGCAATACACTGACAGATGCAGCCAACAGCCTGATCACCAATGCCAACCTGATTACAAAGGTTTATTTTCCGCGTTTGGTACTTCCATTGACTGCAGCCTTGTCCAAATTACTGGATTTTCTTATCGCCTTTACCGTACTGATTGTCATGCTGCTGGTTTACGGATTTAGTATGACCTGGACCTTGATTTGGTTACCATTATTAATCATCATATTGCTGCTTACCTCTCTTGGTGCCGGCATGTTACTGGCAGCAATGGCGGTACAATACAGAGATGTGAAGCATGCCCTTTCGTTCATGGTGCAATTGCTCATGTACGCTGCTCCTGTGGTTTACCCCACGTCCAATGTACCAGAAGCATACCGGATATGGTATGCGCTCAATCCAATGGTTGGAGTGATAGAAGGTTTCAGAGCAATTTTTTTACACACTCAGCCAATGCCCTGGAATTATTTGGGGATGGCCGGGATGGTGGCCATACTTCTCTTTGTCGGTGGTTTGTTTTACTTCAGAAAAATGGAACGCAATTTTGCGGATGTAGCCTGATGGCTGAAAGGGTTATTTCGGTCAGAGGTCTTGGAAAACGCTATCGGGTTGGTACACGGGAAGTATTTTCTGATTCCTTGTTCCATTCAGGAATCCAACTTCTTACTTCACCTTTCGAAAATTTCAGAAAGTTAAAAAACCTTACACGATTTGCTAAGGATGACTCGTCTGTATTTTGGGCATTGAAAGACATTGATTTTGAAGTGGAAGTGGGGCAGGTCCTAGGCATTATAGGTCACAATGGTGCCGGAAAAAGTACATTGCTTAAAATCCTGAGCCGAATTACAGAACCAACGTTGGGTGAAGTGCGGCTGAAGGGCAGGGTTTCTTCATTACTTGAAGTGGGCACGGGTTTTCATCCCGATTTGACGGGAAGGGAAAATGTGTTCATGAACGGAACGATCCTGGGCATGACTAAACAGGAGATCGATCGAAAGTTTGATGAGATCGTAGCATTCAGTGGTGTTGAACAATACATTGACACGCCTGTCAAATTTTATTCCAGTGGAATGAAAGTGCGATTGGGATTTGCCGTGGCTGCACACCTGGAACCGGAGATATTGATTGTGGATGAAGTACTTTCTGTCGGGGATATTGGATTCCAGCGCAAGTGTATTGGAAAAATGAATGAAGTAGCTGGCGGTGGAAGAACAGTTTTATTTGTAAGCCACAACATGGCCGCAGTGGAGAACTTATGTACCTCTGCCTTGCTGCTGGATCATGGAAAGACATTTTACATGGGCGCTGTTCACGATACGGTACAGAAATACATTTCTTTATTCAGGCCACAGACCCAGGATAGTTTTTTGGCCGATGGGGTAGAAAGGGTAGGAAATGGCAAGGTTACTATTAAGGATTTTTGGCTGGAGGACAACACCAATGTGAAAGTCGATATGGCGAAGACAGGTGAAGTCGTTTATCTGAATTTTGGAATCCAATCAGAAATTGATAGCCAGGAGGTTGATCTTGGCTTTTCCATACACCGTGAAGAAGACGATCAAATGCTTTTTATTTTGTACAGTTCATATACGGGTAAGACTTTTCAATTGGCTAAGGGAACGAGCACTGTCAAGTGTAAGATTAATTCCTTGCCTTTACCGGAAGGAAGGTTTTTAGTGAAGGCGCAGGTAATGTCCAGGGGTCAAATTTTGGATTTCCCAAAAGCTGGTGTTGGATTCATGGATGTAATAGAAGGTGATTTTTATGGCACCGGTCAAAAAAGCAACAAACTAACGAGGGAGCAACCACTTTTCCTGGTAAATGGAAATTGGATGTAATGAAAATGTTTAAGAAATTAATTAGAGCAGGCAAGCAGTTATACCGTCATCTTGACCCCTTGGAAAAAGAGTTTGAAAGCGTATACCCGATGATTGATAAAGTACCTGGCTTTTTAAAAAGTCCTCAGCAGGAAAGATGGTTTTTCAGGGCGGCCAAGAAGGCACCTGCAAACGCGGTGATCGTAGAAATTGGAAGCTTTAAGGGCCGCTCTACGGTTAGTTTTGGATTTGGTTGCCTGGGAACTCAGAAACACATCTTCGCCATAGACTTATTTGAGGGGGACGGAAAGGATTATGGTCAGGGCAATTTTCAGAAAGTGTTTCAGGAGAATGTTGAGCGGTGTGGACTCACGGATTATGTAACACCTATCAAAAAGCATTCTGTAGCAGTTGCAAAAGCTTGGGAAATACCTATTGATATATTGTTTATTGATGGATCTCATGAATATCAAGATGTCAAAGCGGACTTTGAAGCCTTTTTTCCACATGTCAAGAAGAATGGAATTGTTGCTTTTCACGATATCAAAGGAAAGTGGGTTGGGGTAATTCAATTCTGGAATGAAGTTTTGAGTGTAAATTATCTTAAAAATATTGGCACGGTGAGCAGTCTTGGGTTTGGACTAAAGAAGTGAAAGAAACGACTCCATTGGTTTCTGTTCTGATGCCTGTTTACAATGGTATGCCTTATTTACCTCTGGCGGTGGAGAGTATTTTAAGTCAATCATTTAGAGACTTTGAGTTGATTGTAGTGGATGATTGCTCTACAGATGATTCCCTTCAATACCTTAAAACTATCACAGACAAGAGACTGAACTTGATTTCTCTGCAACAAAACAAAGGAGTTACTGGTGCTTTGCGGGAGGGAATGGCAAGGATCAGGGGAAAATACATAGCAAGATTAGATGCTGATGATATAGCCTTACCTGAGCGACTTCAGGTTCAAATTGATTTCTTAGATGCAAATCCAAAGTATGGTTTGGTAGGATCTTCTGTGTCTACGATGGATTCGTATGGCATTAATTTATCTCAAAATTCAAGGGCGATTGATGATTTAGAGATCAGATGGAAAATGCTGTTCAAAAATCCCTTCGTTCACTCAACGGTTGTATTCAGGAAATCAATAATTGATTCTTTTGGATTAAATTATGTTGAGCTCCATGCAGAAGATTATCACCTATGGAATAATGTTTTACAACATACTGAAGCTTGTATTCTGAAAGACATACTTGTGCATTACCGGATTCATAATAAAAGTTGGACGACCACGAAGGGTGCTAAGCAGGCTAATGCAAGAAAGGAACTTTCATTTAAGTTAGTAAACCAAATATTTTTTACAACAGGTAAAAACTTAATGACTGAGAATGATTTCACAAACCTAATCAATTGGAAAAAGAAAGGTATTTCTTTTTCTAAGGCTCATCTGGAGATATACTTACTGGATGCATTCTCAACCATCCATCGTAATAATCCTCAGTTGCCCTTATTAAAGATGATTGTATTAAAAAAAATCTGGAGGAGACTAAATGGAAAGGTGCTCACTAATCCATTGTTAGGAGCAAAATTAATAAAGCGGATGATTTTATGAGCTTTATTAAATCTCTTCTGGCAAGGAGTAAAGAGGAGTCATACCTTAGAATTTTATTCCAATCTTTAATAGAAATAAGAGAAACCGACATTTTTATTGTGGGTTATCCAAAGTCTGGAAATACGTGGATCCGCTTCTTAATTGGAAACTACATTAGTGACAATAAATGTGATTTTAAGAATATTCACAACAGTATCCCGGGACTGGTTGAGCATACGGCTATTTGTAACGAGTTGCAAAATCCTAGGTTTATGTCTAGCCATTTTTCACTTGAAACTTTCAGAAAATTTATTAATTACTTTAAACGCAGTGATAAAGTAAAGCCAAAAATTATTTTTATTTTAAGAGACGGTAGGGATGTAGCCGTGTCCTACTATTATCATCTAATTAAAGCAGGTAAACTTTCAGGTAGTACTTCATTCGTGAAGTTTATCGAATTTCTCAATGAGGGTAAGTTCAATCCCTTTCAAAGTTGGGCTCG